>NZ_JBIAFD010000016.1:0-187382 GCF_042869095.1 Streptomyces sp. NPDC007264
AACGCCCGGTTACATTCCGAACCCGGAAGCTAAGCCTTACAGCGCCGATGGTACTGCAGGGGGGACCCTGTGGGAGAGTAGGACACCGCCGAACTCCCTTTGGAGCTCCGGCTCTTGGGCATCCGCCCGAGGGCCGGAGCTTTTGTGTGCCCGCTGGGCGTCGGTGGCACCGCCCCCTCCGTACCACGGTGGAAACCCTGCGGGTAGGGTCAGGTGGCATCGTCGGCTCGTTTCCCGCAGGAGGCTCCCGGGTGGAGGTCCAGGAGACCCGTGTCCAGACGGACCGGGTCCTCACCATCCCCAACATCCTCAGCATGGCGCGGCTCGTCGGCGTGCCCCTCTTCCTCTGGCTGATCCTCAGGCCCGAGTTCGGCGGGCCCAAGAGTGACGGCTGGGCCCTGCTGGTGCTGGTGCTGAGCGGCGTCAGCGACTACCTGGACGGCAAGCTCGCCCGGCGCTGGAACCAGATCAGCAGCCTCGGCCGGCTCCTCGACCCCGCGGCCGACCGGCTCTACATCGCGTCCACTCTGGTGGGCCTCACCTGGCGCGGCATTCTCCCCCTCTGGTTGACCGCTGTACTAGTGGCGCGAGAGCTGGTCCTGCTGGTGATGGTGGGGGTCCTCAGGCGCCACGGCTATCCGCCGCCGCAGGTGAACTTCCTGGGCAAGGCCGCGACGTTCAACCTGATGTACGCCTTCCCCCTTCTGCTCCTCAGCGACGGAAGTGGATGGATCGCGTCACTCGCTGCTATTTTCGGATGGGCGTTCGCCGGATGGGGTACAACGCTGTACTGGTGGGCAGGAGTCCTCTACGTGGTTCAGGTCCGCCGACTTGTCAAGGTGGACGCCATGGCCGATTGAGCCCGCCGATGGGGCGGCCGTAATGGCTCGATGGCCCGCGCAGGAAAACTGCGGGACAATCTAGACGGGTGAAGTCGGCTAGACCGTCGTCTCTTCGAGGAGGACGCTTCCGACATGAAGGCCGTCGTAATGGCGGGAGGCGAAGGCACGCGCCTTCGCCCCATGACCTCAAGCATGCCCAAGCCGCTCCTGCCTGTGGCGAACCGCCCGATCATGGAGCACGTGCTGCGGCTGCTCAAAAGGCATGGGCTCAACGAGACCGTCGTCACCGTCCAGTTCCTGGCCTCACTGGTCAAGAACTACTTCGGTGACGGTGAAGAGCTCGGGATGGAGCTCACCTATGCCAACGAGGAGAAGCCACTCGGTACCGCCGGGAGCGTCAAGAACGCCGAGGAAGCACTGAAGAACGACGCGTTCCTCGTCATCTCCGGTGACGCCCTGACCGACTTCGACCTCACCGACCTGATCAGCTTCCACAAGGAAAAGGGCGCCCTGGTCACCGTCTGTCTGACCCGTGTGCCCAACCCCCTGGAATTCGGCATCACCATCGTCGACGACGAGGGCCAGGTCGAGCGCTTCCTGGAGAAGCCGACCTGGGGCCAGGTCTTCTCCGACACCGTGAACACGGGCATCTACGTCATGGAGCCCGAGGTCTTCGACTACGTCGAGCCCGATGTGCCCGTCGACTGGTCGGGCGACGTCTTCCCGCAGCTGATGAAGGAGGGCAAGCCGATTTACGGCTATGTCGCCGAGGGCTACTGGGAGGACGTAGGCACCCACGAGAGCTATGTGAAGGCACAGGCCGACGTCCTGGAGGGCAAGGTCGACGTCGAGATAGACGGCTTCGAGATATCGCCGGGCGTGTGGGTGGCGGAGGGCGCGGAGGTGCACCCCGACGCGGCCCTGCGCGGGCCGCTCTACATCGGCGACTACGCCAAGGTGGAGGCCGGTGCGGAGATCCGGGAGCACACCGTCGTCGGCTCGAACGTCGTGGTGAAGAGCGGGGCCTTTCTGCACAAGGCCGTCGTCCACGACAACGTGTACATCGGCCAGCACAGCAATCTGCGCGGGTGCGTGGTCGGAAAGAACACCGACATCATGCGCGCGGCCAGGATCGAGGACGGCGCCGTCATAGGCGATGAGTGCCTCATCGGTGAAGAATCGATCGTTCAGGGGAACGTGAGGGTCTACCCCTTCAAGACCATCGAGGCCGGTGCCTTCGTCAACACCTCGGTGATCTGGGAGTCCCGGGGGCAGGCGCATCTCTTCGGTGCCCGTGGTGTGTCCGGGATCCTGAACGTGGAGATCACGCCGGAACTGGCCGTCCGGCTGGCCGGCGCGTATGCCACCACGCTCAAGAAGGGGTCCACGGTCACCACCGCCCGCGACCACTCGCGAGGGGCCCGCGCCCTCAAGCGCGCGGTCATCTCGGCCCTCCAGGCGAGCGCCATCGACGTACGGGACCTGGAGAACGTGCCGCTGCCGGTCGCCCGGCAGCAGACCGCGCGAGGCAGTGCCGGCGGAATCATGATCCGGACATCGCCCGGCGTGCCGGACTCCGTCGACATCATGTTCTTCGACGGGCAGGGCGCCGATCTGTCGCAGGCCGGCCAGCGGAAGCTGGACCGGGTGTTCGCGCGGCAGGAGTACCGCCGGGCGTTCCCTGGGGAGATCGGGGACCTGTACTTCCCGTCCAGCGTCTTCGACTCGTACACCGGATCGCTGCTGCGGAGCGTCGACACCACCGGGATCGCCGAGTCGGGCCTCAAGGTCGTGGTGGACGCCTCGAACGGCAGTGCGGGGCTGGTCCTGCCGAGCCTGCTCGGCAAGCTCGGCGTGGACTCGCTGACGATCAATCCCGGTCTCGACGAAGCCCGGCCGACGGAGTCCGCCGACGCGCGCCGGTCCGGACTGGTGCGGCTCGGGGAGATCGTGGCGTCGTCGGGAGCGGCGTTCGGGGTGCGGTTCGACCCCGTCGGCGAGCGGTTGTCCCTCGTCGACGAGAAGGGGCGGATCGTCGAGGACGACCGGGCGCTGCTGGTGATGCTGGACCTGGTGGCCGCCGAGCGACGCAGCGGCCGGGTGGCACTGCCGGTGACCACGACGAGGATCGCCGAGCAGGTGGCGGCGTACCACGGGACGCAGGTCGAATGGACGACCACCTCGCCCGATGACCTCACCCGTGTGGGCCGGGACGAGTCGACCATCTTCGGCGGCGACGGGCGCGGCGGCTTCATCGTGCCCGAGTTCAGCAGCGTCTTCGACGGCACGGCCGCCTTCGTACGGCTCATCGGACTGGTGGCGCGGACGCAGCTCACCCTCAGCCAGATCGATGCGCGGATCCCACGTGCGCACGTCCTCAAGCGCGACCTCGCGACTCCCTGGGCCGTCAAGGGCCTGGTGATGCGCCGTGTCGTGGAGGCGGCGGGGGAGCGCTTCGTCGACACGACCGACGGCGTACGGGTGGTGGAGGCCGACGGGCGGTGGGTGCTGGTGCTGCCCGACCCCGCAGAGGCCGTCACCCATCTGTGGGCCGAAGGGCCCGACGACGCGTCCGCGCAGGCCCTGCTCGACGAGTGGTCGGCGGTCGTGGACAGCGCCGGCCGATAAAACGCACACCACGCGCGCGTGCCGGACAAGTGCCCCCCAGGGTGCCTGTCCGGCACGTCGGTGGGGCCATTCGGAGGTAGCGCACGCGACGTGCGACGATGTGCGGCATGCCGCAGCCGCCCCCCGTTCGGAGCACAACCCCGCCCCCGCGCCCTGATGCCTCCATGTCGTTGCTCACCAACGTCATGGACCACAGCCTGGACGACGGATACGCGGAGGCCGCCGCCCGGAAGACGGCCGACGACGCCGGTGGCATGCCCAGGACGGTCCGGGCCAGACTCGGTCTCGCGGCCGGTCTCGTGCTCGCCGCGGTCGTGGTGACCGTGGGCGCCGCGCAGGCGCGCGTGGCCGCCCCGACGGTCGCCAGGGAACGCCAGGAACTGATCGACCGGATCCAGCGGGAGACCGCGGCCGCGGACAAACTGGAAGGCACCGTCGACAAGCTGCGCGACGACGTGAGCGCACGGCAGCGTGAGGCCCTGAAGAAGGACGGTGGCGGCGACCGAGCGGATCTGGTCGGGCTTCTGTCCGGTGCCGTCGCGGTGCACGGCCCGGGTGTGAAGCTCGTGGTGAACGACGCCGAGGAAGCCAGCACGGGGGGCGGCGGCAACCCGCGTGAGACCTCCGGGTTCTCCGACACCGGACGCGTCCGCGACCGCGACATGCAGCGCGTCGTCAACGGCCTGTGGGAGTCGGGCGCCGAGGCGATCGCGATCAACGGGCAGCGGCTGACCGCCCTGTCGGCGATCAGGGCCGCGGGTGACGCGATACTGGTCGACAACAGACCGCTGGTGCCGCCGTACACGGTGCTCGCGGTGGGGGACGGGCGACGGCTCAGCACCAGGTTCCAGAACAGCGCGGACGGGCTGTACCTGCACGCGCTGCAGGAGAACTACAAGATCCGGACCGGCATCTCCGCCGAGGGCGACGTCCGGCTGCCCGCCGCACCGAGTGTGACCGTACGTACAGCACAGCCGAGCACAGGGAAGGGCACATCGTGATCGCCGTACTGGGCCTCGTCGTCGGAGTCGTGGTCGGCCTGTTGGTCCGACCCGAGGTTCCGGCGGTCGTCGAGCCTTACCTCCCGATCGCTGTCGTGGCGGCGCTCGACGCCGTGTTCGGCGGCCTGCGGGCCATGCTCGACGGCATCTTCGACGACAAGGTCTTCGTGGTGTCGTTCCTGTCGAACGTGGTGGTCGCGGCGCTGATCGTGTTCCTGGGCGACAAGTTGGGCGTCGGCGCGCAGCTGTCCACCGGTGTGGTGGTCGTCCTCGGCATCCGTATCTTCTCCAACGCGGCGGCGATCCGCCGGCACGTGTTCCGGGCGTGAGGGCGATGAGCAACGAGGATCACCGGCCGGAGCCGTCGCAGGCCCCCGAGCACCGGCTGCGCAGGGAGTTGCCGCAGGAGGTCCCGGCACCGGCACCCGGGACCACGCGGACGCCGGACGAGGAGCAGGAGCCCGGGCCGGCGCTGAGCGGCCGCGGGCGTCTGGCGAAGGCCCTGTGGCCGCCGCGCGTCACGCGAGCCCAACTCATCGTCGCCCTCCTGCTCTTCGGCCTCGGCTTCGGCCTGGCCGTCCAGGTCGCCTCCAACAGCGACGGAGGCAGCGCCCTGCGCGGCGCGCGTCAGGAGGATCTTGTGCGCATCCTCGATGAACTCGACGACCGCACGCAGCGTCTTCAGGACGAGAAGCAGGGTCTCGAGCATCAGCGGTCCGAGCTGGAGAACAGCTCGGACCGGGCCGAGGAGGCCCGCAGGCAGACCGACGAGAAGGAGAGGCAACTGGGCATCCTCGCGGGCACCGTGGCCGCACAGGGGCCCGGCATCACGATGACGATCGAGGACACGAAGGGAACGGTCCAGGCGGACATGCTGCTCGACGCGGTTCAGGAGCTGCGCGCGGCCGGCGCGGAGGCCATCCAGGTGAACGGCGTGCGTGTCGTCGCCGACACGTATCTGTCGGATTCCGGCAAGAGCGTGAGCGTCGACGGGAACAAGATCACCCAGCCCTATCGTTTCAAGGTCATCGGCAAACCGCAGGACCTCGAGCCGGCGCTCAACATTCCTGGAGGCGTGGTGCAGACTCTGGAGAAGGAGCAGGCCACGGTCACCGTGGAGCGTTCCGCGAAGATCGTCGTGGACGCCTTGCGAGCGGCGAAGCAGCCTGACTACGCTCGGTCGTCCTCCCAATGAACCGCCGGTGCATGGTGACGGTCCGGCAGGGGCATGAGGTTGCGGGGGGTCGGCGCACCGAATGGGTGGTGCGTGGTGGAAACTGTCTGGTGGATACGGACGTTGTGAAGATGTCCGGGTCGGCCGGTGTATGCAGTCAGGGTTCGTCCTGCCCCACGGGCGGGTCTGTTTCGGTCAAGGGGAATCGCCCGTGAAGTTGTTTGCGAAGTTGTTCGGCAAGAGCGCGCGAGAGGGCGGCGAGAACGCGACCGCCCGCCATCGCGCACAGCCGGGAGAAGCCGAGGGCCAGCGCCCGCTGTTCCGGGACCAGGTCGCCGGGCCGGGTGGCGACATGTCCGGAGGTCAGGGCGCGTCGTCGGTTGACCCCGGCGCTTCCGGCCGCATAGGTTTCGGGGACATGTCGGCCCTGGTGTGTTCGAGGTGCGGTCACCGCAATGCGGAGAACAGCCGCTTCTGCTCCAACTGCGGTGCGCCGCTCAGGGCCGGAGCGGTCCCGGAGCGTGCGTCGGAGACGACCTCCACGATCTCCATCTCGGGCCTGGAGGCATACGACGCGGAGGCGACCGGCCAGACGCCGATGCCGATGCTGTCTCCCGAGGCGCAGGCGGCCGTCGACGCGCTGCCGCCGGGCTCGGCGCTGCTGGTGGTGCGCCGCGGCCCCAACTCGGGCAGCCGCTTCCTGCTGGACGCCGAGCTCACCACGGCGGGCCGTCATCCGCAGAGCGACATCTTCCTGGACGACGTGACGGTCTCCCGCCGGCACGTGGAGTTCCGCCGGAGCCCGGACGGCTCGTTCACGGTCGCCGACGTCGGCAGCCTGAACGGGACGTATGTGAACCGGGAACGGATCGACCAGGTGGCGCTCTCCAACGGTGACGAGGTGCAGATCGGCAAGTACAGGCTGGTCTTCTACGCAAGTCAGCGGGCCATCTGACCCTCCTCCGGACGCCGTCCGGGGGGACCCCCAGGGAAGGTCCATGCTTCAAACACCGAGCGGCGGTGCCGACAGCGGCACCGCCGCGGCGGACGGCGGGCTGATGAGCATCGGCACGGTGCTGAACGTGCTGCGCGACGAGTTTCCCGAAGTCACCGTCTCCAAGATTCGTTTCCTGGAGTCGGAGGGGCTCATCGATCCGCGGCGGACCCCGTCGGGGTACCGCAAGTTCAGTGACCGCGACGTCGAGCGGCTCGCTCAGGTGCTGAGGATGCAGCGGGACCACTATCTGCCGCTGAAGGTCATCCGCGAGTACCTGGACGCCCTGGAGCGCGGCGAGGAGGTACGGCTGCCGTCCCTGGGGCGTCAGCGCGACACCGGCGACGGAGAACTGCTCGGAGAGCTGCTGGGAGACCTCCTGGGCGAGGGCGACCCCGCCCCGGGCGCGCGGATCGGCCGGGACGAGCTGCTGACAGCCGCCGGGATCTGTGCGGAGCAGCTCGCGGAGTGGGAGTCGTACGGGCTCGTCGCGCCGCTGCCGGACGGGACGTACGAGGCGGAGGCGGTCGCGGTGGCCACTCTGGTGGCGGAACTGGGCCGGCACGGGATCGAGCCGCGCCATCTGCGGATGATGAAGGCCGCCGCGGAGCGCGAGGCGGGCCTGGTGGACCAGGTGGTGGCTCCGTTGCGCCGGCACCGCAATCCGCAGACCAGGGCGCACGCCGAGGCACGCGCGAAGGAACTGGCCGCGCTGGTGGTGAGGCTGCACGCCGCGCTGGTGCAGTCCGCCCTGGGTGTGCGCCTGCCCTGAGCCGTAGCGTTCGCCGTCGGCGGATCGGTCGGCCGATCTGTGCCCGACTCCCCAGCCGATCTGTGCCCGACTACCCAAACGTCCCGGGCACGGCCTAGGGTTGCTGTGTGAACGAGCTCGATGTCGTAGGTGTCCGGGTCGAGATGCCCTCCAACCAACCGATCGTGCTCCTGCGTGAAGTGGGAGGCGACCGTTACCTCCCCATCTGGATCGGCCCCGGAGAGGCGACGGCGATCGCCTTCGCCCAGCAGGGCATGGCCCCCGCGCGACCGCTGACCCACGACCTGTTCAAGGACGTGCTGGAGGCCGTCGGCC
Source organism: Streptomyces sp. NPDC007264 (assembly GCF_042869095.1). Lineage (NCBI taxonomy): Bacteria > Bacillati > Actinomycetota > Actinomycetes > Kitasatosporales > Streptomycetaceae > Streptomyces > Streptomyces sp. NPDC007264. Next base: position 7,727 of record NZ_JBIAFD010000016.1, read on the forward strand.
AGGAGCTCACGGAAGTACGCATCACGGACCTGCGTGAAGGCGTCTTCTACGCGGAGCTGGTCTTCGCCAGCGGCGTCGAGGTGAGCGCCCGGCCGTCCGACGCCATAGCGCTGGCGCTGCGCACCGGAACGCCGATCTACGGCAGTGACGGGGTGCTCGACGACGCCGGTATCGCGATCCCGGACGAGCAGGAGGACGAGGTCGAGAAGTTCCGCGAGTTTCTCGACCAGATCTCACCGGAGGACTTCGGTACGAGCAGCCAGTGACGGTTCCCTGCGGGCCGGGCCGACGGTGTGCGGCGACCGGGGCCCTGGTGGGGGCTGTGCGTATGGGCGGTGCGCATATCGGCGGGGGACGAGACGGACCGAAGACCAGTGCGACGTCCGGCGATCCTTCGCTCGGGCATTCGGCTAGCCTTTCCCCACGGGAGGGCACGGGAAACCACTCCTAGGGTGATTATCACTCGGCGTGCCGAGTGTGGCGATCGTTGACGCACCCCTGGTGACTGCCTACCGTCGAGAAGGCAGGTCAAGGACGGAGGTCGGCGTGAGAAGCAGCGGCGGCGGTACGGCTGGGGGCGCCCCCGGACACAGTCCGGGAGAGAGCGGTCCGTATCCTTCCCCAAGCTCTCGGCTCCGTTCGAGCGGGGGGTACACCCATCCCGGCGGCCCCGCGGGCTCCGCCGCTCAGCGGCCCACGGCCGTGCCGGGCGGTGCGGAAACGGCCACCGAGCAGGCCACCGAGCACATCGGCTACCGCGGTCCCACGGCGTGCGCCGCCGCGGGCATCACCTACCGGCAACTGGACTACTGGGCCCGGACGGGCCTGGTCGAGCCGAGCGTGCGCCCCGCCTACGGATCGGGGACGCAGCGGCTGTACAGCTTCCGGGACGTCGTGGTCCTCAAGATCGTCAAACGCTTCCTCGACACCGGTGTGTCGCTGCAGAACATCCGCGCCGCCGTCCAGCACCTCAGGGAGCGCGGTTTCCGCGACCTGGAGCGGATGACGATGATGAGCGACGGCGCGACGGTGTACGAGTGCACGTCGCCGGACGAGGTGCACGCGCTCCTGCAGGGCGGACAGGGCATCTTCGGCATCGCCGTGGGCGTCGTGTGGCGCGACGTCGAGAACGCCCTGTCGCAACTGCACGGGGAGCGCGTCGACACCGGCGAGACCATCGTCGGCCCCAATCCGGCGGACGAACTGGCGCGGCGCCGCAACCGGGCCGTGTGAGACGCGCCGCCGGCGTCCGTGCCGCGTTGTCAGTGCCGTAGGGCAGCATCGGAGATGTGAGAACCGCGCCCACGATCCTGCATCTCGACATGGATGCCTTCTACGCCTCGGCGGAGCAGGCGGCCAAGCCGAGCCTGCGGGGGAAGGCCGTCGTCGTGGGCGGGCTCGGGCCGCGGGGCGTGGTGGCCACGGCCTCGTACGAGGCGCGGGTCTTCGGGGTCCACTCGGCGATGCCCATGGCCCAGGCGCGCAGGCTCGCGCCGCACGCGGCCTATCTGGTGCCGCGCTTCGGGTTCTACCGCGAGATCAGCGAGCAGGTGATGGGCCTGCTGCGGGACCTGTCGCCGCTGGTGGAGCCGCTGAGCCTGGACGAGGCGTTCGTGGACCTGGAGGCCGGGGGCACGGCCTGGGACGAGGAGTCGGCCCGGCTGACCGGGGTCAAGCTGCGCGCGGACATCCGCGCCGCCACCGGGCTGACCGGCTCGGTGGGGCTCGCCGCCTCCAAGATGCTCGCGAAGATCGCCTCCGAGCAGGCCAAGCCGGACGGACTGGTGCTGATACGGCCGGGCAGCGAGCGCGCGCTGCTGGGCCCCCTGTCCGTGCGGACGCTGCCGGGCGTCGGCCCCGCCACCGGGGACCATCTGAGACGGGCCGGGATCACCACGGTCGACGAGATCGCCGAGGCGGGCGAGGACGAGCTGGTACGGCTGGTGGGCAAGGCCCACGGCCACGCGCTGTACGCCATGGCGCTGGCCCGGGACGATCGGCCCGTGGTGGCCGAGCGGGAGACCAAGTCGGTGTCCGTCGAGGACACCTACGACGTGGACATCCATGACCGGCTCCGGGTCGGCCTGGAGGTGCAGCGGCTCGCGGACCGCTGCGTGCGGCGGCTGCGGGAGGCGGGGCTGTCGGGCCGGACCATCGTGCTGAAGGTGCGGCGGTACGACTTCTCGACGCTGACCCGTTCGGAGACCCTCCGCGGGCCCACGGACGATCCCGCGGTGGTGCGGGAGGCCGCGGCGCGGCTGCTGGACTCCGTGGACACCACGGGCGGCGTACGGCTCCTCGGCGTGGGCGTCAGCGGCCTCGCCGACTACACCCAGGAGGATCTGTTCGCCCAGGCCCACGTGGCCGCGGGAGAGACCGTGACGGAGGAGCCCCCGGGGGCGGAGGGCGCGGAGGGGCCCGCCGAGGAAGAGCCCGCGGCGCTGGCCGAGCGTGTCTGGCGCCCGGGGCACGACGTCCGGCACACGGAGTACGGGCCCGGCTGGGTGCAGGGCAGCGGCCTGGGCCGGGTCACCGTCCGGTTCGAGACCCCCGGCTCGGAGCCCGGACGTGTGCGCACCTTCCGCAGCGACGACCCCGGGCTGGAGCCGGCGGATCCGGTGCCCCTGGTGCCGCGACCGCCTGGGGGCCCGTCCGGGGCGCCCCGAAGACCCGGAGGCGCCGAGCCGGGTGCGGCACAGAACGCGGCCCGGGCTCGGTCGAGGGACGCCCGGGCCCGGTGACGGGCAGGGGTCAGGTCTCGTCCGATCCGGCGAGATGCCCGAAGTCGCGGTCCGCCGGTGCGGGCGGTGCGGCCACGTCCAGGCCGTAGTGGTGGTAGAGCTGGAGCTCCTGCTCGGGGGAGAGGTGGCGTCCGACACCGAAGTCCGGGGCGTCCTTGATCAGAGCCCGGTCGAAGGGCACCCGCAGCGTCCCCTCCACCAGCTCGCTGGGCTCCAGCGGGACGAACGCGTCCCTGCTGAACAGGCCCGTTCGTATGGCCGCCCACTCCGGCACCCCGGTCGCGTCGTCGAGGTAGACCTCGTCGACCGTGCCGATCTTGGCTCCGTTGCGGTCGAACGCCTTGCGGCCGATCAGATTCCGCGGATCGATGTCGGTCTGCACGGTCCCTCCAATGGGTCGCAATGCGGCATCAGCTCTACAAAAGAGCACATTCGGCCATACGGCCACTCGAAGCTTCCGCGGAATCCCCGCTGGTACCCTGGCAAGCGGCTGCTGAACCCGTGCGGGAGAGTCCTCCGGAGCGATCCGGAGGCGCCGAAGGAGCAAATCCTCCCCGGAATCTCTCAGGCCCACGTACCGCACGGACGAGGTCACTCTGGAAAGCAGGGCGGGTGTCGAGGCTCCCGCCCTCACCGACGGTGAAAGCCGGAGCGCCTTGCGGCGGTCCGGTGAAGCTCTCAGGTCGAGATGACAGAGGGGGAGGCCGTCGGGGCACCGTGCCGTGGTGCCCTTCGCAGGTCGTGTCAGACCAGGAGGCCTCCGCAATGACCGCCCACCGCATTCCGCTCGCCGAGCTCGAACAGGGGACGCCCTTCGAGCAGCGCCACATCGGGCCCGACCAGGAGGCGCGGGCCAAGATGCTCGCGCAGGTCGGCTACGGCTCGCTCGACGACCTCACGGCCGCCGCCGTCCCGGATGTGATCAAGAACGCCGACGGCCTGGAGCTGCCGGGCGCGCGCACCGAGGCCGAGGTGCTGGCCGAGCTGCGCTCCCTCGCCGACCGCAACCAGGTCCTCGGCTCCATGATCGGTCTCGGGTACTACGGGACCTTCACGCCGCCGGTGATCCTGCGGAACGTGATGGAGAACCCGGCGTGGTACACCGCGTACACGCCCTACCAGCCGGAGATCTCGCAGGGCCGGCTCGAGGCCCTGCTCACCTTCCAGACCATGGTCGCCGACCTCACCGGCCTGCCGACCTCGGGCGCCTCCCTGCTCGACGAGGGCACCGCCGCCGCCGAGGCGATGGCGCTGTCCCGGCGCATGGGCAAGAACAAGCACGGCCTCTTCCTGGTCGACGCGGACGCGCTGCCGCAGACCGTCGCCGTGATCCGGACCCGTGCGGAGCCGACCGGCGTGGAGGTCGTGGTCGCCGACCTGAGCGACGGCATTCCGGCCGAGATCGCCGAGCGGGAGATCAACGGCGTACTGATCCAGTACCCGGGCGCCTCCGGTGCCGTCCGCGACATCAGGCCCGTCGTCGAGCAGGCCCACGAGCTGGGCGCGCTCGTCACCGTGGCGGCCGACCTGCTCGCGCTGACGCTGCTGGCCTCGCCGGGTGAGCTGGGCGCCGACATCGCCGTCGGTACGACGCAGCGCTTCGGCGTACCGATGGGCTTCGGCGGGCCGCACGCGGGCTACATGGCCGTGCGGGAGAAGTTCGCGCGCAGCCTGCCCGGCCGGCTCGTGGGCGTCTCCGTGGACGCGGACGGGCACAAGGCGTACCGGCTGGCCCTGCAGACGCGGGAGCAGCACATCCGCCGCGAGAAGGCGACCAGCAACATCTGCACCGCGCAGGTGCTGCTCGCCGTCATGGCCGGGATGTACGCCGTCTACCACGGGCCCGAGGGCCTGCGCACCATCGCGCGGCGCACGCACCGGTACGCCGCGATCCTCGCCGCGGGTCTGGCGGCGGGCGGGGCCGAGGTCGTCCACGGCGCCTACTTCGACACGCTCACCGTGCGGGTGCCGGGCCGCGCCGACGCGGTCGTCGCCGCCGCGCGCGAGGGCGGGACCAATCTGCGCCTCGTCGACGCCGACCACGTCTCGATCGCCTGCGACGAGACGACCACACGGGCCCAGCTGGGCGCCGTGTGGAGCGCCTTCGGCGTCGAGGCGGACATCGAGGCGCTGGACGCGGGCGCCGCGGACGCGCTCCCGCAGGCGCTGGCGCGCACCGACGACTACCTCACGCACCCGGTCTTCCACCAGTACCGCTCCGAGACGGCCATGCTGCGCTACCTGCGCCGGCTCGCCGACCGCGACTACGCCCTCGACCGCGGCATGATCCCGCTGGGCTCCTGCACCATGAAGCTCAACGCGACCACGGAGATGGAGCCGGTCACCTGGCCGGAGTTCGGGCAGCTGCACCCCTTCGCGCCCGCCGAGCAGGCGCAGGGCTACCTCACGCTCATCCACGAGCTGGAGGAGCGCCTCGCCGAGGTCACCGGGTACGACAAGGTCTCCCTGCAGCCCAACGCCGGCTCGCAGGGCGAGCTGGCCGGCCTGCTCGCCGTGCGCGGCTACCACCGGGCCAACGGCGACGACCGGCGCACCGTCTGCCTCATCCCCTCCTCCGCCCACGGCACCAACGCCGCGAGCGCCGCCATGGCGGGGATGAGGGTCGTGGTGGTGAGGACCGCGGAGGACGGCGAGATCGACGTCGAGGACCTGCGGGCCAAGATCGAGCAGCACCGCGACGAGCTGGCGGTGCTGATGATCACGTACCCCTCCACGCACGGTGCGTTCGAGGAGCACGTCGCCGACATCTGTGCGACCGTGCACGAGGCCGGCGGACAGGTGTACGTCGACGGGGCCAACCTCAACGCGCTGGTCGGCCTCGCCAAGCCGGGCCACTTCGGGGGCGACGTCTCGCACCTCAACCTGCACAAGACGTTCTGCATCCCGCACGGCGGCGGCGGTCCGGGCGTCGGGCCGGTCGGCGTGCGCGCCCACCTGGCGCCGTACCTGCCGAACCACCCGCTGCAGCCCGCGGCCGGCCCGGAGACGGGCGTCGGCCCGATCTCGGCCGCCCCGTGGGGTTCCGCGGCCATCCTGCCGATCTCGTGGGCGTACGTCCGGCTCATGGGCGGTGAGGGCCTCAAGCACGCCACACAGGTGGCCGTGCTCTCCGCCAACTACATCGCCAAGCGCCTGGAGCCGCACTACCCGGTGCTCTACACCGGCCCGGGCGGTCTGGTCGCGCACGAGTGCATCATCGACCTGCGTCCGCTGACCAAGGCGACCGGTGTGTCCGTCGACGACATCGCCAAGCGGCTGATCGACTACGGTTTCCACGCGCCGACGATGTCGTTCCCGGTGGCCGGCACGCTGATGATCGAGCCGACCGAGTCGGAGGACCTCACGGAGCTCGACCGGTTCTGCGAGGCGATGATCGCCATTCGTGCGGAGATCGAGAAGGTCGGTTCCGGCGAGTGGCCCGCCGACGACAACCCGCTGCGGAACGCCCCGCACACCGCCGCCGCGCTCGGCGGGGAGTGGGAGCACCCGTACGCCCGTGAGGAAGCCGTCTTCCCGGCCGGCGTCTCGGCCGCCGACAAGTACTGGCCGCCGGTGCGCCGTATCGACCAGGCCTTCGGCGACCGCAACCTGGTCTGCTCCTGCCCGCCGCTGGACGCCTACGAGGAGTGATCGACGCCTGGCACGCGTCGGGGCCGGTTCCGGAGCGTATGTCTCCGGGCCGGCCCCTCGTGTGCGGGGCGGCGGTGCCCCGGGTGTGCGGCTCAGGCGGCCGTCATCACCTGCTCGGTGCCCAGCGGGCGGTGCGGGGCGATGATCTGACCGTCCGGCAGAAGCTCACCGGTGTCCTCGAAGAGCAGAACGCCGTTGCACAGCAGGCTCCACCCCTGCTCCGGGTGGTGCGCCACAAGGCGGGCGGACTCCCGGTCGGCGGATTCGGCTGTCGGGCACGGTGGCTGGTGCTGGCACATGGTGGTGGGGATCTTTCGCTCTGTTGTGAACTCTGAGATGGATGGCGTGTCTGTCCTGCGGCTCGTCGCGTCCTTCATGGCCGCCCCCCGTTGGCGATACGTCGGTCTGGAACCCAGTGTTGCCCCACGGGCGTCGATCCGCAGGGATTTCGCAGCACCGCTCCTCACAGGTTCATGACGCACCACCCGCGCGGACGGTTCATCCCAACTCCACTGTCCTTTTGGGTGGTTCGCAGTGGCCTCAAGGGGCTAGTCCATGTGGGCCGACCAGCGCATCGTCCCTCGTACGAGCACGGTGGGACACGTACGAGCGGCGCGGCGGGAGCATGCTCGACGGCCGGACACGCGTCGTGCCCCGCGGCCGTTCCCGGCGGCGGGGCACGACGGGTCGGGAGCTACGCCGGCGAGCCGAGCAGCGGCGCCGGAGTCACCCGGAGGGTGAGCACCGGGAGCAGTTCGGCGACGCGGTGCGGGCGGTGGGCCGCGATGCCGGGCGGGGCGGGGGCGAGCGGCACCAGGAGGTCGGTCGCGGCCGGGTGGCCCGTCGCGCCGTCGGCGGCGCAGTCGCCGTGCAGCCACAGCGTGAGCATGTACAGCTCGGGCACGGACAGGAGCCTGGGCTGGTACGGCTGTTTCATGGCCTCCGCCTGGGCCAGGGCGAGCTCGGTGGCGGCGATGTACGGGCCCTCGAAGAAGCGGGAGAACGCCCAGCCGTCGGGGGTGAGCATCGTCTCGGCGGCGGCCACGGCGCGGTTGCCGGCGCGGATGAGGAAACGCCACCCGGCGAGCCGGGTGGCCGACGCGCCGGTGGGGGTGATCCGGTCGAGCACATGGACGGGCAGCGGCATCTCCGGGGAGGCGGGTCCCTGGGCGGCGCGCAGGGACGGGGTACGGGCCTCATGGACGGCGGTGGGGGAACCGAGTGCCGTGAGGACGGAGCGAAGAGCGGGCGCGGGAGCCGGGGGGACATGCAGCGGCATGGTGGGTCGCCTCTCATTCGACAGGCACGGGTGCGCGGGGGCGGGCGGACGGCGCTGTCAGCTCTTGGGGTCAGAGAGGCGGGAACTGTGCCCGGGCGAATGGAAGGCGCTTTGACGACAGGGCTCAGGACCGCGATCGCCAACTCTCTGCCCCGTGTGCGAAGTTTATATGACACGTGTTCACGGGGCGTTTCCGCTAGCCGTCCCTGGCATGACGAACAAGGGGATATCCAGCCGATGATTCGTGCGGTTCGTCCCGATGCTGCGCGAGCGCCCCGGCGGCGACCTCGGAATACTTGTCCGTGGCGGTCGGCTGATTCTCGCCGGTGCTTTTCCTCACACTGGTTGCGCCCTGAAACTGCGTTCGGCCGCATGCCTCGGGAATGTGCCCGGACACGCCGTCCTCCCAGCGTAGCGGGTGACGGCCGCCACGGGGACGTTATCGATCGCCTTGCCGGGGCATCATCCACCGTGACCCGGGACAGCAGCGGCCGGATCCTCGGCCTGCCCATCCAAGGAGGGACGCTTCGATGGGAGAGAAGGTCGTGGCAGGGCCGTTCGACCTGTCCGATCGCCAGCGCTACCGCGGCAAGCTCAGGCAGTGTCTGGCGGGACTGGAGCGCCTGCTGGAGGAGAAGCGGTTCGACCGCCCGAAGAACCTCATGGGCCTGGAGATCGAGCTGAATCTCGCCGGGCCCGACGGCATGCCCAGGATGATGAATGCGCAAGTACTCGAAAAGATAGCGAGCCGGGATTTCCAAACAGAACTCGCCATGTTCAATCTGGAAGTCAACATCGCTCCCCACCGGCTGGGCGGCCGGGTATTCGACCGGCTCGCCGAGGAACTGCACACCTCACTCGCCTATGCCGACCGGAAAGCGAGTGAGGTCGACGCCGGAATCGTGATGATCGGCATTCTGCCGACGCTCGACCGCGACGACCTCGTCTCCTCCAACCTCTCCGCCGTGGACCGCTACACCCTGCTCAACGACCAGATCGTGGCCGCGCGCGGTGAGGACTTCATGCTGGACATCGAGGGGGTGGAGAGGCTCGTGTGCACCTCGCGGTCGATCGCGCCCGAGGCCGCCTGCACCTCCGTCCAGCTGCACCTCCAGGTCACCCCGGCGCGCTTCGCCGACGTGTGGAACGCGGCGCAGGCGGTCGCGGCGGCGCAGATCGCCGTCGGCGCCAACTCGCCGTTCCTGTTCGGACGCGAGCTGTGGCGCGAGTCCCGGCCGCCGCTGTTCCAGCAGTCCACGGACACCCGGCCGCCCGAGCTGCAGGCGCAGGGTGTGCGGCCGCGCACCTGGTTCGGGGAGCGCTGGATCACGTCGGCGCACGAGCTGTTCGAGGAGAACCTGCGCTACTTCCCCGCGCTGCTGCCGATCTGCGACGAGGAGGACCCGCTGCGGGTGCTGAACGAGGGCGGCGTCCCCAAGCTCGCGGAACTCGTCTTGCACAACGGCACGGTGTACCGCTGGAACCGGCCCGTGTACGGCATCGCCGACGGGGTTCCGCACCTGCGGGTCGAGAACAGGGTGCTGCCCGCCGGGCCCACCGTCACCGATGTGATCGCCAACGCGGCCTTCTACTACGGCGTCGTCCGTGCCCTCGCGGAGGAGGCGCGGCCGGTGTGGGCGCGGCTGCCGTTCGAGGCCGCCGCCGCCAATTTCGATGCCGCCTGCCGCTACGGCATCGAGGCACGCCTGCGGTGGCCGCGGCGCGGGCGCCACGCAGGGACCGTCGAGGTGGAGGCCGTGGACCTCGTGCGGGACGAACTGCTGCCGCTCGCCGAGGCGGGGCTGGACGCATGGGGCGTCGAACCCGCGGACCGTGACCTCTACCTCGGAGTGATCGACGAGCGGTGCAGGCGGAGGGCCAACGGCGCGAGCTGGCAGGCCGCCACCTTCCACCGGGCCCTGGAGCAGGGTCTGGACCGCAACGCCGCGCTGGCCGCGACGACACGGCGGTACTGCGAGCTGATGCAGGCGGGAGAGCCGGTGCACACCTGGCCGGTCGGCCTGCCGGAACCGGTGCCGCTGGGGTGAGCCGCCGGTCGGGGCGCCGGGCGTCCGCCGCCCCCGCCGCCCCGCGGCCCCCGCGGCCCCCGCGGCCCCCGCGGCACGCGCCGCCCCCGCGGCACGCGCGGCGCCGAGGGCCGGCGGTGCCCGCGCCGTGACCGTAGGGCAAGCTGTGACGTGCCACGACGGTGGTGCCCTTCTCCGATGAGCCCGTGCCGTGCGGAAACCGTATGGCAGAACAAAAGGGGGAGGTACGCCCTTCGACTGGAGGCGGGAGTGCAGGTGGAGGCAGGGGCGGCGACCGGTTCTCATCCCATGGAGCGGCCGACGCGGCGGATTCTGCGGGACGAGACGCTGCTCGTCCTGGCGCTCTCGCTCGGTGCGAGCGGAGTGTCCGCGCTGATCAGCTTTGTCGGATCGGTCACCAAGCCGGGAGGTCTCAAGGAGCAGGCGGCCACCATGAACGCCTCGGCCGCACCGGGGCGTCCCTGGCTCGACCTGGCCTGGCAGCTCTTCGGGATCGCGTCGGCGCTGGTGCCCGTCGCACTCGTCGCGCACCTGCTGCTGCGCGAGGGGGCGTCGTTGCGCACGCTCGGCTTCGACCGGACCCGGCCCTGGCCGGACCTGGGGCGCGGCGCCGCGGTCGCCGCGGTGATCGGATCCACCGGCGTGGCGTTCTACCTGGCTGCCCGCGGTTTCGGCGCGAACCTCACGGTGGTGCCGGAGGCCCTGCCGGACGTCTGGTGGAAGTACCCCGTCCTGGTGCTGTCGGCGGTGCAGAACGCCGTCCTGGAGGAGGTCATCGTCGTCGGCTATCTGCTGCGCCGGCTGGGCCAGTTGGGCTGGGGTCCCGGCGCGGCCCTGGTGGCCTGCTCGATGCTGCGCGGTTCCTACCACCTCTACCAGGGCGTCGGCGGCTTCCTCGGCAACATGGCGATGGGCGTCGTCTTCGTCTGGCTGTACCGGCGCTGGGGCCGTGTCGGCCCCCTGGTGGTGGCCCACTCCCTGCTCGACATCGGAGCCTTCGTGGGATACGCGCTGCTGGCGGGGAAGGTGGGGTGGCTGCCGACGGCGTGACGGGCGCGGGCGGGGGCGTACGGCACCGTCGTACGCCCCCGCCCCGCGATGCCGTCACGCGAGCAGTTCGCCCTCGATGACGGTGACCGCGCGGCCGGTCAGCAGGGTGCGGTCCCCGCGGAGCTCCGTGCGGACACGGCCGGAGCGCGGGGAGGCCTGGAGTCCGGTGAGTTCCAGGCGGCCGAGGCGCTCGGACCAGTAGGGGGCCAGGGCGGTGTGGGCGCTGCCGGTGACCGGGTCCTCGTCGATGCCGACGTTCGGGAAGAAGCAGCGCGAGACGAAGTCGTACCCCCGGGAGGGGTCCTCGGCGCGGGCGGTGGCGATGACGCCGCGCGCGGAGTGGCGGCGCAGCGCCTGGTGGTCGGGGGCCAGGCCCAGCACCGTCTTCTCGTCGGCGAGTTCGAGGACCAGGTCGCCCACGCCCGGTCCGGTGTCGAAGGCGGTGCGGGGCTGGGCGCCGAGGGCTTCGGCCACGCCCTCCGGGATCTCGGCACGCGTGAGCGGCGCGGTGGGGAAGTCCAGCGTGATGGAGCCGTCCTCGCGCGGTGCGGCACTCAGGACGCCGCTGCGGGTGGCGAACCGCACGGGCCCCTGGTGGGCGCCCGTGGTCCGCAGCACATGGGCGGTGGCGAGGGTGGCGTGGCCGCACAGGGCCACCTCGGTGGCGGGCGTGAACCAGCGCAGCGCCCAGTCGGCCTCGCCGCCCTCGGGCAGGCGGTGCGCGAACGCGGTCTCGGCGTGGTTGACCTCGCGGGCCACGTTCTGGAGCCATCCGTCGTCCGGGAAGGCGTCGAGGAGGAGCACCCCGGCCGGGTTGCCGGCGAAGGGGCGGTCGGTGAAGGCGTCGACGATACGAATCCGCATGGCCCGACGCTAGAGGCAGGCGGACCCGGCGGGCCAATGCCACTGGGCGACGACTGGACCGGGTGTCTTGCCACACCCAGTCTTCCGATATATCGTTGACGCATCGCGACCGATCAACGATGGAATGGGGTGAGCGTCATGCGCTCCCAGGGGCACGACTTCGGATTCGAACGGCACGGACACCACGGCGGCCCCGGTCGTCACGGCAGGGGCGGCTTCGAGAGCCTGCGGGGAGCCTTCGGGCCCTTCGGGCCGGGTGGCCCCGGCGGGCCCGGTTTCGGCGGGCCGGGGTTCTTCGGCGCGGGCGGCCCCTGGGCCGGGCGTGGCCGGGGCGGACCGCGAGGAAGGGCGCGGCGCGGCGATGTGCGCGCGTCGATCCTGGCCCTCCTCAAGGACCGGCCCATGCACGGCTACGAGATGATCCAGGAGATCGCCGAGCGCAGCGGCGGCGCCTGGAAGCCCAGCCCCGGCTCGGTCTATCCCACTCTCCAACTGCTGGAGGACGAGGGGCTGATCACCAGTGAGAGCGAGGGCGGCAAGAAGCTCTTCTCGCTCACCGAGGCGGGCCGCGGCGCGGCGGAGGAGGGCCCCGACGCCCCCTGGGAAGAGGCCGCGCGCGGCGTCGACTGGGAGTCCCTGCACGAGATCCGGCAGGCCGGCTTCGGTCTGATGGAGGCGTTCGGCCAGGTCTGGAAGGCCGGCGACAAGGACCAGCGCGACAAGGCGCTGGCGGTCATCAACGAGGCCCGCAAGAAGCTGTACCTGATCCTCGCCGGCGAGGACTGACGGCGGGCCGGGGCGCCCCGCGGCGAGAGGTCCGCGGGGCGCGTCCTCGTCCGTGCGCGGCGTGCTCAGGCCACCAGTGCCCCGAGCTTGCGCAGCGACTCGTTCAGGGCCGCCGTCGCGGAGTCCTTGAGCTTGCCCGCCATGAGGGAGACCGCCGCTCCGGTGAACTCGCCGTCGATGCGGACGGAGGTCGCCTCGCCGTCCGGCGTCAGGGTGTAGCGGGTGGCGACGTTCACGGCCATCGGGCCCTTGCCCCGGATGGCCAGAACACGCCCGGGCTGCAACTCGTCGATGGTCCAGGTGACCTCGGCCGGGAAACCCATGAGCTTCATGTTCTCCTCGAAGGTCCCGCCCACTTCCAGGGTCTCGGGGCCGCCCTTCGGGAAACTGGTGTGGGTGGCGTTCCACTCGCCGTACGCCGACCAGTCCGTGAGCTGGGCCCACACCTTCTCGGCGGGTGCCTCGATACGCGCTTCCGCGCTGACTTCGGCCATGCGACCACCCCTTTGCGTCGGCTGCTGCGCCGGGCGCAGCTACGGTGTCGCGGAACGTAGCCGCAGGGCCTGGAACATTCAATACTGATGAACCGTCAGAAATTGTGGAGGCCGTTCCGGGCTGCGGCCCCGCAAGGCGGCGCGCGGTCTCCGGGGGAAATACGACGTGATGTCATCCGCAAGGAGGAGGAGTCGGCCGGCCATGCCCACCCTGTGCGGGACACGAGAATGCTGCCCGCCGGGGATGACCCGCAGTCATGGGGCTGATGAGGTGGGGGACGTGTCAGCCCGTCACACGCAGCAGCCCGCCGCCGAGCGCGGCGCGCACCGCACGGACCAGGGCGCCCGGCTCACCGACGAGCTGGTCGCGGTGGTCGCGGGTGCCCGCAGGAGGGCGGTGCGCGACGGGGACCGGCAGATCGACACGGCCCATCTGCTGCACTCCCTGCTGGAGTCCGACCCCGAGGTGCGCGGCGCCTTCGAGGGTCCGCAGGCCGCTCGGCTGCTCGGCTACCTCGTCCAGCGCGCCATCGGCTACGGCCTGCGGTGGCGCGGGACCGTCGAGGGCTCCGGTGCGAGGCCGGTGCCGAGTGGACCGGAAGGCTGGTCGCCGACGGCCGTGAGCGCCATGGACGTGGCGTACGCGCGTGCGGAGCGGCGCGGCGACGCCTGTGCGCGCGGGCTGGACCTGCTCGCTGCGATCACCGCCGACCCCGGGTCGCGCGCCGTCGAGGTGCTCGGCCGTACCGGTGTCGACGTACGGGCCCTGGCGGCACGGATCGACGCGGTGGCCGCCGTCGAGGAGTGTGCCGCGGGCGGCGGGTGCGGCGTCGCCCGCTGATCGGCCGGTCCCGCCGCGACGGGTGTCGAGGTCCACTCCGTGAGACAGGTGCTATCAGGGGTGACGCTCATGTCGTCGCCTGTCATCATGTGCCGGTGCATACGTCTCGGGGCAGTCAGGGCAACCAGGGCAGGGGCGTCGGACCGGGGCTCGCCCTGGTGTCGGCGGTCGCGTTCGGCGGATCGGGCGTCGCGGCCAAACCGCTGATCCAGGCCGGGCTCGATCCGCTCCACGTGGTGTGGCTGCGGGTCGCGGGCGCGGCCCTCGTGATGCTGCCGTTCGCCGTGCGCCACCGTGCCCTGGTGCGTGGCCGCCCCGTCCTGCTCGCCGGTTTCGGTCTGCTCGCCGTGGCCGGTGTCCAGGCCTGCTACTTCGCCGCGATCTCCCGGATCCCCGTCGGTGTCGCCCTGCTCGTCGAGTACCTCGCGCCCGCACTCGTGCTCGGCTGGGTGCGGTTCGTGCAGCGGCGGCCCGTGACGCGCGCCGCGGCGGTCGGCGTCGTCCTCGCGGTGGGCGGACTCGCGTGTGTCGTCGAGGTGTGGTCGGGGCTCGGCTTCGACGCCCTCGGCCTGTTGCTCGCGCTCGGCGCCGCCTGCTGCCAGGTCGGCTACTTCGTCCTGTCCGACCACGGCGGCGACGCCGGGGAACAGGCCCCGGACCCGCTCGGTGTCATCGCCTACGGCCTGCTGGCCGGGGCCGCCGTGCTCACCGCCGTCACCCGGCCCTGGCGCATGGACTGGTCCGTCGTCGCGGGCACCGCGCGGATGAACGGCGCCCAGGTGCCGGCGTTCGTCCTCCTGGCCTGGATCGTCCTCGTCGCCACGGTCCTGGCGTACGTCACCGGGGTGCTGTCCGTGCGCCGGCTCTCTCCTCCGGTGGCGGGCGTCGTGGCCTGCCTGGAAGCGGTCATCGCCACGGTCCTGGCCTGGGTGCTGCTCGGTGAGCACCTGTCGGCGCCTCAGCTCCTGGGCGGCGCGGTCGTCCTGGTGGGTGCCTTCATCGCCCAGTCGTCGGCGCCGGCGAAGGGGGCCGCCGAGCCGGTGGCGAGCGGCGGCGGGGAAAGGGAGTTGCCGGCGCGTGAAACGGCCGCATAGGGTTCCGATCATGCATTCGGGCGCACGCGTTCTTCCGCCTCCGGCCGCCTGAGGCGGGCCTCCCGGACCACGCGCCCGGCCTGTCGCCGGGCGGAACGGCGCTGCCCGCAGAAGAGGTCCACGGACCCCGCCGCTCGGACGCCGACCCGGGGTCTCCTTCCGAACTTCTGCGTATCTGCGGAGACGACTCGTGTCGAATGCTTCCTCAGGCCTGCCCGTCGGGCGTGGCCTCCTCTATCTGATCGTCGCCGGTGCCGCCTGGGGCACCGCGGGCGCCGCCGCCTCCCTGGTCTACCGGATCAGCGACATGGGGCCCGTCGCCCTCTCCTTCTGGCGCTGCGCGGCGGGACTGCTCCTGCTGCTCGCCACCCGCCCGCTGCGCCCGCGCACGCGGAGTGCCGCACCCGAACCGCTCGCCCGCAAGGCGGTGCGGGCCGGTGCCACCGGTCTGGGGCTCGCCGTGTTCCAGACCGCCTACTTCGCGGCGGTCTCGGCCACCGGACTCGCCGTGGCGACCGTCGTCACCCTGGGTAGCGGACCGGTGCTCATCGCGCTCGGCGCACGTCTGACCATGGGGGAGCGGCTCGGCGGCGGCGGGGTCACCGCCGTCGTCGGGGCGCTCGCCGGGCTGGGGGTGCTCGTGCTCGGCGGCGGCGAAGCGACCGTGCGTGCGTGGGGCGTGCTGCTCGCGGTCGTGTCGGCGGCCGGCTACTCCCTGATGACGCTCCTGACGCGGTGGTGGGGACGCGACGGCGGGGCGGACGCGTCCGGCACGACCGTGTGGGCGTTCGCGGTCACCGCGCTGTGCCTGCTGCCCTTCGCCGTGGCCGAGGGCCTGGTGCCGCACACCGCCGAGCCCGGAGACGTCGTGGGGCTGCTGGCGTACATCGCCGCGATCCCCACGGCGCTGGCCTACGCCCTGTACTTCGCGGGTGCCGCCGTCGTACGGTCCACCACCGTGTCGGTGGTCATGCTGCTGGAGCCGGTCAGCGCGGCGGTGCTCGCGGTCGCCCTGCTCGGTGAGCGACTCACGGCGGCGACCCTCGTCGGCACCGCGCTGATGCTGGGCTCGGTCGCGGGGCTCGCCCTGGCCGAGGCGCGCGGGGCACGGCGACCGGAGGACGAACCGGTCCTCGTGTGACGGGGCCGGGCACGGGCCGAACCGGTCGTTCGGGCCGGCGGGTCGGGGCGCCCGGCGGCCCGGGACGGGCGCCGAGCCGCGTGGAGACGGGCCGTGTCCGGCTCAGGTACTGCGCCTGCGCAGCAGGTGGTCGCGCGCGGCGGTGTCGCGCGGAGCACCGCGGCCCGCCAGCCCGGCCGCGATCCGGTCCTGGACCTCGCCCTGCCTTTTCCCCGCGTACTTGAACTTCGCACGGACGCCGGTGACTTCGAGGCGCAGCCCGCGGATGCCGGACAGCAGGCGGCCGTAGGGCGCCTCGCCCGCCGCCGCCCGCGCGGAGCCGCCCTGCGGCTGGAAGTGGCCGAGCTGGCGGTTCAACAGGTCCGCCTTCTCGTCCGGATCGTCCACCAAACGGGCCGTGCACCTCAGCTGTACCGCCGCGTAGAAGCTGGTCGGCACGCCGTGCTCGGGCGGGGCGTCCGGCGCGGCCTGCCAGGGGCCCGGCACGTACACGTAGTCGTCGACCACGCTCAGCAGCACGTCCGGGTCCGCCTCCAGCGCGGGCCACAGCGGGTTCGGGCGGGCCAGGTGGCCCAGCACCTCGCCGCGCCCGGCGTCGTAGGCGAAATGAAGCGGCTGGACGTACGGCGGTTCGCCCGGCAGGCCGTTCACGGCGAGTTGCCCGAAGTCGTGGGCGGCGAGCCATTCCCGCCACTCGGAGTCGTCGCGGGCTGCGTCCCAGGGGTGGACGAGCATCACAGGACCGTCAGGTAGTCGGGGAGCGCGACGCCGGGGGCCAGGTCGGACTCGGCGAGCGGAGTGCCGTACACCGTGTGGACCGGGACCACGCCCGCCCAGTGCGGGAGCGGGAGGTCCTCGGGCTCGTCGTTCACACCGCCGGTGCGCACCTTCGCCGAGACCTCGTCCAGGTCGAGGCGGATGACGGCGGTGGCGGCCAGTTCCTTCGCGTTGGCGGGGCGGGCGTCGCGGGAACGGCCCGGCACGACGTGGTCGACCAGCGCGTCCAGGGCCGTCCGCTTCTCCTCGGGGTCGGTGACCTGGCGGGCGACCCCGTGCACCACCACGGAACGGTAGTTGACCGAGTGGTGGAAGGCGGAGCGGGCCAGCACCAGACCGTCCACGTGCGTCACCGACACGCAGACGGCGAGCCCGGGGTCCGCCACGCCCGTCATCCGCAGCGGGCGCGAGCCCGTCGAACCGTGGAGGTAGAGCCGCTCGCCGACGCGCCCGTACAGCGTGGGCAGCACGACCGGAGCGCCGTCGCGGACGTAGCCGAGATGGCACACGTACCCCTCGTCGAGTATCTCGTGCACCAGCTCCTTGTCGTACGCCGCCCGGTCCGCGGAGCGGGTGGGGACGGTGCGGTCGGTCGGTGTGTAGGCGCCGGGCGGCGACGTCGGCGGCTGAGTCCCCTGCATGAGGTGCGCTCCCTACTGCACTAGTGCATAATCTCTTTTGTGCTAGGAGAATATCGGATCGAGGGGCGGGGCGCAGCGGAGATCGCGGCGAACATCGAGCGAGCGGTGGGGGAGGGGGCGCTGGGGCCGGGTCAAGTCCTCCCGCCGCTGCGGGAGCTGGCCGTCGCGCTGGGCGTGAATCCCAACACGGTCGGAGCCGCCTATCGCATCCTGCGTGAGCGCGGAGTCATCGAGACCGCGGGACGGCGGGGCAGCCGGGTGCGGCCGACGCCGGCCACGACGGGGCGGGACCATCTGCGGGTGGAGGTGCCCGAGGGGGTGCGCGACGTCGCGAGCGGCAACCCCGATCCGGCGCTGCTTCCACCGCTGAGGCGGGCGTTCGCGGCGGCCGCGGCGCAGGGCGAGCGGGAGCCCGTGCTCTACGGGGACGTCCCCGTGGAACCCGAGCTGGGGCGCCTCGCGCGGGCCGGTCTCGACACGGACGGGGTGCCCGGCGGGCCGCTCGCCGTGCTGTCCGGATCGCTGGACGCCGTCGAGCGCGTCCTGACGGCCCACCTGCGGGCCGGGGACACGGTCGCCGTCGAGGACCCGGGGTGGGGCAGGATCCTCGACCTGGTTCCGGCGCTCGGGCTGCGCACGGTGCCCGTCGGTGTCGACGACGAGGGGCCGCTGGCCGCCGATGTGCGCGACGCCCTGCGGGCGGGGGCGCGCGCCCTGATCGTCACGGACCGGGCGCAGAACCCGACCGGTGCGGCGGTGAGTGCCCCCCGCGCGGGTGCCCTGCGTTCCGTGCTCCGGGACCACCCGGGGACCCTGCTGGTCGAGGACGACCACGGTCACGGGATCGTCGACGTGCCCCTCCACCCGCTCGCAGGAGTCACCCGGCACTGGGCCTTCGTGCGCTCGGCCGCCAAGGCGTACGGGCCGGATCTGCGGCTGGCCGTCCTCACCGGGGACACCGTCACCGTCGACCGGGTCCTGGGGCGGCAGCGGCTGGGGCCGGGGTGGGTGAGCCGGATCCTGCAGCGCGCCCTGGTGCGGCTGTGGACCGACGGCGAGGTGGACGCGCGGGCGGTGGCGGCCGCGTACGGGTGCCGTCGGGACGCGCTGATCGGGGCGCTCGCCGAGCGTGGCGTCACGGCCCGCGGACGCAGCGGGATGAACGTGTGGGTGCCCGTGCCGGACGAGACGGGAGTGGTCGCGCGGCTGCTGCACGCGGGCTGGGCCGTCGCGCCCGGCGCGCGCTTCCGGATGAGCGCGCCGCCCGGCATCCGGATCACCGTCTCCACCCTGACCCCGCAGGAGACCGGGCCACTGGCGGACGCGGTCGCCGCCGCCCTCGGTCCCGCCCCCGCCCGCAGTTACGTCTGACTCCGCCCCGCCCGCAGCCACGTCCGATTCCGCGGCCCGCTCCTGGGCCGGGCCTGTGTCAGCGCGGCGCCCGCCAGCACGACCGCCGCGCCCACCGGGGTCGACCAGGTCAGCGACTCGCCCAGGACCGCGACGCCCGCCGCGGTGGCGATGACCGGGATGAAGTACGTGACCATCTGGCCCGTGGTCGGGCCGACCTCGGCGACCAGGCCGTACTGGACGAGCACGGCGAGCCCGGTGCCGAGGGTGCCAAGGGCCGCGACCGAGAGCAGCGGGACGAGCGGGAACCGGCTCGGCAGGGTGGTGAACAGCGGCGTGACCACGGCCAGTTGGACGGTGGCCAGCAGCAGTTGCGCACCGGTCAGCGACAGGTGCGAGTGCGGGGAGCCGGCCAGGGTGCGGCGGACGTAGATCCAGCCGACCGGGTAGCTGAGCGAGGCGAGCAGGGCCATCGCCGTGCCCGTCAGGTCCAGGCCCTCGAAACCCTGCCAGGCGCCGAGCACCGTCAGCACCCCCAGGAACCCGATGCCCAGCCCCGCGACACGACGCCGGCTCGGCCGGTCCTCGGAGAGCGCGACCAGGGACAGCGCCATGCCCCACAACGGCGAGGTGGCGTTGCAGATCCCGGCGAGCGTCGAGGGGATCGTCAGTTCCGAGTAGGCGAAGAGGGAGAACGGCAGCGCGTTGAGGAGGAACGCCGCGACGGTGAGATGCCCCCAGGTGCGGGTACCGCGTGGCAGGCCCTGCCGCTTCAAGGCCATCGCCGCGGCGAGCACCGCGGTGCCGAACACCAGACGGCCGAGGGTGACCTGGAACGGGGCGTACGCCTGTGTGCCGACCTTGATGAACAGGAAGCTGAAGCCCCAGATCAGCGAGAGGAGGCCGAAGCGGATCCGCCAGTCGAGCGCGGGCCGACGGCGAGGGGCGAGGGCGGGGGCGCTGGCGGTTCGTCGGGTGGCGGCGGTGGTCATGGCGGTAACGATCGCGCAGGTCATCTCGTAGCACAATCGAGATTTCGCATGCAGTATCTCTTAGCATTGCTTACATGTTGAACCTGGAGCGCCTGCGCACCCTCGACGCCCTCGCCCGGCACGGCTCGGTCAGCGGGGCGGCCGAGGGGCTGCACGTGACGACCTCGGCCGTCTCCCAGCAGATGGCCAAACTGGAGCGGGAGGTGGGACAGCGGCTCCTGGCCAGGAACGGGCGGGGGGTGCGGCTCACGGACGCCGGCCGGCTGCTCGCCGACCACGCGGCACGGATTCTGTCGCAGGTCGAACTCGCCCAGGCCGATCTGGAGGCCCAGCGCGGCCAAGTGGCCGGTGAGCTGCGCCTGTCGGCCTTCCCGACGGCCGCACGCGGACTGTTCCCGACCGCGTTCGCCGCGCTGCGCGCCGGTCATCCGGCGCTGCGGCTGCGCTCGTGCGAGCTCGAGCCGGAGGCCGGGGTCGCCGGCGTGGTGCGCGGCGACCTCGATCTCGCGGTCGTCCTCGACTGGTACAACAAGCCGATGCCGCTGCCCGACGGCCTGGTGAAGGCGGCGATCCTCGACGATCCCGCCGATGTGGCGATGCCCTTCGGACACCGGCTCGCGGGCGAGGCGGAGGTGGACCTCGGGGACTTCGCCGATGACGAGTGGATCACCTGGGGAGAGGGCGAGTTCTGCCACGAGTGGCTGATGTTCACGCTGCGTTCCAGGGGCATCGAGCCGCGCATCGGGCACCGCGCCTGCGAGACGCACACGCAACTGGGGCTGGTCGCGGCCGGACTGGGGGTGTGCATCGCACCGTTGCTCGGGCGCCATCCCACGCCGGAGGGTGTCGTGACCGTGCCGCTGCGGCAGCGCGTGCGACGGCATGTGTTCGTGGTGTGGCGGGCCGACGCCGACCGCCGCCCGTCGATCAGGGCGGCGGTGGAGGCGCTGCGCACGGCGGGGCGGGCCATAGCGGCGAGGTGAACCGAGCCGGAGCGGCGGCCGAGACCGAGCGGCCGGGGGAGGCGGGTGCGGCCGGGGGAGGGGGTGCCGCAGGGTGAGGGGGAGCCGCCGGGTGAGGGGAGCCGCCGGGTGAGGGGAGCCGCCGGGTGAGGGGGAGCCGCCGTGCGCGTCAGAGCGACCCGAGCTTGCGGAAGTCCCAGGAGACGATCTTCGCCGGCGTCAGCCGCAGCCACGCATGGCGGCCGTCGTGCGGCATCTCCTCCAGGCCGAAGTTCTTGCGCGCGAACAGCGTCTCGGGCACGTCGAGCTCGGCGCACAGCTCCCCGGTGCGCGGAGCCTCGCCCACGAACTCCACCGTGCCGGACAGCTCGACGCCCCGCAGCTGGTCGTACTCCTCGCCCGTGTCGATCACCACGGCGATGCGCGGATCGCGCCGCAGGTCGGCCCAACGCTTGCTGCGCACCACCGAGTACAGCCACAGTGAGGTGCCGTCCCAGGCGAACCACAGGGCGCTCACATGCGGGCTGCCGTCGGCCGACACGGTCGCCACCCGGCAGGTGCGCTGGGTGGTGAGGAATTCGTCCAGCTCGCCGGAGGTCATCATGATCTTCCGGCCCCGGCGCTGCGTGACGGTCATGGGGTACCCCTCTTCTTCTCCCACGTCGTGCCAGAGAGATCCTCTGACATCACGTCAGAAAAGAGAAGGGGTCGTCTTCCGTCCGGTGACGAGGGCCGATACTCTCCCCCGCGCCGGCCGCCGACGACAAGGGCAAGCCATGCCGTCTCCCGAACAGCTCCGCGCACTCCTCGACCCCCGGACCACGGTGCTGCTCACCGTCGAGTGCCAGCAAGGGGTCGTGGGCCCGGACAGCGCCCTGCCCGAACTCGCCGAAGAGGCCCGCGCGTCGGGGGCGCTCGCCAACGTGGCACGCCTGGTCGCGGCCGCGCACGAGGGCGGGGTGCAGGTGATCCACACCATCGCCGAGCGCCGCCCGGACGGCCGTGGCGCCAGCCGCAACGCGCGCCTCTTCCGCGCGGCCGAACGGCTGCCGGTGCAGCAGCTGTCCGGCACCGCGGCGGTCCGCGTCGCGGAACCCGTCGAGGTGACGGAGGAGGATCTCGTCGTACGGCGGTTGCACGGCCTGTCGCCGGTCGCGGGGACCGAGGTCGACGCGCTGCTGCGCAATCTGGGCTGCCGTACGCTGGTCGTCACCGGGGTCTCGGCCAACGTGGCGGTCCCCAACGCCGTGTTCGACGCCGTCAACGGCGGCTACCAGGCCGTCGTGCCCGCGGACGCCATCGCGGGAGTGCCCCCCGAGTACACGCCCGCCATGGTCCGCAACACCCTGGCCCTGGTCGCCACGATCGCGACCACCGACGAGGTCCTGGCCTGCCTCGCGCCCCGGGGCCGGCCGGCACAGGGGTGAGGAGACACCGGGTCAGGCCAGCTTGATCTCGTCCCCGGCCACGGTGATCTTCGCGGCGGGCAGCGGCTGGGTCGCCGGACCCTTCTTCACACTGCCGTCGGTCGCGGAGAAGTGGCTGCCGTGGCAGGGGCAGGTGATCACGCCGTCCGAGATGTCCTTCACCGCACACCCCTGGTGCGTGCACTTGGACGAGAACGCCTTGAACTGTCCCGCCGTCGGCTGGGTCACGACCACCCCCTGGTCGGCGAAGACCTTGCCGCCGCCCTCGGGGATGTCCGAGGTCTTCGTCAGCACCGTGCCGCCGGAGCCGGCCGCGGCGTTCTCACCTCCGCCCGTGCCGCCGTCGGTCGGGCTGGCGTTGTCCTGTGGGCCGGTCGAACTCGACGATGTGTCGTCCGAACCCCCGCACGCGGTCAGCGCGACGGCGAGCCCCGTCGCTCCGACCGCCGCCACGACCGTGCGGCGGGCCGGTGCCCGGACGGGCTGAAGCGGTTCGCTGGTCATGCTGACGTTCCCTTCCACGGATGCTTCGCAGATCTGTACGGAGGTACGGCCTGTGGGCGCCGCCCGTTCAGACGACGTCCACATTTTGACCCGCTCGCGACGCGCGTCGCCGCACGGCGCACACGGGCCGCGCCGGATGGCCCCCGAACGCCCCAGTAACCTGGGACGGTGCTCAAGGAAGTCTTCGCGACCCGCTACATCACGCCGCTGCGCGAGGGCGGTTCGCTGCCGGGGCTCGTCGAGGCCGACGACCTGGGCCTGTACGTCATGAAGTTCACCGGAGCCGGTCAAGGCCGCAAGACGCTCGTCGCCGAGGTCGTGTGCGGGGGACTCGCCCGGCGGCTGGGCCTGCGCGTGCCCGCTCTGGTGGCCATCGGCCTCGACCCGGTGCTGGGCCTCGGCGAGCCGGACCAGGAGGTGCAGGGGCTGCTCAGGGCGAGCGGCGGACTCAACCTCGGCATGGGCTTCCTCAGCGGGGCGATCGGCTTCGACCCGCTCGCGTTCCGGATCGGCCCCGAGGAGGCCGGGCGGATCCTCTGGTTCGACGCGCTCGTCGGCAACGTGGACCGCTCCTGGCGCAATCCCAATCTGCTGATGTGGCACGGCGGCCTGTGGCTCATCGACCACGGCGCCACCATGATCTGGCAGCACAACTGGCCCGGTGCCGAGGTCTCGGCCGCCCGGCCCTACGACGCCTCGGAGCACGCCCTCGCCTCCTTCGCGCCGGACGTGGCGGGCGCCGCCGCGGAGCTGGCGCCGCTCGTCACCGACGACCTGCTGGCCGAGGTGACCGCGGACATCCCCGACGAGTGGCTGGCCGGCGAGCCCGGTTTCGACACACCGGACACGCTGCGCCGGGCGTACGCGGCTGCGCTGCTGGCGCGTGCCGTCGTCATCCACGAACGCATCCAGGGCCTCGAGACCCGTCGGGGGGACCAGTGAGCACGGCCGGACAGGCGAGCGGGCGGGACGTGTTCGAGTACGCGCTGCTGCGGGTGGTGCCGCGCGTCGAACGCGGCGAGTGCTTCAACGCGGGCGTGCTCGTCTACTGCCGCGCGAAGTCGTTCGTCACGGCGCGGACCCACCTCGACGAGGGGAAGCTGCGCGCGCTGGACCCGGACGCCGACGTGGCCGGGGTACGCGCCGCGCTCCGCGCCGTCGAGGGTGTGTGCGCGGGTGGCGAGGCGGCCGGACAGGCGGCGTGCGACGACGCCGGGCGGCGCTTCCGCTGGCTGATCGCGCCGCGTTCGACGGTCGTCCGGCCCGGGCCCGTGCACACCGGACTGACCGCCGACCCGGCGGCGGAGGCGGAGCGGTTGCTGGACCTCCTGGTGAGGTAATGGATCACATGCACCGGGTGTGCCGTTGACACCGGGTGCCAGGGCTTCTAGCGTCACGTCTGCTGAAGGTACTAAGCGGTCGCTCACCTGTGGGGCGTACCGTGGGGCCGCAGACTTTCGAAGGTGTTCCAGGCTTTCCAAGGGCGAGGAGAACCAGCAATGTCCACCACTGAGCAGCGGGTCGCCGTCGTGACCGGCGGTGCGCGCGGCATCGGCGCCGCCACCGCCGTACGACTGGCCGCCGAGGGCCGTGCGGTCGCCGTGATCGACCTCGACGAGGCCGCGTGCAAGGACACCGTGGAGAAGATCACGGCCGCGGGCGGCAAGGCCGTCGCCGTCGGCTGCGACGTCTCGGACGAGGCGCAGGTCGAGGCCGCCGTCGCGCGCGTCGCCGAGGAGCTGGGCGCGCCCACGATCCTCGTCAACAACGCGGGCGTGCTCCGCGACAACCTGCTGTTCAAGATGAGCGTCTCGGACTGGGACACCGTCATGAACGTGCACCTGCGCGGCGCCTTCCTCATGTCGCGTGCCTGCCAGAAGCACATGGTCGACGCGGGCTTCGGCCGTGTCGTCAACCTCTCCTCCTCGTCCGCGCTCGGCAACCGAGGCCAGGCGAACTACTCGGCCGCCAAGGCCGGCCTGCAGGGCTTCACCAAGACGCTGGCCAAGGAGCTCGGCAAGTTCGGCATCACCGCCAACGCCGTCGCCCCCGGCTTCATCGCCACCGAGATGACCAAGGCCACCGCCGACCGCGTCGGCATGGGTTTCGAGGACTTCAAGGCCGCGGCCGCCACCCAGATCCCCGTGCAGCGCGTCGGTGAGCCGGACGACATCGCCAACGCGATCGCCTTCTTCACGGGCGACGCCGCCGGATTCGTCTCCGGCCAGGTGCTGTACGTCGCCGGCGGACCGCTCGACTAGGGCCGGGAGCGCACACATGACTGCACTGCCTGAACTCTCCGGCAAGGTCGCCCTCGTCACGGGCGCCAGCCGCGGCATCGGCTACGGGATCGCCGAGGCGTTCGTCGCGCGCGGCGACCGCGTCTGCATCACCGGCCGCAACGAGGAGGCGCTCAAGGAGGCCGCCGAGAAGCTCGGCGCCGACCGGGTCATCGGCGTCGCCGGCAAGGCGCACGACGAGGCCCACCAGGCCACCGCCGTGCAGCGCACGATGGAGGCGTTCGGCCGCGTCGACTTCCTGGTCAACAACGCCGGCACGAACCCGGTCTTCGGGCCGATCGCGGACCTCGACCTGGGTGTCGCGCGCAAGGTGTTCGAGACCAACGTGATCTCTGCGCTCGGCTTCGCGCAGCGGGCCTGGCACGCCTGGCAGAAGGACAACGGCGGCGCGATCGTCAACATCGCCTCGGTCGCGGGCCTCGCGCCCTCGCCCTTCATCGGCGCCTACGGGGTCAGCAAGGCCGCGATGATCAACCTGACCCAGCAGCTGGCGCACGAGTTCGCGCCCCGCGTGAGGGTCAACGCGATCGCGCCGGCCGTGGTGAAGACCAAGTTCGCGCAGGCCCTGTACGAGGGCCGGGAGGCGGAGGCCGCCGCGGCCTACCCGCTCGGCCGGCTCGGCGTGCCCTCCGACATCGGCGGCGCCGCCGCATTCCTGACGTCGGACCAGTCCGACTGGATCACGGGCCAGACGCTGGTCGTGGACGGCGGCATCTTCCTGAACGCCGGCGTCGCCTGACGCGTATCTCGACACGGGCGCGGATTCGGCCGGAACCCTTGACAGAATCCGCGCCCCTGTCGTCGAGGCCCGGGAGCGACGACGATGACAACGTCGTCATCACACACTGGTCACAGGCCGGGTCGGAGCACGGTGAACCGGGCCGGGCACTGCGGTATCGTCTGCCGATCCCTGGTGTGGCAGCTCGAGGAGCATGGCGTGTTCAACAGGAACAGAAGTCTGCGTCAGCTGGCGATGATCGCGTCCATATCGTTGGTGACCGGGTGTGGGATCTTCTCGTCGGGCTCGTCGGGAGGCAAAGGTCCGATCGTCGTCGGGACCACCAGCTCACCGAGCACGCTGGATCCCGCCGCGGCCTGGGACAGCTCCTGGGAGCTGTTCCGCAATGTGTACCAGACGCTGCTCAACTACCCGGACGGGGCGACCGAGCCGGGCCCCGACGCCGCACAGAGCTGCTCCTTCACGGACAACACGAACCGGACGTACCGCTGCGTCCTGCGGGACGGACTCACCTTCTCCAACGGGGACGAGCTCGACGCCCGCGCGGTGAAGTACTCGATCGACCGCATCAAGCGGATCAACGTGTCGGGCGGCCCGGCCGGACTGCTCGGCAGCCTCGAACGGGTCCAGGTGAAGGGCGACCGCGAGGTGCTCTTCCACCTCAACGAGGCGGACGCCACGTTCCCCTTCGTCCTCGCCACGCCGGCCATGTCGATCGTGGACCCGGCCGACTACCCGGCCACGGAGCTGCGCAAGGACGGCAAGATCACCGGGTCGGGCCCCTACACGCTGGATTCCTACGAGGAGGGCAAGCAGGCCCGGCTCGCCGGGAACAGCCACTACAAGGGCTACGCCAAGCGGAAGAACGACGCGGTCACCATCCGCTACTTCCAGGACTCCGCCAGCATGGTGAACGCCCTCAAGAGCGGGAAGATCGACATCACGTACCGCGGCCTCGCGGCCTCCGACATCGTCTCCCTCCAGAGCGGCGGCAACGACAAGTCCATCCAGCTCGTCGAGAACTCGGGCATCGAGATCAGCTACCTGGTCTTCAACCCGAAGGACCCCTGGGCCGGCAAGCTCGCCGTCCGCAAGGCGGTGGCCCAGATCGTGGACCGGGACGCGATCGCCCACAACGTCTACAAGGACACCGTCGAGCCGCTCTACTCCATGGTCCCCGCAGGGCTCACCGGCCACACCACGGGCTTCTTCGACCACTTCGGGGACCCCAGCACGGCCAAGGCCCGCAAGATCCTCTCCGAGGCGGGCATCAACCAGCGCGTCCCGCTGACCCTCTGGTACACCACGGACCGCTACGGCTCCGAGACCGCTCCGGAGTTCCGGGAGATCAAGCGCCAGCTCGACGGCTCGGGTCTCTTCCAGGTCACCCTCAAGAGCCGTCCCTGGAAGACGTACGTGGCCGGCTACCAGAAGGGCGAGTACCCGGTGTTCGGCCGCGGGTGGTTCCCCGACTTCCCCGACCCGGACAACTACATCGCGCCCTTCGTCGGCAACCAGAACGCGCTCGGCACGCCCTACCCGGCGCCGGAGATCACCGGGGTGCTGCTGCCCCAGTCCCGGCGCGAGAGCGACCGTGGCAACGTGGTCAAGCAGTTCCAGGAGGCCCAGCAGGTCCTCGTCGACGACGCCCGGCTGCTGCCGCTGTGGCAGGGCAAGCAGTTCCTCGCGGCGAGCGAGGAGATCTCCGGCGGCGAGCGCGCCCTGGACCCGTCGACGATCATGATGGTGTGGGAACTGTCCCGCAAGACCAGTTGGTAGTCCCGGCGGCGGGCGGGGCCCGCGGGCCCGTTGTCAGTGGTCGCCTGTAGGTTCTGAGACCTGGAAGTGACCGCACATCGGAGGAAGTTGACGTGACCGACATCGCCATGCTGCCGGAGTCCTGGCGGGGCGTTCTGGGCGACGAAGTGCAGCAGCCCTACTTCAAGGAGCTGATGGAGTTCGTCGAGGAGGAGCGCGCCAAGGGTCCCGTCTACCCTCCGCGCGAGGAGGTCTTCGCCGCGCTCGACGCCACGCCGTACGAGCAGGTGAAGGTCCTCGTCCTCGGCCAGGACCCGTACCACGGGGAGGGCCAGGGGCACGGCCTGTGCTTCTCCGTGCGGCCCGGCGTGAAGATCCCGCCCTCGCTGCGGAACATCTACAAGGAGATGAAGGAGGAGCTGGGCACCCCCGTCCCGGACAACGGCTATCTGATGCCGTGGGCCCAGCAGGGCGTGCTGCTGCTCAACGCGGTGCTGACGGTCCGCGGCGGCGAGGCGAACTCGCACAAGGGCCGCGGGTGGGAGAAGTTCACGGACGCCGTGATCCGCGCGGTCGCCGGCCGGCAGGACCCGGCGGTGTTCGTGCTGTGGGGCAACTACGCGCAGAAGAAGCTGCCGCTGATCGACGAGACGCGGCACGTCGTGGTCAAGGGCGCGCACCCCTCGCCGCTGTCCGCGAAGAAGTTCTTCGGTTCGCGCCCGTTCACGCAGATCAACGAGGCGGTGGCCCGGCAGGGGCACCAGCCGATCGACTGGACCGTTCCGAACCTCGGGTGATCCCCGGTCGGGGCCGGGCGGCGGCCCGGCCCCGACTGCGCCCGCCCGGCCGTCCCTGTCCGCCCGCCCCCGTCCGGTCCGGCGGTCGCCCGGCGTCCGTCACCGGCTTGGCCCAGTGTCCGTACGGAGCGGCCTGGGCACGATTGCCCCCGGGGGCGGTTAGCGTCGTGGAGGGTGCACCCCCGCTCGAGCGAAGCCGAGAGCGGGGGAGGGCGACGAACGTGGAGGACGCGGTGGCCGAGCGACAGGAGCAGGCGGCGCCGGACGCCGTCATGACCCGGATCGGGCAGGTCGTGATGCTGCACCACGGCGGCGACCGCGAGGAGGCCCGGGACCGCTTCCTGCGGCTGTGGGCCGAGATCGGCGAGGAGGGTGACCCGCTGCACCGCTGCACCCTGGCGCACTACATGGCGGACACCCAGGACGACCCGGCGGACGAACTGGCCTGGGACCTGAGAGCGCTGTCGGCCGCCCAGGAACTCGCCGACGAGCGCCTCGCCGGGCACGACGGGGTGCTCGCGGTCCGTGCGTTCTACCCCTCGCTGCATCTCAACCTGGCCGCCGACTACGTGAAGCTCGGCCGGTGCGAGGCCGCCCGCGTCCATCTGCACCGGGCCCGTGGGGCGGTCGGCGCCCTCGGTGACGACGGCTACGGCGACGGCGTCAGGGCGGCGATCGGACGCCTGGAGCGCAGGCTGGCGGGGGAGGGGCCGACGGACGGCGCGCCCGAGCCCGGCCCCCTGGACGGCCCCGGCGGGGGGAGGCTGGGGCCGCCGAGACGGCGGCCGTAGGGGCCGTCACGCCGCCCTGGTGGCGTGCGACGGCGACGACGGGGCGGAGCAGCCTGCGGAGCCCGGAGGTTCGGGGCGGCCCGGAGGCCGCCGGGCGGCCCCGAGGCGCCCGTACGCCCGCACCCCTCTCCGCGCCCGCGCCCCTCGCCGTACACGCGTTCGCCTCGAGTGTCGTCTCAAGGCCCGTAGACGCGTCCGCAGATGGTCGCCTCGGGGCTGTCCGGTCGCCACCGCCCGTAGCTGCGGCCGAGCGCGCACACGTCGGCGTTCCCCGGGATCGCGACGGAGGCGGTCGGCTGCCCACCGGTGTACGGCCCGGGCAGTGACCTGCTCGGGGTCGTGGACGGGCGGTGGGGGCCGGCCGTCCACGCCGCGCCGGGGTCCGGCCGTGCCGTGCTCCCGTGCCGGGCGGCGGCCGACGGCGAGGGGACGTCGGAGGGGCGGACCATCTCCAGCGCCTCGCGCGCGGGGGCCTGTACGGCGTGCGGCTGTCCGCTGCCGTCCGGGCGCGGCGCGGAGGGGCGCGAGGGCGCCGGCGGCGCGCCGGGTGCGGGCGGTCGCTGGACGGTGACGCAGCCGGAGAGGGCCGAGACGGCCACGGTGACCAGGAGCAGCGTTGCGGTCGTCGTCGTTCGATGCACCCGCGTAACTCTGCTGCGTCCGGGCCGCTTTGGGGGGCGGACAGGCGCAGGATGCCCCGCACGGGTGATGTCGGCCCCCGTACGGAGGGTGCGGGCCCGACGCGGGTGACGTCACTCCCCCGTGGCCCCGTCGATCCGCTCGCGGATCAGGTCGGCGTGGCCGTTGTGTCGGGCGTACTCCTCGATCATGTGGGTGTAGATCCAGCGCAGGCTGAACGGCTCGTCGGTGAACCTGCTCCGTCCCTCGGACAGGTCGTCCAGGCCGAAGCGGGCCGCGTGGCGGCGCGCGATCGCGATCTCGGCCTGCCAGGTGGCGTACGCCTCCTGCCAGGTGTCGGCCTCGGTGAGACGGAAGCCGGCGTCCGGGTCCTCGCCCGCGCCGTGGACCGGTCCCGGGTCGTCACCGACGAGAACCTTGCGGAACCAACTGCGCTCCACCTCGGCCATGTGCCGCACGAGACCCATCAGGGAGAGCGGGGAGGGCTCCACGGAGGCGGTCCTGAGCTGGGCGTCGGTGAGGCCCTCGCACTTCGACGCGAGCGTCTGGCGGTGGTAGTCGAGCCAGCCCTCCAGCATGGCGCGTTCGTCGGCGTCCAGGGCGGGTCTGTGGCGCTGAATGGTCATGACCGCATCCTGACCCGGCCGAGCCGGTCACCGCCACGCCCGGCGCGCGGACGGTCAGCGCCCGAGCATCCCGTCGAGCAGTTCCCGCAGGCCGGCGCGCACCGCGTCGAGGCTCGGGGCCTGCGCCGTGAAGGACCCGGCCACGCACGAGAACAGCAGCCCGTCCAGCCAGGCCAGCAGCGACAGGGCGTGCCGGGCCGGGTCGGTGGAGCCCATGGCGGTGACGAGGCCGGTGAGCTGGTCGCGGAAGCGGGCTCCGGCCGCGTCGAAGTGCCGGCGCAGTTCGGGCCGACGGGTGGCCTCCAGGGCCAGTTCGTAGCGCGCCAGCGTCAGGTCGCGGTTGCGGGTCAGAGAGCGGTGGGCCGCCAGGGCCAGGCCGTCCGCCACCGCGTCGGGCCCGGCCTCGGGGTCGGGCGTCTCGTGCCGAGCGAGCACCCGCGCCTCCCGGTCGGCGAGACGTCGCACCGCGAGTTCCAGGAGCGCCAGGCGGGTCCGCGCCAGGTTCGAGGTCGAGCCCTGGGGCAGCCCCGCCGCCTCGTCCACCGCCCGGTGCGTCAGCCCGCGCATGCCGCGCTCGGCGAGCAGGGCGAGGGCGGTGTCGGCGACGAGGTCGGCGCGGGAGGCGCCCGTGGCGCGTACGGACATGGGGTCAACCTACCGGCGGCACTACGCCCGTAGTAAGGTCGCCGCATCGCTCACTACAGGCGTAGTGTCATCCGTGGGCATGAGGAGGAGCCATGGCACAGTCGTCGCACGCCGTCGTCATCGGAGGCGGGATCGGGGGCCTGACCGCGGCGGTCGCCCTGCACCGCGGCGGCCGACGGGTCACCGTCCTGGAACGGGCCGGCTCGCTGGAGCCGGTCGGGGCGGGGATCTCGCTGTCGCCCAACGCCCTGCGCGCCCTGGACGTCATCGGACTCGGGGACGAGATCCGGGGCCTCGCCGCCTGGCAGGGCGACGGAGGGCTGCGCACCCCGAGCGGGCGCTGGCTGATGCGCTCCGACGGGGCCGCGGTCGCCGAGCGCCTGGGCGGCCCGATCGTCCTGCTGCACCGCGCCACCCTGATCGACAGACTGGCGGACCGGCTCCCGCCCGGCACCGTCCGCACGGGGACGCCCGCGGTCCTCGCCGACCCCGGTGACGCCGGCCGCCCGGCCCGCGTCACCACCCCCGACGGGGACATGGAGGCCGACCTGGTGGTCGCCGCCGACGGCATCCACTCCGCCGTACGCCGTGCGCTGTTCCCGGCCCATCCCGGGGTCGTGTACAGCGGATTCACCACCTGGCGGCTCACGTTCCCGCTGCCGGGGGCGGAGGTGGCGCCCCACGAGACGTGGGGCCGGGGCCGCCTGTGGGGGACGCAGCCGATGAAGGACGGCACGGTGTACGCGTACGCCGCGGCCCTGGCCGGCGCCGGAGAACGCGCGCCGGACGGCGACGAGAGGGCCGAACTGGTGCGCCGGTTCGGAGACTGGCACGATCCGATCCCGGCGGTCCTCGCCGCGGCCCGTGCCGAGGACGTCCTGCGGCACGACGTCCACCACATCGCCGAGCCGCTGCCCGCCTACCACGCCGGCCGGGTCGCGCTGCTCGGCGACGCCGCGCACGCCATGCCGCCCCTGCTCGGCCAGGGCGGCAACCAGGCCGTCGAGGACGCGATCGTGCTGGCGCACGCCGTCCGCCGGCCTCGCTCGGACGAAGGGACCCCCACCGCCGACGGTCTCGCCGCCTACACGGCGGCCCGGCTGCCCCGCACCATGGCGATCGTCCGCAGGGCCGTCGGCACGGCACGGCTGGACCTGATGCGCAGCCGCCCCGGCATCGTCGTGCGCGACGCACTGATCTCCGGGGTGTCCCGGGTCGCCCCCACGCTCCTCCTGCGCGGATTCGACGACATCGTCGGCTGGCGGCCCCCGGGCCGGCCGTATGCTTCCGGTGAGGCACCCGTCGCCAACCCCTAGGAGAGGTCCTGTGAAGGTCGGCTGCATCGGACTCGGCGACATAGCGCTGAAGGCGTATCTGCCGGTGCTCGCGCTGCAGCCGGGGCTCGAACTGCACCTCCAGACGCGGACCCCCGCGACGCTCCACCGTGTCGCCGACGGCCTGCGTCTTCCCCCGGAGCAGCGGCACGCCGACCTGGACGCGCTGCTGGCCCAGGACCTCGACGCGGCGTTCGTGCACGCGCCCACCGCCGCCCACCCGGAGATCGTCGCCCGGCTCCTGGAGGCCGGTGTGCCGACGTACGTCGACAAGCCCCTCGCCTACCGGTTCGCCGACTCCGAACGGCTGGTGCGGCTCGCCGAGGAGCGCGGCGTCGGCCTGGCGGTCGGCTTCAACCGGCGCTACGCACCCGGGTACGTGCAGTGCGCCGACCATCCGCGCGAGCTCATCCTGATGCAGAAGAACCGCGTCGGACTGCCCGAGGAGCCGCGCACGATGATCCTCGACGACTTCATCCATGTCGTGGACACGCTGCGGTTCCTGGTGCCGGGACCCGTCGACGACGTGACGGTGCGGGCCCGCACGGAGCGCGGGCTGCTGCACCACGTGGTGCTCCAGCTGGCAGGCGACGGATTCACCGCGCTCGGCGTGATGAACCGGCTGAGCGGTTCGACGGAGGAGATCCTGGAGGTCTCCGGGCAGGACACCAAGCGGCAGGTGCTGAACCTGGCGGAGATCGTCGACCACAAGGGCCAGCCGACCGTGCGGCGGCGCGGGGACTGGGTGCCGGTGGCCCGGCAGCGCGGCATCGAGCAGGCCACGCTCGCCTTCCTCGACGCGGTCCGGGCCGGCAAGGTGCTCAGCGCCCGTGACGCACTGGCGACCCATGAACTGTGCGAGCGGGTGGTGGCTGCGGTGCGGGAGCGCGCCGTCGGCCGCTGAGCACCCGGAGGCCGTCCGCCGCGCACAGCAGGGCGAGGATCCCCAGGGACGCGTACACCGGCCAGTCGCCGTAGCGGACGTACGGAGTGACGCCGTCGGCGAGCGGGACGTCGTACACCGCCGACGTGCTCGCGTCCGTGCCGAGCCAGGAGCCGACGCGCTCGCCGCCGGGACCGTAGACGGCGGAGACACCGGTCAGCGTGGCGTGCACCATCGGGCGGCCGGTCTCGGCGGCGCGCAGCGCGGCCAGTGAGGCGTGCTGCGCGGGTGCCCAGCTCTGCTGGAACGTCGAGGTGGACGACTGGGCGATCAGCACCCCCGCGCCGTCGTCCGCGAGACGGCGGCTCATGTCCGGGAACGCGGACTCGAAGCAGATCATCGGGCCGACCCGCAGCCCGTGCCCCACGTCCATCACCACCTGCTCGGTACCGCGCCTGCGGTCCTCGGCGGCCGCCCTGCCGACCGAGGTGGCCCAGCCGAGCACGGATCGCGCCGGTATGTACTCGCCGAACGGGACGAGCCGCATCTTGTCGTACCGCTGGCCGGTGAGGCCGTCCGGGCCGACGAGCACGGAACTCTTGTAGATGCCCGGGCGGTCGGAGCGGCGGGCGTCCACGTCGACCAGGATGTCGGCCTTCACCAGCCGGGACAGCGCCGCGATACGGCCGGCGAGATCAGGACGCCGCGCGAGGTCGAAGCCGACGCTGCTCTCCCCCCAGACGACCAGGTCCACGTGCTGCCCCGCGAGCCCGCGGGTCAGCTGCTCCTCGCGGGCGAACCGCTTGTCGCCGCTCTCCGTACCGTCGATGATCCCGGGCTGGACGACCGCGATCCGCACCCGCCCGTCGGGGACGGGGCGCGGCGCCCAGACCCAGGCCGCCGACCCTGCGACGGCCGCCGCGACGAGTCCGGCCACGGCGGGGACGCGCGAGCGGCGCAGCGACACGAGCACGGCCACGGCGACATTGACGACCACGACGAGGAAGCTCAGCAGCCACACTCCGCCGACCGACGCGAGCCGCAGCGCGGGCCGCACCTGCCACTGGCTCGACCCGAGCAGCCCCCAGGGGCCGCCGAGCCCCTGCCAGGAGCGGACGAGCTCGACCATCAGCCAGCCCGACGGCAGCACGAGGAGGGCGGCGCCGATCCGGACCGGGGAGGGGATCCCGCCGAGGAAACGCCGCACCAGCCAGCCCCATGGGGCCCACAGCGCGCCGAGCAGCGCCGCTATGACGAACGTGAACACGTTCAGGTTCGGTATCAGCCAGTGGTGCACGGCCGTCATGAAGCCGAAGCCGCCCAGCCAGCCGTCGTACGCGGCCCGCCCGCCGGTCGGGGCGGAGCGGGCGAGCAGGATCCACGGGACCAGCGCCACGTACGCGAACCACCACCACGAGGGTGCGGGAAAGGCGAGCATCGGCAGCGCACCCGCCAGCACGGCGGCGGCACCGCGCCGCCACCGGGAGGCGAGCCAGTCGCCGGACATCGTCATGCGGCGTCTCCTCCCCGGTGCGTGCTTCTAGTGTGCGCGCCGCGGACGATCTCCGACAGAGGGGCTGGTGATCGAACCGGGTACGCTCAGCCGGCCGCCTCCTGCCCGCGCGGGGCACGGCGCCATTTCTCCCGTACCACGACCTCGCGCAGCCGCCAGCCCTCCTCCGTGCGCAGGAACGCGAACGCGTACCGGCCGCCGCAGACGAAGTCGGGCTCGGACGGGCCGTCGTCCGCTCCCGCGAACCGCATCGGATTGACGTAGTCGGCCTGGACCCGGGCCGTGTCGCCCACGTCCTGCTCCAGCACGCCGAACCGGACGCGCCGGTTGACGATCAGGTGCTGGCGCATCGGGAACAACCGCATCGTCCGGGCGAGCCACGCGGCGATCTGTCCGGCGTCCCCCTCGATCCCGCCGGCCGAGCGGTAGTCGGCCCGGCCGTCGGCCGTGAACAGCCGCCGGTAGGCCTCCCAGTCGCCGTCGTCCACGGCCACGGCGTACTCGGTGACGAGTCCGTCGACGGCCAGCCTGTCCAACACGGTCGCGAGCTCCACACGCTGCGTCATCGGCTCAGTGTTGGGGACGGGGCGGACGCAGCCAAGAGGGCGTGCGGGCACTTTCGGAGGTCGTGCCGGCCGGCCGGGGACGACGGCATCGCCGCGCGGCCGGAGCGGGGCCGCCTCACCCGGCGGCGGGCGCCGGGACGAGGCCGTCGGCGACCAGACCCGCGAGGACCGCCTCACCCAGTGCGTGCACGGCGGACTGCGGCCGGACCATCACGGTGAACTCCTTGATCCGGCCGTCGTCGTCCACGTGCAGCAGGTCGATGCCGTGGATGTCCCTGCCGCCCACGGTCGCCCGGAAGAGCAGGACCGTCGAAGGGGACTCGGTGCCGTCGGCGCCGGTCTCGCCCGTGCCCGCGTACTGCCCGATGTAGCGGAAGTCGTCGAAGGTGCGCAGCAGGACCCCGAAGAGCCCCAGCACCATCGGCCTGCCCTCGAAGGGCTGGAACTTCACGGGGCTGTAGAAGCGGACGTCCTCGGTGAACAGGTCCTCCAGGGCGGTGATGTCGCGGGCGTCGACGGCGGCGCGGAAGCGCTCGGCTGCGTTCACTGCTTCTCCTCACACTCATGAATGTGACTAGTCATATTCTTGAGTACCATGGTCGAGGTGCCCGTGGACAGCGGCAGGAGGGAAGCGGTCCGATGCCATTGCGCCACGCCGTGCTCGCGGCGCTGCTGAACGAGGAACTGAGCGGGTACCAGCTCGCGAAGGCGTTCGACCTGGGAGTGGCGAACTTCTGGTACGCGCAGCCGCAGCAGTTGTACGCCGAGCTGACCCGGCTCGAACGGGCCGGGCTGATCACGGGCCGCGACGTGGTCCAGGAGACCCGGCCCACCAAGCGCCTGTTCAAGGTCACCGACGCCGGCCTGGCCGAGCTGGAACACTTCTCGGCCGCGGCCGCCAAGCCCTCCTTCGTCCGTGACGACCTGCTGGTCAAGGTCCAGGCCGCCGACCATGTCGACACGGCGACGCTGATCGCGCAACTGACCGAGCGGGCCGCCTTCGCCCGGGCCAAGATCGAGGTGTTCGGCAAGCTGCTGCACACCATGCGGGGCGACCGCACCGAGGAGGAGTTCCTGCGCCACGGCGCCCGCATCGGTCCCTATCTGACGTGTCTGCGCGGTCTCGCCTTCGAGCAGGGCAACCACGACTGGTGCGAGCGCACCGTCACCGTCCTGCGGGCGAGGCGGGCCGTCGGCGACCGGCACCGATCGGCGCCGACCGGTACCACCGGCCGCGGCAGCGGCTGACGGGAATTCCAGTGGAAGGGGCACGTATGAAGCGTCCGGTCACGGTGGTGACGGGCGGCGGCCGCGGTATCGGAGCCGCGACGTGTGTGCGGCTCGCGGCGGACGGGCACGATGTGGCGCTCGGGTACGTGCGGGACGGCGAGGCCGCGGAGCGCACCGCCGCCGCCGTGCGGGCGGCGGGCGCCCGGTGTGTCACGGTGCGGGTGGACACCTCCGAGGAGGCCGACGTCGACCGGCTCTTCGTGACGGCCGCCGACGCGCTCGGACCGGTGACCGGCCTCGTCAACAACGCCGGGGTGACAGGTCCGCTGGGACGCCTGGCGGACGCGGACCCGGCCGATCTGCGCCGGGTCGTGGAGGTCAACCTGCTGGGCACGCTGCTGTGTTCACGCCGCGCCGCCAGGGAGATGTCGGCGCGGGGCGGCGGCGTGATCGTCAATGTGTCGTCGGCGGCGGCGACGCTGGGCAGCCCCGGCGAGTACGTGCACTACGCGGCGACCAAGGCCGCGGTCGACGCCCTGACGCTGGGCCTGTCCAAGGAACTCGGCCCGGAGGGCATCCGCGTCAACGCGGTGGCACCCGGAGTGATCGACACCGACATCCACCGGGAGATGGGGGATCCGGGCCGTCCCGAGCGCGTGGCCGGTACGACTCCGCTGCGCCGTGCCGGCCGGGCCGAGGAGATCGCCGCGGCGATCGCCTGGCTGATGTCGCCCGAGTCGTCGTACACCACCGGAGCCGTGCTGCGCGTGGCCGGCGGACGGTGAGCCCCCGCGCCGTGGACCGATCGTCGAACGGCGGCCGGTGAGGATGCGGTCAGGCCGCCGTGATGACCTCGTCGCGAATCGCGGCCGCCCATTCCACGACCAACAGCTCGTACTCCGCGCGCTCCTGGGCGGACAGGGAACCGCCCGCGCGCAACCACAGGGCCCGGATCCGCTCGTTTAAGTCGTCGGCGGACCGTGCGGAACCAGGGCTCAGGGAATCGGGGGACATGCGGACAAGCCTAGGGGCAAGGACTGACAGTGCGCTACCGCGCGGCTACAGGGGCCGTATGTGGTTGGTCACGATCGTCCGGGCGGGCGGATGCCGGGCGTTCGCGGGTCGCGCACGCCGCGCCGTGATCAGCCCGCCGACTCGGCCGCGTGCGGGCTGAGGACACCCGAGGCGACCAGCGCGACGATGGCGATGCCGAGTGCGATCCGGTACCAGACGAACGGCATGAAGCTCTTGCTCGAGATGAACTTCATGAACCACGCGATCACCGCGTAGCCCGACCCGAACGCGATGACCGTCGCGAAGAGCGTGGGCCCCCAGCTCACCTGCCCGGTCTCCGCGGCGTCCTTGAGTTCGAACACGCCCGAGGCCAGCACGGCCGGAACGGCGAGCAGGAAGGAGTAGCGGGCGGCGGCCTCGCGCCGGTACCCGAGGAAGAGGCCCCCGCTGATGGTGGCGCCGGAGCGGGAGACGCCGGGTATCAGGGCCATGGCCTGGCACAGGCCGTAGACCAGGCCGTCCTTGACGCCGAGATCCTGAAGCGTCTTGCGCTGCTGGGGTACCCGGTGCCGGCCGCCCGTCTCGTCGCGGGCCGCGAGGCGGTCCGCGACGGCGAGGATCACGCCCAGCACGATGAGCGTCGTCGCCGTGATCCGCAGGTCCCGGAACGGCCCCTCGATCTGGTCCTTGAGGGTCACGCCGAGCACGCCGATGGGTATGGAGCCGATGATCACCAGCCAGCCCGTCCGCGCGTCGCGGTCCTGGCGCATGGTGCGGTCGAAGAGCGAACGGAACCACGCGGAGAGGATGTTCGCGATGTCCTTGCGGAAGTAGATCAGCACGGCGGACTCCGTGCCGATCTGGGTGATCGCGGTGAAGGCCGCCCCGGGGTCCTCCCAGCCCGCGAAGGCCGCGGTCAGCCGCAGATGCGCGCTGGAGGAGACGGGGAGGAACTCGGTCAGCCCCTGGACGAGTCCGAGGACGAGGGATGCGAGCCAAGACATGGAGTGTGGTGGTCCAAGCGCTGATCGTGGAGGCAACGACGGCGGCACCGGGCCGCGGGCGTGCCGTGGCGGGGCCGGTGATCAAGTGTGCTGGGGGGCAGCGTAGCGCCCCGCCATGACGGTTCCATCACCGGGGCTTTACCGGCACTTGGGGTGCCGGGTGGTGCCTCCCGGCACCCCGCCACGCGGACACGGGCGGCGGCGGGGCCTATGCGGCGGCCGGTCCGGACACCGTCCATCCCGCCGCCTGCGGGTGTGCCGTCAGGTCCTCGTGGCGCACCTCTCCGCCGCAGGCCGAGCAGGTGACGAGCGGGACCAGCTCGTTGCCGCAGACGTGCTCGATCACCATGGGGCGATCGCCGTCCTTGTGGAGGTGGCGGTCCCCCCACGCCATGAGCGTCATCAGCACCGACTCCAGTTCCAGACCGGCCGTCGTGGGCCGGTACTCGAAGCGCTGCGGACGCTCGCTGTAGAGCCTCTTCGTCAGGAGACCGGCGTCCACCAGGCGCTTCAGCCGCGTGGCGAGGATGTCGCGCGGGGCGCCGATGTTGCGGACGAGCTGGTCGAAGCGGCCGTTGCCGAGACACGCCTCGCGCAGGACGAGCAGGGAGTACTTCTCGCCGACCAGGGCCAGGGTGTCGGCGATGGAGCAGGGGCGCGGGTCTTTGGGGGCGGCCATGAGGTCAGTCTAGGGGAGGGTTTGATTTTCCAACTCAAAGAGTTATGGTGAGTCCGGATTTCCTACTCACTGGTAACCGCTGCACCGGCACCCGCCGGACAAGGAGGCCCGCACCATGCGCGACGCCGTGATCGTCGAAGCCGTACGCACCCCGGTGGGCAAGGGCAAGCCGAACGGCGCCCTCGCCCACGTCCACCCCGTGGAACTCCTGGCCCACACCCTGCGCGCCCTCGTCGAGCGCTCCGGCATCGACCCGGCGCTCATCGACGACGTCATCGGCGGCACCGTCGACCAGGTCGGCGAGCAGGCCATGAACACCACCCGGTACGCCGTCCTGTCCGCCGGCTTCCCGGAGACCGTGCCCGCGACGACCGTCGACCGCCAGTGCGGCTCCTCCCAGCAGGCCGTGCACTTCGCCGCCCAGGGCGTGCTCTCGGGCGCCTACGACATCGTCGTGGCCTGCGGCGTGGAGTCCATGAGCCGCGTACCGATGTGGTCGAACGTGCCTCCCGGCGCCGACCCCTTCGGACCCGGCGTCGCCGAGCGCTACCCGGAGGGCCTGGTGCCGCAGGGCATCAGCGCCGAGCTGATCGCCGCGAAGTGGTCGATCACCCGGGAACAGATGGACGCCTTCGCCGTGTCCTCGCACCGCAAGGCGGCGGCGGCCTGGGACGGCGGCCTGTTCGACGCGGAGACCGCCCCGCTGGAGGGCCTCACGCGCGACGAGTGCATCCGCCCCGCCAGCACCACCGAGGTGCTGGCCAGCCTCAGGCCCGCGTACCACGACCCCGCCTTCGCGGAGCGGTTCCCGCAGATCGAGTGGAACGTCACCGCAGGCAACGCGAGCCCGGTCAACGACGGTGCGTCCGCCGTGCTGATCACCTCGAGCGAGACCGCGGCACGCCTCGGCCTGCGGCCGCTCGCCCGGCTGCACAGCTTCGCGGTGACCGGCTCCGACCCCGTGCTGATGCTCACCGGTGTCGTCCCCGCCACCGAGAAGGTGCTCCGCCGGGCGGGGCTGGCGCTCGGCGACATCGACCTCTTCGAGGTCAACGAGGCATTCTCCAGCGTCGTCCTGGCCTGGCAGCAGGAGACGGGCGCGGACCCCGCCAAGGTCAACGTCCACGGTGGCGCCATCGCCGTCGGCCACCCGCTGGGCGCGAGCGGCACACGTCTGACGACCACCCTGGTGCACGCGCTGCGCACGCGCGGAGCGCGGTACGGCCTGCAGACGATGTGCGAGGCGGGCGGGCTCGCCAACGCGATGATCGTCGAGGCGGTCTGACCGCTCAGCGGCCGCGCAGGTGGTGGCGCCCCCGCCAGGCCACCACCGCGCCGGCCAGCGCCGGCACCGCGATGAGGGCCAGCGCGATCAGGAAGGCGGGCGAGGTCGGCCTCGAGGCCCGGGCGCCGGCCACGACGTACGCGGCGGTGTTCGGGACGGAGCCGAGCGCCGTCGCGAGCAGGAACGCCGCCCAGCGCATGCGGGAGACGGCGGCACAGTAGTTGGCGGCCCAGAACGGCACCCCGGGGAACAGCCGCGCCGCCAACATCGAGCGGAAGCCGTGCCGGCTGAGCTGCCCGTCGGCGGCCCTCAGCCAGCGCCCCCGCAGCAGGGGCCGCAGCGCGCCCTGCCCCAGCACCCGGCCCAGACCGAAGGCGATCCCGGCCCCCAGCACCGTGCCCCCGAGCGCCGCGCCCGTGCCCAGCTGAGAGCCGAACAGGGCGCCCGCCGCCAGATTCAGCAACGGACGCGGCACGAACGCCACCGTGCACAACCCGTACGCCGCCGCGAACGCCATGGCCGCCAGGGCGCCGCCCAGTTGTGGCGGCCAGCCGTTCGCCAGCAGCTTCTGCGGCTCGAACAGCAGCACGCACGACGCGGCCGCGGCGAGCAGGGCCACGAGCAGCGACAGCCGCGACCAGGGCGAGAGCAGCACTCTCGTGCAGCGGGCCGCGAAACCGGGCGGCACGGCGACGGCCGAGGCGGTCGCGGCGCCGAGTTCCGCTGCCGCGGCCCGGGGAGAGGCCGTGGCGGTGCCCCCAGAGCGGGTGGTGGCATCGAGCATTCGGTGACAGTAACCGACCGAGGTGTCGGACCGCCGTGGGGTTCGTCTCAGCGGTGTCACAGGTGCCGCGGCCGCCCGGCGGCGGCCCGCCGCCCGCCCCGAAAACCATTCGACGCCGACGACGCCGGCGAGGATGATCGACGGCATGTTCCGGTACGCCTTCCTCCTCGCAGCATCCGCCGTCGCGGATGCCCCGAAGGCTGCCGTCCCGCTTCTCCTGGCCGCCGTCGACGGCGCCCGAAGCTGACCCTCCCCGGATCGTCCGGCGGACCCCGCAGGGGGAGGGTCGGCACGTCCCTCGGGGTCCCGTCCCGGCCGGATCTCCCGTTGCCGGGGCCTCACGCAGCACCACCGAAGAGACTTCGAGGTACCGCCATGTCCAAGACGGCATACGTGCGCACCAAACCGCACCTGAACATCGGCACGATGGGGCACGTCGACCACGGCAAGACCACCCTGACCGCCGCGATCACCAAGGTCCTCGCCGAGCGCGGCACCGGCACCTTCGTGCCGTTCGACCGGATCGACCGGGCCCCGGAGGAGGCCGCCCGCGGCATCACCATCAACATCGCGCACGTCGAGTACGAGACCGACACCCGGCACTACGCGCACGTGGACATGCCGGGCCACGCGGACTACGTGAAGAACATGGTCACCGGGG
The DNA here is from genome assembly GCF_042869095.1 of Streptomyces sp. NPDC007264. Lineage (NCBI taxonomy): Bacteria > Bacillati > Actinomycetota > Actinomycetes > Kitasatosporales > Streptomycetaceae > Streptomyces > Streptomyces sp. NPDC007264. The sequence continues at coordinate 49,617 of NZ_JBIAFD010000016.1, forward strand.
CCGCGCAGCTCGACGGGGCCGTCCTCGTCGTCTCCGCGCTCGACGGGATCATGCCGCAGACCGCCGAACACGTCCTGCTCGCCCGGCAGGTGGGCGTCGACCACATCGTCGTCGCCCTGAACAAGGCCGACGCGGGTGACGAGGAGCTCATCGACCTCGTCGAGCTCGAGGTCCGGGAACTGCTCACCTCCCAGGGCTACCCGGGCGACTCCGTGCCCGTGGTCCGCGTCTCCGGGCTCAAGGCCCTGGAGGGCGACCCGCGGTGGACCGCGGCGATCGACGCGCTGCTCGACGCGGTGGACACCTATGTGCCCATCCCCGAGCGGTACGTGGACGCGCCGTTCCTGCTGCCGGTGGAGAACGTGCTCACGATCACCGGCCGCGGCACGGTGGTCACGGGCGCCGTCGAGCGCGGCACGGTCCGGGTCGGCGACCGGGTCGAGGTGCTCGGCGCCGGACTGGAGACGGTGGTGACCGGACTGGAGACCTTCGGCAAGCCCATGGAGGACGCGCAGGCCGGGGACAACGTGGCGCTGCTGCTGCGCGGGGTGCCCCGCGACGCGGTCCGCCGTGGGCACATCGTCGCCGCGCCCGGCAGCGTCGCCCCGAGCCGCCGCTTCTCGGCGCGGGTGTACGTCCTGTCGGCGCGGGAGGGCGGCCGTACGACCCCGGTGTCGACGGGCTACCGGCCGCAGTTCTACATCCGCACCGCGGACGTGGTCGGCGACATCGACCTCGGCGGGACGGCGGTCGCCCGGCCCGGCGACACGGTCACCATGACGGTGGAGCTGGGCCGCGAGGTCCCGCTGGAGCCGGGCCTCGGCTTCGCGATCCGCGAGGGCGGCCGGACGGTCGGCGCGGGCACGGTGACGGCCGTGGGCTGAGCCGGGACGCTCCGACGGCGGCCGGCGCCCCGGGGAGCGGCGCGGGGCGGGGGGGGGGGCCCCCCCCCCCCGCGCCCCCCCCCCCCCCCCCCCCCCCCCCCCCCCCCCCGCCCCCCCCCCCCCCCCCCCCCCCCCCCCCCCCCCCCCCCCCCCCCCCCCCCCCTACGTGGCGGGGGGGCCCCGCGGCGGGGGGGGGGGGGGGGGGGCGGGGGGGGGGGGGGGCGGGGGGGGGCGGGGGGGGGGGGGGGGGGGGGGGGGGGGGGGCCCCCCGGGGGGGGGGGCCCCCCCCCGCCGCCCGTCACGGCCGGTGGCCCGGGACGCCACGGCCCCGGCGTACGGAGGGTCCCCCGCCCGGCACAATGGAGCCGTGAGCGAGCCCATACCCGTGACGCGTGCCGTGGACCACGGGACCGCCAAGCTGATGCCCGACGTGGACCGTGCGAGCGCCTGGCTGCTGACGGTCGACGGGGCCCCGCAGTCGTACGTCGACCTGGACGCGCCCGAGCACCTGGAGTTCGAGTACGCGCAACGGCTCGGCCATGTCCTGGAGACGGCCGCCGAGCCGGGGCGGCCCCTCGACGTGGTGCACCTCGGCGGCGGCGCGCTCACCCTGCCCCGCTACGTCGCCGCGACCCGGCCGGGCTCACGGCAGGACGTGGTCGAGGCCGACCGGGGCCTGCTGGACCTCGTCGTGGAACACCTGCCCCTGCCCGCCGACGCCGGCATCACCCTGCATTCCGCAGACGCCCGCGCCTGGCTCGGGGCCGCACCCGCAGACTCCGCCGACGTGCTGATCGCGGACGTCTTCGGCGGTTCCCGCGTCCCCGCCCATCTGACGACGGTGGCGTACGTCCGTGCCGCCGAGCGGGTGCTGCGCCCGGACGGCGTCTATGCGGCGAACCTCGCCGACGCCGCGCCGTTCGCCTTCCTCCGTTCCCAACTGGCCACGTTCGCCGTGGTGTTCGAGGAGCTGGCGCTGATCGCCGAGCCGGGCGTGCTGCGCGGCCGCCGTTTCGGCAACGTCGTGCTGGCCGCTTCCCACCGGCCCCTCGACATCGCCCTCCTCGCCCGTCGCGCCGCCGCGGACGCGTTCCCGGCCCGTGTCGAACACGGCGCGGAGCTCCGGGAGTTCACGGGTGCCGCCGAGCCCGTTCAGGACGCGGACGCCGTCCCGTCGCCCGAACCGCCCGACGGGGCCTTCACCATCGGCTGAACCGGGGGGCCGAGAGGTCGACGCGCTGTGCCGCCGCGCCACGGCCGTCATGGTGACGGCCGTGGCGCGCCCGCTGTGCCGGGTCGTGCGGCTCAGGAGGCCGTGGGGTCGCCGTGGAGGCGCACGGTGCTGAGGATCTTCATGATCGTCGCGTCCGGGAGTTCGTCCTTCACGCCGGTGGCGCCGTAGAGGTTCCATGCGACGAAGTCGCCCGCGGAGTTCTTGAATCCGAACGTGACGGCCTTGCCGTCGGAGGCGCACTTGCCCTTCTGCGGCGTGTTCTTGGACCGGGCCCAGGCGATGCTGCCCTGGATGCCGGACGCCGTCGTGTACGGCTTCGCCTTCTTGTCGAAGGTCAGGCTCTTCTTGTCGGGCTGTGTGTAGCCGCCGTACACCCACCAGGCCACCTGGTTCACGGCGACCTCATCGGTGTTCTTGGCCCCGCTCGCACCCTTGGTTCCCGCCGCGGCCAGCGCCGTGTCGTCGGTGCGCCCGTCCTTGTCGTCGTCGGACGTGCACCAGGTCTCCTTGAGGAAGGCCGGTGCGGACATGGTGATGAGGGGCTTGTCCCCGGCCTTGCCCTTGTCGTCCTCGAAGCCGATCAACAGGCCGGGCGACTTCACCACCCAGTCCGCCGGCACGTCGAAGGCCGTGCCCCACTTGGGGTTGATGACGACCTTCCAGCCGGGGACGGTCGGCTTCTCGGTCTCACCGCTGCGCGGGTTGTCGGACGCGGACGCGGACGCCGACGCGCTCTGCGAGGGAGAGGACGACACCTTGGCGTCCTTGCTGCTGCCGTCGGCGCTGTCGTCCTTGTCGCCGCCCAGGACGAGGAAGCCGGTGACCCCGGCGGCCACGACCACGGCCGTGGCCGCCACGATCGCCACGAGCTTGGTGCGGTTCCCGCCGCCCCCGTCGCCGGGCTGCTGAGGCGACCCCGCGGGAGTGGGCGCGCCCCACTGCGGCTGCCCCTGCTGCTGATAGGGATTCGGCTGCTGATAACCCGGCTGCTGGTACGGGTTCGGCTGCTGGTACCCCGGCTGCTGGTAAGGGTTCTGGTTCTGCGGGTTCTGCTCGCCCCCGGGCGGCTGCTGTCCTGGCCACATGGGCCATAACCCTAGTCCCGCTCATGACACGGTTGGGTCACCGCTCTTCGTCAGACGCGTACCGGAAAAGGGCGTTCGGGACCCCACGGGTGAAGGAGCACGTCATCGCCGTGCCGTCCGCTGCGCACTTTTTCGATTTCTCCACACCTGCGGACGTGCGGCGCCCGGACTGTCCCAAGGGTGGTCACTGTTGCTACTCGCAGGTAACATACGGCTCATGACAGTTGACAGTGCCGCGGTGGGTGACATGCTGGCCGCTGCCGTCCCGATGGTGCGCACCCTCAAGCTGGAGTTCGTCGAGGTGACCCCGGAGCGCGCCGTGCTGCGGCTCCCGGACCAGCCGGACTATCACAATCACCTTGGCGGGCCCCATGCGGGCGCCATGTTCACCCTGGCCGAATCCGCCAGCGGCGCCATCGTCCTCACGGCCTTCGGCGATCAGCTCTCCCGGGCGGTGCCGCTCGCGGTCCGGGCCGACATCGACTACAAGAGGCTGGCCATGGGCCCGGTGACGGCCACGGCAACCCTGGGCCGCCCGGCGGCCGACGTCGTCGCGGAACTCGACGAGGGCAGGCGACCGGAGTTTCCCGTCACTGTCGCCATTCGACGCGAGGACGGTGCCGTCACGGGCGAGATGAGAGTGGTGTGGACCCTGCGGCTGGACGGTTGAGGGGCCGGAAGGACCCCCTGAGCCCCATCCTCTTCGGGACGGCGGTTCAGCCGCGTGATTCGGAGCCGGGCAGCGCCTGCTTGGCCCGGGCCAGGGCCAGGGCGGACAGGGTGAAGCCGTCCTCGATGCGTCCCGCCCCCACCCATGACCACACGTCCTGGACCGGGAGCCAGCACACCTCTCGTACCTCGCGCATGTCCTCGGGCCGGGCGAACCGCTCGGGAAGGATCGCCAGGAAGACCGCGACTCGCGCGGAGAACAGGCCGGAGTCCGGCGTCATCGTGCCCAGCAGCCGGAACTCGCCGCCGGTGGCACCGATCTCCTCCCGGAGCTCTGCCCGTGCCGTCTCCTCCGCATCCGCGCCGTGGGAGAACCCGCGCGGCAGTGCCCACTGGTCCGCGCCCAGCGCATAGCGGTAGGTGCGCACGAGCCCGACGGCGCTCTCACAGACGGGCAGCACCACGCTTCCCAGCCCGGGCCTGGCAGGCTCGATGCGCACGTGGCGGCCGCGCCTCCCGTCCGGGAACCGCACCTCGTCGTCGAAGAGCCTGACGAACGGGTTGGCGTAGGCGAGGATCTCCCGGACGCGCTCGACGAGCCCCGGTGCGGCCTCCGTGTTCGATGTCATCGCACACCCCCGTGTCGACCCGTCCGGCCCGATCATGGCCGCGTCAGGCACCGAGCGTACGTGTTCGGACCCGGCTCATCGACCCGCGGGGTGCCGTAGCCCCGCGGAGACTCACGGAGCCGGGTCGGCAGCCGGGGTGCGCGCCGTACCAGGGGTGTGGGTGCAGCGTGACCGCCCCGCCGCCTCCTGCTCCGCCGCCGTCACCGCGGGCGGGCGCGACCTGCGCCATCTGCCCGTCTCCGCGGGCCCCTCGCGGGCCGGGCCGGCGGGGGACGCGGTGGGGGAGGGGCGGGTGGGGGGCGCGGTGGTGCGCGCCGCGTGTCCGGCGGCTCCGACGACGGCGAGCACGGCCGTGGCCGTCACTCCGGCGGCCAGGACGCGCAGCGACTTCGACGAGATGCGCCTGTGCATGGTGGTCCTTTCCGAGGGGTGCGCCGCGGCACCCGGTCCGCCCTTCTGTCGGGGCGCCGGATGCCGCGGCGGCGGTCGGAGGGGGCCCTGCCGTCAGTGCCGTCCCGCACCGACCAGCGAGCGGACCTCGAACTCCTCGTAGTCGTCGGCCTCCTGCCGCGAACCCGTGACACTGCCCACCCAGCCCAGCAGGAAGCCCGCCGGGATCGAGACGATGCCCGGGTTCTGCAGCGGGAACCAGGCGAAGTCCGCGTCGGGGTAGATGGAGGAGGGCGCGGAGGAGAACACGGGGGAGAACACCACGAGGAGCACGGAGACGATCAGGCCGCCGTAGAGGCTGAGCAGTGCGCCCCGTGCGGTGAAGCGGCTCCAGAACAGCGTGTACACGAGGGCGGGCACGATGGCCGACGCGGCGATGGCGAAGGCGAGGAACGCCAGGCTCGCCGCGCTGATCTCCCACGGCAGCAGGGCGAGCAGCATGCCCAGCACACCGATGAGGACGGCGGCCATCCGCGCCACACCCAACTCCTGGGCCTCGGTGGCCTGGCCCTTGCGGAGGACCTCGCCGTAGAGGTCGTGGGCGAGCGAGGTGGCCGCGGCCAGGGTGAGCCCGGCCGCGACGGCGAGCAGCGTCACGAAGGCCAGGGAGGAGAGCAGCGCGGTGAGCACGCCGCCGCCGATGGACTGCGCGAGCAGCAGGATCGCCACGTCGCCCTTGGAGTCGACCTGGGTGATGCCGTCCCGGCCCACGACCGCGGTGGCGCCGATGCCCACGATGCCCGCCGCCAGGCAGACGAAGCCGATGAGGCCCATGCCCCAGACGACCGAGGTGCGCAGGGTACGGCTGGTGCGGGGGGCGAGCAGACGCATCACCACGTGCGGGAGTCCGGCGAGACCGAGGACGATGGCCAGTTCGAGGCTGAGGAAGTCGAGCTTGCTGGTCATGCCGCCGCCGTAGCGCAGCCCGGACTCCAGGAAGCGCTGGCCGGCGCCGCTGTTGCGGGCGGCGGTGGACAGCAGCGCGTCGAGGTTCCAGTGGAAGCGGGCCAGCACGATGACCGCGGTGATCGCGATGCCCGCCAGCAGCATCACGGCCTTGATGATCTGGATGAAGGTCGCGCCGGGCATGCCGCCGAGCGCGGCGTACACCACGACGATGCCGCCGATGACGAGCACGCACAGGGTGCGGGTGGTCTGGCTGGGCTCACCGACGAACTGCGACAGCAGGGCGACGCTGCCGCTGAACTGGGCGACCAGGTACAGGGTGGTGAGGACCAGGGTGCAGACGGACAGGGCGATGCGCACGGGCCGCTGGAAGCGGGGCATGCGCAGGGCCATCGTGTCGCCGATCGTGAACCGTCCGGTGTTGTGCAGCGGCTCGGCGATGAGCAGCAGCACCATGATCCAGGCGACCGTGGTCCCGCTCAGGTAGAGGAGGCCGTCGTAGCCGGTGAGGGCGACGAGGCCCGTGCTGCCGAGGAGGGTCGCCGCCGACAGGTAGTCGCCGCACATCGCCAGGCCGTTGCGCAGCGGCGACATGTTCCGGTTCCCGAGGTAGAACTCGCTGATCTCGTCGCGCTGCGGAGCCATCAGCAGCGCGGTGAACAGCGTGACCACGACGACGGTCACGAAGAGGATGAAGGTCAGTTGCAGGCTGAACCGGTTGATGGCGCCTGCGGAGATCGTCACCACGAGCGGGACCGTCCCTCCTGCGGGGTGGTGGGCCGGCCGGGCTCGGCGCGGTCCAGATCGGCGCGCAGTCGGCGCGCCACCGGGTCGATCTGCCGGCGCATGTGCGCGGTGTAGCGCCACACCGTCACCGCCATGATGGCGAACTGAGCGAAGCCGATCGTGAGGCCGAGGGTGATGTGGCCGGCCAGCCGGAAGTTCATGAGGGGGGAGACGAAGTGCGACAGCAGCACGTACAGCAGAAAACCACCCACGACGACGGTCGCCGCCGTGGTCCCGAAGGAACGGAAGGCCCCGCGTATCGACTGGAATTCGGGGTGCCCGTGCAGGGACGCCTGCCGCGTGGAATCGCCGCCCGGGGGCGGTGGAGACCAGTTGGCGTGTTGCGGTGGATAGCCACTCATTGACGCACCTTCTTTGCTGCGTTGTACCGCGCTCCGGGCGTCGGGCCATGGGCCGGTCGGCTTTGGAGCACACGGAAAACCGAGCCGTCGTCGGGTCAACCCGCAGAAAGGCTCAAGGAGAACTTCTGGGTGCCGAAGCCGGGCTTGTATGCGGACTCTGTGGGGGGTTCGTGACGCCCCCGGCCTGCAAATTTGATAGGTCGGGGCAGCCCTGCCGGAGGGGTGTCGACGGGGCCGGATGCGGAGTATGGCAGTGGTGACCTTGAGCAATCAACTGCCTGCGGGAGGTGTGTATGTGAGCACTCTCATAGCGGATTTTCCTAGATCATTCTGAACCTCTCGCGCCGGCCGCCGGCGTGCCGTGACCGCTTCACGGATGGCTTCGGACCTTGTCGGCCGCTTTGCCTTTCTCGTTCACTTCGTTGAGGGGGGAGCGCCGGCGGCCGTGGTTTTGCAGCCCGCCCCGGGCCGCCTTTCGGCCTGGCGTGTGCTCCGCATCGGTGCCGTGTTCAACGATCGAACGCGGCGCATCGGGCGGTCGGCCGCTCTCTCCGCCGGGCCGGGCGTCGAGGGCGGCACCCCCGGGCGTTCCGGCCTCGTCCGGCGCACGTCCCGGCCTCGTCGTGAACGCCCGTGCGACCGGCGGTCCCCGTCCCGCCGCACCGACCGGGTAGGCTGCCCGACGGGTGCACGGGGACAGCGCACACCGGGCCGTCGAGCACGGCGCGGGCCACGCACGGCGAACGGGAGGAAGCGGCGGTGCACGTCCAGGAATGGCTCGACACGGTTCCCGCAACCGCCGTCTACGCGCTGGTGGCCCTGGTGATCGGCCTGGAGAGCCTGGGGATCCCGCTCCCGGGCGAGATCGTCCTCGTGTCGGCCGCGCTGCTGTCCTCCCAGCACGGCGGCATCAACCCGGTGGTCCTGGGCGCCTGCGCGAGCGCCGGCGCCGTCATCGGCGACTCCATCGGCTACGCGATCGGCCGCAAGGGCGGACGCCCGCTGCTGGCCTGGCTCGGGAGGAAGTTCCCCAAGCACTTCAGCGAGGGCCATGTCGCCACCGCCGAGCGGTCCTTCGAGAAGTGGGGCATGTGGGCGGTCTTCTTCGGCCGGTTCGTCGCCCTGCTGCGGATCTTCGCGGGGCCGCTGGCCGGTGTGCTCCGGATGCCGTACTGGAAGTTCCTGACCGCCAACCTCCTGGGCGGCGTGATCTGGGCGGGCGGCACCACGGCGGTCATCTACTACGTCGGCGTGGTCGCCGAGTCCTGGCTGAAGCGGTTCTCGTGGCTGGGACTGGTGGCGGCCGTGCTGGTCGGGCTCGCCTCGATGCTGGTCGTCAGGCGCAAGGCCAAGAAGGCGGCGGCCGAGCGGGCCGACGCCGAGCCGGAACCCGTCACGGCCGCAGAGTGACTTCAGGGACGCCGGTGCGCCTCGCGGTGCGCCCGTGCCAGATCCGCGTACAGCGTGCCGTTGAGGGTGATGCCCTCGCGCTCCTCGTCCGTCAGCTGCCGCTTGACCTTCGCGGGTACCCCGGCCACGAGTGAGCCCGGCGGTACCCGCATGCCCTGCGGTACCAGCGCCTGGGCGGCGACGAGCGAACCGGCGCCGATCATCGCGCCGTTGAGGACCGTGGCCCCCATGCCGATCAGGCAGTCGTCCTCGACCGTCGCCCCGTGGACCACGGCGTTGTGCCCGATCGACACCCGCTCCCCGACGGAGATCGGGAATCCCGGGTCGACGTGGAGGGTGCAGTTGTCCTGGATGTTGCTGTCGGCGCCGATGACGATCGGACCGCAGTCGGCGCGCAGCACCGCGCCGTACCAGACGCTGGCGCCCGGGCGGAGCGTCACCTCCCCGATCACCACGGAGGTGGGCGCGGTGAACGCCTCGGGGTCCACCTCGGGGTCCTTGCCGCCTATGCCTGCGATCAGCGCCTGATGCGTCATTGCCGTCTCCTCGTGGTCGCTCCACCGGCACCGTACGGCATCGGTGGGGTGAAGATCACAGCGGAAGGAGCTCATGGTGGCGCTCGGCGCTGAGTACGGTGAGCGGGTGCTCCGAAGCAAGAACACGTTCTCGTCATGGCGGCGCGGCCTCGTGCAGCGGGCCGTCCATGCGGGCTGGGCCTGGGTCCAGCGCGCGGGGTCCGTGACGGCGGAGCACCCCGGCCGCTTCCGGTTCGGTGCGATGGGAACAGGTACCAGACTCGCCTTCCCGCTCGGCACCGTCTTCGGCGAGCCCTGGATCCGGCTCGGCGCGCACTGCATCATCGGCGAACAGGTCACCCTGACCGCCGGGCTGATGCCCGACCTCGACCTCGGCCCCGACCCCATCCTGCGCATCGGCGACGGCGTGGTCCTCGGCCGCGGCAGCCATGTCATCGCCGACACGACGGTCACCATCGGCAGCGACTGCTATTTCGGCCCGTACGTCTACGTGACCTCCACCAACCACTCCTACGACGATCCGCACCAGCCCATCGGCAGGCAGTGGCCGCGGATGGAGCCGGTGGACATCGGCCCGGGGTGCTGGATAGGGACCGGCGCGGTGATCCTGCCGGGCGCGAGGATCGGACGGAACGTGGTGGTCGCGGCCGGTGCCGTGGTCCGGGGGACCGTCCCGGACCACGCGGTCGTGGCCGGGGCGCCCGCCCGGGTCGTGCGGCGCTGGACGCCCGACGTCGGCTGGCAGCCGCCGCTGCGGACGCCGGCCCCGGTGCCGATCCCCGACGGCACCACCCCCGAGCAGCTGCTGGCCCTGTCGGAGCTCGACGAGGAGACCGTCGCCCGGCTCGCCGAGTGGGACGGGGACGGCGCCGCGCCGCTCGCGGAGCTCGACGCGGAGTCGTGAGTCAGCCGGTGGCGAGCAGCACCGTGCCGACCAGGGCGAGGCCCGCGCCCGCCGCCTGCACGGCGCGCAGCCGCTCGCTGAGGAAGCCGCGCGCGGCGAGCGCCGTCACCACCGGGTAGAGCGAGGCGAGGACGGCGGCCACCGTGACCGGGCCGTGCCCGGCGGCGATCGCGTACGTGCCGTTGGCGGCGACATCGGCGAGCCCGACGAAGGCGAGTGCGGGCAGCGATCCCCAGGGCAGGCCCGCGTCCGGCCATGCCGGGGCGCCCCGGCGCACCGAGACGTGCAGGGCGACGCCGCCCGCGGCCACGTTGGCCACGCGCATCACGAAGAGCGCGAGGAACAGCCCGGTGACCGAGGTGGACGCCTCCGCGATCAGCGCGAAGACCGTGCCGAAGCCGAGCGCCGCGACGAGCGTGAGCAGGATGGTCCGCCGATGCACCGGTGTGCCCCTGAGCTGGGGCCCGCCGGCGAGGACGACCCCGGCGACCGCGACGGCGATCCCGGCGGCCTGCAGCAGGCCGGGGCGCTCCCCGAGGGCGAGCCCGACGCCGACGGGGACCGTCACGCTCAGCGTGGCGAGCGGGGAGACGACGCCCATCGGGCCCCGGGCGAGCGCCTCGTAGAAGGCCAGCAGGGCGACCGGTCCGATCAGCCCCGCCGCGAGCGCGAACCACAGCCGCGGGCCCGCCTCGCTCCAGCCGCCGGTGGCCACCACGAGCGCGCCGAGCACGGCCGCGGCGACGGTCTGCGAGACGACGACCACGGTCAGCGCGGGCATCCGCCGTGTCAGCAGCCCGCCGCCGAAGTCGGCCAGACCCCACAGCAGGCTCGTGGCCAGGGCGAAGAGTGCTGTCACGGGCTGCCTCGCAGTACAGTGCGGTGAACGATCGGGTGCACCACACCATAGTTCAGTCGAGTAAACCCTGTCATATAAAATATTGGACGGAATGTGTCGGACCTCGACCTGCTGACCCAGTCCCTGGCCCGTAACGTCAAGCGGTGGCGCACGGAGCGGGGCTTCACGCTGGAGACGCTCGCCGGCCGCGCCGGAGTCAGCCGCGGCATGCTCATCCAGATCGAGCAGGCCCGCACCAACCCGAGCATCGGCACCGTCGTCAAGATCGGCGACGCGCTCGGCGTCAGCATCACCACCCTGCTCGACTACGAGCAGGGCCCCACCGTCCGGATCGTCCCGGCCGACCAGGCCGTGCGCCTCTGGCACACCGACGCGGGCAGCTACAACCGCCTCCTCGCGGGCACCGAGGCGCCGGGCCCCCTGGAGATGTGGGACTGGCGGCTGATGCCGGGCGACCGCAGCTCCTCGGACCCCCACCCCGCCGGCACCGTCGAACTGGTCCATGTCACCGCCGGCGAGCTGACGCTCACCGTCGACGGCGCCGAGTACCGCGTGCCCACCGGTGCGAGCGCCTCCTTCGAGGCAGGCACCCCGCACACCTACGGCAATGACGGTGACGTGCCGATGGAGATGGTGATGGCGGTCTCGGTGCCGCCCGTGCGCTGAGCCGCCCGTGCGCTGAGCCGTCCGGCCGCCGCCTGCGCCGTGCTGTCGGCGTGGGCTCATGCGCGCAGTCGCCGCGGCGTCCGGCGCCGGGGCCGGGTCGGCGGGACCGGCCCCTCAGGGCCGGGTTCCGGCGTGGTGGGCCAGGGTCAGATGCGGATCCGTCCCGCCCGGTGCCGGGGCCGGGTCGGCGTGGACCAGGGCGGCGGTGAGCCGGGGGACCGCGTGCATCAGGGCGTGTTCGGCGTCGACCGCGATGTCGTGCGCCCGGCGCACGCTCACCTCGCCGTCGACCACGACCGCCACCTCGGCGCGCAGGCGGTGCCCGATCCAGCGCAGCCGCAGCTCGCCGACCTCACGTACGCCCGGCACCTCCCGCAGCGCACGCTCGGCCCGGTCCACCAGTGCCGGGTCGACGGCGTCCAGCACCCGCCGGAACACCTCGCGCGCCGCGTCCCGCAGCACCAGGAGGATCGCGGCGGTGATCGCCAGCCCGACGAGCGGGTCGGCGGCGTTCCAGCCGAGCGCCGCGCCGCCCGCGCCGACGAGCACCGCGAGTGAGGTGAATCCGTCCGTGCGGGCATGCAGCCCGTCGGCGACCAGCGCGGCCGAGCCGATCGCGCGCCCGACCCGGATGCGGTGGCGGGCGACCCACTCGTTGCCCGCGAAACCGACGACGGCCGCGGCGGCGACGGCGGGGAGGTGCTGCACGGGGCGGGGGTCCAGGAGGCGTTCGACCGCGCTCCAGGCGGTGAAGGACGCCGACGCGGCGATGGTCAGCACGATCACGATCCCGGCGAGGTCCTCGGCGCGGCCGTATCCGTAGGTGAAGCGGCGCGTGGCCGCGCGGCGGCCCAGCACGAAGGCGATGCCCAGAGGTACCGCGGTCAGGGCGTCGGCGGCGTTGTGCACGGTGTCGCCGAGCAGTGCCACCGACCCGGAGATCACCACCACGACGGCCTGCGCCAGTGCCGTCGCCCCGAGCACCGCGAGCGAGACCCACAGGGCCCGCATGCCCCGCGCGGACGACTCCAGCGCCGAGTCGAGCTTGTCCGCGGTCTCGTGGGAGTGCGGGGTGAGGAGGTGGCGGAGGCGGGTCAGGGGGCCACGGGAGTGCGCGTGCACGTGGTCGTGGTGATCGTGGCCGGGGGCGTGAGCGTCGCCGTGATCGTGATGGTGGCCGTGCGGGGGGTGGTGCGGGCGCGGGTGCTCGTGGCCGCCGCCGGTCGGCAGTGCCCGGCCGTGCTCGTGGCCTTCGTGGTGGTGTCGCATCCGGAGGGCCCCTTCCGCCGTGTGGCCGTGGACGCGGTCGCGTCCACAGGGCCATTATGTGCGTATGAGCGCACGCATGCACCTATCATCTGCACACCGTGTGCAGTCGCGCACCGACGGCACCGCCGAGGACCACCCCCGTCGCCCGGGCGAGGAGCAGTTCGCGCTCGCCGCCGAGCTGCTGGCCCTCCTCGGTGACCGCACCCGCCTCGCCCTGCTGCACGCCCTGACGGGCGGCGAGGCCGATGTCTCGACGCTCACGGAGGCGTGCGGCGCGGCGCGGCCCGCCGTGAGTCAGCACCTGGCCCGGCTCCGGCTCGCGGGCCTGGTCGACGCGCGCAAGCAGGGTCGCCGCGTCTTCTACTCGCTCCGCGACGGCCATCTGCGCCGGGTCGTCGACGAGGCGCTCAGTCTGGCCGACCACCGGCTCAGCGGCCGTCCGGCGCACGACTGACCGCGGGCCCGGCCCGGTGTGTGGCTGACCGCGGGCCCGGCCCGGTGCGCGGGGCGCACCGCCCGGTTGCCGTCGTGCGCCGCGGACACGGCTGTGGGCCAGGACGGGAGGTCCTGGCCCACAGCCGTGCCGGATGCCGCAGGTGGGCCGGGCGGTGCGCCGGGCCCCGGAAGGTCAGGCGGCGGGCGCGGCCTCCGAGAGCTGGGCGATCACCTTGGTGATGCCCTCGACGACCTCGGAGTCGTCGGCCGGGTGGGTCTCGGCGAAGCGGGTCACGGAGCCGGGGATGGACAGCTTGGCCTCCTGGAGGACCGAGGCGCCGGCGATGCCCAGGGACTTGCGGGCCTCGTCCTGCGCCCACACGCCGCCGAACTGGCCGTACGCCGTGCCGACGACGGCGACCGGCTTGCCGGTCAGGGGTGCGGCGCCGTAGGGGCGGGACAGCCAGTCGATCGCGTTCTTCAGGACGGCCGGGATGGTGCCGTTGTACTCGGGCGAGAAGAGCAGCAGGCCGTCCGCCTCGGACGCGGCGCTGCGCAGCGCCGTCGCGGCCTGCGGCGCGGCGCCCTCGACGTCGATGTCCTCGTTGTAGAAGGGCACGTCGGCCAGTCCCTCGAAGAGCGACACCTCGACGCCTTCGGGGGCGTGCTTCGCCGCGGCCTCGGCGAGCTGGCGGTTGTGGGACCCGGCGCGAAGGCTGCCGACCAGGGCGAGGATGCGTACGGACATGGCGAGAACTCCCAGGAATGTATGCGTAGCGGAAAGGGCTGAAGCGGACCGGATGAGTCCGTTTAACGTTCTACCACCTTAACCGGACCGCGGTCCACATCATAAACGGACCGGGGTCCGATTTTCTTCCGGGCGCTACGCTGAGCCCATGACCGAGCCGCTCCCGCCCCGACTCGCCCCCCAGGAGGACCGGGGGGATCCGACGGATCTCGCCCTCATGCCGACGGGTGGGACGCCCCATCTGCGCGCCGACGCCGCGCGCAACCGCACCCGGCTGCTCGAGGTCGCCACCCGTCTGGCCGCCGAGCACGGCATCGCGAACGTGAGCATGGACGCCATCGCCTGTGGGGCGGGAGTCGGCAAGGGCACCGTCTTCCGGCGGTTCGGCGACCGCACGGGCCTGCTGGTGGAACTGCTCAGCCACCACGAAGAGCAGTTGCAGGCCGCGTTCTTCTCGGGGCCGCCGCCGCTGGGTCCGGGTGCGCCCGCCCCGGAGCGGCTGCGCGCCTTCGGCACGGCGGTCATCCGTCACGAGCACGCGCACCGGGACCTGTATCTGGCCGCGCACAGCGAGCCCGGGCGGCGCCGCGCGAACCCTCCGGACCAGTTCCGGCTGGCCCACCTCCGCATACTGCTGCGCGAGGCCCGGGTGGAGGGCGACATCGAGCTCATCGCGTACACGATGCTCGGCTACCTGGAGACGGTGCTGGTCGACCACCTGCTCTCCCATCGCGGGATGTCCCTGGAGCGGGTCGAGGCCGGCTGGTGCGACCTGGTCGGGCGGTACACCGGCCGATGTCCCGGCTGACGCGGACTCCCGGTGCCCCATGACGGCCGTCCGGTGGGTGCGGTCCGGTGCGGTCCGGTGCGGTGCGGTGCGGTCCGGTCCTGTGCGGTGCCGTGCGGTCCGGTCCCGCGACGGTCGTGTGACCGGTGACCGCCTTCGCCCGATGACGGTGCGGCACCCGGCCGATGTGGAACACCGCTCGGTTCCGGCGGTCCTTGTCGGCCAGGACGCGCCGCCCCTGTTCTCCTCGCCGTCCGACCCCGACGGCGACTCCTCCGGCACGGTTCCCGACACCGAGGCGGTGGCCCGGGCCCGGGAGGCACGGCGCGCCGAGGTCGCCTTCGCCGGTTCGCCGAGCCGCCACCGCCTGGCCGGGCGCTCGGCGTACGACGCGCGGGCGGACTCCGGCGCTCCCTTCGGTGTCATCACGTTCGCGCAGGTCAGCGCCGTACTATCGGACATGACAACGGTCACCGGTGCAGCCTTTGCCCGGCGGCACCGCCATGCGTTTCACTGCGGTCGAGGCAACCGATCCGAGGGGGAAGGCAGCGCACATGCACGCTCACGGTCATGAGCACGACCCGGGCGGCCACGCCGGGCACTCCCACGGCGTGGCGGCGGACACCGACCGCCGCTGGCTGGCGGCCGCGCTCGGCCTGATCGCGGTGTTCATGACGGCCGAGGTGACCGTGGGCGTCGTCGCCGGTTCCCTGGCCCTGATCTCCGACGCGGCCCACATGCTCACCGACGCCGCGTCCATCGTGCTCGCCCTCGTCGCGATGAGGCTCGCCGCCCGCCCGGCCCGCGGCGGCTTCACCTACGGACTCAAGCGCGCGGAGATCCTCTCCGCCCAGGCGAACGGCCTCACGCTGCTCCTGCTGGGCGCCTGGCTGGCGTACGAGGCCGTGCGTCGGCTCATCGACCCGCCGCAGGTCGCGGGCGGACCGATGCTGGCCACGGCGCTCGTCGGCATCGTCGTGAACGTGACGGCCGCCTGGTGCATCTCGAAGGCCAACCGCACCTCCCTGAACGTCGAGGGCGCCTACCAGCACGTCCTGAACGACCTGTTCGCCTTCATCGGCACCGCGGCCGCCGCGTTCGTCGTCCTCCTGACCGGGGCCGACCGCGCCGACCCCGTCGCCACCCTGGTGGTCGTCGCCCTGATGGCGAAGGCCGCGTACGGGCTGCTGCGCGACTCCGGCCGCATCTTTCTGGAGGCGGCGCCCGCCGACGTCGACCCGGACCTGCTCGGCGACCGGCTCGTGGCCCGGCCGGACGTCGTCGAGGTGCACGATCTGCACGTCTGGCAGATCACCTCAGGCCAGGCCGCGCTGTCCGCCCACGTCCTGGTGGAAACGGGCGGCGACTGCCACGCCGTACGGCGGGACCTGGAGCAACTCCTGCGTCACGACTACGGCATCACCCACACCACCCTTCAGGTCGACCACGCTCCGGAACAGGTCCTGCAGGTGGCCCTGCCGGGCGACCGGACCGGGGCCGGCGACCCCGGCCACTGCGAGGCACCCCACGGCCCGGTCCACCGGGAGGAGCCGCACCCCCACTGAGGGCGAGGCCGTCGCGCCCGCGCGGTCACCGCTTCTTGCGGTCATCGCTTCTTCCAGAACGCCATGAGGTCCGCGAGAGCCCTGATGATCTCGGGGCGCTCCGACGCCTCCGCCCGGCGCAGGCTGATGGCCAGGGAGAGGAGGATCATCACCACGAACAGGCCGATGGTGCAGAAGAAGAGCTGCGGCGCGGCCACGGCCACTTGCTCCAGTACGGTCCACATGTGCCGCCTCCCGGAAGGTGTCAGCCGCTGCTTCCGAGAGACTTCGTCACGGTGCGAAGATCACGGTGCGAAGACCTCGACGAAGACAGGCGGACGCCTCTGATCACGCAGCGCCCGCCGACTGCGAACCCACATCCTCGAGGATTCCTCGTCCAGATCGGTTGATCTTCGTGGTGCTCTGTGCGGGCTGGGGACGCCGGGCCTCGGTGCCCGTGCGTCGGTCCGTCGCGATACCGAGCGGCGCAATCCCGGAGGAGGGGCGCTCCGACCGTTTCCGCCACTGGTCGGCAAGATGCGGGCCCGCACGTCGAGCGGCACGATGCCCGTGACCGCGTCGTCCTGCTCCGCGAGTGGGCGCGGACGGCGTCATCGGGTCCGGCGAGCTCGGCGCCTGGGCGGTCCATCTCATCGACGCCGGCGGAGACGGGGGCGAACTCCTCGTCGCCGCCTGACCAGTTACTTACCGGTATCAAGATATCCGCGCGGGCCACGCCGACCGGCCCGACCCGCACATCCGTTCACCCGTAAGGGCGCTTGCCGCCCACCCGTACGGGTAAGTCGCGCGCATGTGCGCCGTGCCGGGGCGACCACGCTCGCGGGGCTGCGGCACGCCGGACGGCGCCGTTCCCGGACGGGGGCGGGGGCTCCCACGGGCGGAAGCCCCTGCGGCCCTCAGGCGGAGTCCGTGTCGTCCGGCGGAAAGCCGTACCGTCCCTGCAACCGGACGAAGCACGCCCCGGTCAGCACCCGCCGCTCCTCGAGCCCCGACGCCGTGCGCACGAAACACACCACCCGCTCGTGCCCGCCCGGTCCGATCGGCTGCACGAGGCGGCCGGACGGCCGTACCTGCTCCACCAGCGGCGCGGGAACCTCCGGGAAAGCGGCCGACACCACGATCCCGTCGTACGGGGCCCGGTCCGGCACACCGCCGCTGCCGTCACCGACCCGGAGCTCCACGTTCCGCACGCCCTGCCGCGCGAGGTTGTCCCGCGCCCGCCGGGCGAGGTCGGGCCGCACCTCGACGCTGACCACGTCGGCCGCCAGCCGGGCCAGCAGCGCGGTCTGGAAACCGAGCCCCGTACCGACCTCGAGGACGTGCTCGCCGCCCTCCAGACCGAGGCCCTCGATCATCATCGCGGACAGCGACGGCTGCGTCGTGACCTGCCCCTCACCGATCGGCACGGGTACGTCCCGGTAGGCGGTGGCCGCCCGGTCGGCCGGGACGAAGTCGGCGCGGGGCGTCGTCCGCACGGCCTCGAGCAGCCGCTCGTCCCTGATGCCCACTGCTCGCAGGGCCCGCACGAGATCCTCGGGCCCGCTGGGTACGGAGTCCACGGCGGTTCACCTCACCGCCAGCCTAGGCCCAGGGCCCAGTGCCGTGCCGGGCGTCGCGAGACGGTGAACCTCTCCGGTCACGGCAGCTGAGCGGCCGTGCGCGGCGCGACCTCCTTGCGCGCGTCGTCAGGAGACCGCCGGGGCTCCGCTGCGCACGAGAGGTGGCCCGGCCGAGCGGTGCCGGAGAGGACACCGGCGGCCGGCGTGGTTACCCGAGCAGCGGGATCTCGACGGCCGGGCACCGGTCCATGACCATCTCGAGGCCCGCGGCGCGGGTGCGCGCGTACGCGGCCTCGTCGATCACGCCGAGCTGGAACCAGACCGCCTCGGCGTTCCTGGCCACGGCCTCGTCGGCGACCGCGCCGGCGAGTTCGCTGTTCACGAAGACGTCCACGACGTCGATGTCGAAGGGGACGGCCTCCAGGGACGGGTAGCCCCGTTCGCCGTGGACGGTCTCGGCCTTCGGGTGGACCGGCACGACGCGCTTGCCGAAGCGCTGGAGGACGGCCGCGACCCCGTGGGCCGCACGGCGCCGGTTCGTGGACAGGCCGACGATCGCCCACGTGTCGCCCAGCTCGGTGAGGATCTTGCGGATCGTTGCTGAGTCGCCGTACACGGCCGTTCTCCCTCGATGTCCCGCGGCGCGGCACTCCCGCGTCGCCTGCTGTGGGAGCCAACAGCGGCCGGGAGGGGGCGATTCCCCGGCAGACGGCGCGCGTCCGTCCGGAACGGCACCCTCCTCCCTGCGCGGGGGGCCCGGCACGCCTACGCTCACCTCTGTGCTCCGTATCACCGACGCCCGCAGCGGCGAGCCCGTCGACGTCCGCCCGGGCCTGACCCGCGTCCACGCACACGTGGCCGGGGCCGACACCTCGGCCCTCCGGGTGCTGCTGGTGGCCGATGCGCTGGCCCGAGCCCTGGAACTCGGCGGAACGCCCGTCGTCACGGTCGCCGCGCCCGCCGCCGCGCTCCGGGAGCGCGCCGACGACCTCGGCATCCGCCCCGGAGAGCCGGACGCGCCGGGCGTCGGACGGGCCCTGCACGTCGTCGGGGCGCAGGGCGGCGCGCCCGACGGTGTACGCGTCGAGGTCGCCCCGGCGACCGGACCCGCGGGCACCTCCACGCCGCCGTCCGCCCTGCGCCTCGCCCTGCTCGCCACCCCACGCGGGCTTCCCGTCGACCTGGACACGGGCACCTTGTCCGACGCCCGGGACACCCTCGTGCGCTGGCGCATGGCGGTCGCCTCCTGGGCGACCCGCCCCTCCAGGCCCATCCCCGAGCAGGTACGGCGCGACCTGCGCGCGGCCTGGGAGGACGACCTCGACGTGCCGGCCGTCCTGGAGGTGCTGCGGCGAGTGGAGGGCGCCGACGACGTACCGGACGGGGCGCGCTTCGAGACGTTCGCGCACGCCGACCGGCTGCTCGGTCTCGACCTCACCCGCGACATCGGGGCCAGACCGTGATCACCCGCCCCGCCGCGGGCCCGCTGCGCCGACTCGTCGTCCTGCGGCACGCCAAGTCCGCCTGGCCCGCCGGTGTCCCCGACCAGGAACGGCCGCTCGCACCGCGCGGCCGCCGGGACGCCCCGGCCGCGGGGCGCGCGCTCGCGGAGACGGACTGCCTGCCCGACCTCGCGCTGTGCTCGACGGCCGTCCGCGCCCGCCAGACGTGGGAGCTGGCCTCGGCCCAGTGGGGCACACCGCCGCCGGTGCGGCTGCAGTCCCGGCTGTACGCCGCCGATGTGCCGGACCTGCTCGACTCCGTGCGCGAGGTGCCCGCACCCGTGAGGACCCTGCTGCTCATCGGGCACAACCCCGGCCTCGCGGACCTCGTGCTCACCCTCGCCGGGGACGGGCTCGACGACACACTGGAGCGGGTCCGCGCCAAGTTCCCCACCTCCGCGATCGCCGTCCTCGCCTGGCACGGCAGCACCTGGGAGGCGCTCACCCCCGGCGCGGCACTCCTGACGGACCTGATCGTGCCGAGGGGCAGGAAGCCGAAGGGCGCCCCGTAGCGGCCTCTTGCCCCGCGTCGGGCCGCTCGGCCACCCGGGTGACCAGGGTGCAGGCGAGGACGGCGGTGACGGCCGAGGGCCCGGCCCGGATGCCCCACGCGTCCGGGCGCCGCATACGCTGGCCCGATGCAGGACGAGTACCGCACAGTCGCCCGCGCGGGCGTGCACGAGACCGACGTCAACCGCTCCCGCTTCCTGTGCGCCCTCGCCCCGGCCGCCACGGAGCAGGAGGCCCAGGACTTCATCGCGGGCGTCCGCAAGGAACACGCCGACGCCACCCACAACTGCTACGCCTATGTCATCGGGGCCGACGCCGCTATCCAGAAGGCGAACGACGACGGTGAACCGGGCGGCACCGCGGGCGTCCCCATGCTGCAGATGCTGCTGCGCCGCGACATGCGGTACGTCGTCGCCGTCGTCACCCGGTACTTCGGTGGCGTCAAACTCGGCGCGGGCGGACTCATCCGGGCCTACGGGGGAGCGGTGGGCGAGGCGCTCGACACGCTCGGCACGGTCACCCGGCGCCGCTTCCGGCTCGCCACGCTGACGGTCGACCACCAGCGTGCGGGCAAGGTGCAGAACGACCTGCGGTCCACCGGACGCGAGGTGCGGGACGTGCGGTACGGGGAGGCCGTCACGATCGAGATCGGGCTGCCGGACGCCGATGTGGACGCGTTCCGGGCGTGGCTCGCGGACGCCACCGCGGGCACCGCCGGCTTCGAACTGGGCGGGGAGGCGTACGGTGACGCGGACTCAGGACGGTGACGGTTCCCGGGCCGGTTTCTCCCCGTGACGGTTCCCGGGTCGGTTTCTCCCCGTGACGGTTCCCGGGTCGGTTTCTCCCCGTGACGGTTCCGGCGTGGGCTCTCCCCCGTGCCGCACCGCGTCGGGCTCGTGGAACCGCCCGGGGCGGGTGAGCCCTCCGAATCGGACATGCCCGGCCGGGCGGCGCCGCCCCGTGCGCCTGGGCGCGGCCCGGTTCGGGAGTGACCGCCCGTGATGTCGGACCCGGCCGTTAGTCTCGGGGATCATGAGGCTGCTGCACACTTCCGACTGGCATCTGGGCCGGGCGTTCCACCGGGTGGACATGCTCGGCGCCCAGGCCGAGTTCATCGCCCACCTCGTCGCCACCGTGCGCGGGCGGGGCGTGGACGCGGTGGTCGTGTCGGGGGACGTGTACGACCGCGCGGTGCCGCCGCTCCCCGCCGTCGAGCTGTTCGACCACGCCCTGCACCGCCTCGCCGACGCGGGCGTGCCCACCGTGATGATCTCCGGCAACCACGACTCGGCGCGCCGCCTGGGCGTCGGCTCCGGGCTCCTCGGCCGCGCGGGCATCCATCTGCGCACGGAACCCGCGGCCTGCGGAACGCCGGTGGTGCTGGCCGACGCCCACGGAGACGTCGCCTTCTACGGCCTGCCCTATCTCGAACCGGGCCTGGTCAAGGACGAGTTCGGGGTCGAGAAGGCGGGCCACGAGGCGGTGCTCGGGGCCGCCATGGACCGGGTCCGCGCCGACCTCGCCACGCGCGCGCCGGGCACCCGTTCCGTCGTCCTCGCCCATGCCTTCGTCACCGGCGGCGAGCCCAGCGACAGCGAGCGGGACATCACCGTCGGCGGGGTCGCCGCGGTGCCCGCAGGCGTCTTCCACGGCGTGGACTACGTGGCACTGGGGCATCTGCACGGCAGCCAGACCATCACCGGACGCGTGCGCTACTCCGGTTCACCGCTGCCGTACTCCTTCTCGGAGGCCGGCCACCGCAAGGGCATGTGGCTCGTCGACCTGGGGGCCGACGGCTCGGTGACGGCCGAGCGTGTCGACTGCCCGGTGCCGCGGCGACTCGCCCGGATCCGGGGGCGGTTGGCGGAACTGCTCGCGGACCCGGGGCTCGAACTACATCGGGAGGCATGGGTCGAGGCCACCCTCACCGACCCGGTGCGGCCCCCCGAGCCCATGGCACGGCTGACCGAGCGCTTCCCGCACACGCTCAGCCTCGTCTTCGACCCCGAGCGCGGCCCGCGGGAGGCCGCGGTGTCGTACGCACGCCGGCTGGCGGGCCGCTCCGACCGGCAGATCGCGGAGGACTTCGTGGCCCATGTGCGCGGAGCGGGCCCCGACCCGCGCGAACGGGCCCTGCTCCAGGACGTGTTCGACGCGGTACGCGCGGACGAAGCGATCAGTGAGGCCGCCCGGTGAGGGCCGCCACGACGGTCGGCGACGGGGAGAGGAACCGATGAGGCTGCACCGGCTCGACATCACCGCCTTCGGCCCCTTCGGCGGCACCCAGACGGTCGACTTCGACGAACTGTCCGCCGCCGGCCTGTTCCTGCTGCACGGACCCACGGGCGCCGGCAAGACGTCCGTCCTGGACGCCGTGTGCTACGCGCTGTACGGGGCCGTGCCCGGCGCCCGGCAGAGCGGTCAGGGCACGACCCTGCGCAGCGACCACGCCGCGCCGGGGACGCGTACCGAGATCCGTCTCGACCTCACGGTCGCCGGGCGCCGGCTGGAAGTCACCCGGCTGCCGCCCTGGGAACGCCCGAAGAAGCGCGGCACGGGCACGACCACCGACAAGGCGGAGAGCCGGCTGCGCGAGTACGACGCGACGGGCGGCGCCTGGAAGGACCGCAGCCGCTCCCACCAGGAGATCGGCGAGGAGATCACCCGGCTCCTCGGCATGAGCCGCGACCAGTTCTGCCAGGTCGTGCTGCTGCCCCAGGGCGACTTCGCCCGATTCCTGCGCGCCGACGCCGAGGCACGCGGCAAGCTGCTCGGCCGCCTCTTCGACACCCACCGCTTCGCCGAGGCGGAGAAGCGCCTCGCCGAGCGGCGCCGCACCGCGGAGACCGATGTGCGCGACGGCGACACCGCGTTGCTCGCCGACGCGCACCGGATGCAGCAGGCGGCAGGCGACGTCCTGCCGCTGCCGGACCTCGCCCCGGGCGACCCCGGGCTGGCCGAGGCCGTCCTGGGCTGGGCCGCCGTCGCCCGCAGCACGGCCCGTGAGCGGCTCACCGTCGCGCACTGCGCCCGTACGGCCGCCGAGTCGGCCCGCACCACCGCCGAGCGCCACCTGGAGGACATACGCGAACGTGCGCGGCTGCAGCGGAGGTTCGCCGAGGCCCGGGAGCGGGCGGCGCTGCTTCAGGACGGGGCCGACGCCCATCGTGAGGCGCAGGCGCGTATGGAGCGCGCCCGCAAGGCGGAGGCCGTGGCGCCCGCACTGGACCTGCGGGATGCCGCGGAGGCCGAGCACCGGCGAGCCGCAGCCGAGGAGGCACGCACGCGTGCCCGGCTCCCGCAGTCCCTCGCCGGAGCCGGGGCCGCGGGGCTCGCCGCCGCGGCGCGCCGGGCCGCCGAGGAACTCGGCGGTCTGGCCTCCGCCCGCCGCGCCGAGCGCCGCCTGGCCGAACTCGCCGTGGAGCGGACCGACCTGGACCGTGAGGAGCGCGCCGACGAGGCGGTCCTGCAGGACGCCGAGGACTGGCTCGCCGACTGGGAGGGCACCCGATCGGGCCTGCAGCAGCGGATCGAGGCCGCCCGGCAGGCCGCCGCCCTGGCCGAGCAGCTCGCGGCGCGGCGTGAACCCGCGCAGCAGCGGCTGGCGGCGGCCCGCCGGCGCGACGAACTCGCCCGGCACGCCGAAGCGGCCGAGACCCGTGCCCTCGCCACCCGCGAACGCGCGCTGAAAGCCCGGGAACACTGGCTGGAGCTGAAGGAACAGCGCCTCCAGGGCATCGCGGCGGAACTCGCCGCCGGCCTCGTCGAGGGCGAACCCTGCGCCGTCTGCGGCGCCGTCGACCACCCGGCGCCCGCGCGGAAGGTCGCCGGGCACGTGGACCGGGAGGCGGAGGAGCGGGCGCTCGCCGCCTGCCGGAGCGCCGACGAGGAACTCGCCGAGGACGAACGGCGCCACGGCGCCCTGCGCGAGGCACTGGCCGCCGCCACCGCGGAGGCCGGCGACACACCGGCCGCGCGGCTGACGGAGGAAGCCGAGGAGCTGGAGCGGCTCCACGGCGCCGCCCGGCTGGGCGCCTCGCACCTGCACGCCGCGCAGGAGGAGCTCAGACGGGCCGAGCACGAGCACGAGCGGCGTACCGCGGCCCGGCAGGAGGCCGCGCTGCGCGGTGCGGCCCGCCTCTCCCGACGGGAGGCACTCGGGCAGGAACGGACCGCGCTGGAAGGGGAGTTGGCGCGCGCCCGGGGCAACGCAGCGAGTGTGGCGGCCCGCTCGGCGCAACTGGAGCGCGACGCTGCCCTGTTCTCCGAGGCGGCGGACGCGGTGCGCGCCGCCGAGGACACCGCGCAGCGCCTCAAGGACGTCGACGCACGCCTCGCCGACGCCGCCTTCCGCGCCGGATTCGACACCCCGCAGGCCGCGGCCGCCGCCCTCCTCGACGACGACGCCCACCGCGAACTGCAACGGCGGCTGGACGCCCGGCAGCAGGAGGAGGCCGCCGTGCGCGCGGTGCTGGCCGAGGCCGGCACGACGGCCGCCGCGCAGCAGCCGCCCGCGGACCTTCCGGGCGCCGAACGGGCCGCCGGGGCGGCGGCCCGCCGGCTCCAGGAGGCGGTCTCCGCCCGGGACGCGGCGGCCCGCCGCTGCGCCGAGCTGGACCGGCTGTCCGCGCGCGCCACCGCTGCCGTCCGGCGGCTGGCGCCACTGCGTGAGAAGTACGACCGGGTGGCCCGGCTGGCGTCCCTGGTGGCCGGCACCTCCGCGGACAACGACCGCCGGATGCGCCTGGAGTCCTACGTGCTCGCCGCCCGCCTCGAACAGGTGGCCGCCGCCGCGACCGTACGGCTGCAGCGCATGTCCTCGGGCCGCTACACCCTCGTCCACTCCGACGACCGCTCCGGACGCGGCCGCAGCGGCCTCGGACTGCACGTCGTCGACGCGTGGACCGGCCGGGAGCGCGACACGGCGACCCTCTCCGGCGGCGAGACGTTCTTCGCCTCGCTCGCCCTCGCCCTCGGCCTCGCCGACGTCGTCTCCGACGAGGCCGGCGGGGTCCGTCTCGACACCCTCTTCATCGACGAGGGGTTCGGCAGCCTCGACGACCAGACCCTCGACGAGGTCCTCGACGTGCTCGACGCCCTGCGGGAGCGGGACCGCAGCGTGGGCATCGTCAGCCATGTGGCGGACCTGCGGCGGCGCATCCCCGCGCAGTTGGAGGTCGTGAAGGGCCGGACGGGCTCGGTCGTGCGGCAGCGCGGAGCGGGATGAGGGCGGCTCAGCGGCCGACGGGGCGGCGGGGCAGGGGCGAGGAGTAGACGACGCTCGTCGTCACCGAACCCAGCGTGCCGATCCTGCCGGACACCTCCTCCAGATGCCTCATCGAGCGTGCCGCGACCTTGATGACGAAGCAGTCGTCGCCGGTGACGTGGTGCGCCTCCAGGATCTCGGGCGTGGCGGCGACGAGGTCGTGGAACGGCTTGTAGTTGCCGGTGGGATAGCGCAGCCGCACGAACGCCAGAACCGGCAGGCCCAGCCGTTCCGGGTCGACGATCGCCGCGTATCCCTGGATGACACCGGCCTCCTCGAGCCGGCGCACCCGGTCGGTGACCGCGCTCGGCGACATGGAGACGGCACGGGCCAGCTCCGCGAAGCTGGCGCGGCCGTCCCGCTGGAGGACATCGAGAATGCGCCAGTCGGTGGCGTCCGGGGAATATGCGGTCATCCACGGTGCATAGCAGGGGAATCCCCGGTGGATCAAGTGGAGGGCCGTGGATCTCTCCTTCAACCGACGACGTCGCGCCCGTAGATTTCCCGTTGTCGGAGCCCGCGGCGGCCGGAGCGGACGGCGCTCGGAGCCGGGGGACAGGGAAGGACCACGGAACGATGACGACCACGACGACCGACATGACCGCGACGGCCGCGACGGCCGCGACGGCCGAGGTGACCACGGCGACCGACGTGAACCCCGTGCTGCGGGTGCCGCCGGCCGCCCCGGCCACCGCGGCCGCCCACTTCCGGGCGAGCCTCGCCCTTCACACCGACGTCTCCGATGTCGCCGCCGCGCTCTCGGCCGGCGGCGACCCCGGCTTCGTCGTCCTCGACTCGCGGTCCACCGCGTCCTGGGACCAGGGCCGCATCCCCGGGGCGGCGCACCTGCCCACCGCGCTGATCCCCGAGCAGGCCGGAGAACTCCTCGACAGGGCCGTCCCGGTGGTCACCTACTGCTGGGGGCCGGGCTGCGACGGAGCGACCCGGGCGGCCCTGGCCCTGGCCGAACTCGGCTTCCAGGTCAAGGAGATGCTCGGCGGCTTCGAGTACTGGGTGCGCGAGGGGTTCGAGTACGAGACCGGCAGAGGCCGTGAACGCCGCGCGGCCGACCCTCTCACCGCCCCCGAGGAGACGGCGGATTGCGGGTGCTGACCGAACGGAAGCCGTGACTCCGCCACCGTCCGTGCGTGTAGCTTCTGGGCATGGTCAGATACGCGGATCCAGGTGCGGTCGAATGGGTGGAGTCGGGCGGCGGGCCACTGATCGCGATACCCGAGGTGGTGCTGCCGTTCTGGGCGGGCGCCGACGGCGACGAACTGTCCTCCGACTACGACCGGGCCTGCGAGGTCGACGGGCAGATCGGGCTGCTGCCGGTCGGCGACACCCGCGCCCTGGTGCTGGGCGACGATCCCGCCTCCACCGCCTTCCTGCCGGAGCACGGCACGTTCGTACGGTGGTGTGCCGCGGACTCCGAGGCCGCGCTGCTCGCCCGCGTTCCCGAGGCGCTCGACGTCGCGCAGTGGGAGCCGGAGGTGCAGTGGGACGTGCCGGGCGCGTTGGTGCTCTTCGACGCCGCCTGGCCGGGGAACGAGTCGGTGCGCACCGACCATCTGCGCGTGTCGCTGGAACCGGGGCGGTACACGGTACGGGCGGCGTACGTCGAGCCCGGTCCTGAAGTGTGGGTGGGCCTGGTGCAGATGCGTCGGGCGGGGGCCTGAGCCCGGAACCGGTGGTGCGCCGGACGGTGGCCCCGCGCGGACGGTGACGCCCTCGACGCGGAGGGCGGCTGCCGGTGAAACGGTGGCCGGGCCCGCGCCGACGGCACGGTCCGGCCACCGGACGCGCGGTCAGAGCCGGGACAGCTCGTCCACCAGGTCGTCCAGGCCCAGTGAGCCCTGCGAGAGCGCCGCCATGTGCCACGCCTTCGCGTCGAACGCGTCGCCGTGGCGCTTCCTGGCGTTCTCGCGGCCCAGCAGCCAGGCCCGCTCGCCCAGCTTGTAACCGATCGCCTGGCCCGGCATCGACAGGTAGCGGATCAGCTCGCTCTCGACGAAGTCCGCGGGACGGCTGCTGTGGGCGCCGAAGAACTCGTGCGCCAGCTCCGGCGTCCAGCGCTCGCCCGGCCGGAACGGCGAGTCCGCCGGGATCTCCAGCTCCAGATGCATGCCGATGTCGATGATGACGCGGACCGCCCGCATCATCTGGGCGTCCAGGTAGCCGAGCCGCCGCTCCGGATCGGTGAGGAAGCCCAGCTCGTCCATGAGGCGCTCCGCGTACAGGGCCCAGCCCTCCGCGTTGGCGCTGACGCCGCCCACCGTCGCCTGGTACCGGGAGAGGTCGTCGGCCACGTGTGCCCACTGGGCCAGCTGGAGGTGGTGGCCGGGGACGCCCTCGTGGTACCAGGTCGAGACGAGGTCGTAGACCGGGAACCGGGTCTGCCCCATGGTCGGCAGCCAGGTCCGGCCGGGGCGGGAGAAGTCGGCCGACGGGGCCGTGTAGTAGGGCGCGGCCGCGCTGCCGGGCGGTGCGATGCACGCCTCCACCTTCCGCACCCGCTCGGCGAGTTCGAAGTGTGTGCCGTCGAGCGCCTCGATCGCCTCGTCCATCAGGCCCTGCAGCCACACGCGGACCTCTTCGACGCCCTCGATGTGCGTGCCGTGCTCGTCGAGGTGCGCGAGTGCCACCCACGGGGTCTCGGCGCCGGGAAGGACCTTCTCGGCCTCCTTCTTCATCTCGCCGAGCAGGCGGTGGTACTCGGACCAGCCGTACGCGTACGCCTCGTCGAGGTCCAGGTCCGTGCCGTTGAAGTAGCGCGCCCAGCGGGCGTAGCGCTCGCGCCCCACCGTGTCGGGCGCGCCCGCGATCGTGGGCGCGTACACATCACGCACCCAGTCCCGCAGCTCGACGACGGCCGCGGTCGCCGCGCGGGCGGCCTCGTCCAACTCCGTACGCAGGGACTCGGGACCCTGGGCCGCGAAGTCCTCGAACCAGCCGCGGCCCTGCCCGTCCAGGTCGGACCACTCCGTGAGCTGCTCGACGAAGGTGGCGGTCGGCCGCGGGCCGGCGTACAGCTTGCGCTCCAGACCCAGGGCGAGCGAGTCGCGGTAGCCGAGCACGGCGGCCGGTACGGCGCGCAGCCGCTCGGCGACCGCGGCCCAGTCCTCCTCCGTCGCGACGGGGGTCAGGGTGAAGACCTCCCGCACGCCGTGCACCGCGGTGTGCATGTTGCCCACCGTCCGCAGACCCTCGTCGGCCTCGTGGACGGTCAGTTCGGCGGTGAGCCGCTCGCGCAGCAGGCGTGCGCACCGGCGCTCGATGTCGCTGTCCGCCCCCGGGCGGCGCTCCGCCTCGTCGAGCCGTGCGAGGGTCTCCCGCGCCAGCTCGGCGAGTGCCTCCTGGCCCGCGGGCGAGGTGTCGGGCAGTCTGCTCGAACTCTCCTTCACGCCGAGGTACGTGCCGGTGATCGGGTCGAGGGCGACGAGGGCGTCGACGTAGGCGTCGGCGACCTCCCGTGGCAGGAGGCTCTTGGTGGTGTCTGACATGCGGACCATATTCATACGGCGACGTGGTCCGCGTCACGAGGATTCCTCGCCCGGTCACGCCTGTTCAGCGGGTTTCGGCAAGGCATGGCCGGGCGGCAGCAGCGGGCCGCAGTCCCACTGCTGGAAGATCAACCGGGTCTCCACCCGTGCCACTTCGCGGCGGGCGGTGAACTCGTCCAGCACCAGCCGCTGCAGATCCGTCATGTCCGCCACCGCCACATGCACGAGATAGTCGTCGGGTCCGGTGAGATGGAAGACGGTACGGGACTCGGGCAGCGCACGGATCCGCTCCACGAACGGCCCCACGAGCTCCCGCCGATGCGGTCTGACCTGCACCGACAGCAGCGCCTCGAGGCCGCGGCCCAGCTTCGCCGGGTCGAGCCGCAGCTGATGGCCGAGAATCACTCCCGAGCGGCGCAGCCGGGCCACCCGGTCGAGGCACGTCGAGGGCGCGACCCCGACCTGCGCGGCGAGGTCGCGGTACGTCGCCCGTGCGTCGTTCTGCAACAGCCGCAGCAGATGGAGATCAACCGGGTCCAGTACGACTGATGCGGCCATGCGTCGAACGTAACACGGGATTCCGCGCTGCGACCCCGTTCACTGTTCAGGCTGCCACCCATGGATCTCCGTACTCATGACGCGTACGACGCGCAGGACGGATGCGGCGCCGCGGGCCACCCCGCCCGCCGGGCGTTCGCCACCGAGGCCGTGCACGCCGGGCGCGAGGACCTCGCCGCCCAGGGCCTGCACGCCGCGCCCCTGGACCTCTCCACGACCTACCCCTCCTTCGACAGCCGGGGCGAGGCCGCGCGGCTCGACGCCTTCGCGGCCGACGGCGCTGAGCTGACGGGCATGCCCGTCTACGCGCGGCTCGGCAATCCCACCGTCGCCCGCTTCGAGACCGCGCTCGCCCGGCTGGAGGGCACCGAGAGCGCGGTCGCCTTCGCGAGCGGCATGGCCGCGCTGAGCGCCGTCCTGCTCGCCCGGAACGCGCTCGGGCTGCGCCATGTCGTCGCCGTACGACCGCTGTACGGTTGCAGCGACCATCTGCTCACCGCCGGGCTGCTGGGCTCGGAGGTGACCTGGGTCGACCCGGCGGGTGTCGCGGACGCGCTGCGTCCCGACACCGGCCTCGTCCTGGTCGAGTCCCCGGCCAATCCGACGCTCGCGGAGATCGACCTGCGCGCGGTCGCCCACGCCTGTGGTTCGGTGCCGCTGCTCGTCGACAACACCTTCGCCACCCCCGTGCTGCAGCGCCCCGCCGGGCAGGGGGCCCGGCTGGTGCTGCACAGCGCCACGAAGTACCTGGGCGGGCACGGTGACGTGATGGGCGGCGTGGTGGCCTGCGACGAGGAGCTGGCGCGCCGGCTGCGGCAGGTGCGCTTCGCGACGGGCGGGGTGCTCCACCCGCTGGCGGGCTATCTGCTGCTGCGCGGCCTGTCGACGCTGCCGGTACGGGTGAGGGCCGCGTCCGCCACCGCGGCGGAACTCGCCCGGCGGCTCGCGGCGGACCCGCGGGTCGCCCGTGTCCACTACCCCCGGATCGGCGGCGCGATGATCGCCTTCGAGGTGCACGGCGATCCGCACGCGGTGATCGCCGGCGTGCGGCTGATCACCCCCGCGGTGAGTCTCGGCAGCGTCGACACGCTCATCCAGCACCCCGCGTCCATCAGCCACCGCATCGTGGACGCGACCGACCGCCGGGACGCCGGGGTGAGCGACCGTCTGCTGCGGCTCTCGGTGGGCCTGGAGGACGTCGAGGACCTCTGGGCCGATCTGGAGGGCGCGCTGGGTGCCGGGCGGGCCGGGGGCGGGACGCGGCCGAAGGAGGCCGCGCGGCGGTAGGACCGGGACGCGGGACGGTGGCGGGCGACCCGCCCCGCGGCCGCACGCCGGACGGCCCGGCGGGGCACGCCGGGCCGTCCGTGTCAGCGCCTGCCGTCAGTCCCGTGCGCCCCGCGTGCCGTGCTCGCACGCCTGCCCGTACGGCGGGCGCGAGGCCACCGGGGTGGCGTCCAGCCGGGCCGTGATCACAAGGGTGCCCTCCTCGATCTGGTAGTCGAGGGGCAGCCCGAGGCCGCGCATCGCGGCGACCATGCCCGTGTTGGACGCCTGGGTGACCGCGTAGACGCTCTCGCAGCCGGCCTCGACCGCCATCGCGACCAGCCGCCCGAGCAGTTCGCCACCGATCCCGCGCCGCTGCCAGGCGTCCTCGACGAGCAGCGCGACCTCCGTCTCCTCCCCGTCCCACAGCAGGTGGCCGAGGCCGACGACGCGGCCCGACGCCGTCTGCACCGCGAGCGTCCGGCCGAAGCGGGGGCTGAGGAGATGGTTGAGGTAGCGGTCCGCGTCCTTGACCGGGCCGTGGTAGCGCATCCTCAGCGTGTGGGGCGAGCAGCGGGTGTGCATCTCCTTGGCGGCGTCGAGGTCCGAGGTGTCGGCCCGCCGCACGGTGATCGCGTTGCCCTCCGGGAGCGTCAGCACGTCCTGGCTGCGCGGGATGCGCGGACCGAGCCGCGCGTCCAGCTCCGTGAGCGCCCGCGCTCGCGCGAACTCGGTCGGCGTGAACGGCAGATACGGCCGCTCCACCGTGATCACCCCACCCTCCGGTGCCCGCAGCCGCATCACTGTGTCCTCCAGGGCCCCCTCGAAGGGAGCGCCGTCCTGCGCCGGGCCGGAGCCGGAGGCGGCGGCGGGGAGTGAGCGGATGGTGCACCGGCCAAGCAACTGCCGCAATGCTAGCGGAAGTTCCGCGGCGTCCAGCGCGGTGCGGGTGGCCAGCCCCAGCACTCGGGTCGGCGTGTCGACCAGATCGTGCGCGTCGGCCCGCTCGATCCAGGTCCCGGCGCCGCCGGCCAGCGCGACGGCCCGCGAGATGGCGGCCGCGTCCCGCTCCGCCGGGGCACGCAGCAGGAACTCGTCGACGGTGCCCTGCGCCAGCGGATGCGTCTGCAGGGTCAGGATGTCCACGCGCAGCCCGGCCAGCGCCGTGCACAGTGCGGCCAGAGAACCCGGTTCGTCCCTGACCGTCGTCCGCATCCGCCACAGCGCGGTCGCCCCGTCGGCCGTGTCGGTGTCGGACGGCCCGGCCTGCTGCCCCTCGGTGAGCGGCCGGGCGCCGGTATGGCTCGTGGGCGGTGCGTGACCGTGGCGGCGTGCCCACCAGATGTGGAAGCCGGCCGTCGCGGCCAGCACCGCCGCGGACAGCACCAGCAGCGCGGGGCCGTCGGGTCCGTGCCCGATCAGATTGGCCGTCACGTCCGCCACCGCGACCGCCGTGAAGAGCGCGGCGAGTTCGACCACGTCCCGTCGCCAGTGGTGCACCGGGCGGCCGTGCCTGGTCCTCGTCACATCAGATACGTCTGGAGTCATGCAATCACTGTGAAGGAAGGGTGTTGCGTGATCACAAACGCTTTGTGACCGATCGGTTAAGTGTCGTTCTGCCCCTTTTGTTGTTCTCTTGGCGAACACCGGGACTGCGGGCCCGCCCGGCGCTCCGGCTCCGGCAGGCGGAACGCCGCGCACCGGGGGATGACTCCGGTGCGCGGAGTGGTGTTCGAGGGTACGCGAGCCGGCGGCGGCCCGGGCGACCGGCGCGGACGCGGCCGGGCCCCGGCCGTCCGGTCGGCCACGCCCTCAGGCCGGCCCCGCCCTCAGGCCGGCGGTCCTTCCGGGCCGGTCACTGGCCCACGCGCCCCGGCTGGAGCACCTGTGTGAACAGCACGGTCCCGTCCTGTTCGCGGAGCCGGACCGTCAGTTCCCCGCTGTCCCCGTCGATGTCGACCTGGCCGAAGAACTGGTAGCCGCCTGCGGGCGACACGTTCGACGCGGTCGGTGCCTTCACGAAGACGCGCTCCGGACCGAAGGTGCCGTCGAGCGTGTTCGCCGGGAACGCGCCGGCGTTCAGCGGCCCCGAGACGAACTCCCAGAACGGTTCGAAGTCGGTGAAGGCGGCGCGCGAGGGCTGGTAGTGCTGTGCCGAGGTGTAGTGCACGTCGGCCGTCAGCCACACCGTCCCCGTGATCCTCCGGTGCTTGATGAACCGGAGCAGTTCCGCGATCTGCAGCTCCCGCCCGAGCGGCGCGCCCGGATCGCCCTGCGCCACCGCCTCGATGTGCGGCTTGTTCTCCGTGGTGTCCGGTACGACCAGCCCGAGCGGCATGTCGGCGGCGATCACCTTCCACACGGCACGCGAGCGCACCAGCTCCCGCTTGAGCCACTCCAGTTGCTCGGCGCCCAGGATGCCCTGCGGGTCGACGGTCTGGTCGTCGGGCGAGTTGGCGTTGCGGTAGGTGCGCATGTCCAGGACGAAGACGTCCAGCAGCGGACCGTGCCGCACGACCCGGTACACCCGGCCCTCGCGGTCGCCCGGCCGCAGCGTCGGGATCGGGACGTACTCGCTGAACGCGCGCCGGGCCCGGGCCGCGAGCACATCGATGCTCTTCTCGGTGTAGCGGGTGTCCGAAGAGGCGATGACCTCGCCCGGGTACCAGTTGTTGCGCACCTCGTGGTCGTCCCACTGGATGATCGACGGCACCTGGGCGTTGAACCGCCTGAGGTTGTCGTCCAGCAGGTTGTAGCGGAAGTTGCCGCGGTACTCGGCCAGGGTCTCGGCGACCTTGGACTTCTCCTCGGTGGTGATGTTCCGCCAGGTGCCGCCGTCGGGCAGGGCCTGGGTCGGGGAGATCGGCCCGTCGGCGTAGACGTTGTCGCCGCTGTGGAGGAAGAAGTCCGGGTCGAGCCGTGCCATCGCCCGGTAGATCCGGTAGCCGCCGAGGTCCGGGTTGATGCCCCAGCCCTGGCCCGCCAGGTCGCCGGACCACAGGAAGCGCACTCCGCGGCGCCGTCCGAGCGGCGTCGTGCGGAAGGTGCCCTGCACGGGCTCACCGGTGCGCCGCGGGTCGTCCGGGTCGGCCAGGAGCACCCGGTAGTGGATCTGCTCGCCCGCCGGCAGCCCGTGCAGTCGCGTGGTGCCCGTGAAGTCCGTGTCCGCGCCGATCAGCGGGCCCTGCCATCTGCGCGGGCTGCCGAACGACTCCGTCGCGGCGGTCTCGACGATCATGCGGGCCGGGCGGTCGGAGCGCACCCACACGAGACCGGAGTGGGCGCTCACGTCTCCGGCCTGCACCCCCCATCCGGCCTTCGGCCGTCCGGACAGGGCGAACGCCGGCGCCGCACCGAGCGCGGTGGGCAGGGTCAGGGCCGCCGACGCGGCCAGCGAGCCGCGCAGGACGCTGCGGCGGCCGGGGAAGGGACGGTGTGACATGGATGCGCCTCCAGAGACGTGTTCCGGCCGATGGGCACTGCCACACCTACTGGTGCGCCGCAGCGCACACGCAAACCACAAGTGAACAACTGACCGCGGGCACACGGGAACCACGCCGAGCGTGTAGCCGGGCGCACCGTCCCGCGGACGCTCAGCGGCTGCCGTCCAGAACGACCCGCGCGACCAGCGCGGGGTCGTCGTTCATCGGGACGTGTCCGCAGCCCGGCAGGCGCACCAGCCGGGCCTTGGGGATGATCTGCTTGGCACGGACACCCTGACGGCGCACCAGGAGCCGGTCCCTGGTGCCCCACGCCACGGTGACGGGCAGCCCGGGCACGTCCTCGGTGAACCGGACGGACGTGCCCGCCCGAAGGGTCTCGGCGAACCCCTCGGCGCGCGCCAGCGCGAGCGTCTCGGCGACGACGGCCTCCGGTGAGCGGCGGTGCGGGCGGGCATAGATGGTGCTCGTGAGCACCGTGCGCCCGGCCGCGGTGCGTGACAGCCGCTCCACCACCGGCAGGGGCATCCTGCGCGCGGCGTGCCGCATCGCGAGGAGCACCGTGAACGCGTACCGCCGCTCGGCCGGGGTCCAGAATCCGGCGGGGGAGAGCGCGGTGACGGACCGTACGAGCTTCTGGCGCCCGAGTTCGAGGGCCAGCAGACCTCCCAGGGAGTTGCCCGCCACATGCGGCCGGTCGATCTCCAGCGCTCGGCACAGCGAACCGAGGGCGGGCACCACGGTCGACAGGTCGTAGGAGAGTCCGTCCGGGAGGGCCGGGGACGCGCCGAAGCCCGGAAGGTCGACCGCGATCACGTCGCGCTCGGTCGCCAGGATGTCCACCACCGGGTCCCACGCCTGCCGGTGATGGCCTATGCCGTGCAGCAGGAGCAGCGGCTCCCCGGTACCCACGCGCGCGTAGGAGACGGTCACGGTCCGCGGGCCGTGCGGAGAGGGGACGCTGAAGGAGACCGTGGCGGCCATGCTGCTGCTCCTCGTCTGGAGACACACCGGCAAACGTGCGTAGACAGCTTGTCAGCAACTGCTACTGACGGGTAGCCCCGAGTGGCGCCGCGCCGCCGGCAAGCGATCGAGGATTGGTCTTGACCAAGGGGGGGTGCCGCCCTATGGTCGCAGAGAAGTGCAACAACCTTTAATAAACAAGGGCGCTAAAACGCCGCCGGGCCACGGCGATTGCGGAGGACAGGGTGGGGACCACGCAGCTGGAATCGGTGCCGGAGCCCAAGTACTGGCACCTCAAGACCGTGCTCACCGAAGCACTCGACTCCGAGTTCTCCGTAGGGCAGATCCTGCCGAACGAGCGGGAACTCGCGGCCCGTTTCGGCGTCGCCCGCGCCACGCTCCGCCAAGCCCTCGAACAGCTCGAGCTCGAAGGCCGGCTGCACCGCCGCCGCGGCGTCGGGACGACCGTCGCCCCGCCGCGCGTGGGGGTGGCCGTCGGCTCCGAGCAGCACGCCTGGCCGGGTGCCGACGACGCCTGGCGGCCCGTGGACTGCACGGTCGCGGTCCCGCCCGGCGCGGTGGCCGGCCTCCTGGAGACCGGCAGGGACGAGCAGGTGCAGACCGTGCGCCGCTCCCGTGTGACACACGGCCAGCCCGTCGCCGCCGAGCTGCTCTACGTCCCGGACGTCTCGGTGCCCGACCTGTCCGCCATCGACGCGCCCTCCGGTGCGGCACGCGCGGGTGCCGTGCTGCGCGAGCTCCAGCATCTGCACCTCGAGGGCCGTGACCAGGCCGTCGAGCTGGGTTCGGCCAGCGCCGAGGACGCCAAGGAACTCGACCGGCTGCCCGGCGCGCCCGTCCTCGTCGTCACCACCCGCTACTACGCCGAGGGCCGTACGGCGGCCGTCTCCGTCGCGACGTACCGCGCGGACACATGCCGCCTCACCTTCGGCGACGCGGGGGGCGTCGAGATCCACCACGACCCGGAGCGCCGCGCCTCCTGACCGTCGCGCGCCGGACACCGCGGCACGTCGTGAGGGCGCACGACTTCATCGGGGCGGGTTGCCCGGGCGCGCCGCGGGACCCCGGCGCGCCGACGCGTCGGCGACCGGACACCCCGGTGCGCCGCGATCAGCGCCG
The DNA here is from genome assembly GCF_042869095.1 of Streptomyces sp. NPDC007264. NCBI lineage: Bacteria > Bacillati > Actinomycetota > Actinomycetes > Kitasatosporales > Streptomycetaceae > Streptomyces > Streptomyces sp. NPDC007264. Next base: position 85,508 of record NZ_JBIAFD010000016.1, read on the forward strand.
TCCCGTCACCGTGCCCTCCACCGCGAACAGTTGCTCCTCCACGTGGTCCAGCGCCAGCCGCAGCGCCCCCGTCGCCACCGCGGCCTCACCCAGCCGGGACAGCGCCACCTTCGGCGGGCGCAGACAATAGCGGGCCAGCTCCCGGCGCAGCGGGTCCAGTACGCCGTCCAGGCCCGTCGCCCAGCCGCCGATGACGACCACTTCGGGGTCGAGGGCGAGGACGAGTGCCGCCACGTCGTGCACGAGCCGCTGGATGAAACGCTCCACGGCGGCGCGGGCACGCTGGTCGCCGTCCCGGGCGAGCGCGAACACGTCGGCGACCTGCTGCTCGTCCAGCGGCTGCAGCGGCTCGTCCGTCGTCGACAGCAGCGTCTCCGGACTCGCCTCGCGGCCCAGCAGGTGCAGCGCCCCGATCTCCCCGGCCGCCCCGCCGTAGCCGCGGTGCAGCCGCCCCCCGATCAGCGACCCCGCGCCGGGGCTCAGCCCGGCCAGCACGAACACCACGTCGTCGGACTCGACGGCGGCACCCTTCCAGTGCTCGGCCACCGCCGCCGCGTTGGCGTCGTTCTCGACCAGCACCGGGCACCTGAAGGAGCGACTGAGGCGTTCACCCAGCCGCAGACCGGTCCAGTCGGGCAGGGCGGTCCCCAGGCGCACGGTGCCGTCCGCCTCCACGATCCCGGGGCTGCCCACACCGACCGCGCGCAGCGAACCGCGGGCCACGCCCGCCCGGCGCAGCAACTCGGCGACCGTGCCCCGCAGCCGCTCCAGACGCTCGTCCGCCGACGCCGTCTCGGCCACCTCCCTGGACAGCGTGCCCAGTTCCCGGCCGTCGAGGTCGGCGAGGAGCGCCGTCACCCGGTGGGCCCCCACGTCCAGGCCCAGCAGATGACCCGCCTCCGCCCGGAACCGGAACCTGCGCGCGGGGCGGCCCTGGCGTCGCGCGGCGCCCTCCTCGGCCGCCTTCTCGACCACCAGCCCGGCCTCGATCAGCCCCTCGACCACACCCTCGACGGTCGGCCGGGACAACCCGGTCACCCCGGTGATCTCGGTGAGGGTCGCGCAGTCCGTGGCGCGCAGCGCGTGCAGCACCACCGCGGAGTTGATCCGCCGCAGCAGAGAGGGATCCCCGCCGGTCAGCCGCCCCAACGTAAGTCCTCCCAGCTCGTGCGCGTGTGGGGCGGATCGTACCCGGCCCGGTGCACCCCCGCGAGAGCCGGGCTCCCCGGCGTGCGGACCGGCGCCGGGACCCCTGGGGCCGCGAGACGGCTGAGGCCCCGCCAGATGTCAGTGGGCGCTGGTCTACTGGAGCCATGACCATCGACCAGGACCTGGCCGCCATCGACCTGCTGTGCGCGCGGGAGTTCCCCGCGCGGTGCGGCGGGTCGGACGCGGGCTTCGGCGGACCCCGGTTCCATGTCGTCGCGTTACGGACGAGTGTCGGTCTCCGGACGGGAGACGGTGGTGAGCGGGAGCGGACGGCGGAGGACTTCGACGCCTGGAAGGAGGCGATAGCCCGGCGGCTGGACGACCGGTGGGGGCAGGGCCGGTTCTGGGGGCCGCTGACCGCCGGCGTGCGTCTCGCGCGGGGCGAGGAGATCCCGGAGCCCTGGGCGACGCTCGGCGTCCTGGTGCACCAGCTGTGCCTGTGGCAGGTGGACGGCGCCGGACGGTGGGTGGCCCTCGGCGTGGCCGAGCGGGACGAGACGGACGAGATACGCCTTCTCGCGGCCGTCACGGACGAGGACCCGCCATGACGGCCACGCCGCCGCGGCTTTCGCAGCCACCCGAACTCCTCGGCCGTCGTCGCGGCCGTCCCACGCAACCCCGATACGGCCATTCACGAAAGCGGTGACAGATGTCGGATTTCCCGTTCGTGTATCTCAACCACGGTCCACTGGACCCGGACACCTTCGGCAAGGCGGACGGGGCCTGGATCGCGTTCCGCGAGCCGGTCTCCGAGGCGGACCTCGCGCTGGTCGCCCGCTCCTGCCCTGAGCCGATCCACGGCTTCTTCCACGGCGACGACGGGCTGTTCTCCTGCGAATCGCCGGGTGACGTCTACGACTTCACGGTCGCGCACGGCTGGGGCGGCGGCGAGCACCCCGTCACCGAGGAGGCGGCTGCGGCGTTCGGCGCCGAGGTGGAGCGGTGGGTGCTCGAGATCCACCGGCGCACCCCGATCGCCTTCTTCGTGGGGCCGGGGGCAACGCTGGACGAAGACGCCTGGGAAACCTGGAGCCGGCAGCAGGTCGGCGCCGTCGCGATACCCTGGCTCGAGCGTTACCTCGACTCCCATCCTGATCTGCCGCAGGACGATCCCGGCGATGCGGTCACCGACCCGGACGACGAGGGGGACTGGGAGGAGCCGATCACTCCGATGAACCGCGAGTGGCTCCGATGTCTTCTTGAAGAGCTGGAGTTCGAGTTCGACGTGGACGGAGACGAAGGGCCGCCCGGGTACGTCCAGCGGCTGGAGACGCTGATCTCCCGGTTCGGCGGATCCTTCCCGGCGTCTTCCCGGAGTGCGACGACCGGCCCGGGGCTGCGGATGCGGCCCTCACCTCCTGGCCGTCGTGGTCATCGTCGAGGCCGACGGCGTCCGGGGCGCGGAGAGGCCGCAGGCCCCGGACCGGCGCAGAAGAGCAGGGTGAGGCCGTCCGCGACCACGTCCGGTAGCAGACGGCCGCGGGCGGCCTCCGGCTCCGCCGGGGTGAACCGGGTCAGAGGATCGCCCCAGGGGTGTAGCCGGCGGCCTCCGGGTACCGCTTCACGATCTCCTCGACCCGACCGACGACCGAGGCCACCTGGTCGGCCGCGGCGCCCGTGAAGGAGAGCTTGTCCGCCATCAGCTCGTCCAGTCCGGCGCGGTCGAGCGGGATGCGCTCGTCGGCGGCCAGCCGGTCCAGCAGTTCGTTGCGCTCGGCTCCCTGCTCGCGCATCGCGAGGGCGCAGGCGACCGCGTTCTCCTTGATCGCCTCGTGGGCCACCTCGCGGCCGACGCCCGCACGCACCGAGGCCATCAGCACCTTGGTCGTGGCCAGGAACGGCAGATAGCGGTCGAGCTCACGGGCGACCACGGCGGGGAAGGCGCCGAACTCGTCGAGCACCGTCAGGAACGTCTCCAGCAGGCCGTCCAGCGCGAAGAAGGCGTCCGGCAGCGCGACGCGGCGCACCACCGAGCAGGACACGTCGCCCTCGTTCCACTGGTCGCCCGCCAGCTCGCCGGTCATCGACGCGTAGCCGCGGAGGATCACCATCAGGCCGTTGACGCGCTCGCAGGAGCGAGTGTTCATCTTGTGGGGCATCGCCGACGAGCCGACCTGACCGGGCTTGAAACCCTCGGTCACCAGCTCGTGCCCGGCCATCAGCCGGATCGTCTTCGCCAGCGACGACGGCGCGGCCGCCAGCTGCACCAGTGCGGTGACGACCTCGTAGTCGAGCGAGCGCGGGTAGACCTGGCCGACCGACGTGAAGGCGTGCGAGAAGCCCAGGTGCCCGGCGATCCGCCGCTCGAGCTCCGCGAGCCTGCCGGCGTCCCCGCCCAGCAGGTCGAGCATGTCCTGCGCCGTGCCCATCGGGCCCTTGATGCCGCGCAGCGGATACCGGCCCAGCAGCTCCTCGACCCGGGCGAGGGCGACGAACAACTCGTCCGCTGCGGTCGCGAAACGCTTGCCGAGGGTGGTGGCCTGCGCGGCCACGTTGTGGGAACGGCCGGCCATGACCAGCTCGCCGTACTCGCCGGCGAGCTTTCCGAGGCGCGCCAGCACGGCCACCGTACGGTCGCGCATCAGCTGCAGCGAGAGCCGGATCTGCAGCTGTTCGACGTTCTCCGTCAGATCGCGGGAGGTCATGCCCTTGTGCACGTGCTCGTGCCCGGCGAGGTCGTTGAACTCCTCGATCCGTGCCTTCACATCGTGCCGGGTGACCTTCTCGCGCTCGGCGATGGAGGCGAGGTCGACCCGGTCGAGGACGCGCTCGTAGTCGGCGATCGCCGCGTCCGGGACCTCGATCCCCAGGTCCTTCTGGGCCCGCAGCACGGCGAGCCAGAGCTGCCGCTCCAGCCTCACCTTCTGCTCCGGGGACCAGAGCGTGGCGAGCTCGGCGGAGGCGTAGCGTCCGGCGAGGACGTTCGGGATACGGGGCTTTGCGGGCGCAGCAGTCACGTGTACGGATTCTACTGGCGAATCGTGCAGGCCAGCGCCATGGGGCGATCCGGCGGAAGCTACGAGACCCGCGTCACGACAGGGGCCCGGCGGCGGCCCCCGTCTGCGACGGCCCCTCCGGGCGTCTGCCGCCCCTATGCGGCGGGTCCCTGAGCGTCGTGCTGCCGAGGCGATCGGCTCTCAGCGCGGGCGGAGTGCGGTCCCTGTGCCGTCCCCGTCGCACCCCTGAGCGTGCATGTCCCTTCTCGAGGGTGGCAGCCGTCGGTCGTGTCCGGCCGGAGCGGTCCTGTACCGGGTTCTTCCTGTGGAGGGCTGACTGCCCACGGATCGAGTTCTTGTGCTGGACCGCTCGCCGGGGATCCCACGACAGGGCTCGTCCCCGTGGAGGAGGATGGGCGACAGGAGGGGATTTGAATGCGTTCAAAAATGCGGGCGCCGGTGCAACGGCAGGCGCGCGTGCGGGACCGGTTCGGCGCGGTGCTGACGGCTGCGATGTCGGTGCTGTCCGTCGAGGCGGTGATCGGGGCGATCGCGCTCCTCGTATGGGGACAGACCCAGGAGAGACCGGATGATCTTCCCTACAACGCGTTGGGGGTCCTCTTCCTGATCCTGATGGCGCCGTTCGCGGCGGCGGCCGGAGCCGTTGTCGCCGCCGTGCTCTCGATCGGCGTGGTGATGCCGCTGCTGGTCATGACCGGATGGTTCGGCCGCCGATTCTCCGGGCGCGAGGCGTGGTGGTGGGTTCCGGCGCTGGCGGCCGCCGGAACTGCCCCAACGATCCTGGCCGCAGCGGTGATCGGGGATGCCGATGTCCTGGCGGGCCTCGGCGGATGGCTCGCGGTGACGGTCGCGCTCGCCACCACGGCGCTGGTCGCCCGCAGGCTGCTGCTCCCGGACCGCCCGTGGCTCTCCGGCGGTGCGATGTTCGGGCGGGTGGCGTCGTACGGAGCACTCGCTGTCACCATCGCAGGCCTGCTCGGGATCAGCCTGTGGGCCGGAATCGGGTACGAGCCTCCGCGGCTGGGCGCGGAAGGGGTGAGCGGGACGTGGTCCGACGGAAAGGGCGGCACGCTCACCCTCACGGCGGGCGGCAAGGCCACCGCGACCCGCGTTGAGACGTTCGAGCTCGACGACTCCTTCGAAACCGTCGTGCACAAATGCACCGGCACCGGGACCTGGAAGTACGACCCGGGTGCAGGTCCCTGGTCCCAGGAGGTGGCCGTGTTCGTCGGCGACTGCCGCCTGGACACCTGGCGGGTGTTCGGCACTTCCGAGCACCCGAAGCTGTTCGTCTACATCGGCGACCCCGATAGCTCGGACCTCTACGTCCTGCAACGCCGCGACCAGGCCGTACCTTCCGGACCTCGCCCTGAGCCCGAGTCGTGACACCGCGGGCAACAGGGGCCTGCTGCCCAAGGCGAACCCGGCGGAAGCAGCCTGACGCTGAGCACGTTCACGCCTACCCTCCTGAGTACATTGCTGCGTACGCCGACACCCGGATGTCGTCAGTGCGTCGTTCGCCAAGGGCCAGGGCCTCTCTGAGCTCGCGGTTCTCGGCCTCCACCTCGCCGATCACGTGTTCGAGGTTGTCGGCGACCTGCTGGTCCATCTCGGCGACGCGGGTGTGTCGGGGCCGGTCCGTCCCATAGCCTCTGATCGGTAGCTCTCTGGAACCGAATCGGTGATGTCAGAGGCATCAAGCGCGATGTTCCGTAGAGAGAGCCGCTCCGCCTGCCGCCTCAGTACTGTGACTTCGCATGACCGACGCCGAGATCGAGATCACCGCAGACCTGGTTCGCGACCTGCTGCGTGAGCAGCATCCAGACCTTGCAGGACTGGTCATCCGCGAGGTGGCGGGCGGTTGGGGCAACCAGATGTGGCGTCTCGGGGACGAGCTGGCGGTGCGCGTGCAGCGCATGGACCCCACCCCTGAGCTTCAGCTCAAGGAGCGGCGGTGGCTACCCGTGCTGGCTCCGCGCCTTCCGCTCCCGGTGCCGACTCCGGTGCGGTTCGGCGAACCGTCCGAGCGCTTCCCCAAGCACTGGACCGTGATGACGTGGGTTCCCGGCGAGCCGCTGGACCACGGTTCGATCAGCCGCGGCGCCCACGCGGCCGACACGCTGGCGGGCTTCCTCCGGGCGCTCCATGTGGAGGCGCCCGCCGACGCTCCGATCGCTACGGACCGTGGTGCCCATCCCAGGAACTGCGCGGACGGCTTCGAGAACTTTTTCAAGGCCGTTGCCACCGATGACGTCGCTGCCGACGTCCGGGCCGTCTGGGACGACGCCGTTGCGGCCCAGGCGTGGGACGGCCCGCCGGTGTGGGTGCACGGCGACCTCCATCCCGCGAACGTCGTCGTCTCGGACGGAACGCTCTCGGGCATCGTCGACTTCGGTGACATGTTTGCCGGCGATCCGGCGTGGGACCTCGCCGCCGCGTGGGTGCTGCTCCCCGCGGGCACGGCCTCACGGTTCTTCGACATGTATGCGCATGCGGACGAGGCGGCCATCCGTCGTGCCCGCGGGCTGGCCGTCATGAAGAGCCTCTTCCTGATGCTCATGGGGCAGAACGGAGATCGGGGTCTTCCCGGCGGCAAGCCGAACTGGGGACCTGTGGGCCGGGCGGCACTTGACCGTGTCCTGAAGGGCGTTTGAGGAGGCTCCGGGTCAGGGCCTCACCTGGCGCAGTCGGTCACAGGGTCGGGGTTTGTGTGGTCCGCAGGGGTGATCCCAAAGGCTTTGCCCAGCTCAGCACCCTGCTGTCTGCGGCAAGCGCGGCGCAGGAGGTCGCGCCGAGCGGGGGCGACAGGGAGAGTCATCGCTCGTGCGGCCTCCGAACGGGCATGTTGCCCGGAAGGCGGTGCCGGCTCAGCTCGAACGTATGACCGGTGCCGACGGCGGATCGCCGGTCTGGCCGTCGGCGGTCTGGGAGCGGCAGAACAGGAGCTGCTTGGGCGAGGTGCTCGTGAACGGGGATCGATCGTAGTCCCCGTAGCGCTGCGTGACGTCGAGACCGGCCAGCCGGCAGAGCGCCAAGAGTTCCTCGGGAAAGAAGCAGCGCATGCTGACTTTCTTGGTCCGCACGCACACGCCGCCGCGCAGGTAGTCCAGCGTGAAGCGCAGTACTTGGGCGGCCGCGTCGTAGCTGGTCGTCGCTTGCACGTCGAGCCTCGCCCCGTCCCGGTCCACGACCGACTTGTGGTGGTAGGGCGACTCGGGGCGCCGGCACAGCTTGGCGATGTCGGGGTTGAACACGTCCAGGATCAGGGTCCCGCCCGGACGCAGCACGTTGCGCGCCGAGGCGAGGAACGCGACCACGGAATCCAGGTCGTGCAGGTGCTGCATCGCGTTGGTTGCCGAGAACACCAGGGCGAAGCGCCTGTCGGAGCGGATGTCTCGGCAGTCCTGTTCCAGCCACTCGACCGGCAGTCGCTCGTCCTCGGCCCGCTGACGGGCACGCGCAAGCATCGAGGGCATGATGTCCAGCCCTGTGACCTCGACACCCGCCCGCGCGATCGGCAGGGTGATGCGCCCGGTTCCGCAGGCCACCTCCAGGACCGGACCGCCCGCACGGACCGCTTGGCCGAGGAAGAACGGGATGTCGTGGGTGCGTGCGGTGAACTCCTGATCGTAGAAGTCCGCATCGTCGTATACGGCCAGGTCCTCCAGTGGCTTCATCGCGCCACCGCCGGCGTCGGGCCGAAAGCGTCGGCAAGGCTGGTCAGGACGGAGCCGGACCAACTGCTCTCCCCGAACACGCTGGCCGGCATGGCGAGCACGCCGTACTCACGCCGGAGCGTCTCCACCGGGATGTCAACCGGGAAGAAATAGTTGCCGGGACACGTTCGGCTCGCCGTGGGAATCGCCCCGAGCACCTCGTCCGGCAACCGTTCGAACAACCGCTCAGCCCGCGCGGCCAGTTCGTCGACGACCTGCCGTGGCACGTCGCCGTGCTCGGTCAGCAGGCGGTCGGCGAGCCGCAGCTGTGCCGGCGTCGGCGGATCCGCCCGGAACGCTTCGGCCGATTCGGCGTGCGCCGGACCCAGCAGGACCACGCCGAACGTGCGTGGCCACAGCCATCCCTTGGTGACCGAATGCAGCAGGACCGCACAACCGGTGTCCAGCAATCGCCGTGTGCCGGCAGCGAACGGGGCTCCCAGGTCGTAGACGCTGTCGATCAGCAGGCGGCGGCGTGGTGATTCCCGCAACCACGAAATCACCGCGGCGCACTCGGCGTCGGACAGGTACCGGCCGAGCGGCTTGCTGGGATTGGCGAGCAGCAGATATTCGGGCCGGTGGTCCGCCGGTGAACTCGGCAGGGCCGGCGCCGGCAGCGTCGGGTAGGACGCGGGCGCCAGGCCCGCGGCGCGGGCCAGCTCGAGGTAAACCGGGTACACGTCGCTGGGCAGCCACAACCGCGCGTGCACGGCGCGCAGCCGGTGGAACACCACACCGAGCCCGTGCCGGACCCCCCGACAGACCATGGCGCGGCCGGACCACTCTTCCGGCAGCTCGAAGCGCCGCAGCCAGGCTCGGGCGAGATCGCACCGGTGCACCGTACTCATATCGGTCGGCGGTTCCGGTCGCATCGGAGCAAGCGCCCGGTACACGTTGGTCTCGGCGGCGTCCAGGAGCGACGAGGAAGCACTGAGTCGCCGTTGCCGGAATTCCTGGAACTCCTTGAACCTCATGCCACCGCGCCTTCCGGCACGATCTCGCTGGCCCGGTCTTCCAGGGAGGCGTAACAGCGTCCGTCGGCCATGACGTTCCAGCTGCGGGCGATCCCGCTGGTGCGTTCCCAGAGCACGCTGGGTTCGGTGTAAGCGGCGATCCGCATCGGCCGTCCGTCCCAGCTGCCGTGGTAGACCGGCGCCCCCCAGGGCAGGCGGCTCGCCAGTTCGAAGCCGTGCTGCTCGGCGAACCGGGTGACGATGGACAGCGACACCTGGCGCTCGCGGCTCCAGACGTTGGCGGCGCGGTCGAAGTAGAGCGACTCAGTGCTGGTGGATACGTAGAGTTCTTTGAAGCAGACTTCCTCGACACCGAGCGCCGCGGCCCACGAAAGGTACTCGGCGACCTCGGCCGAGTCGGCGACGCCGCCGCGCTGGAGCACACAGATCAGCCTCATCCGCAGCCTCGGCCAGCGGTCACGTGCCACGCGCCAGGTGTCGATCACAGAGCTCACCGGCGTCCGCAGCATCATCAGCCGCTCGCTGACGGCGTCGTCCTGATGGTGCCGGGAGACCGCCAGCACGCTCAGGCCTGCGGCGCTCAGGGCTGTGAGGCGGTCGGCCCGATCAGTGTGCCGGCCCCTCGCCAGATTGTGCGCGTTGGTGATCAGGACGACCTTCGGGAAGGCCGCCGAGCAGGCGGACACCAGTCGCAGCTGCTGTTCGAACGGTATGAGCGTGGGCTCCCCGCCGCCGGTGATCACTGCACGCTCGGCACCCGCCGCACGGGCGCGCTCCAGCCACTGGGCGACCGCGTCCCACGGGACCGGTGCCGGTGCCTGGTCGCTGGAGATCGAAGCCGAGGAGAAGCAGAACGAACACCGGGCTTGGCAGGCGGAGGCGACCGGCAGAAGCGACACCGAGCGCGGTCGCGTGTCGGCATAGCGACGCTGTGCCGATCCGTGCAGGTGCAGGGAGGCCGCCATCGCATCCTCGACGGTCGTCGGGCGCAGAGTGAACTCGTCGCCCGCTTGGTCGAGCTCGTGGACTGCTGACAACCGGATACGAGCCTCGTGCAGTTCCATGCCGAGGCCGGTCGACACGTTGGGCACCAGCTTGTCGGGGTCCACCGTGGTTTCCAGCACCAGCAGCCGGTCGCCCGGAACGGCCAGACGATCCAGCAGGCGTCGCGCCTTGCCGATGCCGATTCCCAACTCCGCACGGGTCAGCAGGTGGAACCGGTCGGGATAGGTGCTCTCCGGAATCCCCGCCTTACCGTAAGCGAACGCGTACTTGTCGAAGCCCTTCGCGAAGTTGGACAGCACGATGACGTGGAAGCGCTGGTCGCCATGGGTCATGTCGCCATCATGCATCAACGGGCCCGGACGGCATGGGCCGAACTGCAGGGTTGAACCACTCGATGCCCTCTGACATCGGGCGCGGCCCCTGCGCGAGTCGGTCGAGCAGGACCTCGCGTTCGTTCATGACTGCCTCCTGTGGGACGGACGCCTCTCCGCCGCGCTGATCAGGATGTCGAGCAGCGCCGCCGGACGGGCCGCGCCTTCGGCATCGTCGGCCCAGCGGGCTCCGCGGGGATTCTCTCGATCGGTGCATGGGATCGGGACGAGACTCCGGGTCAGGGCCCCACCTGTCGCCAGTCCGTCACAGGGCCGGGGTTCGTGTGGTCCACAGGGGTGACCCAGAAGGCTCGTCCCAGCTCAGCGCTGAACTGGGCACCTGCGCGGCCGTCGCCCGAGGAGCGGCCGGTCAGCCGCCGTCCTATCCAGGGCAGCAGATGCCGGTGGGTGAAGCGGACGTCCGCGGTCCGGCGGGCGAGCCAGCCCGGCGGCGCGGTCGGCGGCGGTGGCGTCCGCCAGTCCGTGTCCTCCGCCTCGTAGCCGAGCGCCTGCCATACGGCCTCCGCCACCCGGCGGTGTCCGTCGGCCGTCAGATGCAGCCGGTCGACGTCCCACAGACGCGGGTCGGCCAGGGACGGTGCTCCGTACAGGTCGACCACGAGGGCGCGGTGCCGCGCGGCCAGCTCGTCGACGCAGGCGAACAACTCCTCCATGCGGGGCCGGAAGCGTTCGAGGACCGGGCCCTGACGGCCGGGGCTGCGCATCAGCACGAGCTGTCTGCACGACGGGGCCAAGCGCTCCACGGCCTCGGTCAGCAGGTCCCGCACGCGCCCCATGTCGCACCTGGGCCGCAGCGTGTCGTTGAGTCCGCCGACCAGCGTGATCACGTCGGCTCCCATCGCGGCGGCGGGACCCACCTGCTCGTCGACGATCTGCGCGATCAGCTTGCCCCGTACGGCAAGGTTGGCGTACCGGAATCCGGGTGTCCGCAACGCCATCCGGCTCGCGAGGACATCGGCCCAGCCGCGGTACGAGCCGTCGGGCATCACGTCCGACATGCCCTCGGTGAAGGAGTCGCCGACCGCGACCAGGCTGGCGTGGGTGGGGTTCGTCTGCATGGCGTCGTCGATGGTATCCCGCGGGGCATACCCGTCGGTCGGTCGCCCGTCGGTCGCCCGTCGGTCGGTCGCACGGCCGTCGCCCGGCCGGGCACGCACACCGCGCCCGGCCCGCGCCACCCCGCGGGTACGCGCCGGCCGGTGGTGATCGCCCGGCAGGAGTGGCGGGCGGGGCGCAGGGGCCGGCCGACCGCGTGGGCCGCCGGACGCGTGGGCCCGGCTCAGGCCGGCCGGCCGAAGAGCTCGCGGAGGACGTCCTCCATCGTCACCAGCCCCGCCAGCCTGCCGTCCGCGCCCAGGACCGCCGCCAGGTGGGTACGGCTGCCGCGCATCGCCGTGAGCACGTCGTCCAGCGGGGTGGTCTCCCGTACCCGTGCGATGGACCGCATGTCCGGCACACGGAAGGCCACATCCCGTGGGGAGGCGTCCAGCGCGTCCTTGACATGCAGATAACCGATGATCCGCCGGCCCTCGTCGACGACGGGGAAGCGCGAGAAGCCGGAGTCGGCCGACAGCCGTTCGAGCTGCTCCGGCGTGATGCCGACGTGCGCGTAGACGACGCGTTCCAGCGGCACCACCACGTCGCGCACGGGCCGCCGCCCCAGCTCCAGGGCGTCGTGCAGCCGCTCCCGGGCACGGTGGTCGATCAGACCCGCGTCGAGGGAGTCCTTGACCAGGCGTGCCAGCTCGTCGTCCGAGAAGGTGGCCGTGACCGCGTTCTTCGTCTGCACGCGCAACAGCGCGAGCAGCCCGTTCGCGAACGCGTTCACGGTGAAGATCACCGGGCGCAGCGCACGGGACAGATCGACCAGCGGCGGCCCCAGCAGCAGAGCCAGCCGCACCGGCTCAGCGAGCGCCACGTTCTTCGGCACCATCTCGCCGAGCAGCATGTGCAGATAGGTCGCCAGGGTCAGCGCGATCACGAACGACACCACGCGACCCGCGCCCGCCGGGACCCCCACCGCGTGGAACACCGGCTCCAGCAGGTGCTCGATCGCGGGTTCGGAGACCACACCGAGGACCAGGGTGCACAGGGTGATGCCGAGCTGCGCCGCCGCCAGCAGCGCCGAGACGTGTTCCAGGCCCCACAGCACTCGGCGCGCCCGCCGGTCACCCGCCTCGGCGTGCGGCTCTATCTGGCTGCGGCGGACCGAGATCAACGCGAACTCGGCGCCCACGAAGAAGGCGTTCGCGACGAGCGTCAGCAGACCGATCAGCAGCTGCACCAGGGTCACCGGTCGTCTTCCTCCCGTTCCTCCCCGGCCGGCGGCGCGTGCAGGAGGACGCGCGCGGCCCGGTGCCCCGACACCTCCAGCACATCGAGGCGCCAGCCGGCGACCTCGACCGTGTCCCGCTCGGCGGGGATGCGGCCGAGTTCCGTGGCGACGACGCCCGCCAGCGTCTCGTACGGCCCCTCGGGCACCCGCAGCCCGACGCGTGCGAGCCGGTCGACGCGGGCGGAGCCGTCGGCCGAGTACAGCGTCCGGCCGGCGGCGTCCGTGCCGGCCGGGGCCAGGTCGGGCGTCTCGTGCGGGTCGTGCTCGTCGCGCACCTCGCCGACGACCTCCTCGACGATGTCCTCCAGCGTGGCCACGCCGGCGGTGCCGCCGTACTCGTCGATGACGACGGCCATGGTGTTCCTGCCGGAGAGCCGGTCCAGCAGCCGGTCGACGGTGAGGGACTCCGGTACGAACAGCGGTTCGCGCAGAACCTGGGTGACCGAGCGGTGCGGCCGCTCCTCGGCGGGCACGGACACCACGTCCTTGATGTGTGCGATGCCGACGACCGAGTCGAGGCTGCTCCGGTAGACGGGGAAGCGGGACAGCCCCGTCGCGCGCGTCGCGTTCGCCACGTCCTCGCAGGTCGCCAGGACGTCCAGGGCCACGACCTGGACGCGCGGGGTCATCACGTTCTCCGCGGTCAAATCGGCGAGGTTGAGCGTGCGCACGAACAGTTCGGCGGTGTCCGCCTCGAGGGCGCCCGCCTTCGCCGAGTGCCGGGCGAGTGCCACCAGTTCCTGGGGGCCGCGGGCCGAGGCCAGCTCCTCGGCCGGTTCGAGGCCGAAGCGGCGGACGACGCGGTTGGCCGTGTTGTTCAGATGCGTGATGAACGGGCGGAACGCGGCGCTGAACAGGCGCTGCGGCGTGCCCACCCGCTTGGCCAGGGCCAGCGGGGAGGAGATCGCCCAGTTCTTCGGGACCAGCTCGCCGACCACCATCAGGAACAGGGTCGACAGGCCCGTGCCGATGACGAGGGCCACGGACGTCGACGCGGAGGACGACAGGCCCAGCGACGCCAGCGGGCCGGCGATCAGCTTGGCGATCGACGGCTCGGCGAGCATGCCGACCACCAGGTTGGTCACCGTGATCCCCAGCTGGGCGCCGGAGAGCTGGAACGTCAGGCTCCGTACCGCCTCGAGGGCGCCCGACGCCCCGCGCTCACCGCGCTGCGCGGCCCGTTCCAGCTCGCTTCGCTCGACCGTGGTGAGCGAGAACTCCGCCGCGACGAAGCCGCCGCAGGCGAGCGAGAGCAGGACCGCGACCAGCAGGAGGAGCACTTCGGTCATCGGGTCACCTCCGTCCCATCGTCGGGCAGGGACGCGAGGACCGCGCGATGTCGGCCACGGGGACGCTCGCCCATCGGCGGACGCTCAGGATGCTCACACCTTTCCATGGTGGGGACGACCCGGCCCTTCCATGGTAAAGGATCGGCAAAGTGATTCAGGTGGTGAGCGGCTTCACCCAGCGTCGCCACTGCTCCTGCGGCGCATAGCCCGCCGCCTGCCACGCATGGTGCGCCGTTTCGTTGCGCCGCAGCACCATCGCGTCGCCGCGGCGCCCCCCGAGCCGCACGAACCGCTCCTCCGCGGCGGCCAGCAGCGCCGAGCCGATGCCCTGGCGCCGCCGCTCCGGGTGCACCGCGAGCCGGTACAGATGGCAGCGCCAGCCGTCGAAGCCCGCGATCACCGTGCCGACCAGAGCGCCGCCCTGCTCGGCCAGGAGCAGCGCCTCGGGATCGCGGGCGACGAGCCGCTCCACGCCGTCACGGTCGTCGCTGATGCTGGTGCCTTCGGCGGCCGCCTTCCAGAAGGCCAGCACCCGGTCGAGGTCCTCGGGCCGAGCGGCCCGTATCCGCACATCGGTCATGGACCGATCCCATCACGCGCGGCGGCACCGGACCCGCCGTTCCGGCATGCGGACTGCGGACCGCTACGTGCCGCGCAGCGCCTCGATCACCGGGGCGAACGCCTCCATGAACGGCTCCAGGACGGTCAGGTACGAGAACCCGTACCGCTCGCGCTGCGCCCGCACCTGCCCGGCGATCTGCTCCACGGTGCCCGCCAGGACGATGGGCAGGGCCAGGGCCCGATCCACGGTCAGGCCCGGCACGCGGTCCGCCAGCGGCCGGACCGCGCCCTCGCGGTCCTCGGTGACCGCGACCAGCTGGATGAGCAGGTTCAGCTCGGCCGGCTCCGCACGGCCCGCCGCGAGTGCCCGGTACCGGGCCACGCGCTCGTCGAGTTCCTCGGCCGTGATCGGTGCCAGCCGCCCCGTGCGGCTCCCCGGCACGGTGCGTGCCCCCGTGAACGCCGCGATGTCGGCGTGCTCGGCGGTGAGCCCCAGCATCCGGTCGCCGTTCGCCCCGATCAGCAGCGGCACCCGCGGCTTCTGCACCGGTCGCGGCCGGAACTCCGGGGAGCCGAGCAGCCGGTCCAGTTCCTCGACCGTGCGGCGCAGATGGTCCACGCGCTCGCCCGGCGAGCCGAACGGCAGACCCGCCGTGTCGTGCTCCGCCCGGACGTAGCCGGTGCCGAGCCCCAGCTCCAGCCGGCCGCCCGTGAGCGCGTCGGTGGCCGCCACCTCGCGGGCCAACAGGGCCGGGTTCCAGAAGCCCGCGTTGAGCACGAAGGTGCCCAGCCGCGGCCGCTCGGTGGCCTCGGCGGCCGCGACCAGCGCCGGGAACGGCGCCACCATGCCGAGATGGTCGGGCACCAGGATCACGTCGTAGCCGAGCTCCTCGGCGCGGCGGCAGGTGGCCCGCCACTCCCCGGCCGGTGCGGCGCCGAGCAGATTGACGCCGAAACGGAACGGACGCGGCATGAACTCTCCCCACAGGTGAGTGACTTGAGCACGTGCCGCGATTCCATCACTCGTGTGCGATCGCCGCCAGCACATTCATGCGCGACGCACGCAACGCCGGCAGCAGGGCCGCCACCACGCCCACGACCGCCGAGCCCACCACGACCGCGACCATGGTCCCCCACGGGACCGCCAGCGCCTTCATCCCCTGCAGGGCCAGCACCTGCTGGGTGCACACGCCCCACACGAGCCCCAGCGCCAGCCCGAGGACGGCGCCGAACACGGCGATCACCACCGACTCCAGCCGGATCATGCGGCGCAGCTGCCGCCGGGCGAGGCCGATCGCGCGCAGCAGCCCGATCTCCCGGGTGCGCTCGACGACCGACAGCGCCAGGGTGTTGACCACACCGAGCACCGCGATGACGATCGCCAGGCCGAGCAGCGCGTACACCAGGTACAGCAGCACCGCGATCTGGTCGTGCACCAGCTTCTTGTAGTCGGCCTGGTCGCGGACCTGTACCTGGGGGTAGGCGTCCAGGGTGGCCGCCAGGCGGGAGCGCAGCCGGTCCTTCGGAGTACCGGGCGCGGCGTTGACGTACAACGCCGAGTCCTGCCCGGTCGGCAGGGACTTCTGCAGCGTCGCCATCCCGAAGAACAGCCCGCCCCGCATGCCGTAGCCGCCCGAGCCGCCCTGGTCGGTCAGCGCACGCACCCTCAGCTCGGTGTGGCGCCCGGCCGGGAACTGGACGGGGACGGTGCTGCCGACGCGTACGCCGTGCTCCTTCGCGAACTTCACGTCCATGGCGAGGGCCCCGTCCGCGAGTGCGGCGGCGGTGTCCCCCTGCGCATAGGTGATGTGGGCGACGTCGTCGAGCGGCTGGTCGTAGCCCGCGGCGGTCGTCTCGACGCGCTTGCCGTCCGGCAGCCGCACCGCGACCGGGGCGAACCGCTGGCGCACGACGAGGCCGACGCCGTCCGTGGCTCGGATCTTCCCGGTGACCTCCTCGGGGAACGGCTGGAAGTTGGTGTTCTGCACCACGAAGTCGGCGCCCAGCGTCTTGTCGATCTGCTGGTCGAAGGACGCCGACATGGACGCGCTCGCCACCGACATCCCGCCCACCAGCGCCAGCCCCACCATCAGGGCGGAGGCGGTGGCGCCGGTGCGGCGCGGGTTGCGCAGGGCGTTGCGCTGGCTCATGCGTCCGATCGAGCCGAACAGGGCGGGGAAGGCGCCGCCCAGCACCCGGATCACCGGCCGCACCAGCAGCGGCCCCGCGATGACGGTCGCCACGAGCGTGAGGACCACGCCGAGCCCGAGGAAGGAGGCGGCCGACGCGGTCTTGGTCGCCCCCGCGCACCCCGCCAGCGCGGCCAGGCCCAGCGCGCCCACGACGCCGCCCGCCACCGCGCGGACCTTCAGCGGCCGTCCCGCGCCGGCCACCTCGGCGTCCGTCAGGGCCGCCATGGGGGAGACGCCGGCCGCGCGGCGGGCCGGGAGGTAGGCCGCGACGAAGGTGACGCCGACCCCGACGACGTACGCCGCGACGGGAGTCGCCCAGCCGATCACCATCTCGGTGGACCTGATGTTCATGCCGAACGCGCTCATCAGCCGGATGAGCCCGGCCGCGAGCCCGATGCCGGCGGCGAGACCGAGCGTCGAGCCGACCAGGCCGAGCAGCAGCGCCTCCGTCAGCACGGAGCGGCGCACCTGGCGCCGGTCGGCGCCCAGGGCGCGCAGCAGGCCCAGTTCCCGGGTGCGCTGGGCGATCAGCATGGAGAACGTGTTGACGATGAGGAACACACCCACGAGCACGGCGATCCCGGCGAAGCCCAGCATCACGTACTTGATCACGTCGAGGAACGCGCCGAGCCGGTCGGTGTCCGACTTGGCCTGTTCGCTCGCGGTCTTCAGGTCGTAGGCGGAGGAGTGGAGCTCCGCGGCGATGCGCTGCTTGAGCCGGGCGTCGTCGACACCGGGCGCCGCGTCGACCGAGACGGCGGTGGCCAGACCGGTCCCGCCCAGCAGCCTGGTCTGGGCGGTCGGGGTGTCCAGGAAGACCAGGGCCGCGCCCGGATTGGTGGTGGTGAAGGTGGCGATCCCGACGACCCGCACCGGGAACGAGCCGGGCCGGGCGAGCACCGTCAGCGTGTCGCCGATCCGTACGTGCTTGTGCCGTGCGGTGTCCGCGTCCAGCAGCGCCTCGCCCGCACCCCGCGGCGCGTGCCCGGAGGTCAGCTCCACCGGGCTGCGGTCGGTGACGTACCAGTTCCTGGCGATGGTGGGCGCGCCGGTGGTCGGACCCACCGGATCGTTCTTGCGGTCGACGACCGTGATGTTCTCGACGACGGTGTCCACATGGGTGGCCGCGACGCCGTCGACCTCGGCGACCCGGTCGGCCAGTGCGGCCGGGAGGGTCGCGGTCGCCCCGGACGGGACCCGCGAGGTGAGGTCCTGCCTGGGACTGATGGTGACGTCGGCCGCCGTGGAGGCGAACAGCCGGTCGAAGGTCCGGGTGACCGTGTCGGAGAAGATCAGGCTGCCCGCGACGAACGCCACGGACAGGAGGACGGCCAGGGCCGAGAGCATCAGCCGTCCCTTGTGCGCGAGGAAGCTGCGCAGCGTCGCCTTCAGCACGGTCTCAGTCCTCGGTCCGGGCCGCGTCGCCGGCGGCCGCCCGTACGGTGTCGAAGCGCTTCATGCGCTCCAGCACGGCCTCGGCCGTCGGCCGTTCCATCCGGTCCACGATCCGCCCGTCCGCGAGGAACAGCACCAGGTCGGAGTGGGCCGCCGCGCCCGGGTCGTGGGTGACCATGACCACGGTCTGCCCCAGCTCGTCCACGGCCCTGCGCAGAAAGCCCAGGACCTCGAGTCCCGCCCGGGAGTCGAGGTTGCCGGTCGGTTCGTCGGCGAAGATCAGCTCGGGGCGCGAGGCGAGCGCCCGGGCGCAGGCCACCCGCTGCTGCTGACCGCCGGACAGCTGCGAGGGCCGGTGCTTGAGCCGCTCCCGCAGGCCGAGCGTGTCGATCACCTGGTCGAGCCACTTCTGGTCGGGCTTCTGACCCGCGATGTCCATGGGGAGCGTGATGTTCTCGGCCGCGTTCAGCGTCGGGATCAGGTTGAACGACTGGAACATGAAGCCGATCCGGTCCCGGCGGAGCCGGGTCAGCTCGCGGTCCTTCAGACCCGTGATCTCGGTGTCGCCGAGCCACACCTGACCGGAGGAGACCGTGTCCAGCCCCGCCAGGCAGTGCATCAGGGTGGACTTCCCCGAGCCCGAGGGGCCCATGACCGCGGTGAAGCGGCCGCGCGCGATGTCCACGTCCACCCCGTCGAGGGCGAGCACCGCCGTCTCGCCCGAGCCGTACGCCTTTGTCAGACCCCTGGCACGGGCGGCGACCCCGTCCGCTTCCGCGCGGCCACGGGCATGCTCGGCAGCAGCAGTGGACAAGACCGCCTCCTCCGTCGTGGACGTCCCCACGTCCTCGTCTCCTGGTGTGTCCCGGCCGAGCCTAGTGGGGGGCCGAGAGCACCCGGTATCCACCCGAGGTCCAGGCGCGTCTCCCCCGCAGGTCGTGCCTGTGACACCGGTGTAGGGGGCATTCTCCACCCAGCGGTGGAGCCCCGACCGGGCGCCCCCGTCGTGGGCGCCCGTCGCCCGGAGATCCCGGGTCACCGAAGGGGTGCGCTCGTCGCCACCCGGCTGCGGGCGTCCGGCACCGACCGCCGCCCCGCCCCGTACGGGGACCACGGCGCGGCCGCTCCACGACGCGTGACTACTCCTGTGGGCCGGGTCGCCAGGCGGTGCCCAGCACGCAGTACGACGTCGGCAGGCGCGGTCCGTTCTCCGGCATCAGCAGCGGCCGATGAGGGCCCAGCTCGAACCCGGCGTCGCGCAGGGCCGCGACCGGCTCGCGGGAGAGGTGGCAGCCGCCGCCGAGCGGAGGCCACACCGTGCGGTCCAGGGCGCGCTGTGTGAAGCGCATCACCGCACCGCCGCCCGCTCCGTGCTCGAAGTAGCGCAGCACGCCGCCGGGCCGCAGCACCCGCCGCAGCTCGCCGAGGGCCCGCGGCACGTCCCGCACGCTGCACAGCACCAGCGAGAGGACCGCCGCGTCGAACGCCTCGCTCTTGACCGGCAGCGCCTCCGCCGAACCCGGCACCACGTCCACGGGAACGTCCGCGCGCAGGGCCGCCTCGACGGCCATCTGCCGCAGCAGCCGCTCGGGTTCGATCGCGACGACCTCCGAGACGGTGCGCGGATAGTGGGCGAAGTTGAGGCCGTTGCCCGCGCCGATCTCGATCACCCGGCCGGAGAGGCCGGCGAGCAGCCGCTCCCGTACGGCGCCCATGCCGGCGTGTGTCTCGGCCGCCACGCTGACCCGTGCGTACCAGCGGGCGAAGAGGGGGTGGTGCACAGAGCCCCGCGACAGGGCGCGGCGGCGGGCGGACCGGAGCGGCATGGCACCTCCCGGGCTGGACGGACCTTACCCGGAGTCTCCCCCGGGCGGGCCCCGCGCATCCCCGCCGCGGGGCGTCGGGGCGGGGCGATCGCGTCCCGTCCCTACGGTGCGAACGCCGAAGCGAACGCCTGTGCGTCCCACGTCCCGCCCAGCCGGGGCGCGAGCCAGCCGGGGGCGGCGGTGCGGAAGCCGGCGGGCTGGTGCGCCCCGGCTCCCTCGGGCAGCGCCCCGAGCAGCGGTGCCCCGGCCACCACCGGAAGGTCGGCGAGGTTGCACCGCGACGCGAGGTCGGCCGCGGCGGGCCAGCTGCCGATGACGACGCCCGCCGTGCGCAGCCCTTGGCGCCGCAGTTCACGCGCCGTCAGCTCGGTCGTGTTCAGGGTGCCGAGGCCCGCCGACGCGACCACGAGCACCGGCGCCCCCAGCAGCCGTGCCGCGTCCGCGAGGGTGCCGCCCTCCTCGTCGAACCGTACGAGCAGCCCGCCCGCCCCCTCCACGAGGACGAGGTCGTGCCCGGCGGCCAGTTCGGCGGCCGCCTCCGCCACCGCGCGCGGGCGCACCGGCGGCAGACCGGAGCGCCGTGCCGCCGTCGCGGGCGCCAGCGGCTCGGGATACCGGGCCAGTTCGCGGGCCGTCACGGCACCCGAGAGCCGGGCCACCTCCCCGGCGTCACCCTGTTCCCCGGGGGCCACCCCCGTCTGCGCGGGCTTGAGCACGGCCACGGACCGTCCCGCGGCCACGGCGACCGCCGCGACGGCGGCCGTCGTGATCGTCTTGCCGACCTCGGTGCCGGTCCCCGTGATCACCAGAACAGGCATGTCAGCCCTCCCGAGCCGCCGCGCACACCGCGCGCGCGATCCGTGCCAGGTCCGCGTCGCCGGTCACGTACGGCGGCATCGTGTAGACGAGGTCGCGGAACGGCCGCAGCCACACGCCCTCGCGCACCGCGGCCCGCGTGGCCGCCGCCATGTCCACCTCGTGGTCCAGCTGGACGACGCCGATGGCGCCGAGGACCCGCACCTCGCGCACCCCGGGCAGGTCGGCAGCCTCCGCGAGCCCCTCCTCGAGACCCGCCTCGATCCGCTTGACCTCCGCCCGCCAGTCCTGGCCGAGCAGCAGGCCCACCGAGGCGCAGGCCACGGCGGCCGCCAGCGGGTTGCCCATGAACGTGGGGCCGTGCGCGAGCACCGGCACCTCGCCCCGGGAGATCCCGTCGGCCACCCGCGGTGTGCACAGCGTCGCCGCCAAGGTGAGATAGCCCCCGGTCAGCGCCTTGCCCACGCACATCACGTCCGGCGTCACCGCCGCGTGGTCGGCGGCGAACAGCGCTCCCGTGCGCCCGAACCCGGTCGCGATCTCGTCGAGGACGAGCAGCACGTCGTGTGCGTCGCAGGCCTCGCGCAGCACCCGCAGGTAGGCGGGGGAGTGGAACCGCATCCCGCCGGCCCCCTGCACCACCGGCTCGACGATCACCGCGGCCAGCTCGTCCGCGTGGCGTGCGACCAGGGCGCGCAGACGGTCGGCGTACCCCTCGTCGTAGTCGGCCGGGGGCGCGTCCGCGAACACCTGGCGGGGCAGGACGCCCCGCCACAGCTCGTGCATGCCGCCCTCGGGGTCGCACACGGACATCGGCTGCCAGGTGTCGCCGTGGTAGCCGCCGCGCCAGGTCAGCAGCCGGTGTTTGCCGGGCCGGCCGAGCGAGCGCCAGTACTGCAGGCACATCTTGACCGCGACCTCGACGGACACCGAGCCGGAGTCCGCGAGGAAGACATGCTCGAGACCGGCGGGCGAGATGTCGACGAGGAGCTTGGCCAGCCGGACGGCGGGCTCGTGGGTGAGCCCGCCGAACATCACATGGCTCATCCGCGCCAGCTGCTCCTGCGCGGCCTCGTTCAGCACCGGATGGTTGTAGCCGTGGATCGCCGACCACCACGACGACATGCCGTCGACCAACTCGCCGGAGCCGTCGGCCAGGCGCAGTCGCACCCCGCTCGCCGACGCCACGACGAGCGGCTCCTGGCGGCCGGGCATGGGGCCGTACGGGTGCCACACGTGCTGCCGGTCGAGCGCCAGCAGCTCGTCCACGGACGGATCACGCATTGGGCGCGAGATCCGTCCCCGCGCCCCGGCGGCGCACGGCGACGAGGTCCGTACGGGGCTCGCCGGCGGGCGGTACGGCCGCGGAACCGCACACCCCGCCGCCCTGGTGGGACCCGCACCCGGCGTCGTCCTGGTGCGAGCCGCAGCCGGCGCCTTCGTGGGATCCGCAGCCGCCGGATGCCGCGCGGTGCTCGGGGAGCGTGACCTGGTCCGCGCCCTCCACCTCGAACCCGGCGTCCGCGATCATCTCCAGGTCCGCCCTGCCCGCCTGGCCCTCACTGGTGAGGTAGTCGCCCAGGAAGATCGAGTTGGCCAGGTGCAGGGCCAGCGGCTGCATCGTACGGAGGTGGACCTCCCGGCCGCCCGCGAGGCGCACCTCGACGTCGGGGCACACGAACCGCACCATCGCCAGGATCCGCAGACACCGCTGCGGGGTGAGGTTCCACTCCTTGCCGAGGGGGGTGCCCTCGAACGGGATCAGGAAGTTGACCGGGACCGAGTCCGGGTCCAGCGCCCGCAGGGAGAAGACGACGTCGACCAGGTCCTCGTCGCTCTCGCCCATGCCCGCGATCAGTCCCGAGCAGGCCGACAGGCCGGCGTCGTGCGCCTTGTGCACCGTGTCGACCCGGTCGGCGTAGGTGTGGGTGCTGGTGATGTCGCCGTAGGTCGCCTCGGACGTGTTCAGGTTGTGGTTGTACGCGTCGGCGCCCGCCGCGCGCAGCCGCTCGGCCTGGCCGTCGGAGAGCAGGCCGAGGCAGGCGCACACCTCGACGCCCTCGTTCTGCTCCTTGATCGTCTTGATGGTGTCGGAGACCCGGTCCACGTCCCGGTCGGTGGGCCCGCGACCGCTCGCCACCAGACAGACGCGCTTGGCGCCGCCCGCGACGCCCGCCGCGGCGGCCTCCGACGCCTCGTCCGGCTTGAGCCAGGTGTACTTCAGGATGTCGGCCTTCGAGCCGAGCCGCTGGGAGCAGTAGGAGCAGTCCTCGGGGCACAGGCCGGACTTCAGGTTGACGAGATAGTTGAGTTTCACCCGCCGTCCGAACCAGTGGCGGCGCACCTTGCCGGCCGCGGCCACCACATCGAGCAGGTCGTCGTCGGACGTGTCGAGGACGGCCAGAGCTTCCTCGCGGGTCGGCGACTCACGCCGCAGCCCCTTGTCCACCAGGGTGTTCAGCAGGTCCATGAGAGCCGATCCTGGCGTACGGAACCGCCCCGGGCCAAGGAGGGACCACACAACGGACACGGTTCGACGTGTGGGTATTGCCACACGCTGGGTGGCCGGCCGTCCCGTTAGGGTCTGTGCACTGCCTACAAAAGCCTGGAGGACCGATGGTGTTCGGCTGGATCGACGAGCAGGCGGGAACGCGCCGTCGGGCCGGGCTCGAGCGCATCCTGCGCCCGCGTGCCGCCGACTCCCCGCTCCTCGATCTCGCGAGCAACGACTACCTGGGCCTGGCCCGCCACCCGGAGATCATCGCGGGTGCCGCGCAGGCGGCCCGGGTGTGGGGCGGCGGCGCGACCGGCTCCCGCCTCGTCACCGGCACCACGGAGCTGCATGCCGAGCTGGAGCGCGAGCTGGCCGGCTTCTGCGGCTTCGAGGCGGCCCTCGTCTTCTCCTCCGGGTACGCGGCCAATCTCGCCGCGGTCACCGCGCTCGCGCCGCACGGTTCCCTGATCGTCTCCGACGCGGGCAACCACGCCTCGCTGATCGACGGCTGCCGGCTGGCCCGTGGCACCACCCAGGTGGTCCCGCACGCCGACCCGGAGGCGGTGCGCAAGGCGCTCGGCACCCGCCCGGGACCCGCCGTCGTCGTCTCGGACACCGTCTTCTCGGTGGACGGCGACGCCGCCCCGCTGGCCGAACTGGCCGCCGTCTGCCGGAGGTCCGACGCGGGGCTGCTCGTCGACGACGCGCACGGGCTCGGCGTCCTCGGGGCCGGCGGCCGGGGCGCCCCGCACGCGGCGGGGCTCGCGGGCGCGCCCGACGTGGTGGTGACGGTGACGCTGTCGAAGTCGCTGGGCAGCCAGGGCGGTGCCGTGCTGGGTCCGGCGCGGGTGGTCGACCACCTGGTCAACGCGGCCAGGACGTTCATCTTCGACACCGGGCTGGCCCCGGCGGCGGCGGGTGCGGCGCTTGCCGCCCTGCGCCTGCTGCGCCGCGAGCCGGAGCGTGCCGAGCGGGCGCGCGAGGTGGCGACGGGCCTGCACGCCCGCCTCACGGCCGAGGGCCATGAGGCGGTGCGGCCGGATGCCGCCGTCGTCTCCGTGCGCGCGCCCTCCCCCGAGCAGGCCGTGCGGTGGGCGGCGGACTGCCGGGCGGCGGGAGTCGCCGTCGGCTGCTTCCGGCCGCCGTCGGTGCCGGACGGTGTCTCCCGGCTGCGTCTGACCGCCCGTGCGGATCTCACGGACGGGCAGATCGAGCACGCCGTACGCGTGATCGGCGAGACGCGGCCGTGAGTCGGCGGAACGGCCGTGCATCGCGCGTGGTTCGGGCGGAACGGACAGGACTCGTCCGCAGCGGTGCGGGAATATTCATCTGGGAATTGACATCGACCGCGGCCGCGGAATGGCGCGCGATCGAGCCCGCCGCGCGGAATTGATCAGATCAGTGCAGCCCGTTCAGGAACTCCTTCCAGGTGTCGGGGGTGAAGAGCAGGGCCGGTCCGGCCACGTTCTTGGAATCGCGCACGGCCACCAGCCCGGCCCAGGGCCCGGGGCCCGGACGGGCGGTCTCGACACAGTTGTTCATTCCCGTACTGCGGCTGCTGCGCAGCCACCGCACGCCGTGCACGGATGCACTGGAAGGGACATGCCGAGGCGGTGCTGACATGGTGCCTCCTTACGCAACGCCTGCCAACGCGGCGATGCACTCCAACGATTCCTCGGGTGAAAGGGCGTGGATGCGGAGCGAGTTGAAGGCCTCGCTGTAGGCCTGAAGGTCTTCTTCCCCTTCGAGATAGAGGCTACTCGTCAAGTGGTCTAGAACAACCACATCCAGATCAGACCTGCTCGGAAAGGAGAAGATAACGAAAGGCCCGGTGATGCCGATGTGCGCCCCGGCTGCGAACGGCAGGACCTGGAGTCGGACGTGGGGCAGCGCGGCGGCGTCCAGGAGCCGCCTCAGCTGCCGGGCCATGACATCCGGCCCGCCGACCTCCCGGCGCAGCACCGCCTCGTCCAGGACGGCGCTCAGCCGCAGCGGAGGCTCCGAACGCAGCACTTCCTGCCGGGCCAGCCGCACCTCCACCAGGGTGTCCAGCTCGGCCTCCTCCAGGGTGCCGACGGCGGCCCGCGTCACCGCCCTCGCGTACTCGGGCGTCTGCAGCAGTCCCGGCACCACCGAGGTCTCCAGTGTGCGCATCGTGCTCGCCTGCGACTCCAGGCTGATGAAGTCGCGGTAGGTCGGCGGCAGCACTCCGCGATACGCGTGCCACCAGTTCTGCCGGCCGCCGCCGTCCTCGGAGCCCGCCAACACCAGGAGCAGTTCCCGCAGTCCGGGGTCCTCGACGGCGTACGCGTCCAACAGGAGGCGTACGTCGGCCGGCTTGACGCCGCTGGCGCCCGTCTCGATCCGGCTCACCTTCGACTGGTGCCAGCCGACGAGTGCGGCCGCCGCACCGCTCGTGAGGCCCGACCGGGCGCGCAGGGCGCGCAGCTCGGCGCCGAGCTTGCGGCGGCGCACCGCTGGTCCGTACTGCATGGCCGACTCTCCTTCCGTGCGGCGCCCGGTTCCACGGCGACGGTAGAGGATGCGCCGGGGCCGGGCCCAAATACGCTCGGTCGTCGGAGAGTTCACCGCTTCGAGCGACAGATATATGCATATCCCGGGGGAACGCACCCGTGAGAGCCCTGGTGATGGCAGTCTGGCGCGCAGCACCAAGTCCGGGACCGCACCGGAAACCAACCGCTCCGTGTCGGACTCCGGTCCCGTGGGAAAGGGACGACGTCGCCATGGCAGATCACCAGGAAGCATCCGTCACTCTGCCGAGCGATCCCGCCTCGGTCTCCGTGGCTCGAACATATGTCGCCGACGTCCTCGCGGAATGGGGCCTGCCGAGGGATTCCGAGATCGCCGACACCGTACGCCTCATCGTCTCCGAACTCACCACGAACGCCGTGCAGCACACCCTCGGGAAGTCGCCCACCTTCACGGTCGACGTCGTGCTGGACCGGGACGAGTTACTTCGGATCGGCGTCACCGACAGCCATCCCCGCTTTCCGAGACGGCTGCCCGCGGCCGTGCAGCAGGACAACGGCCGCGGCATGGTGATCATCCGCTGGTTGACCGCGGAGTGCGGCGGCACAGTGAGCGTGCGGCCCACCAGGGAGGGCGGCAAGACGGTCGCGATCGAGCTCCCGTGGAGCACGCCGGTCCAGTCGGTCGCCGCGGGCGGGCAACGGGAGCCGTGACCGCCCGCGCCGCCGGCCGCGAGAGGCGTCGGCGGCCGGTTCCGCCGCGTCGACGCGCACCGTGACCGAGGCGATGCGCGGGGTGCCCGACACCGGGGCCACCCCCTCCGGGGCGGCCGCGGACCGCGCTGCGGTCACCCGGAGTGCTCCGGCCCGTCCCGCCCCGCTTCCGCTCCCGGAGCCCGCGGAGCCGCGAGGACGCCCCGTCCCAGCAGCCAGGGCAGGACGCGCCACAGGCCCACGCAGACGACGAGCGTCCCCACGCCCGCGGCGATGCCGGCGGCCCGGTTGAGCGACACGTCCACCACCAGCAGTACCGATCCGGTCAGTGCGAGCATCAGCATGGTCATCCCGACCGTGGCGAGGCGGGAGGAGACCCGCACGATGACGGGCTTGGCGTTCTGCTGGAAGAGCGAGCGGTGCAGCGCCGCGGGCGCCGTGAACAGGGCCGCGGCCAGCACGGCGAGCAGGAGCGTCGTGACGTACGTGGCGCGCTGGACCGTGTCCAGGGACGGGAAGCGCGGGGTGAAGGCCAGGGTCAGCAGGAACGCGAACAGGATCTGGACCCCGGTCTGGGTGACGCGCAGTTCCTGCAGCAACTCGGCGAAGTTGCGGTCGGCGCGCTCCAGGGGAGTCTCGCGCCGTGCCTGAGGGGGAGCTCGGTCGGCCATGGTGCACGAGTTCCCGTTCCGGCCCTGGTCACGCCCCGGCGGGGCGGCGGCGCACCGGGCCGCCGCCCCGCCGGCCGCGTCAGCCGACCCGCCCGTACCAGACGCTCTTCGTCCAGATCTTCTGGAGCCTGACCACGTCCCCGGTCCGCGGGGAGTGCCAGATCTTTCCCTTCCCGGCGTAGATGCCGACGTGGTAGATGTTCCGGCCCGAGTGGAAGAACACCAGGTCTCCGGCCTTGCGGTGCGAGGAGGAGACGTGGTGCGTCGTGTTGTACTGCGCCGCGGCCGTACGGGGCAGCTTCTTGCCCGCCTTCTTGAAGGCGTAGAGGGTGAGCCCGGAGCAGTCGAAGCGGCGCGGTCCGGTGGCGCCCCACTTGTACGGGGCTCCCTTCTTCGACGCCGCGATCTGGAGAGCCTTGGCCGCCGGAGTCGCGGCGGCCGCGTCGGTGGAGACGCCGGGGACCGCGATGCCGCCGCCGACGGCGGCGAGGGTGAGGGCCGAGGCGGTGCCGGCCCGGGTCAGCAGCGACGGGACACGATTGAGCGCAGTCATGCGCAACCCTTCGTCAGCCGCCTGTGAAGGATGACCTGTCGGATTCGGACTGGCGAAGTAGCCCGGCCGCTCGCGCGGCTTCACCCCAAGGACCTCCGGATCTCTCCGGCGGCCCGCCTTGCCGGGTCCTCCACTCCTGCCGATCCACTCCTGTCGACCGGTCATCCGGGCGGCGGCAGGATTCGGCGTCCGCCCGGACCGCCCCGCCGCGGTGGCGGGGGCTTGTCGTCAGGAAGGGATCTTCACCTACCAGGGTCCGAAAATCACAATGGAATCGGCGATTTGTGGCGTTACTCACCACTCACTCGTTCGGGTGGACAACCGTCCTCTCGAGGGAAGTTGAGGGAGCGAACCAGGCCCCGACCTGCATCGGAGTCCCGCATCGCGCCCTGCGGGCAGGCATGTTGCGCGACTCCTGCGGGCCGGACACCGGAGCCCTCTCTACTCCGGTCCGGGGTACACCATTTGGCCCGTTTGAGCCGCGCCGGACGGACGGCCGGCCGTCCGGCATGCCCATGGAGCGGTCTGCCCGCCTCAGCCTTCCGGCCCGGGGCGCGAGGCCGTCGTCCGCCCCTCGCTCCGGCGGCTCCGGGGGTCCCGGCTCAGTCCGCCCCGGGAGGCACGGCGACGCGGTCCGCGCGGCGTTCGCCGTCGAGGGTGCGCAGGGCGCGGGCGAGGGTCGGGCCGTGCAGTTCGTGCTCCCCGCGCTGGTGCATCAGCGTCAGCGCCTCGCGCAGGGCCGCCGCCTTGCCCACCAGGGCCTGGGCGGCGCGCAGGCCCCGGTAGGTGTCACCGGAGTGCGCGGGGTTGATGCGGCCGAGCAGGTCGACGACATCGAGGTAACGGTCGATCAACTCCGCCTCCGCGCGGGTCAGCGCGGGCAGCGGCGGAAGTTCGGGCGGCAGCATCGGCTCACCTCGTGCCGGGTGCGGTGTGCGATGCCGTGCGGCCGGAGACGATGCGGTCGACCAGTCCGTACTCCACCGCGGCGCGTGAGTCGAGGATCGTGTCCCGCTCGATGTCGGCGGCGATGCGATCCGGCGCCTGCCCCGTGTGCCGCGCCAGCATCTCCTCCAGGCGCCTGCGGGTGCGCATCAACTCCTCGGCCTGGATGGCCAGATCGGTGGCCTGTCCCCGTACCGGCTCCGGCAGGGACGGCTGGTGGATCAGGACGCGCGCACCGGGCAGCGCCAGCCGCTTGCCCGGCGCGCCCGCGGCGAGCAGCACGGCCGCGGCCGACGCCGCCCGGCCGAGGCAGACCGTCTCCACGTCGCAACTGACGTACTGCATCGTGTCGTAGACCGCGGTCATGGCGGTGAACGAGCCGCCCGGGGAGTTGATGTACAGCGAGATGTCGCGGTCGGGGTCCAGATACTCCAGATGCATGAACTGCGCCATCACGTCGTTCGCCGACGTGTCGTCGATCGGCGTCCCCAGAAACACGATCCGCTCGTCCAGGAGCTTCGCGTACGGGTCAAGGGTCCGCTGTCCGTAGCCGGTGCGTTCGGTGAACTCCGGCAGGACATGGCGGGCGGACGGTCGGTGCATGACTTGCGCCTCCTCGGAATCACTCCTGTAAAAAATGTACAGGACGTACGTTCCGTACGGAGGTGAGGCATGCTGAGAGCGAAAAAGCGGGTGCGGAACCCTGGGCCGGCTGGGATCTTCCGCTCGAAGAGGCGCCTCAGGGCCGCCGTCTAAGCTGGACACATGGCCTACGAGATTCCGGTGACGCAAGCCAGGGCTGAGCTCGCCGATCTGATCAATCGCGTGGTGTACGGCGGCGAACGCGTCGTCGTGACGCGGCACGGAAAGCCTCTCGTCGCCCTGGTCTCCGCCGCCGACCTCGAGCGGCTCGCCGAACTGGACGCCGCGGAGGAGCAGGTGATCAGCTCCGTCTCCAGCGTGCGCGACGTCGCCCCCACCCCGCGCGAGCGGCGGCGCTTCGGCATCGCCGCCGAGCACCGGGGGTCCGGCACGTCCTGACGGCACTTGTGCGGGGCCGTGATGGCGGAGCGCGATGTCGTGGTGGCCGAGCGTGGTCGGCAGTGCCCACGGCGAGGGTCGTCGATCCATGGCCCGCGGCAGCCGGGCCGACGCGGACAGCGCACGCGGGACCCGCGTCCCGAGCATCGGCCCCCGCGCGCACCGCGGCCGGGCCGCGGCTCTGTTAACGCGCCGGAAACCCGCTCCAACTAGCCTGCCCCTCCACGCCACCAGCGACTTCGCCCGTGGCCGCGGCGACCGGACCCCGCACGGTCCGGAGCGAGGACGGTGAGGTGGGACGTGCACCTGACCCCGCACGAGCAGGAGAGGCTGCTGATCCACGTGGCGGCCGACGTGGCCGAGAAGCGCCGGGCCCGGGGGCTCAGGCTCAACCACCCCGAGGCGGTCGCGCTCATCACGTCACACATCCTCGAAGGCGCCCGGGACGGCCGTACGGTCGCCGAACTGATGGCCTCCGGGCGCACGGTCCTCACCCGGGACGACGTCATGGAGGGCATCCCCGAGATGATCCACGACGTCCAGGTGGAGGCGACCTTCCCGGACGGCACCAAGCTCGTCACCGTCCACGACCCGATCGTCTGAAGGGAGGAGGGCGCCGTGATCCCCGGAGAGATCCTTTTCGCGGAGGGACCCGTCGTGTACAACGAGGGCCGCGACGTCACCCGGCTGACCGTGCTCAACGCCGCCGACCGGCCCGTCCAGGTCGGCTCCCATTACCACTTCGCCGAGGCCAACCCCGGTCTGGACTTCGACCGTGCCGCCGCGCACGGCAAGCGGCTGAACGTCGCCGCCGGCACCGCCGTGCGCTTCGAGCCCGGGATCCCCGTCGACGTCGAACTCGTCCCGCTCGCCGGGGCCCGTGTCGTGCCCGGACTGCGCGGCGAGACCGGCGGTGCCCTCGATGCCTGAGATCTCCCGGGCCGCGTACGCCGACCTGTTCGGCCCGACCACCGGGGACCGCATCCGGCTCGCGGACACCGACCTGATCGTCGAGATCGAGGAGGACCGCTGCGGCGGGCCGGGACGCGCCGGGGACGAGGCGGTGTTCGGCGGCGGCAAGGTCATCCGCGAATCCATGGGGCAGTCGCGCGCCACACGCGCGGAGGGAACCCCCGACACCGTCGTCACCGGCGCGGTCGTCATCGACCACTGGGGCGTCGTCAAGGCCGACATAGGCATCCGCGACGGCCGTATCAGCGCCCTCGGCAAGGCCGGCAACCCGGACACCATGGACGGCGTCCACCCCGCCCTGGTGATCGGTCCGGAGACGGAGGTCATCGCGGGCAACGGGCGGATCGTCACCGCGGGGGCGATCGACGCGCACGTCCACTTCATCTGCCCGCAGATCGCCGACGAGGCGCTCGCCGCGGGCATCACCACGCTGATCGGCGGCGGCACCGGACCCGCCGAGGGCTCGAAGGCGACCACCGTGACACCCGGGCCCTGGCATCTGGCGCGGATGCTGGAGGCGATGGAGGGGTACCCGCTCAACGTCGGTCTGCTCGGCAAGGGCAACACCGTCTCGCACGATGCGATGCTCTCCCAGATCCGCGGCGGCGCCGTCGGTCTCAAACTGCACGAGGACTGGGGCTCCACACCCGCCGTGATCGACGCCGCGCTGACCGTCGCCGACCGCACCGGCGTGCAGATCGCCATCCACACCGACACCCTCAACGAGGCCGGGTTCGTGGGCGACACGCTCGCCGCGATCAACGGCCGCGGCATCCACGCCTATCACACCGAGGGCGCGGGCGGCGGGCACGCGCCCGACATCATGACCGTGGTGTCCGAGCCGCACGTGCTGCCCAGTTCCACCAACCCGACCCGGCCGTTCACCGTCAACACCGCCGAGGAACACCTCGACATGCTGATGGTGTGCCACCACCTGAATCCGGCCGTCCCGGAGGACCTGGCGTTCGCCGAGTCGCGGATCAGGCCCTCCACCATCGGGGCCGAGGACATCCTGCACGACCTCGGCGCCATCTCCATCATCTCGTCCGACTCCCAGGCCATGGGGCGGATCGGCGAGGTCGTCATGCGGACCTGGCAGACGGCGCACGTGATGAAGCGGCGCCGGGGCGCGCTGCCGGGCGACACATGCGCGGACAACCACCGGGTGCGCCGCTATGTCGCCAAGTACACGATCAACCCGGCGCTCGCGCAGGGCCTCGCCCACGAGATCGGCTCCGTGGAGACCGGCAAACTCGCCGATCTCGTGCTGTGGGAGCCCGCGTTCTTCGGGGTCAGGCCGCACCTCGTCCTCAAGGGCGGGCAGATCGCGTACGCGCAGATGGGCGACGCCAACGCGTCGATCCCGACCCCCCAGCCGATCCTGCCGCGGCCGATGTACGGGGCGAGCGGACGGGCGCCGGCCGCCAACTCGGTCACCTTCGTGGCGCCGCAGGCGATCGAGGACGGGCTGGCGGAGCGGCTCGCGCTCGGGAAGAGGTTCGTGGCCATCGAGTCGACGCGCGGCGTCACCAAGGCGGACATGCGCGAGAACGACGCCCGTCCGCAGGTGCGGGTCGACCCGGACAGCTTCGCCGTGCACATCGAGGGGGAACTGGTCGAGGCGGAACCGGCCGCCGAACTGCCCATGGCCCAGCGGTACTTCCTCTTCTGATGTCCAGGGCGGCGCTACTGGTCCTGGCCGACGGCCGCTTCCCCGCCGGAGGGCATGCCCACTCCGGCGGGGCAGAGGCGGCCGTCCGCGCCGGGCGGATCACCGGGGCGGCCGATCTGCGGGAGTTCTGCCGCGGCCGGCTGCACACGGCGGGACTGGTGTCCGCGTCGCTGGCCGCGGCGGCCGCACTGGGCACGGACCCCGTCGCGCTGGACGCCGCCGCGGACGCCCGCACGCCGTCGGCCGCGCTGCGCGCCGCCGCCCGCAGGCTGGGGCGGCAGCTGGTGCGGGCCGCCCGCGCGACCTGGCCCTCCGACGAACTGGAGGCGGCGGCACACCGGTTCCCCAAAGGGGCGCACCAGCCGGTGGTGCTGGGGCTGGTGGCACGGGCCGCCGGTCTGGACGCCGAGGACGCCGCCCACTGCGCCGCGTACGAGAGCGTGAGCGGGCCGGCCACGGCCGTGGTGCGGCTGCTGAGTCTCGACCCGTTCGACGCCTCGGCCGTACTGGCCCGGCTGGTGCCCGAGGTGGACCTGGTGGCCGCGCGGGCGGGCGACGCGGCCCGGCGGGCGCTCCACGACGGAGTCGACGCCCTGCCCGCGGCGTCCGCGCCGCTGCTGGAGATCGGTGGGGAGGCGCATGCGGCGTGGCCCACACGGCTGTTCGCCTCCTAGGAGGCGCGCTTGCGTTGTTCCGTCGACCGGGGGTCCGCCCCCGGACCCCGACCGGCCTGAACGGCCTCGTCCTCGAACGCCGGGCGGGCCCTGCGTGGCCGGGCCCGGCTGAAGGAGCTGACTGTGCACCTCGACCACACCCACGACGGCCCGTCCGCCGTCGGCGCCGACGCCCGCCGTCCCGACGGTTCGCGCCGTGCCCTCCGGATCGGGCTCGGCGGGCCCGTCGGGTCCGGCAAGACCGCCACCGTCGCCGCGCTCTGCCGGGCCCTGCGGCAGGAGTTCTCGCTCGCCGTCGTCACCAACGACATCTACACCCGTGAGGACGCCGCCTTCCTGCTGCGGGAGGCCGTGCTGCCGCCGGAGCGGATCACCGCCGTGGAGACGGGGGCCTGCCCGCACACCGCCATCCGGGACGACATCTCCGCCAACCTCGAAGCGGTCGAGGACCTGGAGGAGCGGGCCGGCCCGCTCGACCTGGTCCTCGTCGAGTCCGGCGGGGACAACCTCACCGCCACGTTCTCCAAGGGGCTTGTGGACGCGCAGGTCTTCGTCATCGACGTCGCGGGCGGGGACGACATTCCGCGCAAGGGCGGCCCAGGGGTCACCACCGCAGATCTGCTCGTCGTCAACAAGACCGACCTCGCGCCCCACGTCGGATCGGACCTCGCGCGGATGGCCGCCGACGCGAAGGCGCAGCGGGCCGGGCTGCCCGTCGTCTTCCAGTCGCTGCGCGGCCCGGACGGCGTCACCGAGGTCGCCGACTGGGTGCGCGACCGGCTCGCCGCGTGGTCGGCGTGACCGCGGGGGTACGGGCCACCGCGCGGATCGTGGCCCGCGCCGACGGCAGGGGTGCCACCTCCCTGCCCGTGCTCGCGGGCGAGGGACCGCTCGCACCGCGCCGTACCCGGGCCAGCGGTGACGAGGCGCGCGTCCTGCTCGTCGGCGCGATGAGCGGGCCGCTCGGCCGGGACCACTTCACCGTCGAGGCGGAGGTCGGAAGCGGCGCCCTGCTGCACCTGGGATCGGCCGCGGCCACCCTCGCCCTGCCGGGGCAGGCCAAGGGCGAGGCACGCTACGACGTCCGGCTCCGTGTCGCCGCCGGGGGTGAACTGCGCTGGCTGCCCGAACAGTTGATTTCGGCCGGGGGCAGCGAGCTGTGCGTCTCCTCGCGCGTCGACCTGGCTCCCGGCGCCCGCCTGGTGTTCCGTGAGGAGCAGGTCCTCGGTCGCGCCGGTGAGGAACCCGGACGGCTCACCAGCCGGCTGACGGTGCGGCTGGACGGGCGGCCGCTGCTGGACCAGGAAGTGGCCTGCGGGCCCGGCGCCCCCCGCGGCTGGGACGGCCCCGCCGTGCTGGCGGGGCACCGGGCTCTCGGGCAACTCCTCGTCGTGCGGCCGGAGTTCGACGCGGCGCCGGTGGCGCCACGGATACTGGGGGAGTGCGCCGCGCTCACTCCGCTCGCGGGGCCCGCCGTGCTCGTCACCGCGGTCGCGCCGGACGCGCGGCGGCTGCGCCGCCTGCTGGACGAAGCGCTGCGCGACATGGGCTGAACCGGTCTCTCCGCTTAACGGACAGCCGTGCACCGGTTATCGGATTGGCAAAGAAAGTCAAGTAACCCCTGGTGTCGGTGCCTTCACAGCAGAAAGGATCCCCGTACCCATAGCAACCATGTACGGGGAGGTCCCTCTTGAGGGGAATGAGACCGACGAGGCGAGTCACCGGGCTCGGCTCTGTTGGGGCGTTCGTCACGGCGACGCTGATAGCCGGGGCCGTGGCGGCTCCGTCGGCCACCGCCGACACGCGCCACGGCCAGGACCGGGAGGCCCGCGGCGCCGCGATCGCCGCCGCGAGGGCCGCCAAGGCCGGCGTCGACTGGCAGGACTGCCCGGCCGACTGGGGGCTCGAGAAGCCCATCCAGTGCGGCTGGGTCACGGTTCCGCTCGACTACGCCCACCCGAACGGCAAGCAGCTCAAGCTCGCCGTCGACCGCATCGGGAACACCGGCACCGCGGAGGAGCGCCAGGGCGCCCTCGTGTACAACCCGGGCGGCCCCGGCGGTTCGGGCCTGCGCTTCCCGCGCCGCGTCACCACCAAGAGCGCGGTGTGGGCCAACGTGGCGAAGGCGTACGACTTCGTGGGCTTCGACCCGCGCGGTGTCGGCCACTCGGCGCCCATCTCCTGCGCGGATCCACAGGAGTTCGTGAAGGCGCCCAAGGCGGACCCGGTCCCCGACTCCGAGGCGGACAAGCTCGCCCAGCGCAAGCTCGCCCGTGAGTACGCGCAGGGATGCCTCGAGCGCACCGGCCGCGCGATGCTGCAGCAGATGACCACGCCCAACACCGCGCGCGACCTGGACGTCATCCGTGCCGCGCTCGGCGAGAAGAAGCTCAACTACCTGGGCGTCTCGTACGGCACGTACCTCGGCGCCGTCTACGGCACCCTCTTCCCCGGCCACATCCGCCGGATGATCGTCGACAGCGTCGTCAACCCCTCGCGGGAGAAGATCTGGTACCAGGCCAACCTGGACCAGGACGTCGCCTTCGAGGGCCGCTGGAAGGACTGGCAGGACTGGGTCGCGGCGAACGACGCCGCCTTCCACCTGGGCACCACGCGGGCCGCCGTGCAGGCGAAGTGGCTGGACCTGCGCGCCACGGCGAAGAAGAACCCCATCGGCGGGGTCGTCGGACCGGCGGAACTGCTCTCCTTCTTCCAGAGCGCCCCGTACTACGACTCCGCCTGGGTGCCGGTCGCCACCGTCTTCAGCAAGTACGTCGCCGGTGACACCCAGGCCCTCGTCGACGCGGCCGCGCCCGACCTGTCGGACACGGCCGGCAACATCTCCTCGGAGAACGGCAACGCCGTCTACACGGCCGTCGAGTGCACCGACGCCAAGTGGCCCACCAGCTGGCGGAAGTGGGACCGGGACAACACCCGCCTGAACAAGGACTACCCGTTCCTGACGTGGGCGAACGCCTGGATGAACCTGCCGTGCGCCACCTGGCCGGTCAAGCAGCAGACCCCGCCGAACGTGCGGACCGGCAAGGGCCTGCCGACCGTCCTGATCGTGCAGTCCACGCGTGACGCCGCGACGCCGTTCGACGGCGCGGTCGAACTGCACAAGCGCTTCAAGGGTTCCCGCCTGATCATCGAGAAGGACGCGGGGTCCCACGGCGTGACCGGTCTGGTGAACCCCTGCATCAACAGCCGGGTGGACACCTACCTGCTCACCGGCAGGACCGACGCCTCCGATGTGACGTGCACGCCGCACGCCACGCCGAAGCCGTAGTCCCGCACACGCACGAGGGGGGCGGCCGGGACCCGGCCGCCCCCCTCGCCGTCCGTCGTCAGCCCTGGCCCTCGGTCGTCAACTCAGCGGCATGCGCGGGAACCTGCGGGTCCGCTGCGCCTTCTCCTCGGCCTCCTCGGCCTTCACGGCCGCCGCGTACCGGTCGACGTACTCCTGCTCGGACAGGGACAGGATGGCGTACATGATCTCGTCGGTGACGGCGCGCAGAATGGCCTTCTCGTTCTCCATCCCGGCGTAGCGGGAGAGGTCGAGGGGCTTGCCGAAGCGGATCACCACCGGGTGGGGGCTGGGGATGACCTGGCCCGGCGGCTGGGCCTCGAAGGTGCCGATCATGGCGCAGGGGACGACGGGGACCTGGGCCTTGAGGGCCATCACCGCGACACCGACCTTGCCCTTGTACAGGCGGCCGTCGTGGGAGCGGGTGCCCTCCGGGTAGATGCCCAGCAGCTCACCCCTGCGCAGCACGCGGAGCCCCTCGCGGATCGCCGCCTGCCCGGCGTCCTTGCCGGAGCGGTCCACCGGGATCTGGCCGATGCTGCGGAAGAACGCGGCGGTGAGGCGGCCCTTGATCCCGGGGCCCGTGAAGTACTCCGCCTTCGCGAGGAAGGTGATGCGCCGTTTGAGGATGGCGGGCATCAGGAAGTGGTCGGAGAAGGAGAGATGGTTGCCCGCGACGATGGCCGGTCCCGATGACGGCACGTGTTCGAGACCCTCGATCCGCGGCCGGAAGGTCAGACGCAACAGCGGTCCGAGAACGACGTATTTGAGCAGGTAGTAGAACAAGAGCTCGCTCCTCGGGCGGCGGATCGCCTCAACCGCCGTGTCTGGCAGCTCAACCGGCAGGGAATGAACTGTCAGTCTAGAGTCGGGCGGAGGCTGCCGGAACCGGTCCTGCCCGGATCGTGCCGGCCCGGCGCCGGCGCTCCTGCTCAGCGGCGTGCGGGGAGCGTGACGGTCACAGAAGGTCGTCGTCGGAATCCTCCGGGTAGGAGTATTCGTGGTCCGACGGACGGCCCCGCTGCTGCTGCCGCTCCTCCTGTTGGTGCCGGCCCCGCTGCTGCCGTTCCTCCTGCCGGTGCTGGCGTTCCTGACGTGCCTGCTCCTGGGCGCCGAGGGTTTCCTCGGTCATGTCCTCGACGTAGCCCGCGTCGTCCGCGTACGGGTCGCGTTCCCGGTCGGTCATGGCGGCTCACTCCTCGATGGGGCGAGGTGGACACGGCTCCGCCCCTGCTCAGCGTGGCACGAGTCGCATCCGCGCGCACATCGGTGCTCTCAGCCGAGGCCGCGGGCGCGTGCCGGGGGTTCCCGGAGCGCGGTGACGGCGGTCGCCAGTTCCGCTCGCACGGGTCCGGGCGGCGGATCGCCGGTGACGGCCTCCACCACGTTCTGGGCGACATGGTGCAGTTTCGTGTTGGTCCGCTGGGAGATGGTGACCAGCACGTTCCAGGCGTCCTGCGCGCTGAGCGCGAACGACGCCATCAGGACCCCGCGGGCCAGATCGATCACGGGCCGTGTCTGCATGGCCCGCCTGAGCTGGACCAGTTCGATGTGCAGGGCCCGGTCTCCCTCCCCGGCGGGCTCGTCCTCCTCCGAGGACCCGTGCCGTTCCCGGGGGTGTCTGTCGTGGCCGTTCACGGCGGTCGTGGCGGGCGCGGACGGCAGACCGAACAGGGATCGTGTGCCGGTCAGCGAGAGCAGCCGCTCGACGCAGGGGCCGACCGCGCGCAGCGTGAGGGTCTTGGTGTCCTCCAGGGCCCGTCGGCGGATGCCGAGCAGGACGTTGAGGCCCGAGCAGTCGCAGAAGTCCACGCCGCCCAGATCGACGTCGACACCGCTGACCGCGCGGCGCAGGGCGTCACCGAGGGCGTCCTGCAACGCCTCCTCCGTGTCGATGTCGAGCTCGCCGGACACGAGGACGGTCATCCGCTCCCCGGCGCGGTGTGCCCGTACGGTCAGGGAGGACCCCTCAGGATGCTCCTGATGCTCCTGCGGATGGGTGCCTGCCCCGCGAACGGCCTCGTCCCGGCTTCCTGGCTCGGGAAGCGGGCGCTTCACCATGACAGCCTCCCGAGCTCGTCCCTTCGCGCCCCTGTAGCAAGGCTGGGTCAGGCCCGGTCACATGTCAAGCGATGCATGAATGCTCATTCGTCTTTTTGTATTCGTGAACCAGAGAGCCTATTCTCGACCCATGGATGGAGTGCCGGAGCCGCACAACGGGTGGACGTTCCTGACCAATCACGCGCGCGTGCTGGCGTCCATCGCCGTGGACCGGACCTCCCGCATCCGTGACATCGCGGCCCGCTGCCGGCTGACGGAGCGAGCCGTCCAGAAGATCATTTCCGATCTGGAGCACGAGGGCTATCTCGTCCGCACGCGTGAGGGGCGCAGCAACACCTACCGCATCCAGCCGGACACGCCCCTGCGTCATCCCGCGGAGGCCAGCCTGAGCGTCTCCGAACTCCTCGCCCTCCTGGCCCGCCACGACGCCGAGCGCGGCAGCCGGCAGCCGAGGCCGTGACACCCCGCGCGCCCCGTCGTCGTCCGGCCGTGGGCTTCAACCGTGTGCACCGGGTACTCGCAGCTACCCGGTCACCGAGAGGAGCCCGAAGTGAGCACCGTAACAGGCAGTGAGATCGTCGTCACGGGCGCCACCGGCAATGTGGGCACCAGCCTGGTGCGGGTGCTCGCCGACGACCCGGACGTCCGTGGCGTTCGCGGCCTGGCGCGTCGGATCCCCGACCTCGGCCCGGCCGGCGTGGAGTGGTCGGAGGCCGACCTCGCGTCGGAGGAGACCGACCTGGTGCGGGAGTTCCGGGGCGCCGACGCGGTCGTGCACCTGGCGTGGGCGTTCCAGCCGACGCACGATCCGGTCACGACCTGGCGGACCAACGTCCTCGGCAGCCTCCGGGTCTTCGAGGCCGTCGCCGCGGCGAAGGTGCCGACGCTGGTGCACGCCTCGTCCGTCGGCGCGTACTCTCCCGGCCCCAAGGACCGCGCCGTGGACGAGACCTGGCCGACGCACGGCTGGCCGGACGCCGCCTACACCCGCGAAAAGGCGTACCTGGAGCGGGTGCTCGACGTCTTCGAGCACGAGCACCCCGGCGTCCGGGTCGTACGGATGCGGCCCGCCTTCCTCTTCAAACGCGAGTCGGCGAGCGAACAACGACGCATCTTCGCGGGGCGGTTCCTGCCCGGACCGCTGGTCCGCCCCGAACTGCTGCGGTTCCTGCCGGACATCCCGGGACTGCGGGTCCAGGCCCTGCACACCGACGACGCCGCCGAGGCGTACCGGCTCGCGGTGCGGGGAGAGGCGAGGGGCGCGTTCAACCTCGCCGCCGAGCCGCCCCTCGACGCGGCCGTGCTGGGCGACCTGCTCGGTGCCCGCCCGGTCCGGCTTCCCCGTACCGCCGCCCGGTCGGCGATCGCCGCGGCGTGGGGACTGCGGCTGCTCCCCGCGTCACCGCACCTCTTCGACGCCGTCCTGCGGCTGCCGCTCATGGACTGCACCCGCGCGCACACCGAGCTGGGCTGGCGGCCGGAGCACACGGCGGTCGAGGCTCTGGAGGAATTCCTGCACGGAGTGCGGGAG
This sequence comes from Streptomyces sp. NPDC007264, assembly GCF_042869095.1. NCBI lineage: Bacteria > Bacillati > Actinomycetota > Actinomycetes > Kitasatosporales > Streptomycetaceae > Streptomyces > Streptomyces sp. NPDC007264. Next base: position 125,299 of record NZ_JBIAFD010000016.1, read on the forward strand.
GGCGCCGGAGCGGCGACGGCGCCGCTGCAGGGGCGCAAGATCGGCTGAGCTGCGGTCGGCGGCGGTCGGCGGCGGCCGGCGGCACCCGGTGGCGGCCGCGCGGCCGTACCGCCCGGCGCGTTTCGGCGGTCCGGATCACGAAACCCCAGTCACAGCACCAACCGCGGGCAGGAAGGCGGTCGCGATCCATGGCCCTCTCAGCACGCAACGGCACGCCCGGACCCGCCGGCCGGCCCGGGACCACGATCGATGTGGCCGGCCTCGAGGCGGCACTGCGCGGTGCGGTCGACGCGGAGGTCCGTTTCGACGCGGGCAGCAGGGGCGCGTACGCCACGGACGGATCCAACTACCGCCAGATCCCGATCGGAGTCGTCGTCCCGCGTGGTGTGGAGGCCGGCGCCCGGACGGTCGAGGTGTGCGCGCGATTCGGCGCCCCCGTGCTGTCCCGGGGCGGCGGGACCAGCCTCGCCGGCCAGGCGACCAACACCGCGGTGATCATCGACTGGACCAAGTACTGCCACGCGCTCGTGTCGGTCGATCCCGACGCACGCACCTGCGTCGTGGAACCCGGGCTGGTGCTGGACGAGCTCAACCGCCGACTGGCCGACCACCGCCTCCAGTTCGGGCCCAAGCCGTCCACACACAGCCACTGCGCGCTGGGCGGCATGATCGGCAACAACTCCTGCGGGGCGTCCGCGCAGGCGTACGGCAAGACCGTGGACAACGTACGCCGTCTCGAAGTCCTCGCCTACGACGGCACCCGCATGTGGGTGGGCCCCACCTCGAAGGCCGAGCGGGCGCAGATCGCCGCCGAGGGCGGCCGCCGGGGCGAGATCTACGACGGCCTCGACCGGATCGTCGGCGCGTACCTGGGAGACGTGCGGCGCGGCTATCCGAAGATCCCGCGCCGCGTCTCCGGCTACAACCTGGACGCACTGCTGCCGGAGAACGGGTTCGACGTGGCCAAGGCGCTGGTGGGCAGCGAGGGCACCCTCGTGACCGTGCTGCGTGCCGAACTCGGCCTCGTTCCCGTGCCCCCCTGCCAGTCGCTGCTGGTCCTCGGGTACGACGACATCTGCTCGGCCGCCGACGACGTCCCCGGCATCCTGGAGCACTGCTCGCCCGGCCGACTCGAGGCCCTGGACGGGCGGATGGCGCAGCTGATGCGCGAGGAGCACGCCTATCTCGACTCCCTCAGGTCCCTTCCGGAGGGCGACAGCTGGCTGCTGGTGCAGTTCGGCGGTGAGACGCAGGACGACGTCGACGAACAGGCCCACGCCCTGCTGCGCGCGATGGGCCGCGCCGAGAAGGAGCCCACGGTGGCCTTCTCGGACGACCCGCGACGCGAGCAGGAGATGCTCAAGGCCCGTGAGGCCGGCCTCGGCGTGACCGCGCGGCCCCCCGACGACCGCGAGACATGGGAGGGCTGGGAGGACTCGGCCGTGCCGCCCGAGAGCCTGGGCGGCTATCTGCGCGACCTGAGGGGGCTGTTCGACGACTTCGGGTACGACCGTCCCTCGCTGTACGGCCACTTCGGGCAGGGCTGCGTGCACACCCGCATCCCCTTCGGGCTGAAGACCGCCGCCGGCGTGGCCGACTTCCGCCGCTTCCTGGAGCGCGCCGCCGACCTCGTGGCCTCGTACGGCGGATCCCTGTCGGGGGAGCACGGCGACGGGCAGGCACGGGGCGAGCCGCTGCGCCGCATGTTCGGGGACCGCCTGGTGACCGCCTTCGGGGAGCTCAAGGCACTCTTCGACCCGGACAACCGGATGAACCCGGGCAAGGTCGTCGAGCCCAACCCGGTGGACGGGCAACTGCGGCTGGGCTCCGGCTGGCGGCCCGCCGCGGGCCCGACGCACTTCGGCTACCCGGAGGACGACCACTCCTTCGCCCGTGCCGTGATGCGCTGCGTCGGGATCGGCAACTGCCGCAGCCACCACGGCGGCGTGATGTGCCCGTCCTACCGGGCCACCAAGGAGGAGGAGCACTCCACGCGGGGCCGGGCGCGACTGCTGTTCGAAATGCTCGACGGCCACCCGGACTCGGCGGTCACGGACGGCTGGCGCTCCACGGAGGTCCGTGACGCCCTGGACCTCTGCCTGGCATGCAAGGGATGCAGGTCGGACTGTCCCACCGGCGTGGACATGGCCACCTACAAGGCCGAGTTCCTCGCCCACCACTACGCCCGCAGGCCGCGGCCCGCCGCCCACTACTCCCTGGGCTGGCTGCCCCTGTGGGCCCTGCTCTCCCGTGTCGCCCCGCCCCTGGTCAACAGCGTGCTCCGGGCCCCCGGTCTGGCCGCGGCCGGCAAACGGCTGGCGGGAGTCGACGGCGCCCGCGAGGCTCCCCTGTTCGCGTCCGAGTCCTTTCTGCAGTGGTGGCGGGCCCGCGGCACCGAGGAGCCCGACCCGGGCGACGCACGCGCGGTGGTGCTGTGGCCCGACACCTTCAGCACCTTCTTCCACCCCTCGGTCGCGAGGTCCGCGGTGCGGGTCCTGGAGGACGCGGGCTTCCGTGTCGCCGTACCGGACAAGCCGGTGTGCTGCGGACTGACCTGGATCTCCACCGGTCAGCCGACCGTGGCGAAGAGGGTGCTGCGGCGCACGCTCGACGTGCTGCGGCCGTGGACGGAGGCGGGCACCCCCGTCGTCGGCCTGGAACCGTCCTGCACCGCCGTGTTCCGGGCGGACGCACCGGAACTGATGCCGGCCGACCAGGACGTGCAGCGCCTGGCCGGGCAGTTCCGCACCTTCGCCGAGCACCTCGTGCACCACGCGCCCGCGGACTGGCGGCCGCCCGCCCTGGCGCGGCGGGCGACCGTGCAGACCCACTGTCACCAGCACGCGATCATGCGCTTCGACGCCGACCGCGAACTGATGCGCCGCGCCCACATGGACGCCGACGTCCTCGACGAGGGCTGCTGCGGACTCGCCGGCAACTTCGGGTTCGAACGCGGCCACCACGAGGTGTCCATGGCCGTCGCGGAACAGGGCGTGCTCCCCGCCGTCCGGGCGACCCCGCACTCCGGCCTGCTCCTGGCGGACGGCTTCAGCTGCCGCACCCAGATCGAACAGGGTGACACCGGCCGACGGGCCCTGCACCTGGCCGAGGCCCTGGCCCTGGCCCTGGACGGGCCCTTGCCCGCCGACCTGCCGGAATGCCTGGCGCAGCGCCCCGAGGCGCCCTCGCGCCTGCACACCTGGACGGCCTCGGCCGTCGCCGCTGCCGCGGCGGCGGTGCCCGCCGCGGCACTCGGCCGCCGCGTGCGGCGCCGCCCGTGACGCCCTCCGGCAGCGGCAGCGGTACCGCAGCCCGTGTCGGGGTACGCCGCCCCGGCAGCGGCAGCGGCAGCGGCAGCGGCAGCGGTACCGCAGCCCGTGTCGGGGTACGCCGCCCCGGCAGCGGCCCCGGGGAGGCCCCGGGAGGCCCCGGCAGCGGCAGCGCGGCTCGGCAGCGCGGCCCGTCTCCGGGTACGCCGCCCCGGCCGTGCCCGTCGCGCGCCCCGACCCGCGGGGAAGCGGCCGGGCCGGGCCTCTCCCCGGCAGAGGCCCGGCCCGACCGCCTCCCCGGGGCCGCCCAGGGCCGCCCGGGGGAGGCGGTCGGGGCCGCGCCGCCGGGCGGACGGTGTCAGCCCGCCAGCACCTTCTCCAGTGCCCCGAGCGCCGACCGCAGCTCTCCGTCCGTGATCGTCAGCGGCGGGGCCAGCCGGACCGTCGAGCCGTGGGTGTCCTTGACCAGGACGCCCTCCCGCATCAGGCGCTCGCTGATCTCGCGGCCCGTGCCGATCGCCGGGTCGATGTCGACGCCCGCCCACAGCCCGCGCGAGCGGAAGCCCACGACGCCCCTGCCGACGAGCGCGGCGAGTCCGTCCCGCAGCACCACGCCCGCCTCGGCCGCCCTGCGCTGGAACACGCCCGTCTCCAGGAGACGGACGACCGCGGTGCCGACGGCCGCGGCGAGCGGGTTGCCGCCGAACGTCGACCCGTGCTCGCCCGGGTGCAGAACACCCAGGACGTCGCGGCGCGCGACCACCGCGGACACCGGCACGATGCCGCCCCCGAGCGCCTTGCCGAGCAGCAGCACGTCCGGCACGACCCCCTCGTGCTCCACCGCCAGCGTCCTGCCCGTGCGGCCGAGGCCCGACTGGATCTCGTCGGCGACGAACAGGCACCCGGCGCGGCGGGTGAGGTCGCGGACCCCGGTGAGGTAGCCCTCGTCGGGGATGATCACGCCCGCCTCGCCCTGGATCGGCTCGATCAGCACCGCGGCGGTCGTCTCGTCGACGGCCGCCTCCAGCGCGGGCAGATCGTTGTACGGCACGACGCGGAAACCGGGCGTGAAGGGCCCGAACCCCGACCGCGCCGTCTCGTCCGTCGAGAAGCTGACGATCGTCGTCGTACGGCCGTGGAAGTTCCCTGCCGCCACCACGATCGTCGCCCGGTCGGCCGGCACGCCCTTGACCTCGTACGCCCACTTCCGGGCCACCTTGACGGCGCTCTCCACCGCCTCCGCGCCCGTGTTCATGGGCAGCACCATGTCCAGGCCCGTCAGCGCGGCCAGCGCCTCGGCGAACTCCGCCAGCCGGTCGTTGTGGAAGGCGCGGGAGGTGAGGGTCAGCAGGTCCAGCTGACGGTGGGCCGCCTCGATCAGCACCGGGTTGCGGTGCCCGAAGTTGAGTGCGGAGTAGCCGGCGAGCATGTCGAGGTAGCGACGGCCCTCGACGTCCTCCACCCAGGTGCCCTCGGCGCGGGCGACGACCACGGGCAGCGGGTGGTAGTTGTGCGCGAGGACCGGTTCCTCGGCGTGGATCAGCTCGTCGGAGGAACGCGTACGGACGGGTGCGGTCATGAACGGATCTCCTGGGTGCAGCACTTGATGCCTCCGCCGGCCTTGTGGAACTCGGAGAGGTCGACGGGGACGGGAACGTAGCCGCGGCGTGCGAGCTGCCCGGCGAGGGCCGTCGCCCCCGGCGCGATGAAGACGTGCCGGCCGTCCGAGACGGAGTTGAGACCGAAGGCCAGGGCGTCCTCACGGGTGGCGAGCACGGCGTCCGGGTACAGCCGGGTCAGCACCTCGCGGCTGCCCGGCGAGAACGCCTCCGGGTAGTACGCGACGGTGTCGTCGTCGAGGACGAACAGCGCCGTGTCGAGGTGGTAGAAGTACGGGTCCACCAGCTGGAGGCCGATCACCGGGACGCCGAAGAACTCCTGCACCTCGCGGTGCGCCTCCCGCGTCGTACGGAATCCGGTGCCGGCCAGGACGTACCGTCCCGCCGGGACCAGATCGCCCTCGCCCTCGCACACCGACTCGGGGCGGTAGACGTCGAAGCCCGCCGCCTTGAACCAGGTGTCGTAGGCGGTGGACTCGGGGCGGCGCTGCGGTGCGTGGAACTGCGCGCCGAAGACCCGGCCCTCCAGGACGAGCGCGGAGTTCGCCGCGAACACCATGTCCGGGAGTCCGGCCACCGGCTCCACGCTCTCCACCGTGTGGCCGTGGGCGCGGTACGCGCCGATCAGCGCCTGCCACTGTGCGCGGGCGAGATCGACGTCGACCTGTGTGTCGGGGTGCATCCAGGGATTGATCGCGTACTGCACGGCGAAGTGTCTGGGTTCGCAGACGAGAAAGCGCCGAGGGCGCGGCACACGGCTTTCGGGCACAGAAAGGGTCCTCCGCTTCCTGCGGTGTCAAAAAGGGGGTGCCACCACGGTAGGAAGGGACCCGGACACTCGACAAGCGACGAAAGTTGCGCATGTACGCAGGATTGCTGCGTCGTAGCCCTGGTCAGCGCACGTCTGGTGCGTGCCTCGGCGTGTCCGCCGGTGCGGGCTGGCTGGCGCCCGCTTCCGGGCTCTCCGGGAGGAGATGGGACAGCACCATGTAGCTGATCGTCTTCCGGATGAACGGCTCGGTGCGGATGCGCTCCAGCACCTCCTCGAAGTGCTCCACGTCCGTCGCCCGCACATGCAGCAGCGCGTCCGCGCCGCCGGTCACCGTCATCGCCGCGGTGATCTCCGGATGGTTGCGCACGACCTCCGCCAGCCGCCGGGGCGGCGCCGCCCCCTCGCAGTACACCTCGACGTACGCCTCCGTGCGCCAGCCCAGCGCCGACGGCTTGACCGTGGCGGTGAACCCGGTGATCACACCCGTCTCACGCAGCCGGTCCACGCGCCGCTTGACCGCGGTCGCGGACAGGCCGATCGTCGCGCCGATCTCCGCGAAGCTGCTGCGGGCATTCGCCGTGAGCGCGGTGACGATCTTCCGGTCGAGTTCGTCGAACGTGGCTGGCCTGCTGTTCATGCGGGCACTGTATCCAGCGATAACGTCTCGGCTCCGGACATGTCCAGGGATGCGGAATCCTCCTACACTCCACCTTCATGCTGCGCGCCCTCGCCGTCGACGACGAACGCCCCTCGCTCGGGGAACTCCTCTATCTGCTGAACGCCGACCCGCGGATCAGCAGCGTGGAGGGCGCGAGCGACGCGACCGAGGCACTGCGCCGCATCAACCGCGCGCTGGAGTGCGGCCCCGACGGCCCCGACGCCATCGACGTGGTCTTCCTCGACATCCACATGCCGGGACTCGACGGGCTGGAGATGGCCCGGCTGCTGACCGGGTTCTCCCGGCCGCCGCTCGTCGTCTTCGTCACCGCCCACGAGGGGTTCGCGGTGCAGGCCTTCGACCTCAAGGCCGTCGACTACGTCCTCAAGCCGGTGCGCCGCGAGCGGCTCGCGGAAGCGGTGCGCCGCGTCGCGCTGCTACGGGAGACCGCACCGCCCATCCCGGTGCACGAGCCCGATCCCGATCACATATCCGTGGAACTGGGCGGTGTGACGCGCTTCGTCCCCGTCGAGGAGATCACCCATGTCGAGGCCCAGGGCGACTACGCCCGCCTGCACACCGCCCAGGGCAGCCACCTCGTGCGGATCCCGCTGTCGACCCTGGAGGAGCGCTGGCGCTCGCGCGGGTTCGTCCGCATCCACCGCCGCCACCTCGTCGCCCTGCGCCACATCGACGAACTGCGGCTGGACGCCGGCACGGTGAGCGTCCTCATCGACTCCGTCGAACTCCAGGTCAGCCGCCGGCACGCCCGTGAACTGCGGGACCTGCTGATGCACCGGACGACGGGACAGTGAGGCGGACATGGCACAGGACCACACGGAACGCCGCGTCGTCGTCACCGGGCCGCCCCGGCGCACCCGCCGCGCCTTCGGGTACTACCGCCCGCAGACCGAGATCGACGAACAGACCACGCTCGGGCACACCTATGTGCGCTCCCTCATGCGCAGCCAGCTCCGCGCCGCCCTGCTCGTGGTCACGATCCTCGTGCTCCTCATCGGGCCGCTGCCCCTGGTCTTCCTCACCGTCCGCAACAGCGGCCTGGAATGGGCCGTCCTCGGCTTCTGCCTCTATCCGCCGCTGGTCCTGCTGGCCGCCTGGTACGTGCGCCGCGCCGAACGCAACGAGAAGGACTTCGTCCATCTCGTCCAGGACCGCTGAGGGCCGGCCGTGAACCAGAACTACTCCGTCCCGGCCGTCGCCCTCGTCGTCCTCGCGACCGTCCTCGTCGGCGCCTTCGGGCTGCGCATCTCCCGCACCACCTCCGACTTCTACGTCGCCTCCCGCACCGTCGGCCCGCGCCTGAACGCGGCCGCCATCAGCGGCGAGTACCTGTCCGCCGCCTCGTTCCTCGGCATCGCCGGACTGGTCCTCGTCCAGGGCCCCGACATGCTGTGGTACCCGGTCGGCTACACCGCCGGCTATCTCGTCCTGCTCCTGTTCGTCGCCGCCCCGCTGCGCCGCTCCGGCGCGTACACCCTCCCCGACTTCGCCGAGGCCCGGCTCGCCTCGCAGCACGTGCGACGGCTCGCCGGCGCCTTCGTCGTCGGGATCGGCTGGCTGTACCTGCTGCCCCAGCTGCAGGGCGCCGGGCTCACTCTGGCCGTGCTGACCGGTGCGCCCGACTGGCTCGGCGGGATCATCGTCGCCGTCGTGGTGGTCGCGACCGTCGCCGCGGGCGGCATGCGCAGCATCACCTTCGTCCAGGCGTTCCAGTACTGGCTCAAACTCACCGCCCTGCTGGTCCCGGCCCTCTTCCTGCTGCTGGCCTGGCAGGGCGACGGAGCGCCGCGCGGCGCCTTCGCCGAACCGGCGACCTTCCGCGACCACCACGTCGTACGGATCGACGAGGCGCTCGACCTGAGACTCGCCCGCCCGCTCGACGTCACGGCGACGGGCACGGTCGACGGCCGGGACTACACGGGGCAGCGCCTGGCCCTGGCCGCCGGGGTCCATCACGTCGAGAGCGGCACCCGGCTGACCTTCGCCGGGGGCGATCCCGTCCCCGCCGTCGACCGCGGCAGCGGCGGCGCCATGTCGTCCTCGCTGGAATCCGGCCGGGAGGAGCGCCCGCTGTACGCCACCTACGGACTGATCCTCGCCACCTTCCTGGGCACGATGGGCCTGCCGCACGTCGTCGTCCGCTTCTACACCAGCCCGCACGGCGTCGCCGCGCGCCGTACCACCGTCGCGGTCCTCGGCCTGATCGGCGCGTTCTACCTGCTGCCCCCCGTCTACGGGGCGCTCGGCCGGCTGTACGCCCCCGACCTCACCCTCGCGGGCGACGCCGATGCCGCCGTCCTGCTGCTGCCCGACCGCGTGATCGGCGGGCTCGGCGCCGACCTGCTCGGGGCGCTGGTCGCGGGCGGGGCCTTCGCCGCGTTCCTGTCCACCGCGTCGGGGCTGACCATGGCGGTGGCCGGGGTGCTCACCCAGGACGTGCTGCCGTCGCGGGGCGTGCGGCACTTCCGGCTCGGCACCGTGCTGTCGATGCTGGTGCCGCTCGCGGCCAGCGTGCTGGTGGGCGGGCTGCCGGTGGCCGACGCGGTGGGGCTCGCGTTCGCGGTGTCCGCGTCGTCGTTCTGCCCGCTGCTCGTGCTGGGCATCTGGTGGCGGCGGCTGACCCCGCCCGGCGCGGCGGCCGGGATGCTGCTGGGCGGCGGGTCGGCGTTCGCCGCGGTGGCGGCGACCATGGCGGGCTGCCCGGTCACCGGCTTCCTGCACGCCCTGCTCGCCTGGCCCGCGCTCTGGTCGGTGCCGCTCGGATTCCTGACCATGCTGCTGGTGTCCCTGGCCACACCGGGGCGGGTGCCGGCCGGCACGGCGGCGATCCTGGCGCGCTTCCATCTGCCGGAGGAACTGCGGGCGGAGGTCAAGGCGTGAGCGGCTTCATCGCGGGCCTGTGCGTGGCGGTGCTGCCGCTGCTGGCCGTCGGGTTCTGGCTGGGCCGGCGCACCGCGCGTCCGGACAACCTCGGCGGGCTCGGCACCCCCGTCGAGCATGCCACCTTCCAGACCCTGCACACCGCGTCCCTGGCCGCGCCGCCCCTGCGGGCCGGGCTCACCGAGGAGACGGCCCGCAAGTCCGCGCGCCGGCTGCGCACCCTGCTCGGCACCGACGCGCTCTGCCTCACCGACCGGGACGCCGTGCTGGTCTGGGACGGCGCGGGGGAGCACCACCGCGACGAGGTGCTGGAGCGGCTCGCGGGACCGCTGGAGACCGGCCGCGGCGAGGCGTTCCGCCTCCGGTGCGACGTCCCCGACTGCCCGCTGCGCTGGGCGGTCGTCGCCCCGCTCACCGTCGACGACCGGGTGCACGGGGCGCTCGTGGCCTGCGCGCCCCGTGAGTCCGCCGTCCTCGTCCGGGCCGCCGGGGAGGTCGCCCGCTGGGTCTCCGTGCAGCTGGAACTGGTGGACCTCGACCAGTCCCGCACCCGGCTCATCGAGGCGGAGATCAAGGCACTGCGTGCCCAGATCTCCCCTCACTTCATCTTCAACTCGCTCGCGGTGATCGCCTCGTTCGTGCGCACCGACCCGGAACGGGCGCGCGAACTGCTCCTGGAGTTCGCGGACTTCACCCGGTACTCGTTCCGCCGGCACGGCGACTTCACCACGCTCGCGGACGAACTCCACGCCATCGACCAGTACCTGGCGCTCGTGCGGGCCCGCTTCGGCGACCGGCTCTCCGTCACCCTGCAGATCGCGCCCGAGGTGCTGCCCGTGGCCCTGCCGTACCTCTGCCTGCAGCCGCTCGTGGAGAACGCCGTCAAGCACGGGCTCGAGGGCACCACCGACAAGCGGCACATCAGCATCACCGCACGGGACGCGGGCGCCGAGGCCAAGGTCGTCATCGAGGACGACGGCGCGGGCATGGATCCCGAGCTGCTGCGCCGCATCCTCGCCGGGGAGACCAGTCCCTCGGGCGGCATCGGGCTGTCCAACGTGGACGACCGGCTCCGCCAGGTCTACGGCGACGACCACGGGCTCGTCATCGAGACCGCGGTGGGAGCGGGCATGAAGATCACCGCTCGGCTGCCGAAGTACCAGCCGGGGGTGCACTCGGCGAGGCGGCTGCCCCGGGAGTGAGCGTCAGGTGTTGCGGGAGACCACCATGCCGAGGGTGATCAGGACGAGGACGACCCAGCCGAACCACAGCCAGCCGTTGCTGCCGAGCGCCACCGTGTAGGCCGTCACGACGACGAGCCCGCCCACGGTGATCACCCCCATCGTCTTCGTGGAACCGGGCATCGCGGCACCCTCCTCATGTCCGTCCTTCCCCATGGTGCCCCGGGTTCACCTCGGGCACGGTGCGGAAGACCGGACGAGTTCCGGACATCCGGGTACGCGGACGCCCGGGCCGGGGCCCGGTGAGGGCCTGAGGAGCGCCCCCGGCCCCAGGACCTCGGACTCAGCGGCCGCGTGCGTTGAGCGCGGCCAGATAGGCGTTGTACGCCTCGAGTTCCTTGTCGCCGTTGCGCTCCGCGGCCCGGTCCGTGCGCCTGGCCTGCCGCTGTTCCGAGCCGTACCACTGGAAGAGCAGCGCGACCAGCACCAGCACGGAGGGGATCTCGCTGAACGCCCAGGCGATGCCGCCCGCCGAGGTCTGGTCCGACAGGGCGTCGATGCCGAGGGAGGCGGGCGGGTGCATGTACGTGCCGATCATCGGCTCGGTCGCCATCATCAGGGCGATGCCGAAGAACGCGTGGAAGGGCATGCCCGCGAACAGTTCCAGCATCCGCATCACATGACTGGGGCGGTGCGGTCCCGGGTCCACGCCCATGATCGGCCAGAAGAACGACAGGCCGGTGACGAGGAAGTGCACCATCATCACGATGTGCCCGGTCCTCGACTCCATCAGGAAGTCGAAGAGCGGCGTGAAGTACAGCGCGTACAGGCTCGCGATGAACATGGGGATGGTGAACACCGGGTGTGTGATCACCCGCATGTAGTGGCTGTGCAGCAGCATCAGCAGCAGTTCGCGCGGCCCCTTGTGGCCGCGGGCCGCGGGCCGCATCGAGCGCAGCGCGAGGGTGACCGGGGCGCCGAGGAGGATCAGGATCGGCGACAGCATGCTGATCACCATGTGCTGGACCATGTGCACGCTGAACATGACCATGCCGTAGTCGTTGAGCCCCGTGCACATGACCAGCATCACCGTCAGCACGCCGACGACGAACGTCGCGGTCCGGCCGACGGGCCACTTGTCCCCGCGCCGCACGAGCCGGACGACGCCCCACCCGTACAGCCCGAGCCCGAGCAGACAGGCGACGAGGAAGAACGGGTCCGCGGACCACTCCAGACCGCGGCCCAGGGTGAACGGCGGAAGATCCATCGTCGTGCCGTGCCCGCTGTGGTCCATCCGCCGGCTCCTGTTTCGTGGGGGTTGTGCGCTGTCTGTCCGCACCAGACTAGAACCGCCCCGGGCCGCGGCTGCGACCGGGGGCGGGACTCCTCACCGCGCGCCGCGGGCGCGATCGGTGCTCGGCGCGCTACAGGACGCACTCCGCCTCGGCGTAGCGCTCGTCCGGCACCGTCTTCAGCGTCTCCACCGCCTCGGCCAGCGACACCATCACGATGTCCGTGCCGCGCAGCGCCGTCATCCGGCCGAACTCCCCGCGGTGCACGGCCTCCACCGCGTGCCAGCCGAAGCGGGTGGCGAGCACGCGGTCGTACGCCGTCGGTGTGCCGCCGCGCTGGACATGCCCGAGGATCACCGGACGGGCCTCCTTGCCGAGGCGCTGCTCCAGCTCCAGGGAGAGCTGGCGGGCGATGCCGGCGAAGCGCTCGTGGCCGTAGACGTCCTTGCCGCCCTCGTCGAAGTCCATGGTGCCCGGCCTGGGCTTGGCGCCCTCCGCGGCCACGACGATCGCGAACCGCTTGCCGGCGGAGAACCGCTCGCCGACCCGGGCCGCCAACTCCTCGATGTCGAAGGGGCGTTCGGGTACGACGATGGCGTGGGCACCGGCCGCCATGCCGGAGTGCAGGGCGATCCAGCCGGTGTGGCGGCCCATGACCTCCACGATCAGCACCCGCTGGTGGGACTCGGCGGTGGTCTTGAGCCGGTCCAGCGCCTCGGTGGCCACGCCCACGGCCGTGTCGAAGCCGAAGGTGACGTCGGTGACGGCGATGTCGTTGTCGATGGTCTTGGGCACGCCGACGATCGGCAGACCGTTGTCCGACAGCAGACGGGCGGCCTTGAGCGTGCCCTCACCGCCGATCGGGATGATCGCGTCGAGTCCCAGTTCCGCGACGTGGCCCTTGGCCCGCTCCACACCGTCCCGCAGATGCTCGGGACGGACCCGCGAGGAGCCGAGGATGGTGCCGCCGCGAGCCAGGATGCCGCTCACCGCGTCCAGGTCGAGCTTGAGGTAGTCGCACTCCAGAAGGCCCTTCCAGCCGTCCCGGAAGCCGATGACCTCGTCGCCGTGGTCGGCGACGGCGCGGTGCACGACGGACCGGATGACGGCGTTCAGGCCGGGGCAGTCGCCGCCGGACGTGAGGACACCAATGCGCATAGCCGGTAATACCTTCTCAACGTCGGCCGGGGACCGGACCACGTTGTCCGGCTCGATCCCCGTCACCCTACCGGCGGCGGGGGGCCGGTACGTACCGTGCGTCCGATTGCTGGACGTCCCCGCTCAGCTGTGCGGATGTGCCGTCAGACGGGCTGGTCGCCGCAGGCGAAGAGCCGGTGCACGGCCGTCGGGCGGGCTCTGCCCGAACCGTTGCGGGCGGTGTCACCCGGGCCGCCGGCCCGGCCGCAGCCCGAAGGGGCGCGGGGAACCGCGCGCCCGGCCACGACGCACCCGCGGGTGATGCGCGGGGCTTCCCGCGGAGCGCTCAGGCGGGCTGCTGCGCGGCCGCGATGCGCTCGTTGCGCAGCGCCTCGTACCAGTGGTCGTCGACCGGCGGCAGCGCGTTGACGTCGAGCGCCAGCTTCAGCAGCAGGTCGGCGATCTGCGGGTTGCGCGCGAGCACGGGACCGTGCATGTACGTGCCGAAGACCGTGTCGTTGTAGGCGCCCTCCGTGCCGTCGCCCGTGCCGTTGCCCCGGCCGAGGCGCACCTGCGCGAAGGGGCGCGCGGTCGGGCCGAGGCGGGTGACGCCCTGGTGGTTCTCGAAGCCGGTGAGCGGCGGCAGGTTCAGGCGCGGGTCGATGTCCGCGAGGACGTCGCCGACGCACCGCTCGCCCTCGCCGCGCACCGAGACCACGTCGAGGAGGCCGAGGCCCGGCTCGCGCTGCCCCAGGTCGTTGATGAACTCGTGGCCGAGGATCTGGTAACCGGCGCAGACGGAGAAGACGATCGCGCCGTTCTCCACGGCCCGGTACAGGTGCCCGTCGCGGCGCAGCCGCTCGGCCGCGAGCCGCTGCGGGCGGTCCTCACCGCCGCCGATCAGGTAGATGTCGCCGGAGGTCGGGATCGGCTGGTCGCTGCGCACGTCGAGGCGGGCCACGTCGAGGCCGCGCTGCCGGGCCCGGCGCTCCACGACGAGCGCGTTGCCCTGGTCGCCGTAGGTGCTCAGCAGGTCCGGGTAGATCCACACCAGACGCAGGCTGTTGTCACTCATCGAAGATCGTCCTTAGTGGTCAGTTGCCGACACGACGGCGCAGGTCCTGGAACGCGGTGTAGTTCGCGATGACCTCGATCCGGCCCGCCGGGGCGAGCTGCACGGCCTGGTCGAGGCTCTCGCAGACCTGGAAGGTCTGGTTGGCGACCTCCAGGCGCACGGCGAGGTCCAGTTTCCGGTCGCCGACGACGAAGATCGGGTGGCCGGTCAGCCGTGTGTAGTCGACGTCCCACAGCCAGGAGGTGTCGGTGCCGTCCGCGCCGCGCGCGTTCACCGAGAGGATCACCGGGGCCGGCGGCGGGTCGATCAGGGAGAACGTCTCCAGCCAGCCGGCCGGGTTCTTCGCGAGCAGCAGGCGCAGGTCGCGGCCCTGGAACTGGACGACGTCGTAGCGCCCCGCCACCGCCTGCACCTGGTGCATGCGCTCCAGGGCGACCTGCGGGGGCACGCCGAAGACGGCGGCGACGGCGGCCGAGGAGGCGGCGTTGGCCTTGTTGGCGCGGCCCGGCAGCTGGAGGTGGATCGGCCAGGCGGAGCCGTGCGGGTCGAGGACGTGGTCGCCGGACAGCGCCCAGCTGGGGACCGGGCGGCGGAAGCCGCACTCGCCGCAGTACCAGTCGTCGCCGGGGCGTTGCATCACACCGCCGCAGGACGGGCAGGACCAGGCGTCGTCCTTCCACATCTGGCCGGCGGCGACCCAGATCACGTTGGGGGAGGAGGACGCGGCCCACACGACGAGCGGGTCGTCCGCGTTGGCGACGACGACGGCCTTGGAACCGGAGAGGCCCTCGCGCCAGTTCTCGGCGAGCATACGGGTCTCGGCGGCGCGGTCGAGCTGGTCGCGGGAGAGGTTGAGCAGGGCGATGCACTTCGGGTCGGTGTCCCGGGCCACCCCGGCGAGGTACTTCTCGTCGACCTCGATGACGGCGAACTTGGCGTCCGAGCCGCCGGCGAGCGCCGAGGTGATGCCGGCGGGCATGTTGGCGCCCAGCGCGTTGGAGACGACCGGCCCCGCGGCGCGCAGCGCCTCGGCGATCAGCCGGGTGGTCGTGGTCTTGCCGTTGGTCGCCGAGACCAGGACGACGTCCAGGTTCTGGGCGAGCCGGGCGAGGAGGTCGGGGTCGAGTTTGAGCGCCACTCGGCCGCCGATCACCGAACCGCTGCCGCGCCCGGCTGCGCGCGATGCCGCAGCGACCGCCTTGCCCGCGGTCACGGCCAGCTTGGCCCGCGGCGTCAGCGGGTCCGAGGTGCCTGCCATCAGTTCTCGATCCTCCTTGCGTACGGCGCCGCGCCCTGTCCCGGCAACGTGTGACCCTCAGCCTATCGAGATCCGTTCACGCTCCCGAATCGCGGCACCGCCCCGGCGCCCGGGCGGCATTGAGGACCGTACCCTTGCCGCCATGCGACATCGCTCGATCCCGGGCGCCCGAGGGCGCGTGAGGCCCATCACCCTGCTCGGCGACGGGGTACTGCGCACGCCGTGCGCGGAGGTCACCGGCTTCGGACCCGAACTGGCCGGGCTCGTCGAGGACATGTTCGCCACGATGTACGCGGCGCGGGGCGTGGGCCTTGCGGCGAACCAGGTCGGGCAGCCGCTGCGGGTGTTCGTGTACGACTGCCCGGACGACGAGGACCTGCGCCACCGGGGGCACGTGGTGAATCCGCGTCTGGTGGCGGCGGACGGGCTGGTGCTGCGGGGCCCGGAGGGATGTCTGTCGCTGCCGGGTCTGGAGGCGGGCACCGAGCGGTACGACCGCGCGGTCGTCGAGGGCTTCACCGCGCACGGGGAGCCGGTCCGTGTGGAGGGGACCGGCTGGTTCGCGCGGTGCCTGCAGCATGAGTGCGACCATCTGGAGGGCGGCCTGTACGTGGACCGGCTCGGCGGCCTGCGCCGGCGCAGGGTGATGCGGCGGGCGTCCCGGGCGCCCTGGAGCCGGTAGTCGCGCCTCGGAGCCTGTGCCGTACACAGGCTCTCAGAACCCCGGCCCACCGACCCGGTCCCCGGCCGCGGCCAGCCGTCCCCACAGCAGATCGGCCAGGCTGCGTACCAACTCGGCGCGTGAGCAGGGTCGTTCGCCCAGCCACCAGTCTCCGGCGGCGTGCATCATGCCGACGATGCCGTGTCCCCACACCCGGGCGAGCTGGTGGCTGTCCGGTCCGAGGTCCAGCCGCTCCTCGATGACCTGGGCGAGTTCCTCGCCCATGCGGCGCAGCAGCGGGATGGAGTGCCGGCCCGTGTCGAATCCCTGGTCGCTCTGCGAGCCGCCCTCCGCCGGATGCATCAGGAAGCGGTACACCTGCGGGCGTGCCTCGATCGCGGCGAGGTAGGTGTCCAGCGTGGACGCGACGCGCTCCCGTCGGTCCGCGGGAGCGTCGAGCGCCGCCCGCAGCGAGTCGAGCAGTGCGTCCGTGTGGCGCGTGGCGAGCGCGGCGTACAGTCCGCCCTTGTCACCGAAGTGGCGGTAGAGGATCGGTTTGGTGATGCCGGCTTCGGCGGCGATGGCGTTCATCGAGGCCCCGGGCCCGTCGCGCAGCACCACTCTGTCGGCGGCCTCCAGCAGCTCGCGCCGTCGGCGGTCGGCGGACCGCTGCTGGTCGGCCCGCTGCGTGGTGTCCATGATCTCTCCCCACCCGTGCTCTGTCGTGCCTGCGCAAACTAACACTGAAACGCAGCTGTGTATCGAACGAGAGGCCGACCTCTCAGGGAGGCGGTTCGCCCCGGTCCGGGAGTTGACTTTCCTACTCACGAGTAACATACTTCCGTTACCGCAAGTAACAGGCTAGCGCAGTGCTGGAGGGAACATGGCCGAGTTCACCATGGAGCTCAACGACGAACAGAAGGAGGTCCGGGACTGGCTGCACGGGTTCGCCGCCGATGTGATCCGCCCCGCGGCCGCCGAATGGGACGAGCGTGAGGAGACTCCCTGGCCGGTCATCCAGGAGGCCGCCAAGGTCGGAATCTACTCCCTCGACTTCTATGCGCAGCAGTATTTCGACCCCACCGGCCTGGGCATCCCGATGGCCATGGAGGAGCTGTTCTGGGGCGACGCGGGCATCGCCCTGTCGATCGTCGGCACCGGCCTCGCCGCCGTGGGCGTCCTCGCCAACGGCACCGAGGAGCAGATCGGCACCTGGATCCCCCAGATGTACGGCGACGCCAGTGACGTGAAGGTGGCGGCCTTCTGCTCCTCCGAGCCCGACGCCGGCTCGGACGTCGCCTCGATGCGTACGCGCGCCGTGTACGACGAGGCCAAGGACGAGTGGGTGCTCAACGGCACCAAGACCTGGGCGACCAACGGCGGCATCGCCAACGTCCACGTCGTCGTCGCGGTGGTCGACCCCGAGCTGGGCTCCAAGGGGCACGCCTCCTTCATCGTCCCGCCGAACACGCCGGGCCTCGCCCAGGGCCAGAAGTTCAAGAAGCACGGCATCCGCGCCTCGCACACCGCCGAGGTCGTCCTCGACAACGTGCGGGTGCCCGGCTCCTGTCTGCTCGGCGGCAAGGAGAAGCTGGACGAGCGCCTGGCCCGGGCCCGGGAGAGGGCCAGGACGGGCGGGATGGGGGTCCCCCCGCTCGAGCGAAGCCGAGAGTGGGGGAGGGTGAAGAACGCGGCCATGGCCACGTTCGAGGCCTCCCGCCCGGCCGTGGGCGCGATGGCCGTGGGCACGGCCCGGGCCGCCTACGAGGTGGCGCTGGACTACGCGAAGACCCGCGAGCAGTTCGGGCGGCCGATCATCGACAACCAGGGCGTCGCCTTCCAGCTCGCGGACATGCGCACGCAGATCGACGCGGCCCGGCTGCTGGTGTGGCGCGCCTCCTGGATGGCGGTCAACGGCAAGCCGTTCACGGCGGCCGAGGGCTCCATGTCGAAGCTGTTCGCCAGCGAGACGGCCAAGAAGGTCACCGCCCAGGCCATACAGATCCTCGGCGGCAACGGATACACGCGCGAGTACCCGGTGGAGCGTATGCACCGCGACGCGGCCATCTACACGATCTTCGAAGGCACGAGCGAGATCCAGCGCCTGGTGATCGCGCGGACGCTGTCCGGGATGCCCCTCCGGTAGCGCCGTCGGGCGTCAGCGGTGCTTCAGGGGTGTCAGTTGCTCGATGTCGTACCGCCTGCGCAGCTCCTCGATCGCCGCGTGGTCCGGCGGTCCCCCGTCGGCGAGGATCTCCAGCAGCTCCTCGAAGTAGCGCTCGTGGTCCGGCGGGGGTGACGCCTGGAAGAACACCTTCGCGGGCGTACGGGTCGGGTTCGCGAACGCGTGCGGGCAGCCGGGCGGTACGAGGATGACCGTGCCCGGCGTGGCCCGTACCACCCGGCCGCCCGACCGGGACTCCCACGTCTGCCAGTGGTCGGGGGTCCGCACCCGCGGCTCGAAGGCGAGCACGTCCAGCTCGCCCTCGAGCACGTAGAACAGCTCCTCGCTGCGCGTGTGCACGTGCGCGCCGACATCGAAGCCCGGCGGCACGACCACCTCGAACGTGGACGCCGTGCGCGAGTGCGCGCCGGTCACCTTGAACGTCACGTGCTGGGCCGGTGTCCGTACGACGCGTCCCTGGCCCGGCGGCACCAGCAGCCCCTCGGTCGCCGCTCCCTCTTCCGTGGTCGTCATCGGCCGCTCACCACCACCGGCGGCGGGCCGGGCGCGGCGGCCCGACGACGCTCTCGTCGCTCGTCATCTCACTTCCTCCCGTCCGGGGAGGCGTGCCAGCGGCCCAGCGTCATCTCCGCGGTGATGCCCGGTCCGAAGCCGGCCAGCAGACCGCGCGCGCTGTGCTCGGCGCCGCCCGCCTCGAAGAACCGGCGCAGCGCGTCCAGGACGACGGCGCTCGCGATGTTGCCGTACTCGGTCAGCGTGGCCCGGCTGAACCGGAACGCCTCCGACGGCACGTCCAGGAACGTGCTGAGGTCGTCCAGAATCCGTGGGCCGCCCGCGTGCACGATGTAGAAGTCCAGGTCGGAGGCGTCCCAGCCGTGCTGCTTCGCCAGCTCCTGGAGCGCTGGGGCGAGCGGTTCCATCGTGGTCGGCACCCGCTTGTCCAGGAGGAAGTGGAAACCGGTGGCGCGGACGTCGTAGGCGATCCACTCCTCCGTCTTGGGAATCAGGTACGAGCCGTTGCGTTCCAGGGTGACGCCGGTGCCGCCGCTGCCGCGGACGACCGCGGCGGCCACGCCGTCGCCGAACAGTCCGTTGGACAGCAGCGAGCCGACGCCGAGGTCGGTGGGCTGGTAGCACAGCGAGCAGAACTCGCAGGCCACGATGAGCGCGTTGGCGTCCGGGTAGGCCGAGCAGAAATCGTGCGCCCGGTTGATGGCCGCGCCGCCCGCGGCGCAGCCCAGCTGGGCTATGGGCACCTGCCGGGTGTCGGACTTGAAGCCCATCGTGTTGATCAGCCACGCGGTCAGCGAGGGCATCATGAAACCGGTGCACGACACATAGATGATCATGTCGATGTCGGTGGTGAGCAACTCGGCGTCGTCCAGTGCCCGCTGGACGACCGGCGGGACGCGGGTCTTGGCCTCGGCCTCGTAGAGGTTGTTGCGCTCCTCGAAACCGGGATGCCTCAGGGTCTCCTCGATGGGCTGCACGATGTGCCGGGTGCGGACCCCGGTGTTCTCGATCAGGCGCAGGGCGAGCGGCAGTTGAGGGTGGTCCGGGTGGCGCGAGCGCGCCAGGTCGAGGGTGTCCTCCATCGTGAGCACGTGTTCCGGCACGGATACCGCGGGTCGGCACAGGGTCGCCATGGAACGCGCCTTCTTTCGCCTTGGCGGGAGACTCGTCGTCCCCCGGCGGAAGGGGATTCACCCGTCTGCGGGCTGTTCCCCCCACGATCACCCGGCGCCGCGGGGATCTCGCGGCGGACTACTCCACTCCAGCGATGGCGGAGCGTGAGAACATGGGCACGCACGGTGAGGAATCCGAGGTGGGAGAAGGAGCGCCGATGACCCGGACGGCCAGGGAACTGCTGGAGACGACCACGGCGGAACTCGCCCCCGATCCGCACGCCAACCGGCTGCTGCCGCTGATCGCCCGCGGCGCGGCCCGCTCGGGCACCCTCGCGGCCCTCGCCCTGGAGCAGCGCCGGGTGATCGCCTCGGACCGCCGGGCGTTCCGGCACCTGGCCGGGCGGTCGTCACGGGACGAGCCCGCGTGCGCGGCCTTCTTCACCCTGCTCGCGGAGGGCGAGGCGGTCGCCCGGGACCGGCTCGACGCGTACGCCGCCGCCTGTGGAGCGGACGATGCGCGGGAGGCCGCCCAGGAGCCGGCGGCGGACTGCCAGATGTACCCCGCGTACGTCGCCTGGCTGGCCCTGAACGGGGAACCGGCCGACGTCGCCCTGGCCCTGAGCGCCAACTTCGCGGCCTGGGGCGACTACTGCACGACGATCGCCCAGGCGCTCCGTCACCACTACGGCTACGACGACACGGCCTGCGGCTTCTTCGACTTCTTCGCCGAGCCGTCCCCCGAACTCCGGCAGAGGGCGCAGGTGGCGGTTCAGGAGGGCCTGGACACCGGACGCCTGGACGAGGCCCTGGCCCGCCGCTACGGCCGACTGCTGCAGGGCTACGAGGCCCGCTTCTGGCACGCCCTGTGGGAACTGGACGCCCGGGGCTGAGCGCCCGAAGCGGCGAAGCGACTTTCGGGGCTTCCCCCGAAGACATCATCCCGGACGTCGTCTCTGCTGGTCAGAGCGTGTCCCGTCCCGTCGTGTCGTCACCTGCGGGGCGGGCGTTGCCGGTGCCGAAGCCCGCCCCGCAGGCTCGTCGTACCCCCGGTGGCAACGCCGCCGGCGGGAGCGAACAGCACTCCTCACACCAGATCGGAGAACTGACATGCGGACGATCGGCACGCGTTTCGGAGTCCTCGCCGGCATCACCACCCTCGCCCTCGGCGTCCTCGCCGGCCCCGTTGCCCATGCGGCGACCGCCGACACCACCACCACCGCGGCGGCGGCGTGCAAGTCGGGGCACGGCGAGGGTGAACTGTGGTCCCCCAAGGGCCTGAACATCGGCGTGGACAAGAGCTGGAAGTGCGACGGGCACGGCGGCTACAACGGCAAGTTCCGCTGGGGGAAGAGGGACGACGGCGTGTGGGCCCAGATGCTCGTCAAGTGGGAGTCCGGCCGGAAGGAGCAGAAGAAGATGAAGTTCGGGAAGCAGTACACGTACAAGGGGGCCTACGGCGTCTACATGCGTGCCTGCGACTCGAGCGGCTGCGGCGGCTGGTGGTGAGCCGTCTCAGCTGTCCCAGCCGCCGGGGCTGTCCTGGCTGTCCTGGCGGCGCGAACTGTGCGCGATGCAGGCCACGTCGATCCGGTCGGCGAGCTTCGCCAGTTCGATGGTGAGCGCCGCCACCGTGTCCTCGTCGAGCCCGTCCTCACCGGCCTCCACCAGGTGCAGCCACCGGCCGCCGAGCGTGCGCAGCAGCTTGCTGACGTCGGCGGCCGCCACCTGCAACGTGCCGCGGTCGTCGACGATCAGAGGCAGGGTCACTTCGCGGTTCACAGGGGCGATCGTAACTGCGGAACGCTCACGCCCCGTGCCACACGGTGGTGATGTTGCAGAACTCGCGGATCCCGTGCCCGGACAGTTCGCGGCCGTGACCGGACCGCTTGACCCCGCCGAACGGGAACGCCGGATGGGACGCCGTCATCCCGTTGACATACACGCCGCCGGCCTCCAGATCCCGGACGAAGCGGTCGACCTCGGTCTCGTCGCGCGTCCAGACGTTCGAACTCAGTCCGAATGGCGAGTCGTTGGCGATCTCCACCGCCTCGTCGAGACCGGCGGCCCGGTACAGCGTGGCGACCGGGCCGAACGCCTCCTCGCGGTGGATGCGCATCTCGGGGGTGATGTCGGCGAGGACGGTCGGCGGGTAGTACCAGCCGGGCCGGTCGGGGCGCTCGCCGCCGCACAGCACGGTCGCGCCGCTCTCGACCGCGTCGTCGACGAGTTCCTCCAGGCCGGCCCGGCCCTCCTCGCTGGACAGCGGCCCGACCTCGGTTTCCTCGTCCATCGGGTCGCCCACCGTCAGCGCCGTCATGCCGGCCGTGAACCGCTCGGCGAAGGCGTCGAACACCTCCGTGTGCACGATGAACCGCTTGGCGGCGATGCACGACTGCCCGTTGTTCTGCACACGTGCCGTCACCGCCACCCGGGCGGCGCGGTCGAGGTCCGCGGAGGGCATGACGACGAACGGATCGCTGCCGCCCAGCTCCAGGACCGTCTTCTTGATCTCGTCGCCGGCGACGGACGCGACGGCCCGCCCCGCCGGTTCGCTGCCGGTGAGCGTGGCGGCCCCGATCCGCGGGTCGCGCAGCACCTTCTCGACCGCGCCGGAGCCGATGAGCAGGGTCTGGAAGCAGCCCTCGGGGAAGCCCGCCCGGCGGAAGAGGTCCTCCAGGTAGAGGGCGGTGCCCGGGACGTTCGAGGCGTGCTTGAGCAGCCCCACGTTGCCCGCCATCAGCGCGGGGGCGGCGAACCGGATCACCTGCCACAGCGGGAAGTTCCACGGCATCACGGCGAGCACCGGGCCGAGCGGCCGGTAGCGCACGATCACCCGGGAGGCGCCGGAGTCCTTCACATCGGCCTCGGCGGGCTCCTCGTCGGCGAGCAGTTCCGCGGCGTGGTCGGCGTACCAGCGCATCGCCTTGGCGCACTTCGCCGCCTCCGCGCGCGCCTGCCTGACGGGCTTGCCCATCTCGGTGGTCATCAGCCGGGCGATGTCCCGCTGGTCCTCGTCGAGCAGGCCGGCCGCCCGGTGCATGAGCCGTGCCCGCTCGGCGAACGAGGTCGTGCGATGGGTGCGGAACGCGGTCTCGGCGGCGGCGAGCCTGCGCTCGATCGCCTCCGCGTCCAGGGCGTCGTACGTCTTGAGCGTCTCGCCGGTCGCCGGGTTCACGGTCGCGATGGCCATGACGGACCTCCTGGGTGACGGGCTGTGTCCCGGCCCTCCGAGTGCTCCGGAAGCCGGTCGAGAAACGCCGCCTGCGCCTTCACGATCACGTCCCGGGCCCGGTCCAGGCCGACCCACTCCACACGGTCCAGCTCGGGGAACTCACGGACACGTCCCGACCTCGGCGGCCACTCCATGGTGAAGGTGCCCGGCTCGACCGTCGCCGGGTCGAGATCGGCCTCGACCGCCCAGACCGTGACGGTCTTGCCGCCGGCCTGCCGCACCTCGCCCAGCGGGACGGCCTCACCCTCGGGCGGCGGCAGCCCCAGCTCCTCCTGGAACTCGCGGCGGGCGGCGTCCCAGGGGTGCTCGCCGTCCTCGTACTCGCCCTTGGGCACGGTCCACGCGCCGGCGTCACGGCGGGCGAAGAACGGGCCGCCCATGTGGCCGAGCAGCACCTCGAGGCCGTGGTCGGTGCGCCGGAACAGCAGGATGCCCGCGCTGTGCCGTCCCCGCGCGCTCACGGCGCCGCCTCGGGGTGCGCGGCCAGCAGCGACTCCACGGTGTCGGCCTCCTCCGGACGCTTGTCCTCGCGGTAGCGCACCACCCGGGCGAACCGCAGGGTGACACCGGCCGGGTACCGGGAGGACCGCTGGAGTCCGTCGTAGGCGATCTCCACCACGAGTTCGGGGCGTACGGTCACCACCCAGCCGTCGTCCTCGACGGCCAGCTCCCGCAGCCGCCCGGTCTGCCAGCCGAGCATCGCGTCCGTCATCCCCTTGAACGTCTTGCCGAGCATGGTGAAGGAGCCGTCCGGGTTACGGGCGCCGAGGTGCAGGTTGGACAGCTTGCCGGTGCGGCGGCCGTGTCCCCACTCGGCGGCCAGCACCACCAGGTCGCGCGTGTGCACGGGCTTGACCTTGAGCCAGGAGGCACCGCGCCGGCCCGCGCCGTAGGGCGAGTCGAGGGCCTTGACCACCACGCCCTCGTGCCCGCGGCGCAGGGTCTCGGCGAGGAACGCCTCTGCGGCCGCCACGTCCCCGGGCCCGTTCACGAGCGCGCGCCGCACCCGCATCGGTTCCGGCACGAGCCGGGCCAGCTCGGCATGGCGGTCCGTGAGCGGCAGGTCCAGCAGGTCCCGGCCGTCCACGGACAGCGCGTCGAAGAAGACGGGGGAGACCGGAACGGCCGCGGCGGCCGTCGCCACGTCCAGCCGGGAGCCCACCCGCCCCGAGGTCTCCTGGAAGGAGCGCGGCCGCCCGTCCTCGTCCAGGGCGATGACCTCGCCGTCCAGGACGAACCGCTCACCCGCCAGCCGGAGGGCCGTGGAGGTCAGCTCCGGCAGCCGGGCGGTGATGTCGTCGAGGGTGCGGGTGTGGACCCGTACGACGTCGCCGTCGCGGTGGACCTGGACGCGGATGCCGTCGAGTTTCTCCTCGACGGCGCACGCGCCCAGTTTCCCGACGGCCTCGGCCACCGAGGACGCGGTGTGCGCGAGCATCGGCAGCACGGGCCGGCCGACCGTGAGCCGGAAGGCGCCCAGGGCTCCCGGGCCGTCCGCCAGCACGGCCTGCGCGACGGTCTGGAGCGACCCGGCGAGCATGACGGCCCGCCGCACGTCCGCCGGGACCGCCCCCGTGGCCGCGGCCAGCCCCTCGACGGCCAGGGCGTCCAGCGCGCCCTGCCGCACCTCACCGGCGAGCAGCGCGACCAGGAACCGCTGCTCCTCGTCGGTGGCGGCCGCGAGCAACTCGCCCACCAGCCGCTTGCGTTCGGCCTGCGAGCCGGCGCCGGTGACGGCACCGAGCCGGGTCAGCCGGGCGTCCACGGCGCGCACGGTGAGCGTCGGCTCGGCGGCGGGCGGGACCGCCTGGGCCAGGACCTTCCACCCGACGCCGAGCCGCCCCTGGGGAAGGCGCCCGGCCAGATACGGGATGACGATCGGCGCGTCGTCCGGGTCGGCGTCCCGGAACAGCCCGCCGAGCAGCGCGATCTTCCGGGACCGCGCCGACGTGGCGGCGACCTCGCGAGACACATGGGCGAGCCGGCTCAGCAGCATGCAGCCATGGTGCAACGGCGGCGGCCGCCTCACACCCCCGAGGCGGCGTCCAGATCGGTCATCAGCAGTTCCCCGTTGATCGCGGCGCCCGCCCGGTAGCCACGGCTCGCCGAGTTCACCACCTGCTCCGCGAACCCGGTGGCGTTGCCCGCCGCCCACACGCCCGGCACGGTCGTCAGACCCGTCTCGTCCACCACGGCATACGCGCCGAACGGCGTCTCGCGCAGCTCGGCGCCCAGCCGCTCCAGCAGCCCGGTGCGCGGGACGGCGCGGGGCGCGACGAACAGCACGGCGCGCTCGTGCGCCGTGCCGTCCGCGAGCCGCACCCCCGTGAGCCGGTCCCCGTCGACCACCAGCCCCGCCACCTCGCCGGGCACCACGGCGACCCCGGCGGCGGCGAGCCTGCGCAGATCCTGGTCCGAGAGCTCCTCCTCGGCGACCGTGTGCAGGAAGAGGGTCACGTCCTCGGACCACTGGGAGACCATCAGCGCCTGGTGCACGCTCATCGGTGTCGAGGCGAGCACCCCGAAGGCCCGGTCGCGCACCTCCCAGCCGTGGCAGTACGGGCAGTGCAGCACATCGCGCCCGAAACGCTCGGCGACGCCGGGAACGGCCGGCAGCTCGTCCCTCAGGCCCGTGGCGATCAGGAGCCGCCGGGCATGCACGCTCGCGCCTCCCGCGAGCGTCATGTCGAACTCCCCGTCCGCGCCCCGCACGGCGTCCACCGCCCGGTCCCGGACGAGTGCCACGCCGTAGCGTGCGATCTCCTCGCGTCCGGAGGCGAGGAACTCGGCGGGCGGCATGCCGTCGCGCGACAGATAGCCGTGCATGTGCCCGGCGGGCGCGTTGCGCGGTTCGCCCGCGTCGACGACGAGCGTGCGGCGCCTGGCCCGTCCGAGGACCAGGGCCGCGGACAGGCCGGCCGCGCCGCCTCCGACGACGGCCACTTCGTATGTCTCGGTCATGGTGACCACCTCCACCGAGACCGTCGCCCGATCACTGCCGGATTGACAAACGACTTTGCTGGAACTGCAATACGGTCATGAGTACCGACGACGTTCTGGCGGGTGTGGGCCCCAGGCTGCGGCAGATCCGCAAGGAGCGGGAGGTGACCCTGGCGGGTCTGTCCGAGGTGACCGGCATCTCCGTCAGCACCCTCTCGCGCCTGGAGTCGGGGCTGCGCAAGCCCAGCCTGGAGCTGCTGCTGCCGATCGCGCGGGCCCACCAGGTGCCGCTGGACGAGCTGGTCGGCGCCCCGTCGGCGGGGGACCCGCGGGTGCGCGCCAAGCCGATCGTGCGCCACGGCCGGACGTACTGGCCGCTCACCCGGCAGCCCGGCGGCCTCCAGGCGTTCAAGGTCCTCGAACCGCAGCGGAACCTCGAGCCGGACCCGCGCTCGCACGAGGGCTATGAGTGGCTCTATGTGCTGTCCGGGCGGCTGCGGGTCGTGCTGGGCGAGCACGACGTGGTGCTGACCGCGGGCGAGGCGGCCGAGTTCGACACCCGGGTACCGCACTGGTTCGGGTCGACGGGGGAGGGGCCCGCGGAGTTCCTCAGTCTGTTCGGTCCGCAGGGCGAGCGGATGCACGTCCGCGCGCGGCCCGCCCGCGCGTGACGCACCCGACTGTTCCCTGATCGGCAAGCGACCGCTTAGTATGCGACCGACCCGGTCAGACGACGCAGTCCGTGGAGGGCCCGCATGCAGGCATGGCACGTGCACGAGAACGGCGAACCGAGCGAGGTGATGCGGCTGGAGGAGGCGGAGCCGCCCACGCCCGGCGACGGCCAGGTGCTGCTGAGGGTGCGGGCCGCCGACATCAACTTCCCGGACGCGCTGCTGTGCCGCGGCCAGTACCAGGTCAGGCCCCCGCTGCCGTTCACACCGGGCGTGGAGATCTGCGCCGAGACCGAGGACGGGCGACGGGTGATCGCCAATCCCGCCCTGCCGTACGGCGGTTTCGCCGAGTACGCCGTCGCCGACGCCGCGGCCGTGCTGCCCGCGCCCGACGCCCTCGACGACGCGGAGGCCGCCGCCCTGCACATCGGCTACCAGACGGGCTGGTTCGGCCTGCACCGCCGGGCCGGTCTCCAGGCGGGCGAGACGCTGCTCGTCCACGCTGCCGCCGGAGGGGTCGGCAGCGCGGCCGTGCAGCTCGGCAAGGCGGCGGGCGCCACGGTCATCGGCGTCGTCGGCGGCGCCGCCAAGGCCGCCGTGGCCCGTGAACTGGGCTGCGACGTGGTGATCGACCGGCGGGACGAGGACGTCGTCGCCGCCGTGAAGGCGGCCACCGGCGGCCGGGGCGCCGACGTGATCTACGACCCGGTGGGCGGCGAGGCGTACGCGCAGTCCGCGAAGGCCGTCGCCTTCGAGGGACGGATCGTCGTCGTGGGCTTCGCGAGCGGGTCCATTCCCAGCCCCGCGCTCAACCACGCCCTCGTCAAGAACTACTCGATCCTCGGCCTGCACTGGGGCCTGTACAACACCAAGAACCCGAAGCTGATCCGGCACTGCCACGAACAGCTCACCGAACTGGCGGCCCGGGGCGTCATCAAGCCCCTGGTGAGCGAGCGCGTGCCGCTGGGCGGTGCCGCGGCCGCGGTGCAGCGGGTCGCCGACGGTGTCACCACGGGGCGCGTCGTCGTGATCCCCGGTCTCGACGAAGGAGGAGCGGCATGACCGACGCCGCCGAACTGCGCAGCCGCACACGGGAACTGCTCGCCGCGCATCCCCCCGCCGACACCGACCGCCTCGACTTCCTCAGGGCCCGCTTCGACGCCGGGCTCGCCTGGGTGCACTACCCCGAGGGCCTCGGCGGCCTCGGCGCCCCGCGCTCGCTCCAGGCGGTCGTCGACGCCGAGCTGGAGGCCGCGGGGGCCCCCGACAACGACCCGCGGCGCATCGGCATCGGCCTCGGCATGGCCGCGCCCACGATCCTGCGCTACGGCACCGAGGAGCAGAAGCGCCGCTACCTCAGGCCCCTGTGGGTGGGCGAGGAGGTGTGGTGCCAGCTGTTCAGCGAGCCGGGCGCCGGATCCGACCTCGCGGCACTCGGCACCCGCGCCGTCCGGGAGGACGGCGGAGCGTGGGTGGTCAACGGCCAGAAGGTGTGGACCTCGAGCGCCCATCTCGCCCGCTGGGCGATCCTGATCGCCCGCACCGACCCGGACGTGCCCAAGCACCAGGGCATCACCTACTTCATCTGCGACATGACCGACCCCGGCGTCGAGGTCCGGCCGCTGCGGCAGATCACCGGTGAGGCCGAGTTCAACGAGGTCTTCCTCACCGACGTCCGCATCCCCGACTCCCGCCGCCTCGGTGAGGTCGGCGACGGCTGGCGCGTCGCCCAGACCACGCTGATGAACGAGCGCGTGTCCATCGGCGGAATGCGCATTCCCCGCGAGGGCGGCATGATCGGGCCGGTCGCCAGGACCTGGCGGGAGCGCCCCGAACTGCGCACCCACGACCTGCACCAGCGGCTGCTGAAGCTGTGGGTGGAGGCCGAGGTCGGCCGCCTCACCGGTGAGCGGCTGCGGCAGCAGCTCGTCGCGGGCCAGCCCGGCCCCGAGGGGTCCGGGATGAAGCTCGGCTTCGCCCGCCTCAACCAGGAGATCAGCGGTCTGGAGGTCGAACTCCTCGGCGAGGAGGGCCTGCTGTACGACGACTGGACCATGCGCCGTCCCGAGCTGGTCGACTTCACCGGCCGTGACGCCGGCTACCGCTACCTCCGCGCCAAGGGCAACAGCATCGAGGGCGGGACCAGCGAGGTCCTGCTGAACATCGTCGCCGAGCGCGTCCTGGGCCTGCCCTCGGAGCCGCGCACCGACAAGGACGTCGCCTGGAAGGACCTCGCCCGATGACCGACCTGCTGTACTCGGAGGAGGAAGAAGCGCTGCGCTCCGCCGTCCGGGACCTGCTCACCGACCACTGCGACGCGGCAGGGGTGATCACCCGGACCGAGTCCGACGCCCCGCACGACCTCGCGCTGTGGAAGGCGCTGGGGGACGACATGGGCCTCGCGGGCCTCCTGGTGCCCGAGGACCGGGGCGGCCAGGGCGCCACGCACCGCGAAGCCGCCGTCGTCCTGGAGGAGCTGGGGCGCGCGGTGGCGCCGGTGCCCTATCTGACGAGCGCCGTCGTCGCCACCGAGGCCCTGCTGGCCTGCACCGGCGACGAGGCCGCCGACCTGCTCGCCCGGCTGGCGTCCGGCCGGACGATCGGCGCCCTGGCGGTCTCCCTGAACGTCGCCCCGGGCGCCGCCTTCACGACCGTGGCAGTCGAAGGCACCACCCTGCGCGGCGAGCTGACCGCGATCGCGGACGCGGCTGCCGCGGACGTGCTGCTGGTCCCCGCCGAGGACGGCGGGCTGTACGCGGTGGACGCGGACACCGTGACCATCACCCCGCAGGTGCCCCTGGACCTGACCCGTCCCCTCGCTGCGGTCACCCTCACCGGGGCCCCTGGACGCTGGCTGGGTGCCGCGGAGCCGGCCGTACGACGGGCCCTGCGCGCCGGAGCCGGGCTGCTCGCCTCCGAGCAACTCGGCGTCGCCGACTGGTGCCTGACCGAAACCGTGCGCTACCTCTCCCAGCGCAAGCAGTTCAACCGGCCCGTCGGCGGATTCCAGTCGCTCAAGCACCGGCTCGCCCAACTGTGGCTGGACGTCGTCGGCCTGCGCGCCGCCGCACGCAACGCCGCCGACGCGCTCGCCACCGGCAGCGAGGACACCGGGGTCTGCGTCGCCGTCGCCCAGGCGTACGCGGCGCCCGTCGCCGTCCGGGCCGCCGAGGAGGCCCTGCAACTGCACGGCGGCATCGGCATGACCTGGGAACACCCGGTCCACCTCCACCTGAAGCGGGCGAAGGCGGACTCGATCGCCTACGGCACCGCGGGCACCCACCGGGAGGCACTGGCCGAGCTGGTCGACCTGCGCCCCCCGTCGTAACACCCCCCGCGAGTGAGGCCCGTCCCCGGCTCCGTCCGTGGGCGGGCCTCGCCCGTGCCCGGCGCCGACGGAGGTGAACGAGGGGCGGCGGTCCGGCCAACTCCGCGCACCACAGCGCTCCGTGCGCCGCCGACGGCGCATACTCCCTGAGGTCCGGTACGGCCCTTCAAGGGAGGCAGAGCATGGCCCTCACCACCCGTCGCAGAGCCCTCACCACCCTCGGCGCCGCCCTGGCGGGCTCGTTCGCCCTGCCCGCCGCCCGCGCGGCGGCGAGGGAGGACAGGCACGGCCCGCGCCCCCTCCGGCGCGCCCACGCGCACAACGACTACGAGCACCCGCGTCCCCTCCTCGACGCCCTCGACCACCGCTTCGGCAGTGTCGAGGCCGACATCCACCTGGTCGGCGACCAGCTCCTCGTCGCCCACGACGCCTCAGCCCTCGACCCGCGGCGCACCCTGGAGTCCCTCTACCTGGACCCGCTCGCCGCCCGGGTCAGGGCCAACCGCGGCTCGGTCTACCGAGGTTGGCGCAGCCCCCTGCAACTCCTCGTCGACATCAAGACCGAGGGCGCGTCGACCTACCTCGAACTGGACCGCCATCTGCGCCGCCACCGGCACCTGTTCACGACGTACGCCCACGGGCACGTCCACCCGGGAGCGGTCACCGCCGTCGTCTCCGGTGACCGCGCGGCCCGCGCGCCGATGGAGGCGCAGACCGTGCGGCACGCCTTCTACGACGGTCGCCTCGGCGACCTCGGCGGCCCCGCGGACGCCACCTTCGCCCCGCTGATCAGCGACAACTGGACGCCGGCATTCACCTGGCTCGGCGACGGACCGTTCCCCGGCACCGAGCGGCAGCGGCTGCGCGGCATCGTCTCCGAGGCGCACGCACGACGGCAGAGCGTGCGCTTCTGGGCCACGCCCGACACGCCGGGGCCGGCCCGCGACGCACTGTGGAACGAACTGGTCGCCGCCGGAGTCGACTACATCAACACCGACGACCTGGCCGGCCTCGAGGCGTTCCTCGACGCCCACCAGCGGTCGGCCGGAAGGCGCCGGGACCCACAGCCGGCCTGATCCAGACGACAGGGCCCAGAACCACACGATCGGGGGACACGTCAGCCGCCCGGGTGAGCCCTCCG
This sequence comes from Streptomyces sp. NPDC007264, assembly GCF_042869095.1. NCBI lineage: Bacteria > Bacillati > Actinomycetota > Actinomycetes > Kitasatosporales > Streptomycetaceae > Streptomyces > Streptomyces sp. NPDC007264. Next base: position 156,247 of record NZ_JBIAFD010000016.1, read on the forward strand.
CTACGCCACACTTGCGGCCGAAAGCCGCGAAGTGGGCGTGGCGGAGGAGGTTGACGATGGCCGTTTCCATCTCGGTGGTGCTGCTGCTCCTGATCCCTGCGGTGATCTTCCTGCGCAACGGCGCGCTGAAGATCTCACACGCGCTGGTCTGCGTCCTGCTCGGCTTCTACCTCGCCAGCAGCAGCATGGCCCCGACCATCCACCAGGGCCTGGCCGCGACCGCCGACATCGTCAGCGGCCTGCGTCCCTGACCCTCGCCCGGCGCCCCGCTCAGGAGGACGCGAAGACCCCGATGCCTTCCGGCACCGGACGTTCGGCGCCCCCACTCGGATGGTTGCGCACGGTGACCGTGCTCGCGCCCGGCCCCCGGGAGACCAGGGTCGAGGAGCCGCCGCCGTCCAGGTCGACACCGTCCGTGGCGCCCATCGTCCGCAGGGCCGAGGCGAGTTCGGCGACGGTGAGTCCGGTGCGGTAGGCGGACGCGCCGTCGAGGGCGAGGAGCAGCAACCGGTGGCCGCCGTCCCCGATGCCGACGGCGGTGCGCACGGCGGACGTCGCGTTGTCGAGGCCGGACAGCGGGGCGCCGTGGCGCAGCACCGGGAAGCCGCCGACCGCGAAGACGTAGGGGACCCCGGACGAGGCCGCCACCAGACGGCTGCCGACCGCGACGGCCTCGCCCTTGACCAGATGGCGCAGCGCCTGCGCCCCCGCCTCCCGGCCGACCAGGACCGTGGTGCCGGCGGCGATGGCACCGGTGCCGGGCGTGCCGGCCGTGGCGGCGACCCGGCCGTCCCTGATCGTCACCTCGTAGGTGTCCGGACTGCACGGCGCGCCCCGGTCGGTGTCGGTGCCGCAGACGGCCCGCAGCCGCGAGGCGGCGCCCCACTCCGCCGTGTACGCCCCGATCGAACCCTGGGGCAGCGCGTACTGGTTGAGACCGCGCAGCGCGAGCCGCTCCCGTGCGGTGCTCACGGTGCCGGCGAGGGCCAGCCGGTCGAGACGGGCCGTGCGGTCGGTGCCCACCCCGAGCACGTCCTCGGTGGTGGTGCCGGGCGGCAGTGCGGGCCCGAAGCGCTGCCCGGGCGGCACGGCCGCCTTCAGCGCGTGCCCGTTCGCGACGGCCGGGCCGACGGCCGAGCCGGTGGCCTCCACCCCCGGGTGCTGGGTCTCGCTGATGTTGAAGAAGTCGCCGTTGATCCCGGCCAGGGCGTGCCGCGCGTCGGCGAGCCGTGAGACGGTGGCCCGCGCGGCCACGGCTCCCGGATACAGCAGGTCGACCCGTACGTTCCGGTTGCGCAGGTCGACGCTGAGCAGGTGCGCGCGGGCCACCCCGTGGGACGCGGAGAGATCGAACTCGCTGTACTCGACGCCCGGCGCGATCGCCCTGGCTCTCGGCACACCGTCGGCCGGCGCCGCCCCCGCCAGGGCCGCACCGGCCAGCGCACTCCACGCAACGAGAGCCGTGACGACCTTTCTGAGCCGTCTGTCGCGACGTGTCACGCTTCCCCCTGATGTCTCGTCAACTTCGGCAGGATTCAGGGGAAGTGCACCAGACCCCGGGGGCCTGTACGGTGCTCGGTCGCCGACGACGCGGGAACGGACGAGAAAACGCACTCCTTCGGGTGCTCTTCGACCGCGGCGCCGTCGCACGGCGAACACATCGTGCTCCACGGCAGGTTGGGCACCGCACCGCTGCTCGGCACCGCACAACTGCTCGGCTCCGGGCCGCTTCTCGGCACCGGGCCGGCGGGGGCGGCGGGGCGCCGGGCCGGCGTAGCGCTGGGGGTGACGGAGGCGGGGACGCGAGGACGCGAGGACGCACGACGGCACCCGCGGCCCGGTGTGCGCCCGGTCCCGAGCCGGGCCGTCCGCCGTGCCACCGCCGGGCCACCGCACGCCACGCTCGCCCCGCGGCACCCGCACCGCCGGCCCGGTGCCGCGCCACCCGGCCCGTCGCCACCGGCGGCCCCGGCAGGCCAGGGGCCCGGGGCGCGGCCGGCCGACGGGTCCGCGAAGACGCCCGGGCGCGGGATCATGGAAGAAGCGGAACCCAGCCGCCGACGATCCCCACCTGGAGCGTGCGACATGACCGTTTCCGACGACTTCTCGTACGAGACCCGGCCCGTACGGGTCGTCTTCCGGCCCGGCGCCTCCGTGACCGCGACCCCGGACGAGGCCGACCGCCTGGGGCTGCGGCGGCTCCTGGTGCTGTGCGGCAGCCGGGGTGAGACCGCCGCACGGAGCGTCGCGGACGCCCTCGGCGACGCCTGCGCGGGACTGTACGCGGAGGCCCGTATGCACGTGCCCGTCGAGATCGCCGACCATGCCGTCGAGGTGGTGCGGGCGGCCGGGGCCGACGGGTGCGTCGCGGTGGGCGGCGGCTCCGCGATCGGCCTCGGCAAGGCGATCGCCCTGCGCACCGGGCTGCCGCTGATCGCCGTTCCCTCGACGTACTCCGGCTCGGAGATGACGCCCGTCTGGGGCCTGACGGAACACGGGATCAAGCGCACCGGCCGCGACCCGGTGGTCCAGCCCCGCAGCGTCGTCTACGACCCCGAGCTGACCCTCTCGCTGCCCGTACCGCTCACCGTGACCAGCGGCATGAACGCGCTCGCGCACGTCGCGGAGGCGCTGTACGCCCCGGACACCTCCCCGCTGGTCTCGCTGATGGCGGAGGAGGGCGCCCGGGCGATGGCGGAGGCGCTGCCGCGGCTGGCCGCCGAACCGGAGGACCTCCAGGCCCGCAGCCGGGCCCTGTACGCGGCGTGGCTGTGCGGTGCCTGCCTCGGCTCCACCACCATGGGACTGCACCACAAGCTGTGCCACGTGCTGGGCGGCACGTTCGGCCTGCCGCACGCGGACACGCACGCGGTGGTCCTCCCGCACGCCCTCGCCTACAACGCCTCCGCGGCACCCGGGGCGATGACCGCACTGGGCCGGGCCCTCGGCGCGGAGGACGTCCCGCGCGCCCTGTGGGAACTGGCGGCACGGCTCGGCGCGCCGCGGTCGCTCGCCGAGCTCGGCCTGGGGGAGGGTGACCTGGCGGACGCGGCGGCACAGGTGACGGGACAGCCGTACCGCAACCCACGCCGGCTGACGACGGAGGGCGTGCTCGGCGTGCTGAGGGCGGCCTACGAGGGGCGGGAGCCGGAGTAGGACGACAGGGACCGGACCGGAGGGCCCCGGCCGGCCCCGGCGAGAGCGGAGGTGCCGCGGCGGCTAGGCCCTGTCGTCACATTCGCGTCGTCCGCCCGAAGGGCGGGCCGCGCGGCGTCAGGTGCGTGCTCTCGGCGTGCCGGGCCCTGACCCACGTACTGGATGTACTTGGGTCCGGGCCCGGGGCGGCGAGAGTGCGTGCATGGCGTCGCACGGCAGACGGGAATTTGACGACAGGGCCTAGGGGAGGAGCAACCCCTCGGGAAGCCGCGGCGGTGTCCCCCCGTGCCAGTCCAGCACCTGCCCGAACCGGACCAGCTCCCCGTACGCCGCCGGATCCGTCCGCTCGGTGAGCAGCAGGTCGAGGACGGCGACGGCCGCCTGCGCGGGTGTCTGCGCCCCGCTGAAGTCGGTGAACCAGGGCCGGGACAGGGCCGTGTCGATCAGCCCGGGGCAGACGGAGGCGATCAGCCGGTTCGCCGGCAGGTCGACGTCCCGGCGCTCGGCCGCCACCGCGCGCACGGCGGCCACCTGGGCGACCTTGGACGGCACGTTGATCCAGCGCGGCCAGCCCAGGTCCTCCGCCGAGCCGGTGCTCAGGGCCGTGCGCCATGACGCGACGGCCTTCTCGACGTCGTCGAGTGAGGCACCGTCGAACAGGGAGTGCAGCCGGGGGTCGAGGTTCCCGAGCGTGCCCAGGGAGCTGGCGACCACGAGCAGCCGCCCGCCCGGGCGCAGCACGGGCGCGAACGAGCGGAGCATCGCGACCGTGCCCCCGTTGGCGACGCCGACGAAGTCGTCGGCCTGCTCCGACTGCGACCGCTCGGGGGTGAGCATGGCACTGGCGTTGGACACCACGAGGTCCACCCCGCCGTGGCGCTGGGAGAGTTCGGCGGCCAGCAGGGCCACGGCGCCCGCGTCGGAGACGTCGAGCACCCGACCCTCCACCCGGCTCCTGGTACCGGGCTCCGCGGTGACGCGCCCGGCGGCCTCCGCGACCCGGTCGGCGTTCCGTCCGGTGAGCAGGACCTGGTCGTCCGGTCCCAGACGGGCGGCCAGCCCTTCGACGAGAGCGCGGCCGAGTCCCTGGTTGGCGCCGGTGACGAGAGCGATGCGTGCAGAAGTCATGACCGTCACGCTAGGAACACCCGGGCCATGAGTCCAACGAAAGTAACTCACGCCTGGTATGCATAAGAGTCATGGACTTCACGGACGTCTCGCTCGTCGGGCTGCGGGTGTTCCACGAGGTGGCCGAGCGCGGCACGCTCACGGCCGCGGCCGCCGCCCTCGGCTACACCCAGTCCGCGGTCTCCCGGCAGATCGCCTCCCTGGAACGGGCCGCCCGGTCGCCGCTGCTTGAGCGCCGCCGGGAAGGGGTGCGGCTGACCGCCGCCGGACACGTCGTGCTGCGCAGGGCGGTCACCGTGCTCGAAGAGATCGACGCCACCGCGCGCGAACTCGCCGGGCTGCCCGCCGCGGGCGGCACCGTGCGCCTGGGCTGGTTCGCCAGCGCGGGCGCCGTCCTGCTGCCGCGGGCGGTCGCCGCGCTGCGCCGTACGCACCCGGCCCTCACGGTCGTCTCCCGGGAGGGCAGCACTCCCGCGCTCGTACGGGCCCTGCGTGCCGGCACCCTGGACATCGCCCTGCTGGCGATGGAGCCGCCCTACCGCCCGCTGGACACGGAGTCGCCCCCGCTGGCGGCGCAGACGCTGAGCGAACGCAGCCTGATGGTCGCGGTGCCCGCCACCGACCCCCTCGCCCGGGCCGACTCGGTCGACGTCGCCGAACTGCGCGGCCGGCGCTGGATCGCGGCCCCCTCCTCCTCCGGCAGGGAGAAACTGCTGGGCGTGTGGCCGGGCCTGGACGAACGGCCCGAGACCGTGCACACGGCCCGCGACTGGCTGGCCAAGCTGCATCTGGTCGCGGCGGGTTGCGGCATCACCACGATCCCGGCCTCGCTCGCCCCGGCGGCGCCCGCGGGCGTACGGGTCGTGTCCGTGCGCGGTGGTCCCGAGGAACGGCGCCGCCTGGTCCTGGCCCACCTCCCGCATCCCCTGCCGGAACCGGCGGCCCGAGTGGCGGAGGCCCTGCGCACCGCGGCCGCGGGGACGGACGGGTGACACCCTCCCCGGCACCCCGCCGAGCCCGCGACACCGCGCCCGTCGGTTCGGCGCGCGCGTCGCAGGCGAGGCGCGCGCCGTAGGCGCCCTGCCGGGGCCGTCGAGGCGCCCTCAGCGAAGCGCCGCGGACGGTGGCCGTTCGCGTACGGCGCCGTAGGCGAGGAAGTACGCCGGTACGCGTCTGAGCCACCGCGAGGTGGTGAGCAGCTCGGCCAGGCGCTGCGCCCGTCCGGGGTCGCCGAAGGGAGGACGGCCCGCCAGCAGCGGTTCGATGACGCGTGCGTGGGCGGTCCGCTGCAAGGCCTGCGTCGCGACCGTGGTGGGCCGGCGGCGGCGCTGCACGCGGCGTACGTCACGCGGTCCCACCGCGCCCGCGCGCAGCGGCCCGACCAGGTACCGTGCGGCGGCCACGGCGTCCTCCACGGCGAGGTTGATGCCGATGCCGAAGACCGGCGACATCGCGTGTGCGGCGTCGCCGATGCACAGCAGACCCGGGCGGTGCCAGCGGCGGAGGCGGTCGAGGCGTACGTCGAGCAGCTTCACCTGGTCCCACGACCGCAGCGTGTGCACCCGGTCGGCGAGCCACGGGACGGCGGCCGCGACGGCGGCCGTGAACGGCTCGAGGCCGGCCGCACGGCGCCCGCCGTCGGAACCCTTGGGGATCAGCACGGCGCACTGCCAGTAGTCCCCGCGGTCGATCAGGGCCGTGAGGAACCGGTCACCGACGCCTCCCACGAGCCCGTGCGGGTCCTCCTCCCGCCGCGGCAGCCGGAACCACCAGGCGTCCATCGGGCAGGGGAACCGCCGCAGCCGCAGTTCGGGCAGCGACCTGGCCAGCGAGCCCCGGCCGTCGCAGGCGACGGTGAGGGTGGCGCGCAGCTCACCACTGCGGCCGTCGGGCGTGCGGTACCGCACCCCGGTGACCCTCCCCGGAGCTCCCGCCCTCGCTCCGGCAGGGTGGGCCGCCACGGGCTCCACCAGGAAGGACGTCGCCTCGGTGTTCATCCGCAGGGAGAAGGACGGCTCCCGCCGGGCCTCGTCCGCCAGGAGGTCGAGCAGGTCCCACTGCGGCACCATGGCGATGTAGTCGTACCTGCCGTGCAGCGCGCCGATGTCCCCGACGGTGACCAGGGACCGGTCCCGGCCGATCGGCAGCTGGATTGTCGTCACCCGCCGTTGCGGCAGACGGGCGAACCGCTCGGCGAGGCCCAGGTCGTCCAGCAGGGCGAGGGTCGAGGGATGCACGGTGTCGCCGCGGAAGTCGCGCAGGAAGTCGCCGTGCTTCTCCAGGACGGTGACCCCCACGCCGGCCCGCGCCAGCAGCAGGGCGAGGACCATTCCGGCGGGACCGCCACCCACCACACAGCACGTCGTCCGGTCCATCGGGCCACTCTCGGGATCTACGGCAAAATTAGCCATACTGGGACATCTAACCCCAAGATCTGCGGAGTCGACGATGAGTGAGCAGCCGCTCCTTCTCCCGTACGCCGACCCGGCCTTCGTGGCCGACCCCTTCCCCCTCTACCGACGGCTGCGCGAAGAGGGCCCGGTGCGGCGCGTGGTCGTCGCCGGCGGCCTGGACGCCTGGCTGATCACCCGCTACGAGGACGGCCTCGCCGCGCTCGGCGACCCGCGCCTGAGCAGCGACATCCACGACGCGTCGGACCCTCGGCTCCTCCGGCAGCTGCCCGTGACGGAGCGCGAGTCCATGCTGCGCACCATGCTCCGGGCGGACCCGCCCGACCACACCCGCCTGCGGCGCCTGGTCTCGAAGGCGTTCACCGCGCGCCGGGTGGCCGAGCTGCGGCCCCGCGTCCAGGCCGTCGCCGACGGGCTGCTCGACGCGATCGTGCGGGCCGGCCGCGCGGACCTCGTCGCCGACTTCGCGCTGCCGCTTCCGGTCACCGTGATCGGCGAGCTGCTCGGGGTGCCCACGAGGGACCGGCACGACTTCCAGCGGTGGACCGACGACATGATCCTCCGGGGACCCGAGCCGCCGGACCCGGCCGTGGTCGACGGAGCCTGGCGGCAGATGCGCGCCTATCTGACCACCCTGCTGGCGGCCAAACGAGCCGACGCCGGAGACGACCTGCTCAGCGCCCTGATCACCGCTCGTGACGAGGAGCGGCGGCTGGACGAGGACGAGCTGATCGCCATGGCGTTCCTGTTGCTGGTGGCCGGATACGTCACCACGGTCAACCTGATCGGCGGCGGCATCGCCGCCCTGCTGGCCCACCCCGACCAGCTCCGGCTGCTGCGGGAGGACCCGGCGCTGCTGCCGCACGCGATCGAGGAGTTCCTGCGCTACGACGGACCGGTGAACCCCGGCATCGCCCGTTTCGCGCGGGAGGACGTCGAGATCGCGGGCGTGACGATCCCGCGCGGCGCCACGGTGCTGGTGGCCTCCGCCATCGCCGACCGGGATCCGGCACGCTTTCCGGACCCCGACCGTCTGGACATCACCCGCCGGGACAACGCCCACCTCGCCTTCGGACACGGAATCCACTACTGCCTGGGCGCCCCGTTGGCCCGGCTGGAGGGTCAGGTCGCCATCGGGACCGTACTGCGCCGCCTTCCCGGTCTCGCCCTGGCCGTACCGCCGGACGAACTGCGCTGGAGGCCGAGCGGCCTGCGCGGCCCCGAGCGCCTGCCCGTCACGTTCACGCCCGGTTCCGTGCCCGACGACACCGGGCCGGGCGTTGCGGTGTGAAACCGGTGCCGTTGCGCAGGCAGTCGGCCTGCCCGGCACACCCGGACACCCCTCCGCATCGGCCCCTCCGCATCGGCGGGCGCGCCCCCGGGCCCCGTCAGAGCAGCCCGGCCTCACTGGCCTTCGCGATGGCCTCCACCCGGTTGCGGGCGCCGAGCTTCTGCATCGCGACCTGGAGGTACGTCTTCACCGTGTTGCGCGTGAGACTCAGCTCCTCGGCGATCTCCGGATTGGTGCGGCCCATCGCGACCTGCCGCAACACGTCGTACTCGCGGCGGGTGAGCCCCACGTCCTCCAGACGCCGGCGCAGTTCCGCACTGTCGGGCGTGCACAGGCGCGGGTCGATGACGCGGTCGCCGGCGGCGACCCGGTGGATGGCCGTGGCCAGGTCGGGCGTCGCCGCGTCCTTGAGCAGACAGCCGCCCGCGCCACGGGCCAGGGCCGTGCGCACGGCGGCATGGTCCCCGTAGGCGGTGAAGATCAGCACATGGACGGCGGGCACCTCGCGGCGCAGCCGCTCGATCACCTCGGGCGCGAGCATGTCGGGAAGCCGCAGGTCGAGCAGGACGACGTCCGGCCGCAGCTCCGCCGCGAGCCGGACGGCCTCCGCGCCGCTCCGCGCGCTGCCGGTGACCTCGATCGCCGGGTCGTGGCGCACCAGCAGGCCGACCCCTTCGCGTACGACGGGGTGGTCGTCCACCACCAGGACCCGCAGCGGCCGGGCCGCTGTCCGCGGCGGCGTCACAGACATGGGACCCAGGCCCGGACCGTCAACCCCGCGTCCTCGTTGCCGATCACCTGCAGGGTTCCGCCGAGGCGCTGCACCCCGTCGTTCAGCGCGGCCAGCCCGATCCCGCCGACGGGCAGCGCGGACTCGGGCGCGAACGCCCCGCTCGTCCCCGTGTGCTCCGCATGGCCCGGCCAGCCCACCCCGTCGTCCGTGATCGCCGCCATCACGCCGCCGTCCAGGGCGGTCAGGCTGACCACCACGGACGAGGCGCGGGCATGCTTCTCGACGTTCAGGAGGGCCTCCCGCACCGTGGCCAGCAGCATGCGGCGCCTGGGCGGATCCAGTTCCGGAAGCTCCGTGAGCGTCAGCGCCCGGCTCGCCACGCCGGTGCGTTCCTGGAAGGCCCGGCAGTCGCTGGCGACCGCGGTGGACAGCGAGCGGTCCGGCGGGACCGTGCTCAACGCGGCGAGGGACTCCCGCAGGGCCGCCGCCGCCTCCGCCAGCTGCTGCTCCACGGCGCCGAGGCGGTCGGTGAGGCCCGGCTCGGCCGTGTACCCCGTCCGCAGGTCCCGTACCTGGGCACCGATCGTGAACAGCATCGCGCCGACCGAGTCGTGCAGCGCCACCGCGATACGCCGCCGCTCCGCCGCCGCCTCCGCCTCACACTGCGCGTCCGCGCGGTCCGCCACGGTCAGGGCGACCCCGGTGGCGTCGGCGATCTCGGACAGGGCCGTGACGGCCCCGGTGCCGAAGGCGGCACCGTCACGGTGCGCGACATAGATCACACCGATCACCTGGCCGTCGTGCTGGACCGGCACCCCGAGCATGGACTGGATGCCCTCGGCCGTGATCGGCTCGTCGAAGTGGTGGGTGATGCTCCGGGAGCGCGTGTAGTCGCGCACCACACAGGGCCGGCCCGTCGCCAGCACCTTGCCGCCCAGGCCCAGCCCGCACGGGACCACCAGACCGTGCAGACCGCTGTGCTGCGTGCCCGCCCAGGACCGCAGCACCGCGACCCCCTCGTCCTCGACCTGGCCGACGAGGCTGATGTCGGCGCCGGTCACGACCCGCGCCCGCCGTGCGGCCTCGCGCAGGGCCGCCTTACGGTCCAGCAGCCCCACCAGGTCGGCGTGCTCGCGGCCCGGACGGTCGCCGGGGCCGACGGTCCGGCCGGTCCGCTCCGTGCCGTCCGGATGCCGGGGGCGCCGGGGGCGGGGGAGTCGGTTCGATGCTGGAATGGCCGCGCTCATGGTCGAAGTGTCGCACCGGTCGCGAGCCGTGTGCCAGTGCCGCCCGGGGTAGCCGCGCAGGCCAGGGAGCCGTCGGCCGCCGCGCCGGGGCCGGCGGCGCGCGGCCGCGACGGCGACACGGCGCGACACGGCGCGACACGGCGCGACACGGCGCGACACGGCGCGACACGGCGCGACACGGCGCGACACGGCGTGACAGGGCGGGCCCTGGCCTCTCGGGCAGGGGGGTCTCCATTTGGAGGTGCCGCACGGCGGCCGGCCGCCCCATCATGACCTGCAGTAAGGGCACCGCCGCGAGCGGCAGTGCCGCTTCGGGTCCGGCGACAGCCGGCCCGGCGCGGTCTCCACCATCCGCATGGAGGCCGCAGAGCGGCGGTCCGCTACTGGCGTGTGTGCTCGTCCGTTCGACGAGCCGCGGGCCGGCGACGGACGCTCGGGACAGGCGAGGCCGACCGCGGTGCGGTCGGTCGGGGTGCGCGGGGCAACCGCCGACGGGACATGCCCGCCGGTCCCCCCGCCGCGGTGGTTCCCACGAGCCGACGCCGACCGGCACGCTGGATGTCGCCGAACGACCTCGCCCGCTCCCCGGGCGGGCAGTGAGGCGCCCCGGTGACCGGTCGAACGAGATGAGAGGTGTGCGCGAGGATGCGTGCCTACCGTGACGAGCACGAGCGGAGCATCACCGCCCCGGAGGAGTTCTGGGCGGAGGCGGCCACGGCGGTCACCTGGACCCGGGAACCGAAGCAGGTCCTGGATGCGGACCGCCCGCCGTTCTACCGCTGGTTCCCCGACGGAGAACTCAATACCTGTTACAACGCGCTCGACCGGCACGTCGAGGAAGGTCACGGTGAGCGCGTCGCGCTGATCTACGACAGCCCGGTCACCGGCGCGAAGACCCGCTACACCTACGCGGAGCTGCTGGAGCAGACCGCCCGCTGCGCCGGGATGCTGCGCTCCCTGGGCGTCGGCAAGGGCGACCGCGTGGTGATCTACATGCCGATGGTGCCCCAGGCCACGATCGCGATGCTGGCCTGCGCCCGTCTCGGCGCCGTCCACTCCGTGGTCTTCGGCGGCTTCGCGCCGCAGGAGCTCGCCGTCCGCATCGAGGACGCGCAGCCCAAGGTCGTCGTGTCCGCGTCGTGCGGCATCGAGGTGAGCCGCGTCATCGCGTACAAGCCGATGCTCGACGAGGCGCTGAAGCTGTCGAGCCACACCCCGGACAAGTGTGTGATCCTGCAGCGCCCCGAGGCGGCCGCGGAGATGACCGACCGGGACGTCGACTGGGACGAGGCGATGGCGGTCGCCGAGCCCGCCGAGTGCGTGCCGGTCGCCGCGACCGACCCGCTGTACATCCTCTACACCTCCGGCACCACGGGCCGGCCGAAGGGCGTCGTCCGGGACAACGGCGGTCACGCCGTCGCGATGACCTGGAGCATGAAGAACGTCTACGACATCGGCCCCGGTGACGTCTGGTGGGCCGCCTCCGACGTCGGCTGGGTCGTCGGCCACTCCTACATCGTGTACGCGCCGCTGCTCGTCGGAGCCACCACGGTGTTCTACGAGGGCAAGCCGATCGGCACCCCGGACGCCGGCGCGTTCTGGCGCGTGATCAGCGAGTACGGCGTCAAGGCCCTCTTCACGGCGCCGACGGCGATCCGGGCGATCCGCAAGGTCGACCCCGAGGCCACCCTGCTCGCCGACTACGACATGAGCGCGTTCCGCACCCTGTTCCAGGCCGGAGAGCGCCTCGACCCCGACACCTACGCCTGGGCGAGCGAGAAGCTGGGCGTCCCGGTGATCGACAACTGGTGGCAGACCGAGACGGGCTGGCCGATCGCCTCCAACCTGCGCGGTCTGGACCCCATGCCGGTCAAGCCCGGTTCGCCGACCGTGCCGGTCCCCGGCTACGACCTGCAGGTCCTCGACGAGGAGGGCAACCAGGTCGCTCCGGGACAGGACGGCGCGGTCGCGATCCGGCTGCCGCTGCCGCCCGGGTCCCTGCCGACGCTGTGGAACGACGACGAGCGGTTCGTGTCCTCCTACATGTCGCAGTACCCCGGCTACTACGTCACCGGTGACGGCGGATACATCGACGAGGACGGCTACGTCTTCATCATGGGCCGCACCGACGACGTGATCAACGTCGCCGGCCACCGGCTGTCCACCGGCGCGATGGAGGCCGTCATCGCGACCCACCCCTCGGTCGCCGAGTGCGCCGTCATCGGGGTGCGCGACTCCCTCAAGGGCCAGGTGCCGCGGGCGCTCGCGGTCCTCAAGGCCGGGGCGGACATCGAGCAGGACGTGCTGGCGAGCGAACTGGTGCAGGCCGTGCGCTCGCAGATCGGCGCGATCGCCGCGCTGAAGGATGTCGACGTCGTGCCGGCGCTGCCGAAGACGCGCTCCGGCAAGATCCTCCGCCGTTCCATGCGGGCGATCGCCGACGGGGTGCAGGAGCCGGTGCCCGCCACCATCGAGGACCCCGCGGTCCTCGAGGCACTGCGCCCGGTGCTCGACCGGGACAACCACTAGAGTCCCTCCATTCCGGCATCGGGAACGGTGGGCCGGCGCGCGGAGTCGTCTCCCCGGAAGAGGCGGCCCGGACGATCCGGCGCTGATGCCGACACCGGCATCAGCGGGGATCACCGGCGCCGGTTGTCCGATCGTCCGAAGGCCGCGCCGGGCACTTCCGCCCGGCGCGGCCCCGTCCCCGACGCCGCGGCCGACGCCGCCGGGGACACCGATGCGCGTCGGCGTCCGGACGGGCGCGTCCACCGCTGCTGAGCCGGACGGCGTGCCCACCGAAGCCGAGGGGTCGATCCGCGGCTGCCCCACCAGCCGGACCCCTCACCCACCCGGGCGACCGGGTCGGCGCTACCCCACGAGCCGCTCCACGCGGGGCGGCTGAGCGCCACACACCAAGAGGGGCCGGTCGAAAGAACCCGTCCGAGGTTCTTCCGGCCGGCCCCTCGTGGTGTTGCCGGATGCGGGGGAACTCGAATACGACGTTGCTGCCCGACCTGGACGGCCTGGCAGTTGAGAAGGCCGAGCGGCTGGCGGCCGGCACCCGGCGGGTGCATCTGACCACCGCGGACGATGCCGGACGGGCCTGCCGCTCCTGCGGGGTGTTCGCCGTGCGCGTCAAGGGCTTCGTGCAGGCTCGCCCATGGGATCTGCTCTACGGCGAGCGGAAGCTGGAGCTGGCGTGGCGCAAGCGCCGCCGGCACCGCACCGAGCCGACTTGTCCGCACCGGAGCTTCACCGAGCAGGTGAGCCAGGTCCCGGCCGGGCCCGGATCACCGAGCGGCTGCGGATCACGGCCGGGCGGCGAGTGCGTGACCCCGGTTCCACGGTCGTCCGAGCAGCCCGCGACCCGGTCCTGTCCTGGCCCACGGTGATGGGTGCCTTCCGCGCGGCCGGGCAGGCGGTGACGGCTGCGGTCCTCGGACCGGTCACCGTGCTCGGGATCGACGAGACCCGCCGGGGCCGCATGCCGTGGCACCAGAGCCCGGAAACCGGACGGTGGCAGCCGTGGCAGACCGCTGGCACACGGCTTCGTGGACGCTTTCGGTGTCCAGGACCTGCACGGGCAGGTCGAGGGCCGAACTTCCTTGGACGTGCCGGCCTGCCTCGCCACGACACCGCTCGAATGACGCCGGCAGATCCGCTACGTCGCGATCGACATGTCTGCCGGCCACCGGGCCGTCACTACTGCCGTCAGCGTTCTACACCGCCTGGGGATTTCCAGGAATTCCGAAATCCCGTCAAGCGGCTTCGTCGTGTGGCGTGAGGCTGATGGTCAAGTCGGCGCCCAGTGCATGAGCCAGGCGCCGCAGGAGGGGAAGGGTGGGCACGGTCCCGCCAGCCTCGAAGCGGGAGATCTGCGGCTGCTTCATTCCGCACCGCTCGGCCAGCTCGGCCTGGGACAGCCCGAGTTGGATGCGACGGTCGTGGACGAGTTGCCCGAGCTCGCGGGCGAGTGCGGAAGGTGGCTCCTGCATGGCTCCTCCCCGACTCAGGCTGCTGAGGCGACGATGGTGACGGTAGGCTCGTCTCCGTCGGCGAGGTGCATGTCCACGGTGAGGCCCAAGGCGCGGGCCAGACGCATGATGACCGCGATGGGCGGCAGCTCGGTGGCCGTCTCGATGCTTTCGATGTCATCGACGCCGACGTGCATGCGCTCGGCGAGGTCGGCCTCGCTCAGGCCCAGCTGCTTGCGCCGGTCGTAGACGGCCTTGCCCAGTGTCATGGCAAGGCCTGCCTCTTCGTAGACCCGGTCGTACTCGGGGTCAGCGTCCAGGTGTTCGCCCAGCAGCTGGCGGTGGCGACGGGTCCTCCATTCGCTGTGGTTCATCGGTTCTCCTTGAGGTTGCGGCTGTAGAGGTCGTGTTCGGCGGCGGCTTCATGCTCTGCCTCGCACAATCGCTGTGCGTCGTGAGCTCGGTCCACTTCGAGCTGCTCACGCATCTTGGTCTTGCGGAACACGGTGAGCAGCACGACACGTCGGCCGGGCGCCAGCCAGTAGGCGATCCGCTGATGGGCATCACCCAGGCGGAAGCGCAGCTCGCGAAGCTTGCCGCCCAGGTGGCGGGAGTGCGGTTCGTCGAGTGTGGTGGGCTGCTCGGCCAGCAGGTCGGCGACACGTTCGGCCTGCGTGTAGTGCTGGGCAGGTAGGTTCTCCAGCCACAGTCGTACCTCCGGCTCGATCTCGATCGAGTACCGTTCACCTTGCATAGCATCCATGTTATATGGAGCCCGTGAGATACGGGCGCGTGAGCACGGTTTCGGTCTCCGGTCGTATGGCGCCGCCGCTCGGCACAGGTGAAGGCCAGGAAGTCCTCCAGTTCCTCATCCGACTCGAACATGTCGGCGGCGAGATCATCCATGGAGCGGATCGGCTGGGTTCCCTTTACGGCCGCAGCTCCTCCATGAACGAGCGCGGGTGAAACCCGGCCGGAATGTTCGGCACACATACCGTGAGGGGTGTCGTCACCAGGACGTCGGTGGCATCGGGCGTCGGGGCATCCTCGAAGTACAGTTCGACTGCTTCCCGCAGGTCGACCAGTCTCTCCGCTCCTGGCGGGCTTGGACGTTGTCGCGGTCGGGGTCCCCGGTGGTGATGCGCAAGGGGCGCCGGCGATCAGTCGGTTGACCATTGAGGACATCGAAAGCGGCGACAAGGAGGTACGTCTCCACCTCGGCGACGACCCGTCCAACTGTTCGAGCCCGTCACCCAGCTGACCTGCACTGTCTCCGCGAACCGCAAAGGCCACGCGGCCATCGGCGCCCTGGCACCATCCCCCTGGCTCTTCCCCGGCGACCGGCCCGGATACCCGATCAGCACCACACGGCTGACCCAGCGCCTCAACAACCTCGGCATCCGCCCCAACCAGGCCCGCAGCACCGCGCTCTTCCAGCTCGCCGCCGAGATCCCCGCCGCGGTCCTCGCCCGCACCCTGGGCGTCCACACCGACGTCGCCGTGGCCCGGCTACGGCTCTCCGCGGGCGACCGGGCCACCTACGCCGCCGAGATCAGCCGGCGGGCGGGGCCGACGTGACGCTCCCGGACGGCCACTCCAGGACCGTCAGCTCGGGCCACAGCTCACACCACCGCGCCGCCTTGTTCTCGTAGACCGACCGCAGCGCGAGCACCGGGTTCGGACGAACGACGAGGTTGAACACGTCCGAAAGCCCGTGCGGCGCATACACACGCCACCGGCCGTCGGCCTCCGCACGAACTCCCAGACAGCACGTCGTCGCAGCGAAGCTGTCGATCGCCGCCTCGGTGGAGTCGTACGGCGCACACGCCACCCCGAACTTCTCCTCGTACCAGAGGTGAACCCGTGCCTCGTTCCGGATCTCCACCTCTGCAGGCAGGCCGGCGAAGACCTCCCGCCCCGTCTTGATCACGGCATCCTCCGCCTCCCAGGACAGATCGCCCTCATCGAAGTAGAAGACGTCGTAGTCCTTGATGCCGCTGGTCGGCGGCCTGCCCGTGACCACGTTCCACACGGTCTGGAACAGACACCCCGCCGTCACATACCACTCAGGCAGATCCAACGTCGCAGTCCGGGCCAACACCTCCGTCAGCACATCGTTACGCGACAGCACCGCACGCAGGGACTCAAGCTGCTCGTCGAGAGGAAGGCGGCCGATCACCAACCCTGCCTACCACGGCTCGCCCGCCGGCGGGCGTGCTCGACGTGATCAGCCGCAGAGGACCCTCACCCCCAGAGGCATTCCGACAGTTCCCATACCCGACGTCGTCATTGCACGTCCGAGTCCGCCTCAAGCGCGACGACGGCGACGACCCGTCACTGTGCGGAGCCACCGTCCACTGACCTTGCCGTCAACCACTGCCGTCCCCCAGTACCGCCGTGGGCGTCGGCTGGTCGTTCGGGGGAGTGTGGTCCTGCGGGCAGCCGGGACGATCACTGTCGGCCGGTCGGGACCGTGCGCTGGGAGTACCGTCTGAGTGTTGCCGCAGAACGGAGTTCGCCGTGTCGCAGAGCATCGAGGAGCACGTCGGCGCTCGGGTCGCCCGTATCCGGAAGCAGCGCGGTCTGACGCAGCAGGGACTGGCGATGCGGGCGCACCTGTCGAAGTCGCTGTTGTCGAAGGTCGAGTGCGGGCAGAAACCCGCCTCTCCGGCTCTCGTCGCCGCCTGTGCCCGCGCCCTGGGGGTCTCCACCTCCGATCTGCTGGGGCAGCCGTACACCGAGGAACTGCGTCGGGACCGAATGGACGCGTTGATCCAGCCGATCCGTGAGGGGCTGGAGAACTGGGACATCGCTCTGGACTGGGAGACGGCTCCGCGCCCCGCCGCCTTGATCTGGCCGGATGTCGAGCGGGCTCTGGAGCAGCGCCGTCAGGCGCGGTACACGGACATGGTGCGTGACTTGCCGGCGCTGATCGACGAGTCGGTGCAGGCGGCGCACACAAGTACCGGGGAAGACCAGCGGCTGGCCTACGAGTGTCTGGCGGAGACGTTCCGCTGCGTGTTCACCGTGGCGTGGAAGCTCGGTTTCCTCGATCTGGCGACCGTTGCGCTGGACCGGCTGGCGTGGACCGCGCCGCGCGCCGACGAGCCGGGGCTGGCTGCCATGCATGCCGTCCTGCGTGCGCAGACCACGATGGCGTCGGGTCGGTACGACGTGGGTCTGCGGGTGGTCGACCGGGCTCTGCGGGACCTCGACGGGCAGGAGTCGCGCCGCCCTGCGGGCATTGAGGCGATGCGTGGCATGCTGCACCTGCGCGCCGCGACCATCGCGGGCCGGATGAAGGACCGGGACCATGCCGACGCCCGCCTGGCCGAGGCCCGGGCCCTTGCCCAGGTCACAGGCGAGTTGCCCGACTTCGGCGTCACCTGGGGGCCGGTGAACGTCGGTGTGCACGCTGTGGCCATCGCCTCGGAAGCCGACGACTTCGGGCGGGCGATCGAACTCGCCGAGGAGGTACGCATCCCACGTGGCTGGACCCGCTCCCGGGCCGGGCACCACTGGATGGACCTCGGCCGGGCCCACGCCTGGGCGGGTCACCCGGAACAGGCACTGGACTGCCTGCACCATGCCCGCCGTATCGCCCCGCAGCAGACCCGCTACCACCCGACTGTGCGGGAGACCGTGCTGGCCCTCAAGCGGCACGAGCGAGCACGTAACGGCTCGCTGGCACAGTACGCGGAGTGGGTCGGGATATAGCGGAGTTCCGGCGGGAGAAGTTGCACCCTTCGGTGCAACTGCGATGCCTCACCGGTCGGCAGGCTGACGTCTCGTCAGGACCCCCCGCGACCATTGGGGTCTCCCCTGCTCGAACGAAGTTGAGAGCTTGGGGAAGAACGGTCCGGGGGCATGGCCAACGCTGACAAGGAGCGTCGACGTGCCGCACTGCATCGCCCGCATCTTCGAACCGCCGCTACGGCTGCTGTTGCCCGCGCCGGCCCGCCGTCGCAGATCTGATCGCTCGTCCGCCGGCCTTGCTGTCGTGGCGTCGACCGCATGCCCGCTTCGTGTACCGGCCATCCGGGCACCCTGCGGTAAGGAGATCGGGCTGGTGCGCGCCTACATGGTCGCGCACGAGCGGCGAGAGGCGCAGAAGAGGCACGCTCGGCGCCGCACGCTCCGGCTGACAGCGCGTGGTATCGACCTCGGTTCCGGCCCGATCCGCGCAAGGGAGTTCACAGCATGACGAGCGGGACCGGACAGCTGCGACTGCTGCCGTGGGCCGGGCCCGAGGGCAAGCCGTGTTACCTCGCAGGCGACGGGGCCGGATACCTGTCCCGGCTCGCCGACAACATGGAGTCGACCCAGTTGGGCCTGGCCGGGGAACTCTTCCATGAGGCCAAGCAGGTGCTGGACGAGCGGCAGTGGACGCCGGGCGAACTTCACCTGCTTGCAGTCCAGTTGACTGAGGCACTCGGCAACGTGCACCGCATCGCGGTGAGTCGTGGCGCACGCCTGCCCACACCCACCGACGACGATCTCGACACCGGGGACGACCTGGAGCACGAGGAAGACGGGCAGGACGGTTCGTCTCCGGCCGCCTGCCGTTGACCGCGCCTTGCGCTTCCTGGTCCTGGCCGGGCCGGTAGAGATCCCCGGAGAGCCATGGTTATCCCCGGGTATTCAGCAGAATAGGTGATCTGACGCCCCGCTAGCAGATAGGCGCCGCTGACCTGCGCTGACCTGCGCTGACCTGCGCTGACCTGCGAGGATGCGAGTGTCGAGTTCGTATCCGGTGCAGGAGTCAGGACACCTTTCTGGTGAGCGTGCGACATGAGGTCGCGTGTGGCGAGTGGGTGCTCTTGGAGAGGGGGTCGGCGATGGTGCCGACGACAGGGTAGTCCCGGGTCCGTGTCCGATGACCCGTCCCCACCTGGACGTGCGTCGCTGGTAACGGCGGGGTGCGGAGCTCCGGGGAGAAGCCCAAGAGCCTTCGTTCCATCCGAGGACGACAGGCAAGGGGAAGGCCGGACGGGCGAACGCAAGTGAACCCTCGATGACGTCCCGTGAGAAGAGAGCCCCGCCGATGGGATGCGGCCGCGGGGTGCAGGGCGAGCCGCTGCGAAGCGGCAGGCGCCAGGTGAATCGCCCCGGGTTTGATGGAGACATCGAAGACCCGGAAGGATGCCGGTCATGGCTGCTCCCCGTAAGTACCCCGACGAACTGCGTGAGCGCGCGACGCGTCTGGCGGTCGAAGCCTGCAAGGACCCGGTCGGCCGAGCCGGGGCGATCAAGCGCATTGCCGACCAGTTGGACGTGCACCCCGAGGCCCTGCGGGGGTGGGTGAAGCGGGCAGAGACCGACGAGGGCATCGTGCCCGGGACCACCAGCGCCGAGGCCGCCCGGATCGCGGCGTTCACCACCTGCTGGCAACGGCTGACCGCCCTGCCCGCCGTCACCTGACGACCACCCCGACAGCCCCAACAAGACAGGAAGGAGCAGTCCCGAACGACGTCCGGGTGCCGTGGAACCCCGGCGCAGCCGCAGCGACACGCGAAGGCCCCGCCCGTGATCACGCGGGACAAACAGGGCGAACCATCAACCTCATCAGGCAATCGCGACCGCTGATGAATCGAGGTTAAAGATCAAGAATTCAGCTCGCCCGCCACTCCTCAATAGAATCAATCAGTCGTGCCGCTGTCCGTTCATCTCTCCATGAACCCACTCGACACACTCGGGTCGATCACCAGTTCCAAGTCGACAGAACTCCTCAAGTGCGGCCCGAATCTGATCGAGTGGCAGAGTGCTTCTGGGGTCAAAGAAATACGGGATCCCAGGGTCGGACACGACACGTGGATCGAAAACCGGAGGACTTGGGTTATTGGAAACCCAAATATGCTCCGAAATATCGCCTTTTGCCACACGTTCTTGAGTTGCGAACCAAACGAGCCCGCCGTAACCAGTACTCGAGTTGACTGCGACCTGAAGCGTGTTGTCGGGCCACCAGTCGCGCACGGACTCGGAATGGCGCCCGTCCGCGAACATCAACGATGCTACCTCTCCCGGGCTGATCCAGGGCTCGTCACGACGCTCTGATCGCAGATTCTCCATGACCTCGGTAATTACCTCAGCCTTTTCTGGCCGGCTTTCTGCATAGAAATATCGACCATGGATCACTGCATTCAAAATCACGGTGTGGCGGCCCTTCCTGGAATGACTACTGGCTTTGTTGCGCCAGGGTACCATACGGTCATCGTTGAGCCTTCGGGCAAAATTGATCTCACTGCGCTTTGGCACCCATACATGCCGCCACATACGCCCTCGGCATTATTCATAACAACCGTTGCGTTGGTTACCTTGTTTTGTCGCATCCACATTGCGTATTGCGCTTCAACGTGCTGTGACGCCGGGTAGCGCGCAGCCTTCGGATGAATAGGGGCGCCATGTTGCCTCAGGTATATATCGGTAGCTTCAACGAGGTGACTGCTGCCGCCAGCTTCTATCTCGCGATGGATGGAATTTCCAGATGAATCGAAGATTCGACCGGTCGTCACGCGCTTAGAGGAAAGTTCACCCAGTACGCCCTCAACATCAACGGAGCGCATCAGCCCGGTCCTCGGCAACCCTCCTTCGCGCATTCCGAAGATTGCAGCGAGAGCACTAGGGGCTTGGTAGGCGTCGCTGTTGATGTCATAGCCGTGGCTTGCGATCCAGTTGTCGAACTGTGCTCCATAGTCGCAGCCGGGCGCTCCTGGGTCACCATCTCCACGGCAGTCGCTGTCGAAGATCCAGCCGCCGTACTCGGCCATGTGCGGGAAGTTGCTGATCGCCCCGTAGAAGGTCTCGCCGACGCCAGAGCAGACGCTGGCTAGGAATCCCCAGGATGCACACCCTTCCGATTTCCCCGAACTCTGTTTGGCTGTCTTGCCGCCGCCACTGTTGTAGGACTGACCCTGTTCTGCATACGTTGCGCTGGAGGATTTCTTCGGCTTTCCGGGGACTTGTCCGGGAGTCGTGTTCTCATAGTCGGGGCCGGGGCGGGTGGGACAGTCGATGTCCGGGCACAGGCCGGAGGGGTCGCTCTTGGTGACGGGGTTGTTGTTGGCGTAGGCGTACCCGTTCATCTGCAGCGGGTCTGCGATGTCGATGATCGGGTCCGCGGAGAGGAAGTGGCCGGAGTTCTGGTCGTACTCGCGGGCGCCGATGTGGGTGAGGCCGGTGGTGGCGTCGTCGATGCCCACACCCAGGTAGCTGCGCTTGTTGGGCCAGGTGGACGGCTTGGTGCCGCGGAGTTCGCCGTACGGCTTGAAGGCGCGGCGTGTGACCGGCTGGGTGCCGGACAGTTCGACCGTCGTGTTCGCCGTGCCGAGGTGGTCGGCGATGAGGACGTTGAGCTTGTGGCCCGTCGTGGAGCCGTTGCTCGTGGTGCGGACGACCGTGGGGGCGCCGGCCTGGGCGTAGGAGCGGGAAGCGCGGGTGATCTTGCCCGTGGCGTCCGTGGTCAGTTCCGTCTCGCCCAGGTACAGGGTCGAGCCGGACGGCGAGTTCTCCAGGAGGCGGTTGCCGTCGGCGTCGTAGACGTACGTCGTCTTCTTGCCGCCGACGGTGACGGAGTCGGGCTTGTTCTCCGGCGACCAGGCCAGATCCTGCGTCGTGCCGGGCAGGGCCCTGGTCAGGGTGTTGCCGGTGGCGTCGTACGTGTAGGTGCTGTCTTTGCCGGACGGGTCGGAGGTGATGCCCGTCATGGTGTGCGGCTGGGTCTTGTACCCCGGGGTCGTGCCGTTCGCGGGGACCGTCTTGCCGTATCCGTAGGTGTACGCGACGTTCTTCGTCGCGTCCGCCGTGTCGTGCTCGGTCATCGTGGCGCGGTTGCCGAGCCAGTCGAAGGTGAACGACTGGCGGTAGGCCGTCGCGCCGGTCGACACCGTCGTCGCGTCGGGGGCCGCCGCCGAGAGGGAGGAGGTCAGCGCGCTGTCCGGTGTCGACGTGTCCGACACCTCGTCCGGGGCGTCGGCAATCGGACCTGTGGAGGCCGCGTAGTCGGTGCGGTAGCCCCATGTGGTGCCCGTGGACGCCTTGCAGCCCGTGCCGTTGCCGTCCGGTGTGATGCTCGACGTCCAGGCGTGCGCCAGCTCGCCCATCACGTCGTACGTGAAGCACTGGGTGTCCCAGGGGTCGCCGGCCGCGCCGCCCAGCTTGCGGGCGTTGGAGGTGATGGTGCCCGAAGTGTCGTAGGAGTAGTAGCTGTCCGTGATGCGGTGGGACTCCGACTCGCGGTCCGTCACCGTGCGCTGGAGGCTGCCCGTGTGCGGGTCGACGAAGTTCGTGGTCCAGACGCGGTAGGGCTGGGATCCGGAGACCGTCCGCAGCACCTCGCCGTAGGGGGAGTAGGTGGCGTCGGCCGTGTACCAGGTCAGGCCGGAGGTCGACTCCGGCAGACCGTCACCGGAGTAGCGGGTGACGACCTTCTCCTTCGCCAGGCCCCCCGCGGCGGGCATCGTGACCGTCTGCGGCTTGCCCGTGGGCGTGTAGGTGTAGGCGTAGGAGTACGTGCCGGCCAGGCCGGTGGTCATCGAGTTGGCCGGGACGACCGTCTCGCTGCCGGTGGGGTGGTAGTCGGCGTCGTAGCCCGTGACGCGGTTGATGTAGTCACCGTCGGCGGTGTGCCGGACGGAGGCTGAGAGCCTGCCGATACCGCCGGGGGTGTCGTCGTAGGAGTACTCCTTGACAGGGGTCGCGGTCGCGGAGCCCTGCCGGACGTACTTCACGCGGCTCAGGGCGTCGTATTCGGTGAAGGTTTCCTGCTGGCGCGCGTTCCTGACGCGATAGGGACGGTCGGCCTCGTCGTACCAGGTGTCGGTGGTGCCGGTGTCGGGGTCGGTGGCGGATGTGACCCGGCCGCGGGCGTCGTACGTGTACGACCAGACGTTGCCCGCGGGGTCGGTGACGGTGCTGCGGTTGCCCCTGGCGTCGTACGCGTACGTCGTCGTGCGGCCGGCCGTGGAGGCGGGGTCGTCCTGGGTGAAGTGCTTGAGGGAGACCACACGGCCGAGTGCGTCGTAGTCCGTACGGGTCCTCGGCGTCGTCGATCCCGCCGGGTCCACGGAGGTGCTGGTGAAGCCGTATTCGGTCTTCCTCGCGTACTTGAAGACGCCTGCGTGGTAGGCCGAGGCGCGGACCTCACGCTCCAGGCCGTCGTAGCGGTGCTTGGTCGAGCTGGGGATCAGGGTCTTCGACGTGGGAGCGAAGAGATTCGTCTCCGGCTCGCCCTTCGCCAGGTACGCACCGGTCTTCTCATCGACCAGTCCGTGGTCGTCGTACGTGGTGTCCACGATGATCCGACCGGGGCCATGGGCTTCGGCCTGCGTCTGGACCTCACGCATCAGGCCGTCGTAGAGGGTGACCTCGGAGGAGTAGGAGCCGTCGTCCCTGAGGGTGTCGACGGTCACGGCGGCGGGCCGGCTCTTGTCCTTCGTGGCGATCGCCGGCCGGTAGTCGATCACGACGTTCGGCGACTTTCCGCCCGAGGAGCGCGACGGGGACCAGCCCTTCACCAGGCGGCCGAGGGCGTCGTACTCGTTGCGGCTGACGCGGCCGTTGGGGTCGGTGACCGTCAGGGCCAGGCCTCGACCCGGGTCGAAGGTCGTGGTGGTGGCCCGCTCCTGGGCGTCGATCGACTTGACCTGGGTGACCGGCCCGCCCTCGTCCGCGGGGGTGTACTCGGTCCTGCTCGTGCCGGATCCGGGCGTCGTGACGGTGCGTACCCGGCCGAGTGGGTCGTAGCTGGTCCTGGTGACGACCATGCCGGGCTTGCCGTCGCCGTCGTTCGATGCCTGCGCGGTGAGCAGGCCCTTGGTCGGTGTGGCGTCGTCGGCGAGGTTGTCGTAGGTGTTGCGCACCTGGGCCTTGAGCTGGGTTGCCGGGTCCGCGGTCGCCTGTGCCGCGCACGACGTCGCCGTGGTGCGCTGCTCCTTGGGCAGGCCGATGAGCCATGCCGTCGTGTTGTGCACGTACGTCGTCACCGTGCACGTCCGGTCGGACAGCGTCTCGCCGGTGCCGTCGGGCTTGACGACGGCTGTCTCGACCTGGGTCGGCAGGCCGTAGGTGTCGTCGACCGTGGTGAGGGTGCGGACGGCCCGCCAGTGGCCGTCGTTGTCCAGGGTCTGGATCTCGTCCGTGCGCTTGACGCCGGTACGGTGGGCGAGCAGCGGGTCCGCGGCGGTGCCGTCTTCGTTCTCCCGGGACCGGGACGCGGTCTGCTGGGACCACGGGTAGTTCAGGGTGCGCTTGACGGCCTGGCCGTCGGAGTCCCGGTACGTGATGGTCTCCGCGGTCATGCCGGCGTACTGCGGTGCGTCGTCCGACAGCAGTGTGTAGGTGCCCGTGGAGTCCTTGACCGCGCCACCGGTGCCCCGGAAATAGCGGGTCACGGACCGCGACTGGGACTGCGGGTCGCCCTGCTCGGAGATCAACTCGCTGCCCTTGGTGACCGTGACCCGCCGGTATCCGCGCCAGTCGCTGTACGTGCGCAGCGCGGGACGGGTGAACTCGTCGTCGCTCTTCGCCCAGGCCGGGCCCGAGTACTCGTACTTCGAGACGATCGGCTTGCCGTGCGAGGTCACCTTGTCGGTCTGGGTGACAGAGTCGACGACGTACTTGTTGAACCACGCCTTCGCCGGGGTCTTCTCGTCCCCGTCGGGCGACCAGCGGACCGGGTAGCAGGTCTCGTTGGCCTTGCCCTTGTCCTCCGCCGGCTCGGTCGGGCAGCCGCCGGTGTACTCGACTTCGATGTCACCGCCGTACTCGGTGGAGACGGTGCCGATGCGGGGGCGGGTGAAGCCGGGGCGCTGGTCGCTCTCGCCGGTGCGCACCAGGTTCGGCAGCTGACGGTCCTTCAGCCAGGTCCTCAGCGGCGAGGTGGAACCGACCGTGTACTCCGCGAAGCTGATGCCGTCCTCGGACTGGAGGGTGCCGGTGGTGTCGCCGGGCGCGTAGCCGGTGCGCGTGATCGAGTTCAGCCACAGGCCGGGCGTGGTGTCGTACCAGTCCTCCGGGAAGGACTGGTGGAGCGTGTACGTGTCGACGGGGCCCAGGCCGGTCTGTCCCGCCCGCGCGGCCTTCGTCGTCACCGTGTCCAGGCGCAGCTGTGTCCAGAAGGACGGGAAGGGCGGGCACAGCTTGGAGTCGGACTTGCAGTTGAGGTTGCCGGGAGTGTCCCACCAGGGGCGGTAGGCGCCCGGGTCGTCGGTCTTGGCGAAGTCGGCCGCGGCGCAGGCCGTTTCGGATGTCAGGCAGCGCTGCTTGACACCGAAGGTGACGGTCGCCGACGGGGTGGTCAGCGCGTTGGTGCGCAGGCCGTATTCGATCGAGGACGGGTAGGCGTAACGGTCGTACTTCTCAGGTGACTTGAACTTCTTCCGGACGGCGTAGTAGTTCGTCTCCTGGTTCCAGTTGACGATCATGGCGTTGCCGTTGACGTCGACGATCTTGTCCAGGCCCCAGCGCCAGGCCTGCTGCTTCCCCGCGCCGCAGCGCGAGTCGGCGAAGGCGTCGGCATGGCAGGGCTCGCCGGGGTGGTTGCCGAAGACGGGGACCGTGGAGACCGATTCGGTGTCGGGGTGGCCGCCGCCCACGCTGTTCAGGCCGTAGTAGTACCGGGTGCCGTCGGTGGTCGTGACGACCCAGTACTCGCCGTTGTTGTCGTCGTTGGTTCCGCCCACCCGGTGCTCGACCCGGGTGCCGTCGTCCTGCTGGGGGC
The DNA here is from genome assembly GCF_042869095.1 of Streptomyces sp. NPDC007264. Lineage (NCBI taxonomy): Bacteria > Bacillati > Actinomycetota > Actinomycetes > Kitasatosporales > Streptomycetaceae > Streptomyces > Streptomyces sp. NPDC007264. Next base: position 181,906 of record NZ_JBIAFD010000016.1, read on the forward strand.
GGTAGAGCTCGGTGTCCTGCTCGGGGTCGCTGCCGGAGGCGGCGTCCCGGACCAGTTCGGTGGTCTTGCCGGCCAGGGACATCACGGCGTTGTAGGACACCCAGCACTGGTCGGACGTCTTGTCCTTCTTGGCGGTGTTGTTGGGGGTGCCCGCCGCGAGCGTCTTGCGGTCGTCCTGGCAGGAGCGGTAGCGGCGCTCGATGGAGCCGGGATCGTAGGACCAGCCCTCGCCGATCCAGGACGCCTGCGGCGAGGAGACCGCGGTACGGCCGTCCACGGTCTGGGAGCTGTAGTCGAAGGAGATCCGGGGAGCGGGGCCCGCCGGCGGACTCGGCACGGTCAGCGGGTAGGACCAGGTGAAGGCACCCGACGATCCGCCGGCCTCCCACTTGCCGTCGGAGGCGAGCGGCGTCGCCTTGAAGGTGCCGCCGCGGCTGCCACCGGAGTCGACGGCACCGACAACCGCAGTGCTGCTGCCGGTTGCCACGGATGTCGCCGAGGTGGAGGTCCGGTAGGCGGCCTGGACGACTCCGGAGCGCGCGGTGGACGACGAGGTCGTCGAGGCGGGGGTCACCGTGCCGTCGGCGGCCGGGTCGACGGTGGCGGTGAGGGACTGCGACGCCGTGTCGTTGGTCGTCTCGAGTTCCTCGTACGTCTGGCACGCCTCGTCGTCCGGCGTCGTCAGGTAGCAGTCGGGGAACTGGACGAAGCGCAGGCGGGAGGCCCAGTCGGCGCCGTAGAGGCTCTTGAACCCGGAGTAGTCGAGCTGGACGGAAACCGGAACCGACCCGGTGTCCGGGGCCTGCACCACCAGCACGGCGCCGTCCACGCCCTGGCTCACGGCGGAGGCGCGGTCCGGGATGGTGACCTGCCAAGTGCCCGTCGGCGTCGGCTGGTCGGGGGCCTGGCCGAGACTCACGGGCAGGGTGCCGACGGGGGTCAGGGCTGCCTGCTCCACCGTGGCGGCGGCGGTACGGACCGAGGCCGTGGTCGTGGTCGAACCGAAGGTGACCGAGTCCGTCAGATTCGAGGGCGGGGTCGTCGTTCCGGTCGGCGGGGCGAGGAGGTTCGGCGGGACCTCCGCCTTCAGGGTGTCCACACGGGGGCCGGCGTCCTGGCCGGGCACCGGGACATCACGTTCCAGGTCCTCCAAGGCCAGCGTTTCCTCGCGTCCGACCTCCGCCTGTGAGGGATCCGGCGGCAGCGCCAGGGACTGCGCGGGCAGCAAACCGACCAGCAACGCGGCCGCCGTGACCGGTATGGCGGTGCGCGTGAGGGGGCGCTTGCGGGCATGCGAGAGTCGACCGAACACGACGAGGTCCCCCCGGACCACTTGAAGCGGGACCGGTGAAGGACCACGCGTGACGATGTATCAGACAGTGGGGATTCTGTGATCTACCTGTGAGGAAACGCCAGAGACGGCAGGGGTATGTGATCATCATCACGCCGTGTAACGCATCGCTACGCATCGAATACACCTGAAGACGAGAAAGGACTTCAGATGTGATTGACTCGCGCTTTACCCTCGATTGGGGCGTGCGTAGGCGTTGTCAGGCAAACGGTCTGTGATTTTGGTGAGATAGGCGAGGTTTCCCCCCTTTGATCATGCGGCGATTCGCGCCCTGCCCGGATACCCGGGCCGCCATCGAGGGGCCGGCGCGACCGGTTTCACATCTCGCACGCAACTCCCCTGTCAAGTGACGACAGTTCCCTCATAGGCCATCATCGGCTCGCCCGGCCGCGACCCGTCGCGCGTCGGCTCCGAGGGGGAACGAGGGGGAAGGGGAACCCGCCCGATGACGCGCAACTGGCGCCGAGCGCCCGGCCGTCGGGCCGGCGCGGCGCTGCTGGCCACGGCGCTCACCACGACCGGCATCGTCTACGCAGGGCTCCGTCTGGGCGGCGATGCCCACCACGGGGGTGGCAACGAGCGGCACACCAGCACCGTCACCGAGGCTGCCGCCCTCACCGAGGCGGCCCGGACCGGCAAGGCCGTCGAGGTGACCGCCGCCCGTACCGCGCGCTCCACGACCTGGGCCCGCCCCGACGGTCTCATGATGAAGCGGCTCTACTCCTCGCCCATCCGTGCCAAGGTGGGCGGCGAGTGGAAGAGGATCGACCCGAGCCTGCGCCGCACCGAGGACGGCTGGGAGCCGAAGGCCACCAACACCCGCATGGTGTTCTCGGCCGGCTCCGAAGGGCACGACGAGCAGCGTGCTTCCCGCTCGACCGCGCGCCGCGTCTCCCTGGTGAAGGGCGCGGCCACGGACGACACCGGAACTCCGCTGGTCACCCTGCATGTCGGCGGTGGCCACGACATCCAGCTCACCTGGCCGGGCCCTGTCCCCACACCCGTCATCGACGGCAATCGCGCGCTGTATCCGGACATCTTTCCCGGCGGCGACCTCGTGCTCACCGCCGACGACGACGGCTTCGCGCAGCTTGTGGTACTGAAGACCCGTCAGGCGGCTTCCGACCCGCATGCTCAGCAGCTGGCGTACGGGCTGCACTCCGCTGACCTCACCTTCCGGCTGAATCCGACCTCGGGTGTGGTCGGCGCCGAGGACGCCGATGGCGCCGAGGTCGCCGTCTCGCCCACCCCGCTGATGTGGGACAGCAGCGGGATGCCGGCCGTCACCGACAGCACCGTGGGCGCGACCGCCCAACCGACCGCGTCCGAGAGCCCCGCCCCGTCCGACTCCGCGGGATCCTCCCCCAGCGACAGCCCCGCCGCGACGGAAGATCCCGTCGACTCCGACGAGCAGGGCGACACCGACGTCGAGCAACTGCCCTCGGCCAGTGACAGCCCGGTGCAGGCCCCGTCCGAATCCCCACTGCCGTCCGCGCCGCCGGAGCCGACGCCCGTCCCCTCGCAGACGGGCTCGGCAACAACGCTCGGTCTGCCCTCACTCGACGGGCCCTCACCCGACTCGCACGGCGCCCTCGTCGAGGCCGACCTGTCCGCGGGCAGGTGGACGCTCGCCCCCGACCAGGACTTCCTGGCCGACCCGTCGACCACGTACCCGGTGTTCATCGATCCCTCGATCAAGAAGCACACCCAGAACTGGACCACCGCCTACGACCGCTTCCCCAACGCCACCTTCTACAACGGCAAGGGCTTCAACAAGGGCGGCACCCATGAGGCCCGGGTCGGCTTCGAGTCCGACACGTGGGGCACCTCCCGGTCGTTCTTCAACGTCTCCTTCGACAAGGGCCTGAAGGGTGCGAAGATCACCACCGCCAAGCTGCGGGTGCTGGAGACCTACTCCTGGTCCTGCAGCGACCGCTCGATGAGCGTGCATCTCACGGGAGAGATCGACCCCCACACCAACTGGAAGAACGCCCCCAGGCTGAACGACGGCAACAAGCTGGCCACCAAGAGCTTCGCCCACGGCTACAAGTCCGGCTGCCGCGACGCCTTCGAGACCTTCGACGTGAGGAGCGGTGCCCAGAAAGCCGCCGACCAGGGGAAGGACGGCATCACCTTCGGGATGCGCGCCCGCGACGAGAACGCGCAGTATGCCTGGAAGAAGTTCCAGGCCGACGGCGACTACGCACCCGTGCTCGAACTGGTCTACAACCGCAAGCCGTCCATCGTCTCCGACTCCCTCGACCTCGGCCCGGACGGCAAGTGCACCACCAGCAAGCCGTACGTCCGCATGGGCTCCGGTGACCTGACCTTCATCGCCAAGGCCACCGACAAGGACAGCAACCTCGATTACTTCGACTTCGACATGTGGCCGACCGGCCAGTGGGACACCACCGGAGACCTGCTGAAGTCCACCGGCAAGGTCTCCGTGGGTGCCGACACCGGCACCGCGCTGGGCACCACATCCGGGTTCTCCACGAGCAGCCTCAAGGACGGTGTCACCTACTCCTGGCGAGTGCGGGCGGTCGACGACGCCGGCACCACGTCCTCCTGGTACCCGAAGACGCCCTGCCGGTTCGTCCTCGACACCACCGCGCCCCGCCCGCCCGTTGTGAGCTCCACCGACTTCCCCGACGCGGACCGCAACCAGAACGGCTTCGGCAACGACGGCGAGGACGCCAACTGGAGCACCAAGAAGTTCGGCACGCCCGGCTCCTTCACGGTGCGCGCCCTGGACACCGACGTCGTGCGCTACGAGTACGGCTTCAACTCGGCGTCCTACACAGGCACCATCTCACGCCTGCGTGGAGCTCCCGTCCTGGTCTTCAACACCATCGCCGACGCCAAGCCCCCGACCGCCGGGCCCAACGTCCTCTATGTCCGCACGGTCGACGCCGCCGGGAACGTCTCCGAACCGACGAGGTACTTCTTCTACGTCACCCCACGCGACCAGGCCGACGCGCCCGGTGACTTCACGGGGGACAAGCTGCCCGACCTGATGACGGTCACCGAGGGCGGCAACCTCGCCCTCTACCCCTCGCAGTCCGACAAGGACGTCCTCAAGGGCACCGGCGACCTGGACTACTCGATGCCCGGCGCCTACCGGGCCAACCCCGACAAGGATCCCAACGGCGACAATCTGCCACCGTATGTGGCCGCGCCGAGTGGCCACTTCAAGGGCGCCCTGATCACTCACAACGGCGACATCTACGGCGGCGACGGCCTTCAGGACCTCGTCGTCCGGGTCGAGGGCAGGCTCTGGGTCTACCCCGGCGACGGCTACGGCGCGGTCGACATCGACAAACGCCGGGAGATCCTCCTGCCCGAGGGAGCGCCCGGTCCTGCGGACCTCACCCAGATCGTCGCCGCCGGCGACATCACCGGCGACGGCCGCACGGACTTCCTCGCCACCGTCGGCGACGCGTTGTGGGCCTTCACCGGATACCACGGCGCCACCGTCGACCAGGCCGTCCGGCTGACGTCTTCTCCTTGGGCCGACCGTGACCTGGTGACCGTCCAGGACGTGAGCGGCGACGGCGTCGCCGACATCGTCTACCGCACCGATGCCTCCGGGCAGCTCAAGCTGCGCAAGGGCATCGCCGCGAGCGGCGGCGGAGTCGACCTGAACTCGCTGGCCATCGCGGCCAATTCCGCCGGCGGTGCCGACACCGTGTTCGGCAGCGGTGGCTGGTACAGCAGCAGCATGCCGTTCCTGTTCGGAACTCCCGACGCCGACAACGACGGGATTCCCGACATCTGGGCGGTACGGTCCGACGGCTCCGTACGGTTCTACGCACCCAGCAGGACCGACACCGGCTCCGGCACCGAGGTCGTCGGCCCCACCACCTGGTGGAAGACGCGCATCGCCGTGGGGTGAGGCCGCCGGGGCGGGTGAACGGGGGCAGGGCCCCTCGTGCGTCGCCACCCGCCGTGAGCGCGGGGAAAATTGAGCGGCGCCCGGGAGACCGGTCGTTCATCCGGTCTGCCGGGCGCCTGGTGTGTGGGGTGGGTGGGGGTGGGGGTGGGGGTGTCAGTCCTTGATGTCGCAGATGGTGGCGCCGGAGGTGAGGGAGGCGCCGACTTCGGCGTTGAGGCCCTTGATGGTGCC
>NZ_JBIAFD010000017.1:0-175527 GCF_042869095.1 Streptomyces sp. NPDC007264
GGTCGGGTCATCGACCCGATGACGTATGTCGGCAAGGCCGCCGGCGCGGGCCTGTCCAAGATCGGCGATGTCACCAAGGCCCTCAAGGGCATCGGAAAGATCGACGTGCCCACCCTCCCCGACGGCTCGGTCCACCTGCCCGACGGCCGCCTGCTGGACACGAACGGCAACCTCATCGGTCACGACGGCACGATCGACACGACGCCCGTACCCCACGAGGTGGCTCCGGGACTCCCGGCGCACTGGACGATCCAGCAGCCGGCGCTGTCCGGGGTCCGCGCGGGCGACGGCGTCACGGACGCGGTGGCGGCAGGGGGCCACTACGACGTCCCACCGGGCGCCCACTACGACCCGCCGGGCCAGCACCTGCCCGGGACGCCGACGACGTACGACCACGCGCCGACGGCCTCGGCTCACGCCCCGACGACGTACGACCACGCGCCGACCACGACACCGCACACCGGCGGCGGCAGCCACCCTCCGGAGGCCACGCCCCACGGAACGGGCCACGACACGGCCCCGGGCGGCCACACCCACGACACCGCCCACAGCCCGGGACACGACGGCGCCGGGCACGACCACCACGGCGGGAGCCACGACGGCACCGGCCACACGGACGACGCCGCCCACGCCGGCGACCACGCGGGCGCCCCGCACGACGGGGTGGACACCACCGTCCACGACGGCACCGACACCCCGGGTGCCACGGGCCACCCGGACACGGACGTGCCGGGGCACGGCGGGGCGGATGAGCCGTTCGAGTACAAGCCGCACATGTCGAATGAGGAATTCGACGCGCTCTCGGTCGAGGACCAGCACGCGGTGGCCACGGCCGAACTGGCGCACGGCACGAACCCCGCGCCCAGCGTCAGCAACGAGGCGGGGCTGGCCTACGGCAACGAGTACTGGAACGACTTCTTGGACAACCTCGAGCCCGAGTCGAGGCGTGCCCTGGTCACCTACACCGGCTCTGCGTACGACAGCATCAACAGCCACTTGCGCTTCGGCGCGGACGCGTCCCCGTACACGCTGCATACGATCGAAGAGATGGACAAAGTCATGGGCGCCCGCCCCGTGCCCGAGGACGTTATGATCGTCCGCGGTACCGGAATCGATCACCTCAACCTGAATTCGCCGATGGATATGCAGGGTGGTGTCTTCGATGACAAGGCGTACACCTCCACGGCACTCGGCAAGACGCCGCCACCACCGTTCGATGGGAAGCCGGTGTGGATGCATCTGAGGGTGCCGGAGGGCACGCCCGCCCTGTGGCTGGATCACCTCTCCGAGTTCCCGGGTGAACGGGAATTGCTCCTCGCCCGCGGCACCCAGTACAAGGTGACGCGCGTGTTCGCGGACGAGGCAGGCAAGTGGCACGTGTACGGGGAGGTTCTGCCGAGGCCGTGACCTCGTTGCGGATCAGGCAGAGGTAATGGAATGTGGACATCATGAGCAACGAACGACCGATCAACCCGCGCTTCGATGACGACATGTGGTTCAACCAGGTGTCGCCGGGGCCGCCGCGTTATCAGACCCAAACCGAGAAGCCCGTGCGGTACTTCGCGGTGGCTGACAAGGACAACGGCGCAGTCCTTGGATACGTGTGGGTATGCGACGAGGACGACGCCGCCGCCTGGGAACCGCGGCAGGCCGCTGGCCCCCGGGCGTTGATGGAGGGCTCCGGCTGGTTCCATCGGCTGGAAAAGGCCAAGGGGCGGGGTGTCCCGCCGTCGCAGGCCCTCGCAGAACTGCTGGCCGAGCCTGCGGTGGGCAAGTTCGGACGTGCCCTGCCGGACTCCCTCAGCGATGCGCCAAACGCCGGTGCGGTCAAGGCGCTCGCCAAGGGTGAGTGAGCACTTCCTCACCCCCGCAGTTCAGACGCCCGCTCCACCCCGAGAACCCACTTCGCCCCACCCACCCAGGAGCCCCCTCCATGACCACGCCGCAGGGCAACCCCTATGCCCAGCAGCCGTACCCCAACCCGTATGCGCAGCAGTCGCAGCCCAACGCCTATGCCCAGCAGGGGGGTCACCCCCAGGCCGGTGGGTACCCGCAGGGGGCGGGGACGTTTCTGGTGTGCCGTTTCTGCGGGGGCGCCCCCGCCGTCGACGTCACCTTCCGGGCGCACCGCGGGCTCCTCGTGCTCATGACCTTCCGGAAGCTGGAGGGACCCATGTGCCGTTCGTGCGGGATGCGCGTCCACAAGCAGTTGACCACCGAGACGCTCTGGCAGGGCTGGTGGAGTCCCCTCTCCCTGGTGCTCTTCACGCCCCTCACTCTCCTCTGGAACGTCATCGCCAGTGCCAAGGTGAAGAAGTTGCAGGCCCCCGGCCCGGCCGGGTACTGACCTGCTCCCGGGCGGGGAGGGGCCGGCTCCGGGCCGGCTCCCGGGGTGTACTCCCCGCTCCTCCATGCCTTATGTTGCAGAGGCAAAGTTAGGGGGAGCCTGTCATGCCGCGCATGCCACAGGAACGGCGGACATCACCACGGATGAGCCTGGTCGAGGTCGAGGCCGTGGCGCGTGCCGCGCATGCCGAGCAGAAGGACAAGGCGGGGCGGCCGTACGCGGAGCATCTGCGGGCCGTCGCCGAGGGCGTGCGGGCACGCGGCGGCGGGGACGAACTCGTCGCCGCAGCCTGGCTGCACGATTCCTTGGAGGACGGCGTCCTCACCGAGGACTGGCTGGAGGCAGCCTCGCTGTCACAGGTGACGAAGGACGTCGTACGGGCCGTCACCAAGCACCCCGGCGAGCACCCGGAGGCGTACGCGCGGCGTGTACTCGCCACTCCCGGCGCCCGGCTCGTCAAGGCGGCCGACCTCGCGCACAACGCCGCCCCGGACCGGCTCGCCGCGCTCGACGCCCCCACCGCCGAGCGGCTCACCCGCAAGTACGCGGCCATGCGGCAGTACCTGGGCCTCGGCGCCGATGACTGACCACGGCCGCGGACCGACAGCGACGACGTACGACCACATCGACACAGGACGGCACGGAACGGCACGGGACGACTGATGGCACGGGACTACGACAGCCAGCTGCTCGAGTCGGTGGCGGTGCGCCGCAGGCGGATGCGCGACGCCCTGCTGTTCGGCGCCCAGCGCGGCCGGCGCACGGTGGACGAGCGCCTCGGCAAGGTGTTCGCGGGCATCGCCATCGCCGCCGTGCTGTGCGCCGGATGCATCGGCTGGTCCTTCCTCCAGGCCACGCTGGCCAAGCAGAAGGCCGAGCAGAAGAAGCAGCAACAGCAGCAGGAGCAGATGTACAACCCGTCGGGGGACAGCGCCTCGCCCACGCCCTCCGGCGGTGCCACGCAGCACGGTGCGGAGAAGAGGTGAACGGCGCGTGCGCGAAGGGCATGAGCACGCCATGGAGGCTTTGTGTGCGTCTACGGCACCGCCGTGCAGACGACCCGTTTCGGACAACATCGCGATGATAGGTTCCCGTAAGTGGTGAGCACAGCAACGACGTCCCGGGCCCAGCTGAGCCGGGTCACCCTCGTCGGCGAGCGACGGCGAGCCGACATCGTCCTGCCGTCGGACACACCGATCGGGCAACTGCTCCCGGACATCCTGCAGTTGCTCGACGACCGGACCGCCACGCGCCCCATGACGCGGCAGTTGATCACCTCCGACGGCTCGGTGCTGCCGCACGACGCCACCCTCGCTTCGGCCGAAGTGGCCGACGGCGCCGTGCTCCGGCTCGTCCGCGCGCACGCCGCGCCGCCCGCGCCGGTCGTGCACGACGTCACGGACCAGGTCGCCGACGACCTCGATCTGCGCGCCTGGCGCTGGCGGCCCGCCGCCCGGAGGATCAGCGCAGGCGTGGCCACCTTCGTCTTCGCGGTGACCGCGGCCGTGCTCGCCCGGCGCGAGTTCGCGCTGGAGTCCCTCACGACCGGTCTCGTGGCCGCCACCGTCGTCTTCCTGGCCGCCGGGGCGGTCGTCGCCAGGATCGGGGACGGCAACCGCGGTCTGGCCACCGCCCTGCTGCTCGCCTCCGGAGGGCTCGGGCTGCTCGCCGCCTGGACCGCCGCCGACGCCTACGACTGGCCGGGGCCGGCCCGGCTGGCCGGAGTGGTGGTCGCGCTGCTGGTCACGCTGCTGCTGCTCGCCTTCTTCTCGCCGCTCGGCCGCGGCGGTCTCATCGGGGCCGGGGCCACCGCCGTCGTCGCGGCGGTGTGGGAGGCCGTGGCCGCCGTACAGGACCAGCCCGCCCGGCTGGGCGCCGTGATGGCCGTCTTCTCCGTGGTGCTCCTCGGGCTGCTGCCGCGGCTCGCGCTGATGGCCTCCGGGCTGACCGGGCTCGACGACCGCAGGTCGTCGGGCGTCTCGGTCAGCCGCCACCAGGTCGGCAACGCGCTGGCGGCCACCCACCGCGGGCTCGCCCTGGCGACCGTCGTCACCGCCGCCTCGGCCGCCGCCGGCGGCTGGCTGCTGACCACCGCGCACCGGCCGACCGCGTGGACCGTGACCCTCGCGTCGCTGGTCGCCGTGGTGCTGCTGTCCCGGGCCCGGGCCTTCCCGCTGGTGGCCGAGGTGGTCGCGCTGTTCGCCGCCGCCGCACTGCTCGTCGTACGCCTGGTCGTGCTGTGGATGGACCACGCCGCCGGGGCCGGGCCGCTCGCCGTGCTGTGCGCGGCCGCGGTGCTGCCGCTGCTCGTCCTCGCCGTGCAGCCGCCGGAGCACGTGCAGGTACGACTGCGGCGCATCGCCGACCTGATCGAGTCCATCGGCGTGATCGGGCTGTTCCCGCTCGCCGTCGGCGTGTTCGGTATCTACGGGCAGCTCCTCAACAAGTTCTGACACACCGTGGGCCGCTCCGGGCGGGGCGCGCAGGAGAGAAGGGCGACATGCCGAACGGCGACAACTGGCAGAGCGACGTGCTGCGCGACCTGAGGGGTGCCTCCGGGCAGCCGGAGCAGCAGCCGCAGGGCAACCCCGCCGCCGGTGCCGGGCAGCCGCACGGCGTTCCGGCGCAGGGCCCGGCGTACGGTCAGGCGTACGGCCATCCGCAGCAGCCCGTGCCGCAGCCGGCCGCCGCCCCCCAGCAGGCGTACCCCGGTCAGCAGGGCGTCCCCGTGCAGCTCCAGCAGCCCGCCGCCGCGGCCCGGCCGCAGCCCCGCACCCCCGACTCCCGCCCGGTCGTGGACAAGCGGCTCGCCGGGGCCGGTCTCAAGCCCCGGCACGGCGAACCCTTCACCGCCCGCGCGCTGCGCGCCGTGCGCCGTACCGTCTCCTCCTCCGCCGCCCGCGAGGTCGCCGGGGCCACCGCGACCGCGGAGGTGCTGCAGCAGGCCGTGACCACCGGCCGGCAGATCGCCGTCACCTCCATCCGGGGCGGTGCCGGCAAGACGACCGTCGCCGCGCTGCTCGGCACCGCCTACGCCCACTACCGCCACGACCCGACCCTCATCATCGAGGCCGACCCCGCCCTCGGCTCGCTGCCGCTGCGGCTCGGCGCGGAGACCCTGCGCTGGACCACGGGCGATGTCGCGGGCATCGTCGAACCGCAGATGTCGCTGCTCGACGTCACCGGCTATCTCGTCCAACTCCCCGACAACGCCTGGCTCTTGCCCGGAAGCCAGGGCCAGATCGGCGCGATGCTGGACACCAAGGGCTACGAGAAGGTCATGGTGTCCCTGCGCCGCTACTTCGGCGTCACCGTCGTCGACTGCGAGACCCTGCCCGCCGAGGTCGCCCGGGTCGCGCTGTCCGCCGCCCAGGCCCGGGTGCTGACGGCGCCCGCCACCCTGGAGGGCGTCGCCAGCACGCACGCCGTCCTGGAGTGGATGCGCGGGCTGCCCCGGCACGTCATCGAGGGAACCGTCGTCGCGCTCACCGAGATGGTGCCGCACACGGGGCTCGACGCCGACCGGGCCGCCGAGACGCTGAAGGCGACCGGGGCCAAGGTCCGGGTCCTGCCCTACGACCGGCATCTGGCCGCGGGCGGCACCATCCGCACCGAACTCCTCGCGCACGCGACCCGGCAGGCCGCCACCAGCCTCGCCGCGGAGGTCTTCCAGCTCTCCCAGAAGCGCCGTTGAACCCGGGGGAGGAACACGGCACATGAGCACCCGACTGATCCACCGCCCGGCCCGCACCACCCGCCCGCCGGCCGCACCCGAGCCCCGCACCATCGAGGCGCCGCCCAACCTGCCCGAGGGCAAGGCGGGTTCCATCGCGACCTCGCTGCTGCCCGTGGCCGGCGTGATGTCGTCCGTCGTGATGATGACCGTCGTGCGCAACAGCCAGTTCGCGGGGCTCGGCGCGATCATCCTGGTCGTCACCATCGCCGGTTCCATGGCCCTGGTCTTCTCCCAGCGCGGCAAGGCCCAGCGCACCCGCCGCACCCAACGCGAGGCGTACCTCGCGTACTTGGAAGACCTGCGGGAGGAACTGTCCAAGGAGGAGCGGGCACGGCGCGAGACGGCCCAGGTGCTCAACCCGCCGCCGGACGCCCTGTACGACATAGTCCGCGACCCGGCCCGGCTGTGGGAGCGGCGCCGCCTCGACGGCGACTTCCTGCGCGTACGGGTCGGCACCGGCGAGATGCCCGTACGGGACCTGAAGGTCGCCCAGCAGGGGTCGTCCGTGCTCACCCCGCCCGACCGGTTCATGCTGAACGAGGCGTCCGCGCTGATGACCCGCTTCAGCACCGGCACCGAACTGCCGCTGACCGTACCGCTGGACCGGGTCGGCAACATCAGCGTCATCGGCTCCCGTGAGGACACCCTGCGCGTGGCCCGCGCCCTGATGGTCGAGACCGCCGCCACGCACGCCCCCGACGACGTCGCCATGGCGCTCGCCGTGCCCGGTGACCGGATGGCGGAGTGGGAATGGGCGAAGTGGCTGCCGCACCTGCTCGACGGCGAGCAGTTCGACGGCCCGGTCGCCGCCCGCCGCATCGCCCCCTCGCTGCCGCAGCTCGCCCGGCAGATCGGCCCGGAACTGCGCCGCCGGGCCTCCTTCGCCGCCGAGGTGCGCCGCGGCCTGTCCGGCAAGGACGCCCTCGCCATGTCCTCCCGGCTGCTGGTGGTCACCGACGGTCACGGCGAGGACGCGGTCGATCTGCCGCGGCCCGACGACGCGGTGGGCCTGCGCGAGATGGGCGTCACCGTGCTGCACCTGCTCGACCAGCGGGTGCAGGAGCCCGGCCACGTCGGCGTCCGCATCACCGTGGACGGGGCACGGATCGTCATCGAGGACCTGCGCGAGGCGGAGCCGATCAGCGCGCACGGCACGGTGGACGAGGTGAGCGTCCCGTTCGCCGAGGGCCTGGCCCGGATGCTCGCGCCGCTCAGACTGTCCGCCGAGTCGATGGTCGACGCGCCGCTGACCGGCCCGGTGGACTTCGCGGAACTGCTCGGCATCGACGACGTGGCCCGACTCGACCTGGACCGCCTGTGGGCGCCGCGCGGCGAACGCGCCTTCCTGCGGGTCCCCATCGGCATCAGCGACAGCCGCGAGCCCGTCCTGCTCGACCTGAAGGAGTCCTCCGAGCTGGGCATGGGCCCGCACGGCCTGTGTGTCGGCGCCACCGGTTCCGGCAAGTCCGAACTGCTGCGCACGCTGGTGCTCGCCCTGGTCGCCACGCACCCCCCGGAGGACCTCGCCCTGGTCCTCGTCGACTACAAGGGCGGCGCCACCTTCGCGCCCTTCGCGGACCTGCCGCACGTGGCCGGCGTCATCACCAACCTGGAGAACCAGGCGGGTCTGGTGGAACGCGTGCACGCCTCGCTGGCGGGCGAGGTCAAGCGCCGCCAGCAGGTCCTCAAGGACGCCGGGAACGTCGCCGACATCGGCCACTACGCAGCCCTGCGCGCCGAGAAGCGCCCCGACCTGGAGCCGCTGCCGCACCTGTTCGTCGTGATCGACGAGTTCGGTGAACTGCTCACCGCCAAACCGGACTTCATCGACCTGTTCCTGTCCATCGGCCGCATCGGCCGCTCCATCGGCGTGCATCTGCTGCTGTCCAGCCAGCGCATCGAGGGCGGCAAGCTCAAGGGCCTGGACACGTATCTGTCCTACCGGCTGGGTCTGCGCACCTTCTCCCCGGACGAGTCCCGCACGGTCCTGGACACCACGGACGCCTTCCACCTGCCTCCGCTGCCCGGCTTCGGCTATCTCAAGGTCGACACCAGCCACTACGAGCGGTTCAAGGCGAGCTACGTCTCCGGCGCCTACCGCGGCCCCGTGCAGCGCGAGGAGGAGGACACCGGCCCGCTCGCGCTCGAGTACGCGGCCTACAACACCCTCGGGCAGGACGAGGGTTCGGGCCCCGAGGAGCCGCAGGTGCGGCGCAGGGAGACCGGCCCGACCGAGATGGGCGTCATGGTCCAGCAGATCGAGCACGCCGGCACCCGGCCCGTGCGGCAGATCTGGCTGCCGCCGCTGCCCGACGCCATCGCCCTCGACAAGGTCGCCGGGCCCGTCGAGGTCGGTGCGCGCGGCATGCAGCTGGCGAAGCGCAGGGGCCCGCTCCAGGTGCCGATGGGCGTCCTCGACGACCCGACGAAGCAGTGGCAGGGCCAGTGGTACCTCGACCTCACGGTCGCGGGCGGCCACGCCGCGGTCATCGGCGGCCCGCAGTCCGGCAAGACGACGCTGCTGCGCACCCTCGCCCTCTCCCTGGCGCTCACCCACACCCCGCAGGAAGTCGGCGTCTACGGCCTCGACCTGGTCGGCGGCGGCCTCCAGGCGCTCGGCGGGCTGCCGCACGTCGGCGGGGTCGCGGGCCGCGCCGACCGTGAGCGCGCCGCCCGCACCATCGACTCCGTGCGCGGCATGCTCGACCAGCGCGAGGAACTGTTCCGCGTCCACAACATCGACTCGCTGGAGCAGTTGCGCGACCTGCGCGCGGCGGGCCGCGTCCCGGAGCTGGCCTCCACGGAGATCGTGCTGGTCATCGACGGCTTCGGCGCCCTGCGCGACGACTTCGAGGAACTGGACGACGCGGTCGTCGACATCCTCAAACGGGGCGGCGGCTACGGCATCCACGTCGTCGCGGGCATGCTCCGCTGGAACGACGTCCGCATCGCCACCCAGTCCCAGTTCGGCACCCGCGTCGAGCTGCGGCTGAACGACGCGAGCGAGTCCAGCATCGACCGCAAGCTCGCCGAGACCCTCGGGCCGGAGGAGAAGGGCCGGGTCCTCACCGACGGCAAGCTCTTCGCGCAGGTCGCGCTGGGGCGCACGGACGGCCTCGCCGACGCCGCGGACCTCGGCTCGGTCCTGGAGCGCACGGCCCGTACGATCCGCGCCACCTGGACCGGCGAGGTCGCCCAGCCGGTCCGTGTGCTGCCGCACGTCCTGGAACCCCAGCTGCTGCCGGGCCCGGTGGCGGAGCCGCGCCGGGTGCCGATCGGACTGGACCAGACCCAGCTGGCGCCCGTCCTGCTCGATCTGTTCCAACACGACCAGCACCTGCTGATCATGGGCGACAGCGAGTGCGGCAAGACCAACCTGCTGAAGGTCGTCGCGGACGGCCTCATCGAGCGCTACAGCGCGGACGAGCTGGTCTTCGGCATCATGGACCCGCGCCGGGGCCTGCGCGGCGCGATCCCCGAGGAGTACCGCGGCGGCTACGCCTACAACTCCAAGCTGGCCGGGGCCCTGGCGGCGGGCATCGCGGGCGAGCTGGAGAAGCGGCTGCCCGACGAGAGCGCGGACAGCGAGGACCTGGAGCCGGGCAGCTGGGGCTCCGGGCCGCGGATCGTGATCCTGGTCGACGACTACGACGTCCTGACCACGGCCGGGCAGCAGCCGCTGGCCCCCTTCGTCCCCTACATCCCCTCGGCCGTCGACATCGGCCTCCACTTCGTCGTCACCCGGCGTGTCGCGGGCGCCTCCCGCGGTCTGTACGAGCCGCTGCTGCAGGGCCTGCGGGAGTCGGGCGCCTCGGCGCTGGTGATGGCGGGCGACCGCAGCGAGGGCCAGCTCTTCCCCGGTGTGTACGCCACCCAGCAGCCGTCGGGGCGCGGGGTGCTGGTGCGCCGGGGCGAGCCCAACCGGCTGATCCAGACCGTGTACGCGGGCGCGCGGTGAACCGCGGGCGGCCCCCGGGGCGTCCGGGACAGCAGCGACGTACCCCACCCGAAGCGAGCAGCACGAAGGACCGGCCGAGCCCATGACCAAGGACGTCATCGCCCTCACGAAGAAGATGCCCGACCCGCTGAGCGTCATCGCGGGACTGCTCTCCGGCGGCCCGGACAAGCTGGTGGGCACGGAGGGCGACGGCGCGGTCGTGCAGCTCTGCGACGACCAGGGGCGCCCGCTCGTCTCCGTCGAGGCACCGCTGCTCGTCCAGGTCAGGGGCGAGGCCGAGCGGCTGCTCGGCGCGAGCGAGCCCGAGGTGCCGTACTGGTGGACGGAGGCCCGCGCCACCACCGGCGTCAAGGAGGCGGAACAGCTGGCCGGTACCTTCGCGGCCCGCCTGGCCACGCTCGTCGGCGGCAGCGCCTGGCCGCCGCAGGCCGCGACCTCCCTCGCCGTGGTGAAGACCGACGGGGTGAGCGTGGTGCCCACGCCCGCCGCGGCTCAGCCCGCGCTGGACGTGGTCACCGACAAGGTCGCCGTCGTCATCCAGGACCGCCCGGTGGTGGCGATGACGGCGTGGCTCTCCGACGCGCTGCGCGCGGCCGCGAACGCCGAACTCGGCCTGCAGATCGTCACGCCCGCGGGCACCCGGCTGTCCCCCGCCGTCCGGGGCAGCCTGCCCGGCTGGCCCTCGCGCTGGGTCGTGCAGGACGAGAAGGACGGGTACTACGACGGGCTGTCCGGGGCCGTGCTGGAGTGGCGCAGCGGCCTGTTCGTGACCGTGGAGTCGCCGGACGCCACACCGCAGGACCCGCACACGCCCGTGGCCGACGCCTTCGGCAAGGACCTCGCCGAGGACGCGGCCTCCGGAGAACGGCAACTCGCGATCTCCTACCGGGCGATCCACCCGGCGGACGACCGGCTGGTGCTCGGCGGCGCCCTGGAATCGGTGTGGCGCGAGATCACCGGTGAGCCGCCGGCCGGCTGGGGCACGGAGGAGCCCGCCAACCTCCCCTGGTCGCTGCGCCAGTTGACGGATGTGGCCTTCGAGCGGGCGCCCGAGCCGACCTGGCTGGTCGTGGTCGGCACCCCGGAGCGCCCCGGGCTCGCGACGGTCCGCATCAGCCGCACGAAGGGCGGTGTCGAGGAGGACATCACACTGGCGTTCGGCTACGGGCCGGGGGAGGAGGTGCCCACGGACGCCGTGCGCGCCGCCGCCGAGGCGCTCGCCACGCGGCACCACCTGCAGTCGATGCTGGTCCAGATCCGCAAGGCCCGCCGTGACCTGTCCGTGCCGCCGCGGTTCGAGGGCCCGGGCGTCCCGTTCGCGTTCGTGCTGGGCGCCGAGGAGGTCCGCGCGATGCCCGGCGACCGGGCGCGCCGCACCCCGCTGGCCGAGGCCCCCGTCCCCCTGGGTCCGAGGACCCGCCCGGCGCTGTACTACCCGCTGCCGGGCGACCCCGCGGACCTTTCGGGGTGGGCGGACTTCGAGAGGCTGATGAGGCACCTCAAGGGCGCCTCGTAGCGGGGCCGGGCCGCCCCGCCGGGGACGGCCCGGCCCCGGACGCGCGACGGTGGCCGCCGTACCGCCGTCAGCCGGCCGTCGCGGCGGCTGCCGTCACCCGGCCGCTGCTGTCACCCGGTCACCCGGCCGGTGCCGTCACCCGGCGGCTGCCGTGCCCCGGTCACCCGGCGGCTGCCGTCACTCGGCGGCTGCCGTCACCCGGCCGTCGCGGCGGACCGTCGGCCCGCCGCTTCCGTCGCGTCCCTCCTGAACGCCCACCGCATCTCCGGCTCCATCACCGGCCGCAGGGCCCTGCGCACCGGGAAGGTGCACAGGGCGGTCACCAGGACCCCCGCACCGACGGTCACCGCCACCGCACCCGGCGGCCCGTGCAGCCACGCCGGTTCGTACCAGCCCCGGTAGTCCGCGCCCTTGATGAAGAACCCGTGCAGCAGATAGCCGTACAGGGTGCCCGCGCCGAGCGAGGTGAACCACATCGGGCGGCGCGGCACCCAGGCGAAGAAGCAGACCGTGAGCAGCAGGGAGCAGCCCAGCAGCGCGAGCACCATCACCGGCCCGCACCACCACGGCACCCCCAGTTCCTGCGCGCTGTCGCGGTGGTAGAACCAGGCCGGGTTCATCCTCGGCACGGCCCACCACGCCACGGCGAGCGCGCCGGCGAACACCGGAACGGACAGGACGCGCACCGCGCGGCGGCGCACCAACGGGAAGTGCTCCGGCTTCAGGGACAGGCCGATGACGAAGAACGGCAGGAACTGCAGCACGCGCTGGAGGTCGAGGTCGTTGCCGATGTCCGGCGACACGGAGGCCAGCATGGCGATGAGGACGGCCAGCGGGACCGGCCGGCGCACCAGTTTCCACAGCGGGGCCGTCAGCCGCCAGACGAAGAGGGCGACGAGGAACCAGGTCAGGTACCACGGGTCGAGCAGGCTGATCGGGAGGCCCGGGTCGCCGCCGACCGTGCGCTTGAAGAGGACGTACGCGGTCTCGAACACGACGTACGGCACGACGACACCCGTCACCAGCCGTTTCAGCCGGTCGGGGCGCATGTCGAAACTGCGGGAGAAGTAGCCGGAGATGAGGATGAACGCCGGCATGTGGAAGGCGTAGACGAACATGTAGAGCGCTTGCAGGACGCGGCTGTCGCCCTTCATGGGATCCCAGGAATGGCCCATGGCCACCAGGACGATCGCCAGGTACTTGGCGTTGTCGAAGAAGGCGTCGCGCTGCGGGGCGCGCGGTTCGGGAGCTCGGGGAGCGGGAGGGGTTCCGGGGGTGTGGGACGGGCCTGTTGCTCTTGCGGAGGACGAGGCGGGGTGGAACATCTGAGGCACCCTAGCGTTGTCTGAGGGCGTGAGTAAAACCCTCGCTGTAAATGCTGGTTATCGGGCGCGCCTACCCCGGATTCATGGAAGCCAGCAATGTTCGTGTGTGGCCTTGCCCACATCGGGAGCGCCCCGCGGGCGGGTCGATTTTCCTATGTCATACGGCCGTTGTGTGGGTGTTGTGTCCCCATTCATCCCGACTGAAGCGGGCATAGCGCCTGCGGGTGACTCTGGCGGAATGTCCGGCCGACAGGGCTTTTTCTGGTGTATTTGAATGTGCTGCGAACGCGATGTGTGGGCATGGAAACGATCAGTGTCGAATTCGGGGACGCCGGCCCTCCGAATTAACCGTACGGAAATGGGTGTGCGCCGTCGCCGCCCCGGGGCGGTGCCCCGGGCGGGACCGGTGTGGCCGACGATGCCTCACCCGCCGCATACGGTGGGCGGGTTGGTGGCACGATGGTTCTGGCGGGGGTGCGCACGGGACGGCGCCCCGGACCGGGAGAGCGGACCGACCGAGGGTGTGATCAGTTGTGGCCATTTCGCTGTCAGTGGTACTGCTGTTGGCGATCATCCTGGTGGTGATGATCCGAGGGGGCTCGGTCAAGGCCGGCCCGGCGATCGTGGCGATCCTCTTCGGCTTCTTCCTCGCCTCGACCGGCATGGCTCCGTCCATCAACCGGTTCCTCAACTCGATAGCGGAGACCATCAACTCGATCCGCTTCTGAACGCCGCGGCCGGCCGCGGCAGAGGCGCATCGGGTTCCAGGGGAAGACGAAACGGGGGCGTACGGGTGTCGCTGCGCGACTCGGACCCGGCGGAGGTGGGCGGTTACCGCATCGAGGACCGCCTCGGCTCCGGTGGTATGGGCGTGGTCTATCTCGCGCGGTCGGCCTCCGGCCGTCGTCTGGCGGTCAAGGTCGTCCACGGCCAGTACGCCGACGACGACGAGTTCCGCATCCGCTTCCGCCGCGAGGTGGCCGCCGCCCGCCGGGTGAGCGGGGCCTTCACCGCGCCCGTCGTGGACGCCGACGCCGATGCGTCGCGCCCGTGGATGGCCACGCTCTACATACCGGGTGAGAACCTCGGCACCCATGTGAGACGCCACGGCCCGCTGCCCCTGCCGAGACTCCGGGAACTCGCCGCCGGCCTCGCCGAGGCCCTCCGCGACATCCACCGCGCCGGAGTCGTCCACCGCGATCTCAAGCCCGCCAACGTGATGCTCGCCGACGACGGGCCCCGCGTCATCGACTTCGGCATCTCCCGCGCCGCCGAGTTCGCGTCCGCGGACGTCCTCACCCAGACCGGCCGGGTGATGGGGACCCCGCCCTTCATGTCCCCCGAGCAGTTCTCGGCGCCGCAAGAGGTGGGCCCGGCCGCCGACATCTTCTCCCTGGGGGCGGTCGTGGCCTACGCGGCCACCGGACGCGGGCCCTTCGACAGCCCCAGCCCCTACGAGACGGCCACCAGGGTCGTCGAGGGCAGTCCTCAACTCGACGGGATCCCGGACGAGTTGCGCACCTTCGTGGAACTCTGCCTGGAGAAGCACCCCAAGGTCCGGCCGACCCCCGACGAACTCCTCGCGTTCCTGCGGGACGGCACCCGGCCCGACCCGCGCCGCGCCGCGGAGCAGCAGGGGATGCCGACGATGCCGGCGCTGCCGGAAGGCGGGGAGCGGCCGGAGGACCCGGACCCGGCCGAGCGCCCCCGGCGCGGACGCCGCCGGATCGTGATCGGCGCAGTGGCAACGGTCCTGGCCCTGGCCGCCACGGCGGTGGTGGCGCTGACGCAGACGTCCGAACACCCCGGCGACCGCACCGGACTGCCCGCGGGCTGGCGGCCCTGGCACGCGACCGCGAAGGGTGCCCAGGGTGCGGACGCCCCGTTCAACCGGTGCGCACTGGTCGGCACCTCGCTGGTGTGCGCGGGCGACGACCTGGAAGCCGTGAGTTTCTCGCAGGCCACCGGTCGCCAGATGTGGTCCCGGCCCGTCGACTCCACCAAGGACGACACGGCCGGCTCCGACGGGTCGATCCTCGGCGTCCGCGGGGGCGCCGTCTACGTGTACGCGAACGACGCCGAGGAGCGGGACACCGGCTCGACACAGCACTACTCGATACGACTGCTGGACGCGACGACGGCCCGGGTGCTGTGGACGACCCGCACCGGCGACGGCGACGCCCCCTCCGCGCCCGACCCCGACCAAGGCGGCTCCGCGGTCGTCCCGGAGGGCGTCCTCACCCTCATGGGTACCGAGGGCAACGAGTACGGCCTCCTGGACGCAGGCAACGGGGCCGTCCGCTGGCGGCACCGCCTTCCCGTGGACCACAGCTGCACCGTGGCGGCGGCCGGCGGCCGGCCCTACCTCCGGTGCGAGAGCTCCGGGGGGACCACCCGGGTCTCCCAGATCGACCCAGCCACGGGGACCACGCGCTGGTCGGTCAAGGCCGGGGGCTCCCTGTCGCTGCTGGGGCAGGCCCACGGCCGCCTCGTGCTGGCCGGACCCGACTCCGACACCGCCTACCGCACGATCACCACCGTGGACACGGTCACCCACCGCCTGATCCGCGTCCCGCTCACCCGCCCGCAGCCCGCGTCCGCCGTCGTCCGCCTCACCGGCGGCACCCTCTACTTCGCGCTCACCAACGGCAGCATCCGCTCGATCGACCCGCGCACCGGCCGCCAGAACTGGGCGGGCGACTCCGGAGTGGAGCTTCCGGGACCGCCCGTGGCCTCCGCCGCCCGCGTCTACGTCGCCTCCCCGACCGGCCGCCTCGCCGCCCTGGACCGCCGCACCGGCAAGGTCGAGGGCAGCCGTGCCGGCCGCAGCGACGGCGGCGACTCCTACACGGCCACGCAGGGCGCGGCGGTGCTGCTGACCGGCAACGCCCTGTACGTCCCCTACGGAGCCCGCTCGGTGTACTCGGTGGACGCCCGCCACCTGTGACCGGACCGCGGGCGGCGTGGACACGGCGGGGCCGGGCCGGTACCCGAGGCGTTCGAGCCGGTCGGCGCCGCACGGGCCCATCAGCACACGAGATCGAATACCGAACGGGCACCCGGCGGGCACGGCGGACCGATCGCAGCCCCGGGAAACACTCAGGGCCAGGCGGAGGAATGCTCCTCCGACCTGGCCCCGAGCCGTGCAGAGCGGGCGACGGGAATCGAACCCGCGTAGCTAGTTTGGAAGACTAGGGCTCTACCATTGAGCTACGCCCGCAACATGACGCGCCGCAGGTCACCGACCGCGGCACAGGAGGCATGGTAGCGGGTCGCCCGCCCCGTAGGCCAACGCGTTGATCCGCACGCACGCCCGTGCGGAAACCGGCCGACGCGCGCTGTCCGGGCATGTACCCTACGTGTCGCACCAGACGGGGTGTGGCGCAGCTTGGTAGCGCGTCCGCTTTGGGAGCGGAAGGCCGTGGGTTCAAATCCCGCCACCCCGACCACCGGCCGGCACCGCCCGGACGCCGACGCACTTGATCGCCTTTTGGGGCCCCGAGTGGCTGCGGTTACTATGCAAGCTGCGCGCCCGTGTGTCTGCACTGCCACGTCTCTCAGGCAGGGGCCGCGAATCCGCCGAAGGCCCGGCCGACCCGGGCGGAGCAGTTCGGCAGAACCCCAAGAAGTCAGCCACAAGGAGACCGAACCGTGAAGAGCGCCGTGGAGACCCTGAACCCGACCCGGGTTCGGCTCACTGTTGAGGTGCCCTTCGAGGAGCTCAAGGACAGCCTCGACGCGGCGTACAAGAAGATCAACCAGCAGGTCACGGTGAAGGGCTTCCGCAAGGGCAAGATCCCCGCCCGGGTCATCGACCAGCGGTTCGGCCGTGGCGCGGTGCTGGAGGAGGCAGTCAACGACGCGCTGCCGAAGTTCTACACCGACGCGGTCAACGAGGCCGAGCTGAACCCGCTGGGCCAGCCCGAGGTGGACATCAAGGAGCTGAAGGACAACGAGGTGCTGTCCTTCACCGCCGAGGTCGACATCCGCCCGACCATCGAGATCCCGGACTACTCCGGCATCGAGGTCGAGGTCGACGCCGTCGAGGTCACGGACGAGGACGTCGCGAAGTCGGTGGAGCAGCTGCGCGAGCGCTTCGCGTCGACGACCCCGGTCGAGCGCGCCGCCGAGGACGGCGACGTCGTGACCGTGGACCTGGAGGCCAAGGTCGACGGCGAGGTCCTGGAGGACGGTGTCGCCAGCGGTGTCTCCTACACCATCGGCTCCGGCGAGCTGCTGGACGGCATCGACGACGCCGTGAAGGGCCTGTCGGCCGGTGAGGAGGCCACCTTCACCTCCGAGCTCAAGGGCGGCTCGGCGGCCGGCAAGGAGGCCGAGGTGACGGTCAAGGTCACCCAGGTCGCCTCCCGTGAACTGCCCGAGCTGGACGACGAGTTCGCGCAGCTCGCCTCCGAGTTCGACACGCTGGAGGAGCTGCGGGCGGACAGCCTCAAGCGTCTCGAGAGCATGAAGCAGTACGACCAGGCCACGCAGGCCCAGGAGCGCGTGCTGGACAAGCTGCTGGAGCTGATCGAGGTCCCGATCCCCGAGAAGCTCCTCGAGGACGAGATCAACACCCGTAAGCACAACCTCGAGCACCACCAGCTCGGGCAGATGGGGCTGACCCTCGAGAAGTACCTGGAGATCCAGGGCAAGACGGCCGAGGAGTTCGACACCGAGACCCGCGAGGCGTCGGTCAAGGGCATCAAGACGCAGTTCGTCCTCGACGAGCTGGTCAACAAGGAGAAGCTCAACGTCAACCAGGAGGAGCTCACCGAGCACCTCATGCGGCGTGCGGCCTCCTCCGGCATGTCCCCGGACCAGTTCGCCCAGGCGGTCGTCGAGGGCGGCCAGGTCCCGATGCTGGTCGGCGAGGTCGCCCGCGGCAAGGCTCTGGCGGTCGTCGTCGAGGCCGTCACGGTCAAGGACACCAACGGCGAGATCGTCGACCTCGGCGACGAGGACGAGACCGAGGCGGCGGCCGAGGCCGAGGACGAGACCGAGGCGGTCGAGGAGACCCCGGAGGCCTGACCTCCGCGCACGATCCGGAAACGACGGGCCCCAGGGACACACCACCCCTGGGGCCCGTCGCCGTATCGGCGGCTCCCGGTCCCGCCGCGGCCGTACGCGGCGAGCCGCGCCCTGGCCCCGGCGGACCCGCGCCCGGCCCCGGCGCCCGCTGCGCCGCGGCACTCCTCTCCGGGGACCGGGAGGGCTCGGCGCGCGACGCCGGCCCCGGCGGCACCCCTGACGAGGGGGCCGGACCCCCCTCCCCGCCGCCCCGACGGCCTACCGCGCCTCACCCCTGCGAGGGGTCCGGGCCCGCCTCCCGTCCCGCCAGCAGGGAGCCCCACGGCACCGCCCGGCCACGGCCCCTGCCACCCCCCGCCCCGCCCCGTGGAGCACATGCGCTGACAGCGAACAGTCGCGGAACCGGGATGGCACCCGCCTGCCTGCGCGTTAGGGTCCATGAATACGAGGGCAGGGGAGTCCCCGAAGCCGCCCCGACGGGGCCGGCGCGGGGTCCCACGCCCCAGCAGAACACGTGAGACGGCCCCGTGCCGTCGTAAGACGAGCAGGTGGATACGTGACGAATCTGATGCCCTCCGCCGCCGGCGAGCCTTCCATCGGTGGCGGCCTCGGTGACCAGGTCTACAGCCGGCTGCTCAACGAGCGGATCATCTTCCTCGGCCAGCCGGTGGACGACGACATCGCCAACCGGATCACCGCACAGCTCCTGCTCCTTGCCGCGGACCCCGACAAGGACATTTACCTGTACATCAACAGCCCCGGCGGTTCCATCACCGCGGGCATGGCGATCTACGACACCATGCAGTACATCAAGAACGACGTGGTGACGATCGCCATGGGCATGGCGGCGTCCATGGGGCAGTTCCTGCTCAGCGCGGGCACCCCGGGCAAGCGTTTCGCCCTGCCCAACGCCGAGATCCTGATCCACCAGCCCTCGGCCGGCCTCGCCGGCTCCGCCTCGGACATCAAGATCCACGCGGAGCGGCTGCTGCACACCAAGAAGCGCATGGCCGAGCTCACCTCCTTCCACACCGGCCAGTCGGTCGAGCAGATCACCCGCGACTCGGACCGCGACCGCTGGTTCGACGCCCAGGAGGCCAAGGAGTACGGCCTCATCGACGAGGTCATCACCACCGCTGTCGGCATGCCGGGCGGCGGAGGCACCGGGGCGGGCTCGTAAGGGCCCGCACCGGCCCGTGAGGCCCGCCGGGCCCGCACCGGCCCGCACAGGGCCGCACGGGCTCGTACGAGCCCCCGGGGCGCCCACGGCCCCGGCACCCCCTCCCGCCCCCAGCCACCGCCCCAGCCCCCTTCAGGAGACATCGTGAACGACTTCCCCGGCAGCGGCCTCCACGACCGTGTGCGCGCCGAGTACTCCGGCCCCAGGGCCGAGTCCCGCTACGTCATCCCGCGCTTCGTGGAGCGCACCTCGCAGGGCATCCGCGAGTACGACCCGTACGCGAAGCTCTTCGAGGAGCGCGTGATCTTCCTGGGCGTCCAGATCGACGACGCCTCCGCCAACGACGTCATGGCGCAGCTGCTGTGCCTGGAGTCGATGGACCCCGACCGTGACATCTCCATCTACATCAACAGCCCGGGCGGCTCCTTCACCGCGCTCACGGCCATCTACGACACGATGCAGTTCGTGAAGCCGGACATCCAGACGGTCTGCATGGGCCAGGCGGCCTCCGCCGCCGCCGTCCTGCTGGCCGCGGGCACCCCGGGCAAGCGCATGGCGCTGCCGAACGCCCGTGTGCTGATCCACCAGCCCTACAGCGAGACGGGCCGGGGCCAGGTCTCCGACCTGGAGATCGCCGCCAACGAAATCCTCCGGATGCGCTCGCAGCTGGAGGAGATGCTGGCCAAGCACTCGAGCACGCCGATCGAGAAGATCCGCGAGGACATCGAGCGCGACAAGATCCTCACGGCCGAGGACGCACTGGCATACGGACTGATCGACCAGATCATCTCCACGCGCAAGATGAACAACGCCTCGGTCCGCTGAGGCGAATCCACCCGATTCGTGATCGGATCTGTATCGTCTGCCGCCCCTTGGCCCGGTGTGACACGTTGCACGTCGAAGTGAACCGTGCCAAGGGGGGCCCGAACGAGGGGCCCGGCAAGGTACCGTCGGACATAAGGCAGCACCAGGAGCCGCTGGACGTAAGGCGTCTCCCAGGCGAAGGGGAAGCACACCGTGGCACGCATCGGTGACGGCGGCGATCTGCTCAAGTGCTCGTTCTGCGGCAAGAGCCAGAAGCAGGTCAAGAAGCTCATCGCAGGCCCCGGTGTGTACATCTGCGACGAATGCATCGATCTCTGCAACGAGATCATCGAGGAAGAGCTCGCGGAGACGAGCGAGGTGCGCTGGGAGGAACTGCCCAAGCCGCGCGAGATCTACGAGTTCCTCGAGGGGTACGTCGTCGGCCAGGAGGCCGCGAAGAAGGCCCTGTCCGTCGCGGTGTACAACCATTACAAACGGGTCCAGGCGGGTGAGAACGGCGGCGCACAAGGCCGTGACGACGCCATCGAGTTGGCGAAGTCGAACATCCTGCTGCTGGGCCCCACCGGCTCCGGCAAGACGCTCCTCGCCCAGACCCTGGCCCGCATGCTGAACGTCCCCTTCGCCATCGCCGACGCGACCGCGCTCACAGAGGCGGGGTATGTGGGTGAGGACGTCGAGAACATCCTGCTGAAGCTGATCCAGGCGGCGGACTACGACGTCAAGAAGGCCGAGACGGGCATCATCTACATCGACGAGATCGACAAGGTGGCCCGCAAGAGCGAGAACCCGTCGATCACGCGGGACGTCTCGGGCGAAGGCGTCCAGCAGGCCCTGCTGAAGATCCTGGAGGGCACAACGGCCTCGGTCCCGCCCCAGGGCGGCCGCAAGCACCCGCACCAGGAGTTCATCCAGATCGACACCACGAACGTGCTGTTCATCGTGGGCGGTGCCTTCGCCGGCCTGGAGAAGATCATCGAGTCCCGGGCCGGTGCCAAGGGCATCGGCTTCGGCGCGACGATCCGCTCGAAGCGCGAGCTGGAGTCCAAGGACCAGTTCGAGGACGTGATGCCCGAGGACCTGGTGAAGTTCGGGATGATCCCGGAGTTCATCGGCCGCCTCCCGGTCATCACCTCGGTCCACAACCTGGACCGCAAGGCGCTCCTGCAGATCCTGGTCGAGCCGCGCAACGCACTGGTGAAGCAGTACCAGCGTCTGTTCGAACTCGACGGCGTGGAGCTCGACTTCGAGCGTGAGGCCCTGGAGGCGATCGCGGACCAGGCGATCCTCCGCCAGACGGGAGCCCGCGGCCTGCGCGCCATCATGGAGGAGGTCCTCCAGGCGGTGATGTACGAGGTGCCGTCCCGCAAGGACGTGGCCCGCGTCGTCATCACCGCGGACGTGGTCCTCTCCAACGTCAACCCGACCCTGATCCCCCGCGACGCACGGGGCCGCGGCCCGGGTGAGCAGAAGTCGGCGTAACCGCCCGCAGCAGACGGGAAGCGCCCGGCACGGTCGACGTGCCGGGCGCTTTCGTCCTTTCCCGCGGGAGTCCGCGCGCGGTCGGCGCGGTCGGCGAGAGGCGCGTACGAAAGGGGCCCGGCCCCGGGCCGAGCCCCTGCTCGTCTGCTCGTCCGCTCCCCGGAAGTCCACCCGATCGGGGGCCCGGTGCCGGTGTCAGGCCTTGACGCGCACGTCGTTGCGCAGCTTGGCGGCCAGGTCGGCGGTCTCGTCGATCGACCCTCCGGTGCCGGCGGCCAGGGCGGCGAAGTTGAACGCCGTCACGTCCGCGACGGTGCTGTGGTCACCCCAGATGCAGATCGGCATCTTCACGGTCTTCGCCGCGCCGGCGGCCGCGCCGGACGTCTTGTCGTTCTCGAACTGTGCCACCTGGCACTTCATGATGCCGTTGGAGAAGCCCGACGGGTGGACCGTCTCCGGGCTGCCGAGGAGCTGGCCCTTGGCGGTCTTGTCCTTCTCGGACTCCGACTTGATCTTGGCGAACATGGCGTCCACCACGGCCTCGGGGTCGTCGATGGTGCCGTAGACGCCGCCGAACGTCAGGTTCTTGGCCGCCAGGCCCGTGCCGTTCTGGTACCCCGCGCTGACGTCCTTGGGGTTCTTCACGCCCCACTTCTGGAAGTCCGCCAGGTCTTTGTCGCTCATGGAGTCCGGGGACTCGCTGCTGTCCGACTTCTTGTACGTGCCGTCGATGACCTTGTCCGGGGCCGTCAGCTTGTGCGGTCCGTCGTCCGCCACCGCACCGCTGCCGCTGCCGCTCCCGCTGGCCAGGAAGTACGCCCCGACGGCGATCGCCGCCACCACCGCCACCGCGCCGATGATCAGTCCCGTCTTCTTCTTGCCGCCCTCCGGCGGCTGCGGCGGGGCGCCGTAGGGCGCCTGGCCGTACGGCTGCTGGCCGTAGGGCTGCTGACCGTAGGGCGGGGTGGGCTGGCCGCCGTACGGGTTCGGCTGCGGAGGGACACCCTGGGGAGCCTGCTGGGGATAGCCGTAGCCGGGGGCCGGCTGACCCTGCTGGGGGTAGCCGTAGCCGGGCTGGGGGGCCTGCGGCGGCTGGCCGTAGGGGCCCGGCTGTCCGTGCGGTCCGGGCTGCTGGGGCTGCCCGCCGTACGGGCCCGGCTGGTTGTAGCTCATTTCTGGGTTCCCCTCCAGATACTCGTGTCGTCACGACATCCTGGCGCAAGCGGACCGGCACCGGGACGCCGGGGGGCTCACCGTTACCAAAGAATCGCGTTTCGGGACGGGGTCGTGACACCTCTAAACTGACCCCGTGACCGAGAACGCTCAGCAGCAGCCAACAGCGCCCCACACCGAACTGCCGACCCAGTACGCGCCGGCCGATGTAGAGGGGCCGCTGTACGAGCGCTGGGTAGAGCGCGGTTACTTCGAGGCCGACGAGAAGAGCGACAAGCCGGCCTACACGATCGTCATCCCCCCGCCGAACGTCACCGGCAGCCTGCACCTCGGGCACGCCTTCGAGCACACCCTCATCGACGCCCTCACCCGCCGCAAGCGCATGCAGGGGTACGAGACGCTGTGGCAGCCCGGCATGGACCACGCCGGCATCGCCACGCAGAACGTCGTCGAGCGGGAGCTCGCCAAGGAGGGCAAGTCCCGGCACGACCTCGGGCGGGAGGCCTTCGTCGAGCGCGTGTGGCGGTGGAAGGCCGAGTCCGGCGGCCAGATCTCCGGGCAGATGCGCCGCCTCGGCGACGGTGTCGCCTGGTCCCGCGAGCGCTTCACCATGGACGAGGGACTCTCCCGGGCCGTCCAGACCATCTTCAAGCGGCTCCACGACGACGAGTTGATCTACCGCGCCGAGCGCATCATCAACTGGTGTCCGCGCTGCCTCACCGCCATCTCGGACATCGAGGTCAATTACCAGGACGACGACGGTGAACTCGTCTCCATGAAGTACGGCGACGGGGACGACGTCATCGTCGTCGCCACCACCCGTGCCGAGACCATGCTCGGCGACACCGCCGTCGCGGTGCACCCCGACGACGAGCGCTACCAGCACCTGGTCGGCAGGACCGTCAAACTGCCGCTCACCGACCGTTCCATCCCGGTCGTCGCCGACACGCACGTCGACCCCGCGTTCGGCACCGGCGCCGTCAAGGTCACCCCGGCCCACGACCCGAACGACTTCGAGATCGGCCAGCGGCACGACCTGCCGTCCGTCACGGTCATGGACGAGCACGCCGTCATCACCGCCCACGGCCCCTTCCAGGGCCTGGACCGTCTTGAGGCCCGTTCCGCCATCGTCGCCGCCCTGCGCGCCGAGGGCCGGATCGTCGCCGAGAAGCGGCCCTACGTCCACTCGGTCGGCCACTGCTCGCGCTGCCGGACCACCATCGAGCCGCGGCTGTCCATGCAGTGGTGGGTCAAGGTCGGCCCGCTCGCCAAGGCCGCCGGTGACGCGGTCCGCGAGGGCAAGGTCACGATCCATCCCCAGGAGATGGAGAAGCGGTACTTCGACTGGGTCGACAACCTCCACGACTGGTGCATCTCGCGCCAGTTGTGGTGGGGCCACCGGATTCCCGTCTGGTACGGCCCGCAGGGCGAGGTCGTCTGCGTCGGCCCGGACGAGGAGCCGCCGAGCGGTGAGGGCTGGCGTCAGGACAGCGACGTCCTCGACACCTGGTTCTCCTCCGGCCTGTGGCCGTTCTCCACGCTGGGCTGGCCCGAGCAGACCGGGAGCCTGGCGAAGTTCTATCCCAACTCCGTCCTCGTCACCGGCTACGACATCCTCTTCTTCTGGGTCGCCCGGATGATGATGTTCGGTCTGTACGCGATGGACGGCACCCCGCCGTTCCACACCATCGCCCTGCACGGCATGGTCCGCGACCAGTTCGGCAAGAAGATGTCGAAGTCCTTCGGGAACGCGGTCAATCCGCTGGACTGGATGGACAAGTACGGCTCCGACGCCCTGCGCTTCACCCTGGCGCGCGGCGCCAACCCGGGCGTCGACGTGCCGATCGGCGAGGACTGGGTCCAGGGCTCCCGCAACTTCGCCAACAAGATCTGGAACGCCACGCGGTTCGCGCTGATGAACGGCGCGACGGTCGAGGGCCCGCTGCCCGCGCCCGAGCGGATGTCGGCCACCGACCGCTGGATCCTGTCCCGCCTCAACGCGGTCGTCACGGAGGTCGACGCCCTCTACGACGACTTCCAGTTCGCCAAGCTGTCCGACGCCCTCTTCCACTTCGCCTGGGACGAGGTCTTCGACTGGTACGTGGAGCTGTCCAAGACGACGTTCCAGGCCGGCGGCGAGGCGGCAGAGGTCTCGCAGCGCGTCCTGGGCGAGGTCCTGGACGTGACCCTGCGGCTGCTCCACCCGGTCGTCCCGTTCGTCACGGAGACGCTGTGGACCACCCTTACGGGTGGTGAGTCGGTCGTCGTCGCGGAGTGGCCCAAGGACAGTGGATTCCGTGACACGGCCGCCGAGAAGGAGATCGGGACCCTCCAGTCGGTGATCACCGAGGTCCGCCGCTTCCGCGCCGACCAGGGACTGCAGCCCGGCCAGCGGGTCCCGGCCCGGCTGACGCTCGACGGCACGGCGCTCGCCCCGCACGAGACGGCCATCCGGCAGCTGCTGCGCCTGCAGCCGGAGGGCGAGGGCTTCACGGCGACGGCGACGCTGCCGGTCGCGGGCGCCACCGTCGCCCTGGACCTGTCCGGCACGATCGACGTGGCCGCGGAGCGCAAGCGCCTGGCGAAGGACCTCGCCGCCGCGGAGAAGGAGAAGTCCCAGGCCACCGCCAAGCTCGGCAACGAGGCGTTCCTGGCGAAGGCCCCGGACCACGTGGTGGACAAGATCCGCACCCGGCTCGCCAAGGCGGACGAGGACATCGCCCGCATCCAGGCCCAGCTGGAGCGCCTGCCGCAGGCGTAGCGTCCGTGCCCGGCCGGGCTCCGGGAGCCGACGCTCCCGGGGCCCGGCGGGGCGGCCCCGTGCCCGCGGCCACGGCTGTCACCCGTGCTCCGTAGACTGGCCCCGTGAGTGACCTGCCCCCGAGCGACCCCAACGAGAGCGATCCCTTCGAAGAGATCGTCGCGGCCGAGACCGACTACGACCCCGATCTCGCGGTGATCGAGGCCGGCAGCCGTACCCTGCGCACGCAGGGCGGGCCGCCGCAGGCCGAGGTGCCCGCCCGGCCCGCCGACCCCGAGGTCGACCGGGCACTGAGAGAGGTCGAGGCCGAGCTCGCCACCCGCTGGGGCGAGACCAAGCTGGAGCCGTCCGTCAGCCGCATCTCGGCGCTGATGGACGTGCTGGGAGAGCCGCAGCGGTCGTATCCGTCCATCCACATCACGGGGACCAACGGCAAGACGTCCACCGCCCGCATGATCGAGTCCCTCCTCGGCGCCTTCGAGCTGCGCACCGGGCGGTACACCAGCCCGCACGTCCAGTCGATCACCGAGCGGATCAGCCTGGACGGCGCCCCGGTCTCCGCCGAGCGCTTCGTCGAGACCTACCAGGACATCAAGCCGTACGTCGAGATGGTCGACGCGAGCCAGGAGTACCGGCTGTCCTTCTTCGAGGTGCTCACGGGCATGGCGTACGCGGCCTTCGCGGACGCGCCCGTCGACGTCGCGGTCGTCGAGGTCGGCATGGGCGGCAGCTGGGACGCCACGAACGTCATCGACGCGGACGTCGCCGTGGTCACCCCGATCGACCTGGACCACACCGACCGGCTGGGCACCACGCCCGGGGAGATCGCCCGGGAGAAGGCCGGCATCATCAAGCAGGACGCCACCGTGATCATGGCCCAGCAGCCCGTGGACGCGGCCCAGGTGCTGCTGAAGAAGGCCGTGGAGGTCGACGCGACGGTGGCCCGGGAGGGCCTGGAGTTCGGGGTGGTCTCCCGGCAGGTGGCGGTCGGCGGCCAGCTCCTCACGCTCCGCGGTCTCGGCGGCGAGTACGCCGAGGTGTACCTGCCGCTGCACGGCCCCTACCAGGCCCACAACGCCGCCGTGGCGCTCGCCGCGGTCGAGGCGTTCTTCGGCGTCGGCTCCCAGCGGCCGGGGCCCCTGGACACCGACACGGTCCGCAGGGCGTTCGCGTCGGTGTCGTCCCCCGGCCGCATGGAGGTCGTGCGGCGCTCCCCGACCGTCGTCCTGGACGCCGCCCACAATCCGGCGGGGGCCCGCGCCACCGCGGACGCGCTGGGCGAGGCGTTCGACTTCAGCCGTCTGATCGGGGTGGTCGGCGTCAGCGGCGACAAGAACGTACGGGGCCTGCTGGAGGCGTTCGAGCCGATCCTCGCCGAGGTCGTGATCACGCAGAACTCCAGCCACCGCGCGATGGACGCCGACGCGCTGGCCGCGATCGCCGTGGACGTCTTCGGCGAGGAGCGCGTCCAGGTGGAGCCGCGGCTGCCCGACGCCCTGGAGGCCGCGATCACCCTGGCCGAGGAGCAGCAGGAGTACGCGGGCGCGGGCGTCCTCGTCACCGGCTCCGTCATCACCGTCGGCGAGGCCCGACTGCTTCTGGGGAAGGGCTGACGTTCCGTGCGTACGCTGTGTGCTTCGACCTTGATCGGCGAGTTCTTCGTCATCGGCTTCGCCGGTCTGGTCGCCATGAAGGACCCGGGGCTGTCCACGGGCACGGTCTGGACGGTCAGCGGCATCGCCATGGTCCTCAGCCTGCTGCTGTGCGGCCTGATCACCCGTCCCGGTGGTGTCCAGTTGGGCTGGGTGCTGCAGATCGCGCTGATCGCGTCCGGGTTCGTCGTGCCGACGATGTTCTTCCTGGGCGTGGTCTTCGCGGCGCTGTGGTGGGCGTCGGTGCACTTCGGGCGGAAGATCGACCAGGCCAAGGCCCGCTTCGCGGCGGAGAGTGAGGGGAGCGGCCCCGCCGAGGCGCACGGAAGCCCCTCCGCCGGCTGAGGCGGGGGCGGCACGGCGGGGCCGGCACGGCCGGGCGGCGTCCCCAGGGGCGGAGCCACGGCGGGCGGCACCCGCCCGAGGGCACCTGACGCTGCGTGACGCCCACCCCGACCGGCCCTGTAACCTCTACGCACCGCACCACCGTGACCCGTAAGGAGCCACCCCCGTGAGCCAGCGCACCCTCGTCCTCCTCAAGCCCGACGCCGTCCGGCGCGGGCTGATCGGCGAGATCATCAGCCGCATCGAGCGCAAGGCCGGCTGGACCATCGGAGCGCTGGAGCTGCGCACCCTGGACCAGGACACGCTGGAGCAGCACTACGGCGAGCACAAGGGCAAGCCCTTCTACGAGCCGCTGGTGGAGTTCATGGCCTCCGGCCCGGTGGTCGCGCTGGTCGTGGAGGGGGAGCGGGTCATCGAGGGGCTCAGGGCGCTGGCCGGTCCGACCGACCCGATCGCCGCCGCCCCCGGCTCCATCCGCGGCGACTACGGCGTGATCGTGCGCGAGAACCTCGTCCATGCCTCCGACTCCGAGGAATCCGCCGAACGCGAGTTGAAGATCTTCTTTCCGGGTCGCTTCTGAGCGTGACCCGAGGGTGAATTCCCGGCCTCGGTGCGCACACGGCCGATTGATGGGGCGTCATGTCACCCGGATGCCTGATCGGGAGGCTGTCGTACCGTCCGCTGAGAAAACCCGGCCATGGTCTGGCATATGCGTGCCGTTCGGGGGAACGGCTACCCCCGAACGCCCGTCTCCAGAAGCGAGGCGGCACGCCATCTGCTGACAATGGCGAAGACCCTCGCGCAGTGTTCGTGCAGGCGAGACTACGATGGAAGCCTTCACGTCACAGCAGCCACTTCGCCACCCCAACAAAAGCCATCAAACGCTCCACTTGGGAAGGCCAGACGAATCCTGATGGGGAACTCAATGTCGTTCATCGGCCGTGACATGGCTGTCGACCTCGGGACCGCCAACACGCTGGTGTACGTCAGGGGTCGCGGGATCGTACTCAACGAGCCGTCCGTCGTCGCGATCAACACCAACACCGGTGGCATCCTCGCGGTCGGTGCGGAAGCGAAGAAGATGATCGGCCGGACGCCGGGCAACATCGTCGCGGTGCGCCCCTTGAAGGACGGCGTGATCGCCGACTTCGAAATCACCGAGCGGATGCTCCGCTACTTCATCCTGAAGATCCACAAGCGGCGGTATCTGGCTCGCCCGCGGGTCGTCGTCTGTGTGCCGTCGGGGATCACGGGTGTCGAGCGCCGTGCCGTCATCGAGGCGTCGTCCCAGGCGGGCGCCCGCCAGGTGCACATCATCGAGGAGCCCATGGCCGCCGCCATCGGCTCCGGCCTGCCGGTCCACGAGGCCACGGGCAACATGGTGGTGGACATCGGCGGCGGCACCACGGAGGTCGCGGTCATCTCGCTCGGCGGCATCGTCACCGCCCAGTCCATCCGTGTCGCGGGCGACGAACTGGACAACGCGATCATCCAGTACGTCAAGAAGGAGTACTCACTCCTCCTCGGCGAGCGGACGGCCGAGCAGATCAAGATCACGATCGGTTCGGCGTACGACCTCGACACCGACGAGCACACCGAGATCCGTGGCCGGGACCTGGTCTCCGGGCTGCCCAAGACCGTGGTCATCTCGGCGGCCGAGGTGCGCAAGGCCATCGAGGAACCGGTCAACGCGATCGTGGACGCGGTCAAGACGACCCTGGACAAGTGCCCTCCGGAGCTGTCCGGCGACGTCATGGACCGCGGGATCGTGCTCACCGGCGGCGGTGCCCTGCTGCGCGGGCTCGACGAGCGGCTGCGGCGGGAGACCGGCATGCCGATCCACATCGCCGAGGACCCGCTGGACAGCGTGGCGCTGGGCTCCGGCAAGTGCGTCGAGGAGTTCGAGGCACTCCAGCAGGTGCTGGACGCCCAGCCCCGCAGATGACGCGACGCGCCGATTCCGCCGTACGAGACGATCGTCTCTCGTGCGGCGGATCGTTGATATAGAGGCATAAGCTCCCCCGAAAACCCCGGGGTTGCGCCCCCCGGTCCGTGCCCGCCAAGTACGACCCGTCGGGTTCGTGCCCACCTCGGCACCGCACACCCGGGTTTCCGCCCGCCCTACACATTCCGACGAGGAAGGCACGGCCGCCGCACGTGAGGGACACACGAGAGAGCCGGCTGCTCCTGGTGCTGCTGATCGCCATCGCGTTCGCTCTGATCACGGTGGACATCCGCGGCGGCCAGGACTCACCGGTCGAAGGTGCCCGCCAGGCCGCTGCCACGGTCTTCGGCCCGATCGAGAACGGGGTGTCGTCCGCTGTCAACCCCGTCGGCAACGCGATCGCGGCCGTACGCGACTCCGGCAGCCGGCATGACCGCATCGCCCAACTGGAGCGCGACAACGCCGCATTGAAGGCGAAGCTGGGCAGCGACGACCGCAACCGCAGCCGGCTCAAGCAGCTCGACAAGATGATCCGGGTGGCGGGCGAGGGCCAGTACGGCATCAAGGGTGCCGAGGTCATCGCCATAGGAGCGGCCCAGGGCTTCTCCTGGACCGTCACCATCGACGTGGGCGCCAACGACGGCATCAGGCGCGACATGACCGTCCTCAACGGCGACGGTCTGGTCGGCCGCGTCACCACCGTCGGCCCCGACACCTCGACCGTGCTGCTGGCCAGCGATCCCGACTTCACCGTCGGCACCCGGATGGAGAACAGCGACGAACTCGGCTTCGCCTCCGGGCAGGGCGACCGTCCGCTGCGTGTCCAGCTCCTCAACGGCAAGGCCGACGTGAAGAAGGGCGACCGCCTGGTCACCTTCGGCTCGCAGGCGGACAGGCCGTTCGTGCCCGGCGTCCCCGTGGGAGTGGTCCTGCGCGTCGACCCGTCCGGCGGCGGTCTGACCCGCACGGTCTATGTGCAGCCGTTCGTGTCCTTCAGCAGGCTCGACATCGTCGGCGTCGTGGTCACGGCGCCGAAGAAGGACCCGCGGGACACCGTCCTGCCCCCGAAGCCCGTCCCCAAGCCCACACCGACCGTGACCGTCACCGTCACGCCGTCGGACTCCGCGACGGATCCCTCGACGGACTCCGCCGACGGCCAGCAGCAGACGCCCTAGGAGCTGAACCAGATGCGCTTCAACCGGATGCTGCTCTCCGCCGCCCTGGTGATCGCCGCCCTGGTGATCCAGGTGAGCGCCCTCGCCCGCCTCCATCTGCCCGGCGCCGTCCCCGACCTGGTGCTGCTGACCGTCGTCGCCTTCGCCCTGGTCTACGGACACGTCGGCGGCTGCCTCATCGGCTTCGGCGCCGGCCTGCTCTCCGACCTCACCCCGCCCGCCGACCACGCCGCCGGCCGCTACGCCCTCGTCCTGTGCGTCATCGGCTATGTCGCCGGGCTCTTCAGACCGGACCACGGCCGCCTGAAGTCCGCGACCGGCACGATGGCCGCGGTGGTCGCCGCCGCGATCGGCTCGACCCTGCTGTACGCGGGTGTGGGCGCGCTCGTCGGCGACACGGCGGCCCGTCATGTCGGCCTGCCGGGGCTGCTGTTCACGGCCGCCGTGTACGACCTGCTGCTCGCGCCGTTCGTCGTGCCCGGGATCATGGCGCTGGCCCGTCGCGCCGAGAACGACCCGCTCGCCGAGACCAACTCCGCCAAGGCCGCGGACGTCTCCTCCGGCTGGCTCTCCGCCGGGACCGGACTGCGCATCGGCGGCCAGCGCGGCGTACTGCGCGTCAGGGCGGCCAAGGCGCGGGTGGCCCGCGCCGGGCGCATCAAGGGGGTCAAGCGGCTGTGAGCGTCCGACAGACGGCCGCCCGCCCACCCGGGCCGGCCGTGTGCGCGTACGACCCGTACGCGCACCCGTCTCCCACCACCACCCTCAGCGGAACGGGCTCCGCCCATGACTAACATTCCGGAGACCGGACGGACCCCACGCGTCCAGATCCGGCTCGTCGTCATCCAGATCCTCGTCCTGTCCCTCCTCGGCACGCTCGGCGGCCGGCTGTGGTACCTCCAGATCCGCAACGGCGCGGAGTACGCCAAGGAGGCGTCCGGCAACCACGTCCAGCAGGTCGTCCAGCCCGCCGTGCGCGGCGAGATCCTGGACGCGCGCGGGGTTCCGCTCGCGGACAACGAGACCCGGCTCGTGGTCTCCGCGTCCCGCACCGACCTGCTCAAGATGGACGACGACGGCAAGGCGGTCCTCACCAAGCTGGCCGGCGTCCTGGGCATGAAACCCAAGGACGTCATGGACAAGGTCCGCCTCTGTGACGCCAAGACGCCGCAGCCCTGCTGGAACGGCTCCCCGTACCAGCCCATCCCCATCACCGACGAGGCCACCCCCAAGCAGGCCCTGCAGATCCGCGAGCGCTCCGAGGACTTCCCCGGCATCACCGCGGAGCCCGAGGCCGTCCGCCGGTACCCGGCGCCCGGCGAGTCCAACACCGCCCAGGTCCTGGGGTACCTCTCGCCCGTCACCGACGACGAGATCCAGCAGGCCAAGGACACCACCTCCCCGTATCTGCGCTCCGACCAGGTGGGCCGTTCCGGCCTGGAGCGCCAGTACGACAAGGCGCTGCGCGGCAAGGCCGGTGTCACCCGCTACGAGGTCGACAACCTCGGCCGCGTCATCGGCAAGGCCGAGAGCGATGCCGCCGAGCCCGGCTCCAACCTCGTCACCAGCATCGACGCCCGCGTGCAGCGGGTCGCCGAGTACGAGTTGGACGCGGCGATGAAGGCCGCCCGCGCCCAGTTCGACGACATCACCGGCGAGAACTACAAGGCGGACTCCGGCGCCGTCGTCGTCATGGAAGCCAAGACGGGCCGTGTCGTCGCCATGGCGTCCGCCCCGACGTACGACCCGAACGTCTGGGTCGGCGGCATCTCCGCCAAGGACTACCAGCAACTCACCGGCAAGAACTCCGACTACCCGCTGCTCAACCGGGCCATCCAGGGGCAGTCGGCGCCCGGCTCCACCTTCAAGGTGGTCTCCACGGCCGCCGCGATCGAGGCCGGCTACGACTTCGACGGCAAGTACCCGTGCACCAGTTCGTACTCGGTGGGCGGCCAGGTCTTCAAGAACTTCGAGGGCGAGAACTTCGGTCCGATCTCACTCGGCCGCGCCCTGGAGGTCTCCTGCGACACCGTGTTCTACGGCCTCGCCCACAAGGAGTGGCTGAGGGACGGCGGGATCAAGCCCAAGAAGAAGCCCGGGGACTACTTCTTCAAGGCCGCCCACCAGTTCGGCCTCGGCAAGCCCACCGGCATCGACCTGCCCAACGAGGTCTCCGGCCGCGTCCCCGACCGCGAGTGGAAGCAGAAGTACTGGGAGGCCAACAAGGACTCCTGGTGCAGGACCGGCAAGAAGGACGGCGACTACGTCCAGAAGATCGCCTACGAGAACTGCCTCGAGGGCAACCGGATGCGTGCCGGTGACGAGATCAACTACTCCATCGGCCAGGGAGACACGCTCCTGACGCCGGTCCAGGAGGCCGTCATCTACTCGGCGATCTCCAACGGCGGCACCATGTGGAACCCGACCCTCGGCAAAGCGATCATCAGCCCGGACGGCAAGAAGATCACCGAGATCGCACCCAAGTCGCACGGCAGGCTCCCGATCAGCAAGAAGACCCGGGACGGCATGAACGCGGCCCTCGAGGGCGTCGTCACCCGCGGTACCGCCGCCTGGAAGTTCGGCGGCTGGCCACAGGACAAGATCACGCTGCACGCCAAGACCGGTACCGCCGAGGTCTACGGCAAGCAGACCACGTCGTGGCTGGCCACCTACAGCAAGGACTACGCGGTCGTCATGACCATCGCCCAGGCCGGTACGGGTTCGGGCGCCTCCGGTGAGGCCGTGCGCCACATCTACAACGCCCTGTACGGCGTCCAGGACGACGGCTCGATCGACGCCAAGAAGGCGCTGCTCCCCACCCCGCAGAAGGCCCTCCCCAAGATCAAGTCGGACGGCTCGATCGCCGCCCCGAAGATCGGGAAGTACGACCCGAACGCGGACCGGGCCACCGAGCAGGACCAGCAGGGCACGCCCACCGACAGCCCGTCGGCCACCGCGCCCTCGCCCACGGACGGCAACCGCACCACCCGCCGCGCGCAGGGTAGGGGACGGAAGAGGCGGAGGACCCTGACGTGACCGGAGCGAACAACTTCTCCGTCTCCGGGTACGGCCCCGAGCGGGCCCGCTGGACGCGGGTCTTCGCCCGCGACGGCCTGGCCCGGCGCCTCGACTGGCCGATACTGCTGTCGGCCGCCGCCCTGTCCCTGATCGGCACGGCGCTCGTCTACTCGGCGACCCGCAACCGCACCGAGATCAACCAGGGCGACCCGTACTACTTCCTGATCCGGCACCTGATGAACACCGGCATCGGGTTCGCCCTGATGATCGGCACGATCTGGCTCGGCCACCGCACCCTGCGCACCGCCGTGCCGATCCTCTACGGCATCTCGGTCTTCCTGGTCCTGCTGGTGCTCACCCCGCTCGGCGCGACC
Organism: Streptomyces sp. NPDC007264; assembly: GCF_042869095.1. NCBI lineage: Bacteria > Bacillati > Actinomycetota > Actinomycetes > Kitasatosporales > Streptomycetaceae > Streptomyces > Streptomyces sp. NPDC007264. The sequence goes on from NZ_JBIAFD010000017.1 coordinate 33,841, forward strand.
GTCAACGGCGCGCACGCCTGGATCGTGTTCGGCGGCGGTTTCTCCCTCCAGCCCTCCGAGTTCGTCAAGATCACGATCATCCTGGGCATGGCGATGCTGCTCGCCGCCCGCGTCGACGCGGGCGACAAGCCGTTCCCCGACCACCGCACGGTGGCGCAGGCCCTGGGGCTGGCCGCCGTCCCCATACTGATCGTGCTGCTCATGCCCGACCTCGGTTCGGTCATGGTCATGGTGATCATCGTGCTGGGCGTGCTGCTCGCCTCCGGCGCCTCCAACCGCTGGGTGTTCGGCCTGATCGGTGCGGGGGCCCTGGGCGCGGTCGCCGTGTGGCAGCTGCACATCCTGGACGAGTACCAGATCAACCGGTTCGCCGCCTTCGCCAACCCCGACCTGGACCCCGCGGGCGTCGGCTACAACACCAACCAGGCGCGCATCGCGATCGGCTCCGGGGGACTGGCCGGTGCCGGGCTCTTCCACGGTTCGCAGACCACCGGCCAGTTCGTGCCCGAGCAGCAGACCGACTTCGTGTTCACGGTGGCGGGCGAGGAACTGGGCTTCATCGGCGCCGGACTGATAATCGTTCTGCTCGGGATCTTCCTGTGGCGCGCCTGCCGTATCGCCCGGGAGACGACCGAGCTGTACGGCACGATCGTCGCCGCCGGGATCATCGCCTGGTTCGCCTTCCAGTCCTTCGAGAACATCGGGATGACCCTCGGCATCATGCCGGTCGCGGGCCTGCCCCTGCCCTTCGTCAGCTACGGCGGATCGTCGATGTTCGCGGTCTGGGTGGCCGTGGGACTGCTCCAGTCGATCAGGGTGCAGCGTCCGATCTCGGCATGAGCCACGCCCGCGCCCGAAGGCCGGCCCGACGGCCTTCGACGCCCCGGCCGGCCCCGGCCCCACCGGCTGCGCTCTCCCCGGTCGGCCCGGCTGCGCCCTCCCCGGCCGGCCTCCGTCCCGTCCGGCCGGGGAGCGGCCCACCGGCTCCCCGCCACCGCCCCCGGCAAGCGGAGCGCACCGGGGGCGGCCGGGTCCGGGCCCGAGCCGCCGACCTGCCACGGGCCGCGTGACGCACACATCCACGCCGGCCCCTGCCCTCCCCGCCGCCGTGCCACTAGATTCGGTGCATGGTGGACACGAAGCGCGAGATCGAGCGGAAGTACGATGCCGCGGCCGGGGAAGGTCTTCCCGACCTGACCGCCGTCCGCGGGGTCTCGGCCGTCCTCGACAGGGGCGTCGCCGAACTCGACGCCACCTACTACGACACCCCCGACGAGCGGCTGGCCCGCGCCCACCTGACCCTGCGCCGCCGCACCGGCGGCGGCGATGCCGGCTGGCACCTCAAACTGCCCGTGGCCGACGGCGTACGCGACGAGATCCGCGCCCCGCTCTCCGACACCGTCCCCCGGACCCTGTCCGCCCTCGTCCGCTCCCGCGTGCGCGACGCCGAGCTCGTCCCCGTCGTACGCCTGCGCTCCGCACGCGACGTCCGCCACCTCGTCGACGCCGACGGCGCCCTGCTCGCCGAGGTCAGCCTCGACCAGGTCCACGCCGAGCGGCTCAGCGGCGGCACGGGCACCGCCGAGTGGGCCGAGATCGAGGTCGAGCTCGCCGACGACGGCGACCCCGCCTTCCTCGACCGCGTCGACAAGAAGCTCCGCAAGGCGGGCCTGAGCCGCTCCTCGGCCCCCTCCAAGCTGGCCAGGGCCCTCCAGGAGACGGGAGCGCACACCCCGACCGCCCCTGCCGTCACCCGGACCCCGCCCGCCACCGCGGGCGACCACGTCCTCGCCTACGTCCGCGCCCAGCGGGACGCGATCGTCGAACTGGACCCCGCGGTGCGCCGCGACCTCTACGACTCCGTGCACGCCATGCGCGTGGCCACCCGCCGGCTGCGCAGCACCCTGCGCTCCTACGGCAAGGTCCTGGACCGCGGGGTCACCGACCCCGTCGCCGGCGAACTGAAGTGGCTCGCCGGGGAGCTGGGCGTCGACCGCGACCAGGAAGTCCTCACCGAGCGACTGGCCGCCGCCCTGTCCGGCCTGCCTGCCCCGCTGGTCTCCGGCCCCGTGCCCGACCGCCTGCACGGCTGGTCGACGGCACGCCGCGGCGGCTCCCGGCGCGCACTGATCGCCGTCCTGGACAGCAGGCGCCACCTGGAACTGCTCGACGCGCTGGACGCCCTCGTCGCCGACCCGCCCCTGCGGAGGGCAGCCGCAGGCGATCCCGCGAAGGTGATCTCCGAGGCCGTGCGCGACGACTGCCGGAAGGTCGCCGCACTGGTCGGCCGGGCTCTGGACCTGCCGTCCGGCCACGACCGGGACGTCGCGATGCACGAGGCCCGCAAGAAGGCCAAGCGCACCCGGTACGCGGCCGAGGCCGCCGTGCCCGCCCTGGGCGGCCCGGCCGAGACGCTGGTCAGGTCCATGAAGTCCCTGCAGACCCTGCTCGGTGACCACCAGGACAGCGTGATGGCCCGCGCCACACTGTGCGAACTGGCGGCCCAGGCGCATGCGGCGGGCGAGAACGCCTTCACGTACGGCGTCCTGTACGGGCGGGAGGAACGGCGCGCCGCGGCCGCCGAGGCGGCGCTGCCCGGGGTCTGGCAGGCGGTGGAGGCGACCACGCACCTCTGAGCGACCGCCGACCTCGACCTCGACCGTCGACCGCGGCCACCGACCGCGGCCACCGACCACCGACCACCGACCGCCGTCCGCGACCGCTCCCGGCTGCGACCGTTGGCCGCCGGGCCGCGCCTGCCGCCCGCCGCCCGCCGGTCCGCACCCGCCGGGCCGCACCCGCCGGTCCGCCAGTCCGCGCCCGCCGGCCGCCGGCCGCCGGCCGTTCGGGCGTCCGAGCGGCACCCGCGATCGCGTTAGGCTTGATGGTCCTCCCTTTCAGTCCCCCGTCCAGCTCACGAAAGTCGCGAGATGCCTGCCGAAGCCGCCGAGTCGGTGTTCCCGCAGCTCGAAGCCCTGCTGCCGCATGTGCAGAAGCCGATCCAGTACGTCGGCGGAGAGCTCAACTCCACGGCCAAGCCGTGGGACGCCTGTGACGTCCGCTGGGCGCTCATGTATCCCGACGCCTACGAGGTCGGGCTGCCGAACCAGGGCGTCATGATCCTCTACGAGGTCCTCAACGAGCAGGAGGGCGTCCTGGCCGAGCGCACCTACAGCGTGTGGCCGGACCTGGAGGCGCTGATGCGGCGGCACGGCGTCCCGCAGTTCACCGTGGACAGCCACCGCCCGGTGCGGGCCTTCGACGTCTTGGGCCTGAGCTTCTCCACCGAGCTCGGCTACACGAACATGCTGACCGCGCTGGACCTCGCCGGGATCCCCCTGGAGGCCAGGGACCGCGGGCCGGACGACCCGATCGTGATGGCCGGCGGGCACGCGGCCTTCAACCCCGAGCCGATCGCCGACTTCATCGACTGCGCGATCATCGGCGACGGCGAGCAGGCGGTACTGGAGGTCACCGGGATCATCCGCGCGTGGAAGACGGAGGGACGCCCGGGCGGCCGCGACGAACTGCTGTTCCGCCTGGCCCGCACCGGCGGGGTGTACGTCCCGGCGTTCTACGACGTGGAGTACCTCCCGGACGGCCGCATCGGCCGCGTCGTCCCCAACAGGTCGGGCGTGCCCTGGCGCGTGTCCAAGCACACCGTGATGGACCTGGACGAGTGGCCCTACCCCAAGCAGCCGCTGGTCCCCCTGGCCGAGACGGTCCACGAGCGCATGTCCGTCGAGATCTTCCGCGGCTGCACGCGGGGCTGCCGCTTCTGCCAGGCCGGCATGATCACGCGCCCCGTGCGCGAGCGCTCGATCACCGGCATCGGAGAGATGGTGGACAAGGGCCTGCGGGCGACCGGCTTCGAGGAAGTGGGCCTGCTGTCGCTGTCCTCCGCGGACCACTCGGAGATCACCGATGTCGCCAAGGGCCTGGCGGACCGCTACGAGGACGACAAGATCGGCCTATCGCTCCCGTCCACCCGCGTGGACGCCTTCAACATCGACCTGGCCAACGAGCTGACCCGCAACGGCCGGCGCTCGGGTCTCACCTTCGCCCCCGAGGGCGGCTCCGAACGCATCCGCAGGGTCATCAACAAGATGGTCTCGGAGGACGACCTGATCAGGACCGTGGCGACGGCCTACGGCAACGGCTGGCGCCAGGTGAAGCTGTACTTCATGTGCGGCCTGCCGACGGAGACGGACGAGGACGTGCTGCAGATCGCCGACATGGCGACGCGCGTCATCCAGAAGGGCCGCGAGGTGTCCGGCTCCAACGACATCCGCTGCACGGTGTCGATCGGCGGCTTCGTCCCCAAGCCCCACACCCCCTTCCAGTGGGCGCCCCAGCTCTCCGCGGAGGAGACGGACGCCCGCCTGGAGAAGCTCCGTGACAAGATCCGCGGCGACAAGAAGTACGGCCGCTCGATCGGCTTCCGCTACCACGACGGCAAGCCGGGCATCGTCGAGGGCCTGCTGTCGCGCGGCGACCGCCGCATCGGCGCGGTCATCCGCGCGGTCTACGACGACGGCGGCCGCTTCGACGGCTGGCGCGAGCACTTCTCCTACGACCGCTGGATGACCTGCGCGCAGAAGGCGCTGGCCCCGCAGGGCGTGGACGTCGACTGGTACACGACCCGCGAGCGCGCCTACGAGGAGGTCCTCCCCTGGGACCACCTCGACTCCGGTCTCGACAAGGACTGGCTGTGGGAGGACTGGCAGGACGCCCTCGACGAGACGGAGGTCGAGGACTGCCGGTGGACGCCGTGCTTCGATTGTGGCGTGTGCCCGCAGATGGATACTTGGGTACAAGTAGGCCCGACCGGCCAGAAGTTGCTGCCGCTGACGGTCAAGAACGCTGGTCAGGCGCCCGCTGTGAGTGGTCACGAGCACTGACGTGACCGAGCCACTCGATCGGCTGATGGAGGCGCTGGCGGGGGCGAGAGAGGAGGAGGTGGCGGTCGTGCTTTCTGAGATCGCCGCTCCTCGGTCGCGCCCGCCGGCGCCGGCAGCCTTGCCTCGCACGCCGCTGCCGCGCCCGCGGGGCGGCTCGCAGATCATCTCCGAGGTGGAGTGGGTTTGATGGCGTACGCCCGGCTGGGTCCGCTGGGTGACCAGTTGAGCGAGCCTTGAGAAGTGAGCACCCTCACGGCCGGTTCCGCCGCAAAGGCATGCAGCTCTTCACCGCTCCCTGCACCATGAACACCAAGCTCGAGGTCAGGGGGCAGGGTGCGCTTCAACGAAATGATCTACTTTTCTCGTCGACGGCTCGATGCTTTTTTTCCGGAGCAAAGCCCCAGTACATCGCCCTCGTGGAACCTGGAAGTGGATCTACAAGTGGCTGCGGTGGCCATCGGTCCAGGCGCGCCGCTCACCCCGACTGAGTCCGAGTTACGAAGACTACGCAAGGTACAGCAGCACCTGGCAGAGAGGGGACCGGCTCACCTTCGAGGCCCACATCATCAAAACCGGTACCCAGTCCTTCCGCCTCGCCAGCACCACCGCCAAGCGCAAGGCCGCCGCGGCCTAGGAGGGAACTCGGCTCGAACCCAACGGACGGCACGTGGGAGACGATCCTGCGGGCCGTCCAGGCCTATACCGAAGGCCCTGGGCAGCTTAGACCCAGTTTGCCCAGCCGAAGGTGAAGAGATAGGCCCGGCGACCTGCGTCCATCCCTCTGATGCCCCGAAGGAGCATGCCCGCCAGCGCGGCAAGGAACAGAGCGGCGAAGAATCCAGCCACGAGGGCTCCAGCAGTCGCCCCCGCGAACAGGCCCACGACCACACTTGCCACGATGACGATTCCAAGGCCGAAGTGCGCGGCAGGCAGGTCGGCCCTGATCACTTCTCGCAGAGCCCTGCGTGACGCCCGCATAGCAGAGGCATAGCGCTCCCGGGCCGCCTCCGGGTCAGCGGCAGGCCCCTCAGGCCACTGTTCCATCATCCCCCAGTTTCGTTCGAACAGACCCTAACCCGACCATCGCCGGACGGGGGCAACAAGGCGCCCGCCCGTCCGCATTCCTGTCAGGGGAAGCAGTCGGGCGGGCTCCGTAGGCCACACGCTACCCGCCGCCGTGGACCACGGTCCGCACCTGAGGTTCCCCCGGCGTGCGGGAGGCGCTGATCAACTGGTGAGGGTGGGTTGACGGGGTTTCAGGTCCGTTCGTTCGGCCGTTGCCTGGTCTGCGTAGTGCTTCTTCTCGGACTCGATCGGGCTGAGGTAGCCGAGCCGCTTCTGGATGCGCCCGGAGTTGTAGAAGCCGTCGATGTACTCGAACAGGGCGAGATTCGCCTCTGCCCGGGTGGCAAAGGCGCGGCCACGGATGCACTCCGTCTTGATGATCACCCACAGGTTCTCCACGAGGGCGCTGTCGTAACTGTCCCCGACCGAGCCCATGGACGCTTCAACACCCCGGCCACACTCCCGGCGCGGCCCTTACCACAGCCGGAGTCGCCGAAGACCTCGCGGAGTGCCGACGGCTCAGCGCTGATGCCCGGCGGTGGGGAGGCGGAGGCCGAGATCGTGATCGTGGATGAGGGCGGCACGGAAGGACCGTTCGACGCCACTACATCGTTCGAGTGAGACGTGAAGCCGCTTCCCCGTGTGAAGGGAAGGCGGCTTCGTTCTTGTACGGCCTGGGATCAGAAGGCTTGCTCGAAGTCGTCTTCCCGGATCACGAGCCGTTCGCGTACGTCCTTCGGGATCAGCAAGCGAAGGTGCACTTTCGGGGCCCGGACCCTCGGCACCTTCGTGCGGGTGACCTCGCAGCGGATTCCGACCCGGTACAGGTCTGCGGACATGGCCTCCATGCCGCCTTCCTGCCAGTGCTCAAGGAACGTCTTCCCGCCGTGGACGTTGACCCATCGGTCCTTCGCCGTCTCGGGGTCGATCGCTTCCAGCTCACCGATGAGCTTGTCCAGCGTCGTCTCTGCCTGCTCCTTCGTGAACCGCGTCTTCGTGTACCGGCCCCCGGGTTCCAGTTCCTTCATGTAGAGCGCGATGGACTCCTGGAGGCGCTTGATCTCCCTCCGCGCCTCGGCGCCCTCAGCGTACTGGCGAACCTGGACGGGGAAGTCTCCGAGAACCTTGAGAACGTCCTCCACCAGGCGCTCGTAGACCTGCTCGGGGTGGGGCGCCCCAAGTCCGCCGCTCTTGCAGTTGCGGCACCGCAGGTACCGGTAGCTCCCATAGGTGTTGTTCGTGATCTGCACGGTCATGTTCGTCTTGCAGTCGGCGCACAGGAGAACGCCGAGGAATTGGGTCACTCCGCCGACACGGCGCGGGGGCTGGTTCTTCTTGCGTGTGTCGAGAGCGGCGCCGAGGGTTTCGAACTCCTCTTCCGTGAAGATGGCGGGCGCGACCTTGATCGGTCGGCCGTCCTTGCCAAGGACCGGCTTCGAGCGCCGTTGTCCTCCGTTCTTGTCCTCTTCCACGCGGTAGCCGAGGAGCGCGGGGTTGCGGAGCCGGCGGAGCAGCGTCACCACGGTGAGGCCCTGGCTCATGAGGCCGGACCGCTTCAGGCAGCGCACCATGAAACTGGCTGAGAGTCCTCGAAGCGCCATGTCCCGAGCCCAGTACAGTGCCTTGTACGCCTCGGGATCGATGGCGAGAACGACCTTCCCCGTATCGTCCTCGTCCGTGACGTAGCCGTACGTCGGCTTCCCGATGATCCAGTCTTCCTGGGACTTCGCGTAGTCCCACAGACTCGTGACGCGGGTGGAGGTGTTCGCCGCTTCGATCTCGGCGATACCGCCGATGATCGTGACCATGGTCTTCCCGGCGGTCGTCGTGAGGTCAAGACTGTCGTTCTTCGAGATCAGGTTCTTCCCCCGCTTCAGACTCCAGTCGATCATCGTCGAGAGGTCGGAGAGACGACGTACGAAGCGATCGAGCTTCCAGAACAGGAGCTCGTCGAACTCGGGGGAGCGGTTGTTCAGCCAGTCGCCGAGTTCCTTCCGCTTCCACGGCGGAACCTTCGTCGCCGACACGTTCAGGTCGGAAGCGACGCCGATGACTCGGCTGCCTCGTTCCCTGGCCAGGATGCGGAGATCGAGCTCCTGCCGTACCGGCGACGTCGTGTCGTCCGTCAGTACGGATAAGCGGATCGACAGGAGCGCCCGGGGAGCGTCCTCGGGAAGCAGGGCCTCGGCCCGCTTCAGCTCCTCCAGCAGGGCAAGGTCGGTTTCCGTCCACTCGGCTTCCACGTTGTAGGCCGCCCGCTCTGCCGCGGGCCGCCGCTGTCCTCGTTTCCTCATGTCGGCCAGCGTGGCAAAGTTTTGGGCGTTTTTCTGTATGTCTGCGATGGACAGTAACATTCAAGTGAGGCCGACCGGCAAGAAGTTGCTGCCGCTGACGGTCAAGGAGTCGGCTTCGGCCAGTTGAAACGGGTGCCGGCTTGAATAAGGCACTGCTCGGATGATCGATGCCTTGGCGGGGGGCAACGAGGCGGAGGGCAGTTGCGTTGGCCCCTGCCGGGGCCTCCGCATCGGGTCTGGGGTCCACGGCCTCGCACAGGGGAGCCCCCTTCGGAAGGGAAGGGGGCTCACGACCCCGGGCAGCCAACTGCTGCCAGAACTGTCTGGGGAGGGCCACAGGAAGTGGTTCGGCTGAAGTTCGTCTGAGGGGCAGATGCTCCTGGTGCTGCGCCTATCGAGTGCGGACGGCGGCGTCGAGCGCCTTCGACTGGGCGTTGACGAGATCGGAGGGCACCGTTGCGGACGTGCCGGGCTCTGAGTCCCTCTTGAAGAGCGCCACCGTGGAACCGCAGCGGATGATGACGACGCTCATGGGAACCTCGAGAGGGTTCTTGCCGGCCTCCATGACCATCGTGAGCCGGAAGGACATGCTCTCCTCGCCCAGGGAAGGATCACCTGCGACCTCCAGGTTCTTGTACGTGGCCTGCGTCCATCCCGCCCTGAACGCCGTGCAGGCTTTCAGTGCAGTGCGCAGGTCGTCGATGACTCGTGTGGCGTCTGCCGCCTGGTAGGACACCAGGGTGAGGACGGAGCTGCCACCCTTCCTGCCGGCGATGCGTTGCACGCTGCCGACCGGCTCGTAGCGGCTGGCCCCGGCCAGGGCGGCACTGATCGGCGCGCATGCGGCCGGATGCGTGTCGGTGCCGTTCCGGGCGTGGACACCACCCTCACCCATGCTGCCCGCGCCTCCTCCGACTTTTTCGACGCTGAGCCCAGGCAGGTCGTGGGCGTCCACAACAGCCCCGTCCAGTTCGTCCTGTGTAAGCACTCGCGCGGCCTGCTCAACGCCGGGAGCGGCCGGGGCATCGACCTTCTCCGTGCTCTTGTCCTCCCCGCCCCCGCAGGCGGTCAGTCCGATGGTCAGCGCCACAACAGCCGCACCGGCTGCGCATCTTCGCGGTATTTTCTTGCTCAACTTCCCTCCCCTTGAGCGCGTGCAGAAGGGAACGGTACGGCAGAGGCGCTGATCTTGGTCAATGCGAGGCGGTTGGAGGTGATCAACGGCGAGACCGCCGAGTGGCAGGCGACAAGAGGCCGACGATGCGCGAGCGGCCTGCTCAGTCCCTTTGTCTCGTCGACAGGTGTTCGGCCCTGCCGTGGACAGCCGTATCCAGGTGGGACGGACCGGACCGGTGGGAAGTTGCTGCCGGTGCCCTCGGTGGGCGCCGCGGCGGCGCCGGGTGGGGCGGCAGGCGCCGGAGCGTGCCTCCCGAGCGCCACGACGGTCAGGCGGCCGTCAGACGCTCCGCGATCAGCCGGCCGCAGACCGGCACCAGTGACGGATCCGCGAAGCCCCGTTTGGGCAGGGAGCAGACCGGCTCACCCGAGGGATCCCACAGGATGAACTGGCGCTCCGTCTCCACGAACCCGCCGAACGCCTCCCAGTCGTAGGAGCACGCCTTCTTGTCCACGCGCACGGTCAGTCCGTCCCCGGCGACCGTCGCCTTGTGCACCTGGTGCGCCTTCCCCACCTTCTCCGCCGCGCGGCGCATACCCCACTGGGTGGAGAGCAGCACCACGGTTCGGATGTACCTCACCAGCAGTCCCGCGGACAGGACCAGGACCAGGACGGCGACGGGCGCCTTTCCCGGGGCGGCGATCTCGATCGCTCCGAACAGCGCCATGACCAGCAGGCTCGAAACCGCGTTGCGTACGGCCCGGTTCCGTGACCGCCGTAGGTGGGGCGACCTGGCACAGGCTTCCACCAGATCTCCGGGCTCCGGAACGTACGTGAGTGTGAACGCCTGCAACGGTCTCTCCCGGCCGGTCTGGATGTCTGCGCATCATAGGGGCGGACCTGCGCGGCGCGGTCGGCGCGGCGCAGGATCAGACGCCGGCCCGGTCGAGGGCGCTCTGCAGGGACTGCTTGTAGCCCTGGCTGGTGTAGCTGGCGCCGGAGACGGAGTCGATGTTCGCGCTCTGCGCCGCCAGGGTCTCCTGGTTCAGCTTGGGGACCGCCATGGAGGAGATCTCCTGGCTGCGTGCCGGCGACGAGGGGGACTGGACGGCTGTTGCCCCGGTGATCCTGCCGCCGGTGAGGGTGATGCGTACCTGGACCGGCCCGTACTTCGTCTGGACCGTGCTGCCGGTGACGCTGCGGGTCGTGGGCGCGGCCGAGGTGGTCTTCGGGGCGGACGGGGTGCTGCTGGTCCTCGCCGGTGCGGCCGTCGTCGAGTGCGGCGCCGACGGCGTGGGGGAGGACGTCGTGTGCTTCGCGGCCGCCTTCGACGGCGAGGTGGACGGGGACGGAGAAGAGGACAAGGACGAGGACGTCGACGGGGCGGCGGCGACCGTGACCTGGTCCGTGGGCGTGGCGCCGCTCTGTGCGAGCGCCGGATCCGTGTGGGGCTTGAGCGTCAGCAGCAGCACGACGGTGGAGACGGTGATGGCGCCGGCCAGCACCATCTGCCGCAGCGGATGGCTCTTTCTCATGGTTCTCACAGCGTTCTCTCGGCCGCTCGCGTCACAGCGACATCGGTCACGGGGGACTTCCGGGGCTCAGAACTCGAAGGACTCGTGGTGGATGCGGCGGTCCGGGACGCCCGCGTCGCGCAGCGCCGCGTACGACTCGTCGGCCAGGCCGGGCGGCCCGCAGACGTACACGTCGTGCTGGGCGATGTCCGGCAGGATCCTGCGCAGCAGCTTCGCGGTGATGGCGGGGCGCCTGCCGTCCTCCCTGTTGACCGCGTACAGCAGTCGGGCGCCGCGGGCGTCCGCGATCTCTTCCAACTCGGCCCGCAGCGCGAGGTCTTCCGCCGTGCGCGCCCGGTAGAGCAGCGTCAGGTCGCCGGGCCTTCCGGGCAGGGTCTCGAACAGGGCCCGCAGCGGGGTGATGCCCGCGCCGCCGGCCAGCAGCAGCACCTTGCCGCGGCTGCGGCGCGCGGCCGTCATCGCCCCGTAGGGGCCCTCCGCCCACACCCGTGTCCCGGGCCGCAGCCTCGCGAGCGCCCGGCTGTGCCCGCCGGCCGCCTTCACGGTGATGCGCAGCAGGTCCGGGCGGGGCGGCGCCGACAGCGAGTACGGGTTCGCGGTCCAGCGCAGGCCCTTCGTCAGGAACCGCCAGCGGAAGAACTGCCCTGCCTCCGCGCCCATCCGGTGCAGCCGTCTGCCCCGGATCAGTACGGAGACCACGTCCGGCGCCTCCTGCGTCACCGCCTCGACCCGCAGCCGGTGACGCAGGTTGAGCCGTACCGGGACCAGCACCCGGTACCAGAGGGCCAGGGCGCCGACCGTGAGGTACAGGGCGTACCAGGCCGTGCGGGCGGTGGCGTTGTCCACGAAGTCGCCGCCGGTGGCCAGTTGGTGCCAGAAGGCGAGGTAGACCGCGCCGTAGGTGAGCAGGTGCAGGTAGTACCAGGTCTCGTAGCGCATGCGGCGCCGTACGGCGCCGACGGAGACGAAGCCGACGAGCAGGAGGAGCAGGGTGCCGGCCGTCGCCTTGACCATCTCCGGGTAGCCGGTCACGACGGAGACCGTCTGCGGCACGATGCCCGTGTGGCCCTGGAGCGCGTACCCGTACAGCGTCAGTACGACGTGGGCGAGGGTCAGGAGGAGCGCGTAGCGGCCGCTCATCGCGTGCCAGCGGGCCACCCGGTCGGAGCCCACCCGGCGCTCCAGGGCGGGGACGCGTGCCATCTGCGCGACGGTCAGGGCGATGACGTAGCCGGCGAGGAGTCCGGTCATCCGGCCCGCGTGGGTGAGCCGGTCGGCGGTGGTCGCGGCGACGGCAGGGGTGTCACGCCACCACAGCCACAGGACGCCGGCCGCGCCGGCCCAGGCGAGCAGGAGCAGGGGTATCGCGGGGGAACGCCGCGGTCGGATGCGGCGCATGGCCTGCCGTCGTCCTGCCCGGCTGTGCTGGATCGTGGTCAAGGCGGTCTTCCTTCCCCTTGCCTGGTGCGCAGGCACCCTATACGGATCAGCCACCTCCGCATCAGTGGCCGAAAACAGACACCGCGTCGGGAGCAGGGAGCAGGGAGCAGGGAGCAGGGAGCGGGGAGCAGGGAGCGGGGAGCGGGGCGACGGACGCCGTGGCACCGCATCCGTACGGGGCGCTGAGGCGTCTGTGCCGGTATGGAGCCCGAGAAGCCGCCGCCGCGGCACGCCGAGGGGTGTCTCACCGTCGCCGTCCGCCTGCCGGTGCGGATGGTCGTGCTCGTCCTGGTCGTGCCGGTGCGCATGGTGTGGGACGTGCTGGCCGTCGGCGGGCGGTTCCTGCGGGACACCGTGCTGCGGCCGGCGGGCCGCGCCCTGCTGTGGGTGGCGTGGGCGGTGCTCGTGTGGCCGTGGGTGACGCTGTGGCGCCACGCCCTCGTTCCGCTCGGCAGGGGCCTCGCCCGGCTCGGCCGGGTCCTCGTCGTCGTCCCGGGCCGGTGGCTGTACCGCCGTGCGCTGACGCCCCTGGGGCACGGCATCGCCTGGCTGTACGCGCGCGTGCTGACGCCCCTGGGTCATGCCCTGACGTGGCTGCTCACGGGAATCGGTCACGCCCTGGCCGCGGCGGGGGCCGGGGCCCGGGCGGTGGGGGCCTGGCTCGCGCGGTACCTGGCCGTCCTTCCGGCGGTGTGGTTGTACCGCCATGTGCTGACCCCTCTGGGACACGGCATCGGCCGGCTCGCCGGCGCTCTCCTGTGGCTCGGGCGCGCGCTCCTCACCGGCATAGGGACCGGTCTCGGACGGCTGGTGCGCGTCCTGCTCGTGCTGCCCGCGCTCGCCCTCTGGCGGTGGGTCCTCACCCCGGTGGGACGTGTCCTCGCGGTCGTCGGACGCGAGATCGGCGCCGCGCTCGGCCACGCGTGGCGCGTCGCCGGGCACCTCTCGCTCGCCGTGGGCCGTTTCCTCGGCACCCTCTTCCGGTGGATCTTCGTGGAACCGGTGCGGTGGGTGTACCGGACGGTCCTGACGCCTGTCGGGCACGTCGTCCGCGACCTGGTGCTGCGGCCCGCCGCGGAGGCCGCGCGCAGCGCCGGCCGGGCCGCGCGGCAGGCGCTGGCCACCGCGCGCGAGACCGTGCGGCAGGCCCGGGCCGAGACCCGCCGCCTGCTCTTCGGTACCGACCCTGAGCCGCAGCCGGTCTCCCGGCGGGAACCGAAGGCCGCCGGGACACGTACTCTTGGTAGCAGTACGACCGCTCTCACGAAGGACTGAACGACACTGGGCAAGCGACAGCCCGAAGGCCCGCCGCCCGCACCCGCGGTGCAGCGCATCCGACTGCGCTACACCAAGCGCGGCCGCCTCCGGTTCACCAGCCACCGTGACTTCCAGCGCGCCTTCGAACGTGCGCTGCGCCGGGCCGAGGTGCCGATGGCGTACTCGGCCGGGTTCACGCCGCATCCGAAGGTGTCGTACGCCAATGCCGCACCCACCGGCACGGGCAGTGAGGCGGAGTACCTGGAGATCGCGCTCACCGAGGCGCGTGACCCGGACATGCTGCGCGAGCTCCTCGACGAGTCGCTGCCCGCCGGGCTCGACGTCGTCGAGGCGGTCGAGACCCGCACCTCCGGGCTCGCCGACCGGCTCGAGGCGTCGGTGTGGGAGCTGCGCCTGAACGGCGTGGTGCCCGCGGACGCCGAGCGCGCGGTGGCGGCCTTCAACGCGGCCGGGACCGTCGACGTGCAGCGACTGACCAAGAACGGCATGCGCACGTTCGACGCCCGCGCCGCGGTCGTCAGCCTGGTAGCGCACCATGATGGGCCGACCGACCAGCCCTGTGCGATACTGCGGCTGGTTGTTCGGCACGTGACGCCTGCCGTACGACCCGACGACGTCCTGTCCGGTCTCCGCGCCGTGGCCGACCTGGCGCCGCCGGTCCCCGCAGCGGTGACCAGGCTGGCGCAGGGGCTGCTCGATGAAGAGACCGGCACGGTGACCGACCCGCTCGCGCCCGACCGCGAGGCAGCGGCGACCGAGCCACCCGTGGCCGCCGCATCCGCCGCCGCGACGGCGCCGGAGTAAGGCGGTCCCGCGTAGGGACGGACGTCGTAGCGCCGCCCTCGTACTCGGGAGCCACCTGGGTCGGGCAGCGCACCCACCACAAGACTTTCGCCAGGCCGTGCGTACATGGCGTACGGAACCGGCGAGACAGGACACAGAGAGCTCCCGTGCGGCGCCCGCGCCCCGGACGGCGGCACCGCGCGACGCGCGAGCCGCGGACGTCACCGGCGATGCCGGACCGGGCGCGGCGCCCGGGAGCCTGACGGGAGAAACGCCCGCATGCTCGAACCGACCGAACCCATCGAGGGTTCCGAAAACCACACCCCCAGTGACACCCTGCCCCCGCGCCGCCGGCGTCGCGCCGCGTCGCGCCCGGCGGGCCCGCCGTCGGCCGACACCGCGGCGGGCGAGGTGGTGACCCCGGCCGCGCCGGCCATACCGGCCGCGGAGGCCGTCGAGGACGCCGAGATCACCGGGACCGAAGAGATTCAGGAGACGGAGGCGGAGGCCGAGGCCGCCGTTTCCGAGGCTGCCGAGGCGCCTGCCGCTGCTGAGGTGGCTGAGCCGGTTGCCGAGGAGGAGGCGGTTGCGCCTCGTGCGCGTCGTCGTGCGACGCGGCGTGCGTCTGCGCCTGCCGGTGCGCCGGTGGCTGCGGAGGCCGTGGAGGTCGTGGTGCCGGCGGGTGGCGAGGCTGCCGAGGCGCCCGCCGCCGAGGCTGCGGAGACGGCCGAGCCGGTCGCCGAGGAGGAGGCCCCGCGGCGCACACGTCGTCGGACCACGCGCCGTGCCGCCTCGCCCGCCGGAGCCCCGACGACTGCCGAGGCCACCGAGCCCCCCGGGGCCGTCGAGACCCAGCCCGTCGCCGCGGAGGCCGAGGAGGCGCCGGTGAGCGAGGCCGCCGAGTCGGCGCCCGCCGCCGTGGAAGCCCCCGCCGCCGTGGAAGCCCCCGCCGCCGTGGAAGCCGCCGCCGAGGAGGAGGCCCCCCGCCGCACCCGTCGCCGGGCCGCCCGCCGGGTGCCCGCGCCCGCCGCGGAGGAGACCGGGGCCGAGGAGGCCGCCGTCGCCGAGGCTCCTGCCGCCGAGGCCGAGACTCCCGTCACCGAGGCCGTCCCCCCGGCCGGTGCCGAGGCCCCCGCCGCCGAGGCGGAGCCGGCGGCCGAGGAGGCCGCCCCGCGTCGCACCCGCCGTCGCGCCGTCCGCAAGGCCGCCGGCGGCTTCGCGGAGCCCGCGCAGCCCGCCGCCGAGGAGACGGCCGAGGCCGCGCAGCGGCCCGCACGGCCCACCGTCGCCGTGTTCCAGGCGCCGGTGTTCGCCGAGCCCATGTTCCAGACCCCGGAGCGGGCCGCCGCTGCCGCCGCCGCAGAGGCCGCGACGCCCGAGGAGCCCGAGGAGCCGGAGGCGGCCGAGGAGGCCGAGGAGGCCGCCGCCCCGCGCCGCCGTCGTCGCCGCCGGGGCGAGGAGGAGGCCGCGGCGCCCGCGCCCGAGACCACCGAAGAGGTGGAGGAGGCCGAAGAGCCCGAGGAGGCCGCCGAGGGCGAGGAAGGCGAGGAGTCCGGCGCGCGGCGCCGCCGTCGCCGCGGCGGCCGTCGCCGCCGTCGTGGTGAGGCCGCCGAGGGCGCGGAGGGCGAGGAACTCGCCGCCGAACAGGCCGCCCAGGACGCCGAGGACACCGCCGAGCAGGTGGAGGAGGACATCGAGGAGGCCGAGGAGGAGCGCGGCGAGGAGCCGGGTTCCTACGCCACCACGGCCGGCAGCCGTCGCCGCCGGCGGCGCCGCCGCCGGGCCGGTGAGGAGGCCGGCGGCGAGCTGGCCGCCGACGAGCCCGAGCGCACGGTCGTCAAGATCCGCGAGCCCCGCAAGAAGGAGGAGCACCCCAGCGACGAGGTGCAGTCCATCAAGGGTTCGACGCGCCTGGAGGCCAAGAAGCAGCGCCGCCGCGAGGGTCGCGAGCAGGGCCGCCGCCGGGTGCCGATCATCACGGAGGCCGAGTTCCTCGCCCGCCGCGAGGCCGTCGAGCGCGTCATGGTGGTCCGGCAGAACGGCGACCGTACGCAGATCGGCGTGCTCGAGGACGGTGTGCTCGTGGAGCACTACGTCAACAAGGAGCAGTCGACCTCGTACGTCGGCAACGTCTACTTGGGCAAGGTGCAGAACGTCCTGCCGTCGATGGAGGCCGCCTTCATCGACATCGGCAAGGGCCGCAACGCCGTCCTGTACGCGGGTGAGGTCAACTTCGAGGCGCTGGGCTTCGGGGGCGGACCGCGGCGCATCGAGTCCGCGCTGAAGTCCGGGCAGTCGGTCCTCGTCCAGGTCACCAAGGACCCGATCGGACACAAGGGCGCCCGGCTGACCAGCCAGGTCTCCCTGCCCGGCCGCTACCTGGTGTACGTGCCCGAGGGCTCGATGACCGGCATCAGCCGCAAGCTGCCCGACACCGAGCGGGCCCGGCTGAAGACCATCCTCAAGAAGATCGTCCCCGAGGACGCGGGCGTCATCGTGCGCACCGCCGCCGAGGGCGCGAGCGAGGAGGAGCTGCGCCGGGACGTCGAGCGGCTGCAGGCCCAGTGGGAGGAGATCCAGAAGAAGTCGAAGAACGGCGGCGCGCCGACGCTGCTGTACGGCGAGCCGGACATGACCGTCCGGGTCGTGCGCGACATCTTCAACGAGGACTTCTCCAAGGTCATCGTCAGCGGCGACGAGGCGTGGGGAACCATCCACGGCTATGTCTCGCACGTCGCGCCCGATCTCGCCGAACGCCTGCAGAGGTGGACCAGCGAGGTCGACGTCTTCGCCACCCACCGGATCGACGAGCAGCTCGCCAAGGCGCTGGACCGCAAGGTCTGGCTGCCCAGCGGGGGTTCGCTGGTGATCGACCGGACCGAGGCGATGGTCGTCATCGACGTCAACACCGGCAAGTTCACCGGCCAGGGCGGCAACCTCGAGGAGACCGTCACCAGGAACAACCTGGAGGCGGCCGAGGAGATCGTGCGTCAGCTGCGGCTGCGCGACCTCGGCGGCATCATCGTCATCGACTTCATCGACATGGTGCTGGAGTCCAACCGGGACCTGGTGCTGCGGCGCCTGCTGGAGTGCCTGGGCCGGGACCGCACCAAGCACCAGGTCGCCGAGGTGACCTCGCTGGGGCTCGTGCAGATGACGCGCAAGCGCGTCGGACAGGGCCTGCTGGAGTCCTTCTCCGAGACCTGCGTCCACTGCAACGGCCGCGGCCTGATCGTGCACATGGACCAGGCCGCCCCGCCGGCCGCCGGCGGCAAGCGCAAGAAGCGCGGCCGGGGTGGTGCCGAGCAGGAGCCCGAGACGCGTGAGGCGGCGGTCACGGAGGCCGAGGTGCCCGCCGAGGAGGCCGAGGCGGTTCCCGCGGCCGCGGCGGCCGTCGCACTGCCCGAGCCAGCCGCGGCGGAGGCGTTCGCGCCGGACGAGGAGCTGTACAGCAGCGTCGCCGAGGCGGAGGCCGCCGCCTCCCGCGGCCGTGCGCGCCGCCGGACGAGCCGGCGGGCGTCGGCTCCGGCGGGCGCGCCTCGGACCGAGGAGCGGGCCCCGAAGTCCCGTACCGACGAGCGTGCGCCGAAGCCGGCGCCGGCCGCGGAACCGGAGCCGGTGGCGGCCGCAGAGCCGGAGCCGGTGGCGGCCGAGGAGCCGGTCCTCGAGAAGCCCGTCGCCGAGGAGCCGGTCGCCGAGGCGCCCGCTCCGGCCGAGGAGGAAGCCGCTCCCAAGGGCCGTACGCGCCGCCGCGCCACCCGCAAGGTGTCGGCTCCGGCCGGTTCGCCGAGCACGGCCGAGGAGGTCGTGGTGACCGTCACCGAGCCCGAGCCCGAGCCCGAGCCCGAGCCGCGGGCCGAGGCGGAACCCGCCGAGGCCGCGCCGCGGGCCGGTGCCGAGGAGGCCGCCGAACCGGCCGAGGCGCCCGCCGAGAGCGCCGCTCCGGCCCGTCCGCGTCGCCGTGCCGTGCGCAAGGCCACCGCGCCCACCTCGTCCGAGGAGGCGGCCGTCGTGGTCGTCCCGTCGGCGGGAGAGACGGAGGCCCCCGCCGGAGCCGAGGCTGAGGCCGTGACCGAGGCCGCGACCGAGGCCGAGGCCGAGCCGGAGGTGCCGGCGCCCGCCAAGAAGGCGGCGCGCAAGACGGCCAAGAAGGCCACGGCGAAGAAGGCCGCGGCCAAGAAGACCGTCGCCAAGAAGGCCGTCGCCAAGAAGACCGCGGCCAAGAAGACGGCCGCGAAGAAGACGACCGTCAAGAAGGCGGCGAAGGCGGCCTCGAAGAAGACGGCGGCGGCGCAGCAGACGGCGCCGTCCGTCTCGGCCTCCGCCGGCGAGGGCTGACCCGATCGCGGACGCCGAGTGGTCCTGCCCGAAGCGGGCAGGACCACTCGGCGTCCGACGGGATCGCGGCACCGTGCGACGGGCCGCGCCCGACTGACAGCTGTGACGCCGGGGTGCCCTTCCCCGCAGCCTCGGCGGAATGCGGAAGGTAAGGAGAGAACCGCGATGATAGGCCTCGTGTTGGCGGCCGGCGCCGGACGGCGTCTGCGTCCCTACACCGACACCCTGCCCAAGGCGCTGGTGCCGGTGGGCCCGGAGGACGGGCCGGACGCCGTGACCGTGCTCGACCTCACGCTCGGCAACTTCGCCGAGGTGGGTCTGACCGAGGCCGCGGTCATCGTCGGCTACCGCAAGGAGGCCGTGTACGAGCGCAAGGCGGCCCTCGAACGGAAGTACGGCCTCAAGCTCACCCTCATCGACAACGACAAGGCCGAGGAGTGGAACAACGCCTACTCCCTGTGGTGCGGCCGTGACGTGCTCGAGGAGGGCGTGATCCTGGCCAACGGGGACACGGTGCACCCGGTCTCCGTGGAGAAGACGCTGCTGGCCGCCCGCGGCGACGGCAGGAGGATCATCCTCGCCCTCGACACGGTGAAGGATCTCGCCGACGAGGAGATGAAGGTCGTCGTGGACCCCGGCAAGGGTGTCCGGAGGATCACCAAGCTGATGGAGCCGTCCGAGGCGACCGGCGAGTACATCGGCGTCACCCTCATCGAGGGCGACGCCGCCGCCGACCTCGCCGACGCCCTGCGGGCCACCTTCGAGCGGGACCCCCAGCTCTACTACGAGGACGGCTACCAGGAGCTGGTCGACCGCGGCTTCACGATCGACGTGGCGCCGATCGGCGACATTCCGTGGGTCGAGATCGACAACCACGACGACCTGGCCCGGGGTCGGGAGATCGCATGCCGGTACTGACGCGGCTGATCCCCTCGCCGGTCGTCGTCGACATCCGCCCCGGTGCCCTGGAGGACCTGGCCTCCGTGCTCGCCGACCAGCGCATCTCGCACTCCGGCCGGCTCGCCGTCGCGGTCAGCGGCGGCTCCGGGGCCCGGCTGCGCGAGCGGCTCGCCCCCTCGCTGCCCGGCGCCACCTGGTACGAGGTCGGCGGCGGCACCCTCGACGACGCGGTCCGGCTGGCCGACGAGATGAAGTCCGGCCGGTACGACGCGGTGGTGGGCCTGGGCGGCGGCAAGGTCATCGACTGCGCGAAGTACTCCGCGGCGCGCATCGGCCTGCCCATGGTCGCCGTGGCCACCAACCTCTCCCACGACGGTATCTGCTCGCCGGTGTCCATCCTGGACAACGACGCGGGTCGCGGGTCCTACGGTGTGCCGACACCCATCGCGCTGCTCGTCGACCTCGCGGTGATACGGGAGGCGCCGATCCGCTTCGTGCGCTCGGGTGTCGGCGACGCCGTGTCCAACATCTCCGCGGTCGCGGACTGGGAGCTGTCCCACCGCGTCAACGGTGAGAAGGTCGACGGGCTCGCCGCGGCGATGGCCCGCCAGGCGGGCGAGGCCGTGCTGCGGCACCCGGGCGGCTGCGGTGACGACGGATTCCTGACCGTGCTCTCCGAGGGCCTGGTGCTGTCGGGCATCGCCATGTCGATCGCCGGGCACACCCGTCCCTCGTCCGGCGCCTGTCACGAGATCAGCCACGCGCTCGACCTGCTGTATCCCAAGCGGGCGGCCAGCCACGGGGAGCAGGTCGGGCTCGGCGCGGCGTTCGCCATGCACCTGCGTGGTGATCACGACGGTTCCCGGCTGACGGCCGAGACGCTGCACCGGCACGGTCTGCCGGTGGTGGCGCAGGAGATCGGGTTCACCGACGACGAGTTCGTCCGGGCCGTGGAGTTCGCGCCGGAGACCCGGCCCGGCCGTTACACGATCCTGGAGCACCTCGCGCTGTCGCCCACGGGGATCAAGGAGGCGTACACGGACTACGTCGCCGCGGTCGCCCCGGTCACCGGATGAGCAGGGGCCCGGTTTGACCCCTGCGGGGCGGGCCCCGTAATCTTGACCGTCGGCGTGTTCCATGTACGCCAACCCCTGAGCACCTCACCTCCCGCCCCGGTGGCCGTCACGGCCGGTCGGGACGGGGGAGGCCGCTCGTCCTCGTGGATGCATCGGGTCCTGCGGGCCCGTGTGAGCGGCTGGCGTCAGGGGCTTCGTTCCGAGCGAGAGATGGAGAGATCCGCGTGTACGCCATCGTGCGCAGCGGTGGTCGCCAGCACAAGGTTGCTGTCGGCGACATCGTTGAGGTTGACAAGATTTCCACCGCCAAGGTTGGCGACACGGTCGAGCTCTCGACCCTGCTCGTTGTCGACGGCGACGCCGTGACCAGCGACCCGTGGGTGCTGGCCGGTATCAAGGTCCAGGCCGAGGTCGTGGACCACCACAAGGGCCAGAAGATCGACATTCTGCGCTACAAGAACAAGACCGGCTACCGCCGTCGTCAGGGCCACCGCCAGCAGTACACGGCGATCAAGGTCACGGCGATCCCCACGGCTGCGAAGTAAGGGACTGAGAACAGATGGCACACAAGAAGGGCGCATCGTCCACCCGGAACGGCCGCGACTCCAACGCCCAGCGGCTGGGCGTGAAGCGCTTCGGCGGTCAGGTCGTCAACGCGGGTGAGATCCTGGTCCGTCAGCGCGGCACCCACTTCCACCCGGGGGCGGGCGTGGGCCGTGGCGGCGACGACACGCTGTTCGCTCTGCAGGCCGGTGCGGTGGAGTTCGGTACCCACCGCGGCCGCAAGGTCGTGAACGTCGTTCCGGTCGCCTGACCGAATCCTCGCGAGGCGGACCTCACTTCCCGGCTGGGAAGGCGGGTCCGCCTTTCGCGTGTTACGCAGACAAGCGTCCGACGCGGCGGACAGAGCCGCACGGACTTCGAGCGCTGGAGGCACCTCACCATGACCACCTTCGTGGACCGCGTCGAACTGCATGTCGCCGCGGGTAACGGAGGCCACGGCTGTGCCTCCGTGCATCGCGAGAAGTTCAAGCCGCTGGGCGGCCCGGACGGCGGCAACGGCGGGCACGGCGGTGATGTGATCCTCACCGTCGACCAGTCCGTCACCACGCTGCTCGACTACCACCACTCACCGCACCGCAAGGCCACCAACGGCAAGCCCGGAGAGGGCGGCCACCGCTCCGGCAAGGACGGCGAGGACCTGGTCCTGACGGTGCCGGACGGCACCGTCGTTCTGGACAGGGCCGGCCGTGTGCTCGCCGACCTCGTCGGCCACGGCACGTCGTACGTCGCCGCCCAGGGCGGCCGGGGCGGGCTCGGCAACGCGGCGCTGGCCTCCGCACGGCGCAAGGCACCCGGGTTCGCGCTCCTCGGCGAGCCGGGGGACGTGCAGGACATCGTCCTGGAGCTGAAGACCGTCGCCGATGTGGCGCTGGTCGGGTACCCGAGCGCCGGCAAGTCGTCGCTGATCTCCGTACTGAGCGCGGCGAAGCCGAAGATCGCGGACTACCCGTTCACGACCCTCGTACCGAACCTGGGCGTGGTGACGGCCGGCTCGGTGGTGTACACCATCGCCGACGTGCCCGGGCTGATCCCGGGCGCCAGCCAGGGCAAGGGCCTGGGCCTGGAGTTCCTGCGGCACGTGGAGCGGTGCAGCGTCCTCGTGCACGTCCTGGACACCGCCACCCTGGAATCCGACCGGGACCCGGTGTCCGACCTCGACGTCATCGAGGAGGAGCTGCGGCAGTACGGCGGGCTCGACAGCCGTCCGCGGATCGTCGTCCTGAACAAGGTCGACGTGCCGGACGGCAAGGACCTGGCCGAGATGGTCCGGCCCGACCTGGAGGCACGCGGCTACCGCGTCTTCGAGGTGTCCGCGGTGGCCCACATCGGACTCAAGGAACTGTCGTACGCGGTCGCCGAGCTGGTCGCGAAGGCACGCGCCGCCAGGCCGAAGGAGGAGGCCACGCGGATCGTCATCCGGCCCAAGGCCGTCGACGACGCCGGCTTCACGGTGACGCGCGAGGACGACGGGCTGTTCAGGGTACGCGGCGAGAAGCCCGAACGCTGGGTCCGCCAGACGGACTTCAACAACGACGAGGCGGTGGGCTACCTCGCCGACCGCCTCAACCGCCTCGGTGTCGAGGAGGAGTTGATGAAGGCGGGCGCCCATGCGGGTGACGGCGTCGCCATCGGTCCCGAGGAGAACGCGGTCGTCTTCGACTGGGAGCCCTCGATCATGGCGGGCGCCGAGATGCTCGGCCGCCGCGGTGAGGACCACCGCCTCGAAGCACCCCGCCCGGCCGCGCAACGCCGCCGGGACCGGCAGGCGGAACGGGACGAGACCCAGCACGAATCCGACGGGTTCGACTGGGACTAGGGCGTGTTGCGAAAGTCCCGTCTGCCCCGCGACGCCTGGCACGGCGCCTCGCCGCGTTGTCGGGATCGCCCGCGTACGCCCAGTACGCGGACGACCCTCCGCCTTGCGATGCACCGCACCAGACGCCGCGGGCCCCGCCCTTCGGGCGGACGACGCCACTTTCGCAACACGCCCTAGTACCCCGGCAGGGGCATCCGGCTGTTACAGCACTTTGCGGTGACTGTCGCGCGGGCGCAACGGAACGGTCTCACGAGCCGCATAGCATGGTCCCAACAACAAGGTGCGGAGCGACGGGTCGTCGCTCTTCACCTTTCTTGTGAAGGCTGTTCCATGGGGGGAAACACATGGGCCCCGCGCCCTCGGCATGTCCCACGGTCTCGGTGATCATCCCGGTCCACAACGCGGTCTTGTACCTGGAGGAGTGTCTCCGATCCGTCGCCGGCCAGACGCTCGGGTTCGACCGCATCGAGGTCATCGCGGTGGACGACGGCTCCACCGACGGCAGCGCCGCGCTGCTGGACGAGTGGGCGGAGCGTCACCCCGACCGGGTCCGGGTGGTGCACCAGGAGAACTCCGGGGCGCCGGGCGGCCCCCGCAACCTGGCCATCGACCGGGCCGGGGGAGAGTTCCTGTTCTTCGCGGATCCCGATGACCACCTCGGTGCCGAGGCACTGGAACGCATGGTGGCCGCCGCCGAGCGCAACGGCTCGGACGTGGTGCTCGGCAAGATCAAGGGCGTCGGGCGCAAGGCCCCGGTCACGCCCTTCCGGCAGAACGTGGAAGGCGGCGACGTCTTCACCTCCAAGGCCGTCTGGTCGCTCACCGCGCACAAGCTGTTCCGGCGCTCGATGGTCATGGAACACGGGCTGCGGTTCGCGGAAGGCCTCCGGCTGGCGGAGGAGCAGGTCTTCGTCGTGCCCGCCTACCTGCTAGCCCGGTCGATCTCCGTCGTGGCCGACTACGACTGCTACTACCTGGTACGGCGCGACGACTTCCCGCACCTGACCCATCAGGTCCCGGACCCGGCCCCCTTCTACGACAACCTGCGCGAGGTACTGGACGTCGTGGCGGCGCACGTCCCGCCGGGCGGCAAGCGCAACAAACTGCTGTACCGCTGGCTCACCCTGGAGCTCCTCGGCCGCTTCGACGGGCGGTTCGCCGAGCTGCCCGAGGAGGTCCGCGGCCTGCATGTGAAGCTGGCCGGGAGCCTGCTGCGCGAGTACTTCCCGCAGGAACTCGTCGCGCAGCTGCCGCCGCTCTCCCGGCTGCGCTGTCTGCTGATCTCGCAGGCGCTCGTCGAGGAGCTCACCGCCCTGACCACGCTGGTCCCCCGGCCCGACCCGAAACCGAAGGCGCAGTCGGCGACCCGACCGTATACGAGGCGCAGCCGCTACACGCCCTCAAGGGTGCTGGCCGCCGTCGGACGGCGGCTGCGGAGCAGGCGTTAGGGCGCGTTTCGCAACACGCCCTGGACGCCCCGACGGCGCCTCGCACGTTCAGGGTGTCCACCTGGTGTGAGACCGCCCACCCGGACGAAGCCGATTGTTCACGCAGACCCCATCCATGTGTTCAAATCGTGACCATCTGATGAACAACTCTTTGCTGCCCACCGCCGTCTAACGCCCAGGGTCCCTTCCGCGAGCGGCGCACTGCCCGCCGAGCGGGCGGACCACGTCCGAGGACGGCGTCGGCACGCGGCGCCCTGAGTGGGGATTTCACATTGAAGATCGCATTTCTGGTGCGTGACCTCTGCCACATGGGGGGCGTGGTGAGCGCGACCCAGAATCTCGCCGGAGCGCTGGCCGAACGGCACCAGGTGGAGATCGTGGCGCTCCGCAAGGTGCGCGACGAGTCCTACTTCCCGCTCGACCCCAAGGTGTCGGTGAGGGTGCTGACCGATCTGCGCCCGCACTCGCCGGTGTCCGACGTGGACGACCCGCTCGTGGACAAGTTCCCGCTGTTCTACCCGCTCAACGCCGGCGCGAAGAAGCCGGTCGTCAGCCGGCTCGCCGAACTCCGGCTGCTGCAGTACCTCGCCGACACGGACGCCGACGTCGTGGTCAGCTCCAGCCCGCGCAACACCATCATGCTCGCGCAGGCGCCGGGGACCTACCTCAAGGTCACCCAGGAGCACTCGATGCCGTCCATCTACGCCACGGACATCAAGGAGCGGCTCTTCCCGGCCTATCTGGCCCTGGACGCGCTGACGGCACTCACGCCCGAGGAGGTCGAGAGCATCGGCCGGCAGGTGCCCGGGGTGCGGGACCGGCTCGCGGTGATGCCCAACTGCGTGCCCGCCGCACCCATCCGTTCCAAGGGCACCAACAAGGTCGTGATCTCCGCCGGCCACCTCACCGACAACAAGAACCACGCGCTCCTCGTCGACGCGTTCGCCCAGGTCCACGCCCAGGCGCCCGACTGGACCCTGCGCATCTACGGGAACGGCGCCGAGAAGTCCAAGCTGCGCGCTCGCATCGAGGAACTGGGGCTGTCCAACAGCATCCTGCTGATGGGCCTCGCCGCCCCGGTCACGCCCGAGTTCGGCAAGGGCTCGGTCTTCGTGCTGCCCTCCAAGCGGGAGGCGTTCGGCAACGTCGTCGTGGAGGCGATGGCGGCCGGGCTGCCCGTCGTCAGCACGGACGCCGACCACGGCCCGCGCAACATCCTCACCCACGGGGAGGACGGCCTGATCGTCCCGCGCGGCGACGTGGACGAGATGGCCCGGGCGATCCTGCGGCTGGTCCAGGACGACGAACTGCGGCGCACGATGTCCGGGAACGCGGTGCGCAACGCCGAGCGCTTCCAGGAGACGGCCAGCCGCGAACGCTTCGAGGCCGTCCTCGGGCAGGCGTTCGCCCGCAGGGCGCTGCCCCGGCAGGCCACCGCCCGGGTCGACGACAAGGGCAGCGTGCACATCGGTGTCGGCCCGCTGCCCGAGGCGGCCGGGGGCGCCGAGCTGGTGCTGCGCAAGGACGGCAAGGACGTCGAGGAACACCGTTTCGCCCTGTCCGCCGCCGGCGAGGCCCTCATCCCCTGGGACTTCGGCCTCTCCCACGGCACCTGGCACACGCTCCTGGCCGCCCCTTCGGGCGCGGAGGTGCCGCTGAGCACCGACGGCTACGGCTGTGACACCCGTGACCTGCTCACCGTGGACCTGCCCCGGCCGTACCGCCACTCGCTGGCGCTGCTGCTGCCCTACCGGCACGACGACGGCCGGCTGCGGGTGCGCAGCGCGCTGCGCGAGGTGCACGCCGAGGTGGGCCCCGTCCGGGTGGACGAGCGGGCCATCACGCTGCGGGCGGAACTGTGGGGGGCGGTGCTGGGCGCGGGCGCGGTCGTGGAGGCCGTACACCGGCGCGACAAGAAGCGCCTGCTCACCTTCCCCGTGCAGGACGCCGGGGACGGCACGATCGCGGCGGTGATCGACTGCGAGACCCTGGCGCGCGAGCACACCGGCCAGGAGGACAAGGAGGTCATCTGGGACCTCTGGGTCCGCCCTGAGGCCGGGGCGCCCCGGGTGGCCCTGGCGAAGCTGGCCTCCGACGTGCTCAAGCCGATCGATGTGTTCACCTTCCCGCGGCCCGTCCTCACCACCGGCTCCGCCGCCGCGGGCGGTCCTGCCGGCCGGCCGTCCCTGGTGGGCCGGGCCGTGCGCAAGGCCCGCCGGAACCTGGGTGCGACCACGCCGCCGCACGCGCCGAAGGCCCGTGCCGAGCGGACCGAACTGCGGCCCTACTTCACGGCGCTGTGCCAGTTCGCGGTGAAGACCGTGCGGTTGTGACCGCACCGCCGCCCGCGGCGCGCGGCGGTGGCGCCCCACGGAACGGGCCGGGCCCGCAGGACACGTCCTGCGGGCCCGGCCCGTTCCGTCACCGCCGTCGCGTCACAGTTCCCGGCTCTGCTCCAGCATCCGGTCCACGACCCGCGCGGAGGCGTGGCCGTCGTCCAGGTCGCAGAACAGGTGGTGGAAGCGGTCGAAGCGCTCCTGGTACTCGGCCGACACCTGGTCGATGTCGCGGATCGCGTCCACCAGCTCCTTGGAGGTGAAGAGCAGCGGGCCGGGCGAGTCCTTCTCGAAGTCGAAGTAGAAGCCGCGCAGCGTGTCCCGGTAGTGCTCCAGGTCGTAGGTGAAGAACAGCATGGGCCGCCGCAGGTGGGCGTAGTCGAACATGACCGACGAGTAGTCCGTGATCATGATGTCGGCCGCGACGTAGAGGTCGGCGATGTCCGGGTACTCGGACGCGTCCCAGACGAACCCGTTGCCGGCGCCGGGCACCGCGTCCACCACGTTGGAGTGGCGGCGGATGAGCAGCACGTGGTCGTCGCCCAGCCGCTGCTGCGCGTCCTCCAGGTCGATCCGCAGGTCGAACAGGTACTGGCCGGCGCTGTGCGACTGGTCGTCACGCCAGGTCGGCGCGTACAGCACGACCTTCTTCCCGTCGGGCAGACCGAGCCGTCTCCTGACGCGTTCGGCGATCTGGTCCTTCTCCGGCGAGTAGAGGTAGTCGTTGCGCGGGTAGCCCGCCTCCAGGATCTCGCCGTCGTAGGAGAAGGCGCGCTCGAGGATCGGCGTGCTGAAGCGGTTGGAGGACACCAGCAGGCTCCACTGCTTGGCCTCCAGGGCCAGTTTCTCCTGGTAGCGGCGGTCGAAGTGCAGGGTGTCGATGTCGTGGCCGATCTTCTTCAGCATGGTGCCGTGCCAGGTCTGCACGATGACCTGGCCGGTCCGCCGCTCGATCCAGTCCGGCAGGTGGCCGTTGGTGACGATGTAGCGGCTGGAGGCCAGTGCCTCGTACCACTCGCGACCCCACATCCGTATCCGCTCGACATTGTCGGGCAGGATGACCTGTCCGTCGCGCACGGCCCACAGGTGCCTGAGATCCGCTCCACGGCCGACCAGTTCCTCGTACATGGCCCGCGGGCTGTCGGAGAACTGCTTGCCGTTGTAGCTGAGGTAGAAGACCTGCTCCTTCAGCGGCTGCTGCCGCAGCGGCTGGTACAGCTCGCGGCGGAGCTGCTTCTGGCGGTACGGACCGCGCTCCAGGTCGCTCAGCTCGGAGCGGCAGTTCAGCTGGGGGAAGTCGGCCCAGCGGTTCTCCAGCACGTAGAGACGGCCGCCCAGTTCGGCGCGCAGGGGGAACTGGGCGGCGGCAAGCCGGTCGGTGACGAACGGCACGTCGGGCGACGTTCCATCCGCCGGACGCAGGAAGAGGTTCCAGCGGCCCGCGCGCAGGGGTACGTTGCCGTTGCCACCGAGCGTGGAGGGGTCGAAGGCGACCTCGAAGCGGCCGTCCTCGAACCAGCGTGCCTCCACGAAGCGCTCCTCGAAGCGGCTGCGGGGCTTGAGCAGGAACCGGGCCCCGGCGAGCCGGGGGTCGGCGTGCGCCGCAAGGGTGATGCGGCCGTCCTGCACGCGGACCCGGTCGATCACGGCGCGCTGGGTGCGCCCGGCGAACTTGAGGTAGCCGTTGTGGCCGCCGACAACGGCCAGTTCGCACAGGGCGGCCTGCTCGCCCAGCGACGCGGGCAGCGCGAACCGCACGTCGGCCAGGCCCTCCTGGAGCACGGTGCTGAACTCGCGCTCGGTGCCCCGCGGGTCCGTGGCGACCAGCGCGGTGGACCAGGTACGGCTCTCCGGCTGGGCCTTGGCGTCGACGCCCTCGTGGAACACCAGCGCGATGTCGGCCACCGGAACCTCGACCGAGAACCGGTGGGTGCCGCTCTTCTCGCTCACGGTCACCGGGTACTTGTGCACCTCGGCGCCCTTCTGGTTCTTCACGCGCAGCGCCACCTGCTCGTCCGCGGCGAGCGGCACCCGGATCTCACCGGTGACCTTGATCCGGTCGCCCTCCAGCGTCCGGCCGGTGACCACTGCCCGAACCTTCTCCACCCGCAGCTTGAGCGCGCCGCGTTCGATGGACGGCAGCAGCCGGAAGTCGGGGCTCAGCCACCTGTAGGGCGGGAAGTTGCAGGCGCTGCCGCCACTGGAGTGCACGGCGAGGCGGCGCACCAGGCCGGAGGCGTAGAGACCGAGCCCCACGTGCCACAGGCCCTCCTGCCACTCGCCGCCCTTGCGCAGCCGCGCCGGGTCGACGGTGGCCTCCCAGCCCGCCCAGTCGTAGTTGTAGCGGTCCTGGCCGGACTCGGTGGTGCACTCCGGGCGCTCCACGTTCCGGGCGGGCAGCACGAGGCGGCGCCGGGAGCGGTCCTTGCGCAACTGCAGGATCTTCACGGAGGAGCGCTTCGACGACAGGTCGATCTTGTCGATCCAGGCGTTGCCGGACAGCACCAGCTTGCCCTCCGACCAGCTCACCTCCTGCAACGGAGCGTGCATCTCCAGGTCCTGGTCGATGC
Organism: Streptomyces sp. NPDC007264; assembly: GCF_042869095.1. Classification (NCBI taxonomy): domain Bacteria; kingdom Bacillati; phylum Actinomycetota; class Actinomycetes; order Kitasatosporales; family Streptomycetaceae; genus Streptomyces; species Streptomyces sp. NPDC007264. The sequence continues at coordinate 63,302 of NZ_JBIAFD010000017.1, forward strand.
GCAGCGCCTTGCGGGGGAGGTCGAGACGGGCGTCGGCCAGGGACGGGAAGGAGGCGTACTTGCGCACCAGGCCGCTGACCTCGACGGCCTCTCTGCGCCGTTGCCCGGCCAGCAGGGTGATCAGCTCGTCGAGCTGGTGCTTGCGCACCAGGAGCCACTGCACCCGCAGATCGGCCGGCAGCGCCATGACGACCTTGGGGTCGATGCGGTCCAGGAAGCGGTTGGCCGACCGCAGGAACTCGGCGCGGTACTCCTCGTCTCCGTCGGGCACCACGTTGAGGAACAGCCGCAGGTCGTCCAGGAGCACCCGGGTGTCGTACTCCTGCTTGAGCCGGGCGAAGGTCTCGCCGGGCTGCTCGGCCAGGAAGGCACTGATCTCCAGCACGGAGGTGACGCGGTCGCGCACGCCGGCCGGATCGGTGCGGCGCTGCGTGATGGAGGGCGCGGACTCGCCCTCGCGCAGCCGCCAGTAGTAGCACGGCTCGGAGATGACGTCGACGGTCTCGGCGAGATAGTGGGCCCGCATGGTGACGGGCGTGTCCTCGTACAGGCGGCCCTCGGGGAAGGCGAAGCCGTTCTTCTCCCAGAACGTCCGGCGGAACACCTTGTTGCAGGCGATCCGGTCGGCGACGAGCTTGCCGTAGCGGGAGATGTGGGTGCGCTGGCGGGCCTCGCCCGCGAGCATCCGCATCAGCGGCACCTGCCACGACTTCTCGCCCTTGAGGTGGAAAACGTTGCCGGTGGCGAAGTCGGAGCCGGTGTCGTCCAGGCTGCCTGTCATCAGGCGGTAGGCGTCGGGCGGTATGAGGTCGTCGCTGTCGACGAACGTCAGGAACTCCGACTCGGCGGCCATGTGGGCCATGCCGGTGTTGCGGGCCGCCCCCAGACCTCCGTTCTCCTTGCGTATCAGGCGGAAGCGGGGGTCGCGTGCCGCATACGTCTCGGCGATGGCCGCCGAGCCGTCGGGCGAACCGTCGTCCACCATCAGGACCTCGAAGTCCTGGAAGGTCTGGGCCGCCAGCGAGTCGAGACAGGCCGGCAGATAGCGCTCGACGTCGTAGATGGGAACGATGACACTGAGCCGAGGGGCCATGGCCAGGGGATGTCCTTTCATGGGTCAGGCCCGCTGGGCCAGGTCGAGCGCCTGGGCGGGGGTCGGAGCATGGGAGCGTTCGGAGAACGGGACGACCGGCAGGATCTCCTCGCCGAGGAACACCCGGCGCACCACGCGTTCCGCCGCATGCCCGTCGTCGAATTCGCAGAAGCGGCGGCGGAAGGCGTCGCGGCGCTTCGCCGCGTCATGGCCGGCGTACTCGTTCGACACGAGCAGCCTGATCAGCTCGGCCTGTGAGGTGGCCACCGCGCCGGGCGGCTCCTCCAGCAGGTTGAAGTAGGTGCCGCGGACCGCGGAGTAGATGTCCCAGTCGGGAGCGTAGATGACGACCGGCCGGTCCAGGACGGCGTAGTCGAACATCGCCGAGGAGTAGTCCGTGATCAACGCGTCGGCGGCGAGGTACAGCTCCTCCACCCGGGCGTGCCCCGAGACGTCGACGATCCGGCCGCTGCGACGCAGATCGGTGATGTGCGCGGAGTTGCCGTAGAAGTAGTGGCCCCGCACCAGCAGGGTCACGCCGGGCCCCAGGTCGTCGGCGAGGCGGGCGAGGTCGAGGCTGGGGGTGAACCCGGGCTGGTACTCGCGGTGGGTGGGCATGTACAGGAACGCCTTGGTGCCATTGGCCAGCCCGATCGCGCTGCGCGCCCGGCGCACGTCGTCGGACGTGGCGTTCACGAGGATGTCGTTGCGCGGGTAGCCGCTCTCCAGGGAGACGTACGAACTGGGGTACACCCGCTCCCACACCGCCGTCGAGAACCGGTTGGAGCTGATGCTGAAGTCCCAGCGGTCGCAGCGCTCGAGGAGCTTGTCGAAGTCCATGTTCGTCGAGGCCGGGTACCGGCGCTGGTCGAGCCCCATGGTCTTCAGCGGCGTGCCGTGATGCGTCTGCAGATGGATCTGGCCCTCGCGCTTGACCACGGCGTCGGCGAAGTTGACGTTGTTGACGAGGTACTTGGCCCGCGCGAGGGCCGCCCAGTACTCGCGTGAGCCCACCCGGACGTGCTCCACGCCCTCGGGTACCTGGCCCGCCGCGTCCGGCCGGATGACCCACACACGGCGGATGTGCGGGGCGAGACGGGCGAGTTCGGCGTCGATGGCCGCCGGGTTGCACGAGACGCTACGGCTCCAGTAGGCGGAGAACACCGCCAGGTTCTCGTCCAGCGGCAACCTCAGCTGCGACTGGTAGAAGACGCCCATCGCGCTGCGCTTGGACTTGTTGAGCGCGCTGCGCGTACGGCTCTTGACGGCCTTGCGGAACTTCAGTGCCGCCGTGGCGCCGGCCATGGTGGTGTAGGCGTTCCGCTCCAGCATCGCGTACTTGTGGCCGCGGCCGCCCCCGGGCCGCCGGAAGTCCTGGGGGAGACGGGCACGGTAGTCGGCCGAGGCCCGGTGGAAGAACTCGGCGCGGGCGTTCTGCGGCAGCCGGTCGGGCCGCTCCAGGATGGTCAGGTAGTGGTCGGCCATCTTGCGGAACAACAGCGCGCGCCACCGGCCGAGTTCGGCGTGGGCGTCGACGAAGTCGAAGACGCGGCGGTACTGGTCGAACACGTCGAAGTGCTTGCGGCTGACCGTCTTGAGGATGTTGCCGCCCTCGCGCCGCTGCCGGTACATCACACAGACCCGGTCCAGCACGGCGATGCGCTCCGCGCTGATCATGGAGCAGAACGTCCAGGGCGCGTCCTCGTAGTACCCGGGCGGGAAGGTGAGGCCGAGGCGGGTGATGAAGTCCCGGCGGTATGCCTTGTTCCAGACGATCTGCAGCAGCTCGAGCAGTTGCGGCCGGTCGGAGAGCGGGAAGACGTCCGGTCCGTCGCCCTTGAGCAGGTCCGCCCGCTGGTTGGGGCGGACACGGCCGTCCCAGTAGCTGCGGGCGTAGTCGTAGACGAGTATCTCCGGGTCTCCGGTGGCTTCGAGCCGGTCGGATATCGCTCGGAGCGCCCCCTCGGACAGGGTGTCGTCGCTGTCCAGGAACAGCACGTAGTCGCCCCGGGCCTGCTCCAGCCCGGCGTTGCGCGCGCGCCCGAGGCCCACGTTCTCCGTGAGGTGAATCACATGAATGCGCGCGTCCCGATCCGCGTACTCGTCGAGGATGGCGCCCGACCCGTCCGGTGAGCAATCATCGACCGCGATGACCTCGAAGTCCGTGTAGTCCTGCCCCAGCACCGAGTCAAGGCACTCGGCCAGGTAGCCCTGCACCTTGAAGGCAGGGACGACGAGAGAGAGTCTGGGCATCCTTACAACCTGTTCCGAGAACCGACCACGAGAGCGTGAGCTGGGACCAGAGGGCGCTCCGCCCGCCGACGGCCCCGAAGTGCGCTGCCGCATCAGCGTAAGGGATTCACTTGAAGTTTCCGTGGGCAAGGTAGCGAGACGGTTCAAGGGCTTACCACAGTCCCGGAGCCCTGTTAGGGGGCGCCCGGTGCCGCTCTCCGGAGAGCTGGTGAAATTGTCCGCACCCACCCGTTTTGCGGTATGCCCAAAATGCCGGACTCGATTTTCCGGGTCTTATGGACGAGTCTGCTGTCCAGTGACGAAGACCCGGGAGGCATGAGGATGAGCTGGCTGGTCACGGGAGGCGCCGGATACATCGGTGCACATGTGGTGCGGGCCATGGCCGCAGGCGGGGAGCGGGTGGTCGTGTACGACGACCTCTCGACCGGCAGCGCCGAGCGGGTGCCCGCCGCCGTGCCGCTGGTGGTGGGCAGCGTGCTGGACGGGTCGCTCCTGGAGCGGACGATTCGTGATCATGCTGTGACGGGCGTGGTGCACATCGCGGCCAAGAAGCAGGTCGGGGAGTCGGTCGAGCGGCCGCTCCACTACTACCGGGAGAACGTCACCGGTCTGCAGACCCTCCTGGAGGCGATGACGGTCGGCGGCGTCGACAGCCTCGTCTTCTCCTCCTCCGCCGCCGTCTACGGGATGCTGGACGTGGACCTCGTCACGGAGGACAGCCCCTGCGTGCCGATGAGCCCCTACGGCGAGACCAAGCTGGTCGGCGAGTGGCTGATCAAGGCCGCCGTGCGCGCCCACGGCCTGCGTGCCGCCTCCCTGCGCTACTTCAACGTGGCGGGCGCGGCGGCCCCGGAGCTGGCCGACACGGGTGTCTTCAACCTCGTCCCCATGGTGTTCGAGCGGCTCGAGGCCAGCGGGGCTCCGCGGATCTTCGGCGACGACTACGCCACGCCGGACGGCACCTGCGTGCGCGACTACATTCACGTCCAGGACATCGCCTCCGCCCACGTGGCCGCTGCACTGCGCCTCCGCGATGCCCCGGAGGGCACGTCCCTCACCCTCAACATCGGGCGTGGCGAGGGGAGTTCCGTCCGGGAGATGGTGGACCGCATCCTGAAGGTCACCGGGAACGAGCACCTGACGCCCGAGGTGGCCGACCGTCGTCCCGGCGATCCGGCGCGTGTGGTCGCGGCGGCGGACCGCATCCACGAGGAACTCGGCTGGACGGCCCGCCACGGCCTGGACGACATGATCGAGTCCGCCTGGCAGGGATGGCGCCACCGGCACCCTGAGGCGTGATCCCCGTCCGGGTGCCGTTCCCCTGTCGGACCGTCAGGCGTTCAGCTCCGCCTTGTCTCCCATCACCACGACCGGGTGCTGTCCGGGGTCCAGGGTGCGGAGCAGGTACTCCATCGCGCTCTTGGGCAGGCTGACGCACGCCGACGTCCCGCTGCCGTGGTCCATGTGCAGCCAGATGCTGCCGCCCTTGGACTGGCCCAGCGGCCGGGTCGGGTCGTTGGGCGGAGTGCCTTCGACCCGGTTGTAGTCGATGGCGATGACGTAGTCGAAGTCGTGCCAGTACCGCTTGTTCCAGTAGTGGGGGGCCTGGAACGACACGGACTTGGTGTACGGCAGCTTGGCCGCCGGGGCGTCCAGCACCCCTCCCGCGTCGCTCAGCGTGAAGACGCCCACCGGGCTGCGCTGGTCGCCCTCGTGATGGTCCGTCGTCCAGCCCCTCCGTCCGTTGTGGGCCGCCCAGGACAAGGTCCGCTGCCAGGTGGAGCCGTGTTTGACGAAGAGCACGACGGTCGAGGCGGGGGAGTTGCGGTCCGCGCCGTAGACGGCGACCACCTGGCGGGAGCCGGCCGGTACGCGGTGCCACAACGTGTCGCCGATGCCCGGTATTCGCTTCAGGTTCGTGTTCCGCAGCGGTGCGCGGTCCCCCTGGCCGCCGGCCGCCGCGGCGGACCCGTGGCCCGAACTGCCGCACGCCGCCAGGGACATCGTCAACAAGGCGCCGCAGACCGCCACCACACCCGCCCGTACCCCACCGCCCGTTCGCATGGCCTCATGGTCGCAGACGTCCCGGACGAACGAGCACCGCCCCGACGCGGCGAATGCCGGAAGCCGCGCAGTGCCGGCACCGCGAGAGACCCTGCGGAGCCCTTCCGCAGGGGCACGGGCGCGCGGACGGGCCGGCTCCCGGACGCCTCCCCGTCCCGGACGCTGCCCGATGCCGTCCGCGGAGTGGACCAATGGGTACCTCTCCCGCTTCTTGGCATAGATTGCGAGGGGAACGGTCATCGCCGTGCAGCAGGGGCGAGACACACGTGAAGGGGACGGACCGCAGGTGGCAGGGGCAAGGCAGGCCGTGGCACAGGCCCACAGGATCGTCGTCAAGGTGGGCTCCTCCTCGCTGACCACGGCCGCGGGCGGGCTCGACGCCGACCGTGTCGACGCCCTGGTGGACGTTCTCGCCAAGTACCGCAGCGGCGGGGAGAAGGAGATCGTCCTCGTCTCCTCCGGCGCCATCGCCGCCGGCCTCGCCCCCCTCGGACTGCGCCGCCGCCCCCGGGACCTGGCCCGGCAGCAGGCCGCCGCCAGCGTCGGACAGGGCCTCCTGGTGGCCCGGTACACCGCGTCCTGCGCCCGCCACGGCGTCCGGGTCGGCCAGGTGCTGCTCACCTCCGACGACACCAGCCGCCGCGCCCACCACCGCAACGCCGCGCGGACCCTGGACAAGCTCCTCGCGATGGGCGCGCTGCCCCTCGTCAACGAGAACGACACCGTTGCCACGGACGAGATCCGCTTCGGCGACAACGACCGCCTCGCCGCGCTCGTCGCCCATCTCGTACGGGCCGACCTGCTGGTCCTGCTGTCGGACGTGGACGGCGTGTACGACGGCGACCCCAGCAGGCCCGGCACCTCGCGGATAGCGGAGGTGCGGGGACCGCAGGACCTGGCGCACGTGGAGATCGGCACCGCGGGCAAGGCCGGCGTCGGCACCGGCGGCATGGTCACCAAGGTCGAGGCGGCCCGGATCGCGGCCGCCGCCGGCATCCCCGTGGTGCTCACGTCCACCGTGCACGCCGCCGACGCCCTCGCGGGCCGGGACACCGGCACGTACTTCCACCCCACGGGCAAACGCTCCGCGGACCGGCTGCTGTGGCTGCAGCATGCCTCCACCCCGCAGGGCGCGCTCGTCCTCGACGACGGGGCCGTGCACGCGGTCGTCGAACGCCGCAAGTCGCTGCTGCCCGCCGGCATCGCGGAGGTCGAGGGCGACTTCTCCGCGGGCGACCCGGTGGAACTGCGCGACAGCGGGGGGCGGGCGGTGGCGCGCGGGCTCGTGAACTTCGACGCCAAGGAGATCCCCCGGCTGATCGGCCGCTCGACCAGGGAACTGGCACGAGAACTGGGCCCCGCCTATGAACGCGAGGTCATTCACCGGGACGATCTGGTCGTCCTGCACCCGCTCCACCCGTAAGGATTCGTCCCGTATTCGCAAGGATTCGTCCCGCACCCGCAATGAACCGAAACGTCCGCCCCCTGCGGCGGTCCGGTGGGGGACGTTCCGTAAAACCGCCCCACAGCGCCCTGCGGCCTGCTCAACTTTGTCTCGGGGACACATTTCAGCACGAGCACTGCGTAAGGAGGCCGTCGTGAGACGAGTGCGCCCTGGGGTCGTGTCCCGCGGTGGCGGTGCCTCCGGTGCCGTCCGTGACGGCGGTGCGCCCCGCGCGGCCGGCAAGGAGCGCGCCCTCTCCAGCGTCGCGGCCGACGCGGCGTACGAGGAGCCCGGCGACACTCCCCGTCTGTGGCACGTCACGCTCAGCGTCTCCGGTGGCGAGGCCCCGCTGAAGGAGGTGCGGCGGGCCCTCGAACAGCTGGCCCACGACCACCCCTTCCTGCTGACCAGCCGCTATGCCAACGACCACGCGGAGATCCGCTACTGGGAGGAGGCCCGCGACCTGCACGACGCCGCCGCGGTCGCGCTGCGGCTGTGGGGCGAGCACCGACAGACCGCCGGCCTCCCGCCCTGGGAGATCGTCGGCCTGGAGGTCATCGACCGCGAGACCTATCAGCAGCGCGTCGCCGAGGGGTACGGTCCGGCGCCGGCCACCCCGGTGGGCGTCCATCCTTATTGAGCGTCCCCGAGCGCTCCTGGTGCCCGTCTCGCGGTGTGGGATGAACGAGGGACCGCCCGCCCGGCGCACTACCCTTCCTGCATGACCACGCTCTCGCCGTACGACTCCATGTCCCCGGTCACCCAGGCCGCCTACCGCGCCAAGGGCGCCGCCGCCGACCTCGCGCCGCTGCCGCGGGCCGAGAAGGACGACGCGCTGCTCGCCATCGCGGACGCGCTGGAGGTCCGGACGAGTGAGGTCGTCGAGGCGAACGCCAGGGACATCGCCAAGGCCCGGGAGTCCGGCACCAGTGAGGCGATCATCGACCGGCTCACGCTCACGCCCGAGCGCATCCGGGCCATCGCCTCCGACGTACGGGACGTCGCCGCGCTGCCCGACCCGGTCGGCGAGGTCGTCCGCGGCTCCACCCTCCCCAACGGCATCGACCTGCGCCAGGTCCGCGTCCCGCTCGGCGTCGTGGGGATCGTCTACGAGGCCCGGCCGAACGTGACCGTCGACGCCGCCGCCCTGTGCCTGAAGTCCGGGAACGCCGTGCTGCTGCGCGGCTCGTCCTCCGCGTACGAGTCGAACACCGCCCTGGTCCGGGTGCTGCGCGACGCCGTGGGCGGCGCCGGGCTGCCCGCCGACGCCATCCAGCTCGTGCCCGGCGAGGGCCGCGAGTCGGTGCGCGAGCTGATGCGCGCCCGAGGGCTGGTCGACGTGCTCATCCCGCGCGGCGGGGCCTCCCTGATCCGCACCGTCGTGGAGGAGTCCACGGTCCCGGTGATCGAGACCGGCACGGGCAACTGCCACGTCTACGTCGACGCCCAGGCCGACATCGACATGGCGGTCGAGATCCTGATCAACTCCAAGGCGCAGCGCGTGAGCGTGTGCAACGCGGCCGAGACGCTTCTCGTCCACCAGGACATCGCCCCCCGCTTCCTGCCGCGGGCGCTGGACGCCCTCGCGGATGCCGGGGTCACCGTGCACGCCGACGAGCGGGTGACGGCGTACGCCAAGGACTCCCGGGCGACGGTGGTGGAGGCGACGCCGGAGGACTGGGACACCGAGTACCTGTCCTACGACATCGCCGCCGCCGTCGTGGACTCCCTGGACAAGGCCGTCCAGCACATCCGGCTGTGGAGCTCCGGCCACACCGAGGCGATCGTCACCACCTCCCAGCAGGCCGCCCGCCGCTTCACCCAGCTCGTCGACTCCACGACGGTCACCGTGAACGCGTCGACCCGCTTCACGGACGGCGGCCAGTTCGGCTTCGGCGCGGAGATCGGCATCTCCACGCAGAAGCTGCACGCCCGGGGGCCGATGGGGCTGCCGGAGCTGACGAGCACGAAGTACATCGTGACCGGCGACGGGCACGTACGGCGCTGAGCCGACGGGCCCTGGCCGGGGACGGCACCGAGCCGGTGGCCTGGCCGGGGGCGGCGCGGGCGCCCGCCCGGTGCCGCCCGGAACGCGATGTCCGGGCACCGGCCGTGAACCGTCTCGCCAGGTGGATGAATTTCCTTACCGTCTGCCCAAATTGACCCCCCAGGTCTACTCTGGATCCGTGCCGGAGGACGTGGGGGGCACGCCGTTCGACGACGGCTGGGAGCCCGACGACGACCGCGACCGCGGAGGCAGCGACGAAGAGTTCGCCTCCGTGGTGTTCGACGAGGCCTTCGTACGGGCCGCCGTGGTGCACGAGCCGACGGCCGTGGAGAGACTTCTCGCCGCCGCCCAGGCCCGCGCCGAGGCCCAGGAGAGCGAGGCGCGCCGGGCGCACGCCAGGGGCGCGGGGGGCGACGACGAGCGCTTCGAGGAGGGATTCGGACCCGAGGAGGCGTTCGGATTCGGCCACGCCCGGGATCTGGACGACCTGGACGACGCAGAGATCCTTCAGGGCCGGCACGGCGCCTCGGGCACCTACGGCAGGGCCTACCGCAAGGTGTCCCGCTGGCACCGCCCGGTCGCCTGGATGCTCGCCCTCGTGATGGGCATCGGCATGGTCGCCCTCGCCTTCACCGCGGTGTACCGGGGCGCTTCCTCGGGCCGCCAGGAGCAGGTCCCGCCCCCCAGGACCGGACTGGAGCAGGGCCAGGGGGCCGGCACCGGCACGGGCCCCTCGACCTCCGCGGAATACTCGCCCCCGGCGCTCTCGGCGGTACCGCGGACCCCCTGACACCGCTCATGAGGGCCGCTGCCGCCCCGGGCCCGGGGTCCGCGCGAAATCCTGGTGAGAACCTGTCAGAACTTGTCGTGCACCAGGGCGTTTACCTGAGCTCCAGGAGACCTACCCTGAAGGTATGGGCGGGCCTGGAGACCCACCTGAGGGGACACCCGAGGGCGCTCCCGGTGGTGGCGAGGACGAATACCGATCCGTCGTGTTCGACGAGTCGTTCGTCCGTGCTGCCCGTTTGCAGGAGTACTCCGCGCGGGAGCGGATGTCGGACCACGCCCCGGCCGTGCGCCGCCGCCCGGCGCTGCACGGCGGGCTGCCCCGGCAGGCCCTGATCCTCCTGGTGCTGATCGCGGTCGCCTTCGCCACCGCGATCTACATGGGCGTACGCCATCCGTACCCGACGCCCAAGGCGCAGCCCCTGGAGCCGCTGCGGACCACGGTCATACCCCTGGCCCCGCAGTCCGCCGTCCCCGGCGCCCAGGACCCCGAGACCCTCTACGCCCACAGCCCCGCCGCCCAGTACCGGGTCGGCGCCGAGGGCATCACGCTCCCCGCCGCGCGGCGCACCGCGAACTTCTCCGAGAGCCAGGTCGTCGCCGCGCTGACCACCGCCAAGGACTACCTCGTCCGGTCCTCGCTCGACCCGGCCGTCCTCACCGGCGGCGCCGTGCGGTCCGTGCGGCTCCTGCTGAACCCGCAGCAGCTCGACCAGTTCGACCAGGGCTTCGTGCATCCGGCCGCGGACGGCCGGCACGAGCCCACCGGCTGGCTGGTCCGTTTCGACCCCTCCCGCGCACAGCTGGCCGACCGCAAGGTCCGCGTCCAGGGCAGGCTGGAGGCGGCGGAGACCGACTCCGACACCCTCGAGATCACCGCGGACCACACCCTGGTGTACGCGCTGAAGCCGGTCGGCTCCGGTGCGAAGGCCAAGGCGTCACTGTTCACCGTGCGGCGCGAGCTGACCTTCCGCTTCGACCGCGACGACCTGCGCATGCACCAGGTGCAGCTCATCTCCTCGTACGTCCAGGCCGGCCCGCTGGCCTGCGCAGACGACGCCGCGAACGAGCTGCGCCCGCTGCTGGCGGGCCAGACGGCCAAGGCGGGCGGCCCGGCCGGCACCGATCCCTACGCGACAGGCGACGCCACCGCGACGGCCTTGTGCGGCTCCCTGGCGAAGAGCGCTCAGCCGAGGGTCTGAGGTCCGCGGACGAGCGCCGGGCCGCCGGAGGGACGCGCTCCTCGCCCTCTGGCGGCGGTCAGGCGTCGCCCGGGGTCTCGTCCGCGCCGTCCCCGTCCCCGCCGTCGCCCGGCCGGCCGCCTCCCGCGCGCTCCTCGCGCGACTCACGCGGCGCGTCCTTGGGCGCGCCGCCCGCGAACCCGGCGAAGCCGCGCCGCACCCGCCCGCCGAGGTCGCCGGCACCGCCCGCGAGGTCGCTGACCAGCTTCATCAGGGGATCCTTCGACTGCTTCACGTCGTTGGCGTAGCCGGCCGCCGACTGCCGGAAGGAGTCCGTCACCGAGGTGTCCCCGTCCTCGGTCCGCCGCGCATAGTGACCGTCCATGATCCGCTGGTAGTCACGCGTGGCCGCCCACTTCTTGAGCTCCGCGGCGCGGACCGCGGCGAAGGGGTGGGTGCGCGGCAGCACGTTGAGGATCTTGAGCACGGAGTCGCGCAGATCGCCCCCGGCCTCGTACTCCTCGGCCTGCTCCAGGAACGCGTCCACGTTCATCTCGTGCAGGTGGTTGCCGCCCGCCATCTTCATCAGGCCGCGCATCGAGGACTGCAGGTCCTGCCCGACCAGGAGCCCGGCCCGGTCGGCCGACAGCTCCGACTTGCGGAACCACTCCCGCAGCGCGGTCACGATCGCCATGATCGCGAGGTTTCCCAGCGGAATCCACGCGACCCGGACCGCGAGGCTGGTCAGGAACAGCAGGATTGTCCGGTACACGGCGTGGCCGGACAGCGCGTGCCCCACCTCGTGGCCGACGACGGCCCGCATCTCCTCCTCGTTCAGCAGCTCCACGAGGCCCGTCGTCACGACGACGATCGGCTCGTCGAGGCCGATGCACATCGCGTTCGGCTGCGGGTCCTGCGTGACGTACATCGGTGGCACCTTCTCCAGGTCCAGGATGTGACAGGCGTCCCGCAGCATGTCGTTGAGATGCGTGAACTGCGCTTCCGAGACCCGCACCGAGTCGGAGAGGAAGAGCAGCCGCAGGCTGCGCTCGGGCAGCAGGCCGCTGAGTGCCTTGAAGACCGTGTCGAAGCCGCTGAGCTTGCGCAGGGCCACCAGAGCCGAGCGGTCGGCCGGGTGCTCGTACGCGCGGGAGGAGATCCCCGGAAAACGCCTGCGCCGCCTGCTCGGCACGCTCTCGTGCCCGTTCTGCTCATGGCCGTCGTCGGACATGTGTTCCCCCATGTGTCTGATGGCTCACTGTGCGATTGATCATCGGGCGACCACCCGGTGGAGTGACCGTGCGCGCCGTGCGGCGCCCCGATGTGCCCCCGAAGCGGGATCCAGCCTAGGCGGAGATACGGTGACGGGGCAGCACACGGTTAGGAGCGATCCCATGGAGCACATCCCCGCCGCCTGGCTCACCGAGGCGGCGACGGCCGCGCAACGGCAGGGGCCGGGCAACCTGCTCCGCGTCGTGCTGATCGTGATGGTCCTCGGCTGCGTCATGACCGGGTGGTTCCTGCTGCGGGGCTACCGGCGCAAGGACGAGTGACGGGCGGGCGGCGGCACGCGGCGAACCGCGCGGACCTCCGACGGGCCCTTCCCCGCCAATGGCGGAGTCGGCGTGATCGGCGCGGAGGCGCCCGCTTACGATGAGCCGACGTCTTTGTTCCGCCCACACCGGATAGGTCTGCCGAGATGAGCTTCCACAGCACCGCCGCCCAGTTGGCCACCCTCGCCGAGGGCGAAGGCGGCAACCACGAGAGCCTCAGTCCCTACCTGACGGGCGGCGCCGCCCTCGTCATCCTCCTCGCGCTGCTGTGGGTCACCACCCGCTTCAACCGCGATCGCTGAGTCCGGCACAGGGCCCGGTCCCGGCCGCCCGCCGGGGCCTGTCTGCCGGTGCCCGGCGACCGGGCCGGTAGGGTCTGCACGCATGGGAGAGCAGCACACGCCCACCGGTCCGGCGAAGGGCACGGTTCCCGGTCCCGGAAGCGGGCCGTCGAACCCGGGCAAACGCCGCCTCGGCGTCATGGGCGGAACGTTTGACCCGATCCACCACGGGCACCTCGTCGCGGCGAGCGAGGTCGCCGCGCAGTTCCACCTGGACGAGGTGGTGTTCGTGCCCACCGGCCAGCCGTGGCAGAAGACCGAGCGCAAGGTCAGCCCGGCCGAGGACCGCTATCTGATGACCGTCATCGCGACCGCCGAGAACCCCCAGTTCTCGGTCAGTCGCATCGACATCGACCGCGGTGGCCCCACCTACACCACGGACACCCTGCGCGACCTGAAGGCCCTCAACCCCGACACCGACCTGTTCTTCATCACGGGTGCCGACGCCCTCGGCCAGATCCTGACCTGGCGCTACACGGAGGAGCTGTTCTCCCTCGCGCACTTCATCGGCGTCACCCGCCCCGGTCACACCCTGGCCGATCCCGGTCTTCCCGAGGGCGGGGTCTCGCTCGTGGAAGTTCCCGCGCTGGCCATCTCGTCCACAGACTGCCGTGCGAGGGTCGCCAAGGGCGAACCCGTCTGGTATCTGGTGCCGGACGGCGTGGTGCGCTACATCGACAAGCGGCAGCTGTACCGCGGCGAGTGAGCCGAGAGGGGCCACCGGTGAACGACCGATACGACGGATACGCGGGCGGCGACCAGTACGAACTCGTCGGCTACGACGAGTTCGGGCAGCCTGTGTACCGGCAGGTGCCCGTGCAGCAGACCCCGCAGGGCTACGACCCCTACGGCACGCAGCAGCAGCCCCAGGGCTACGGCTACGACCCGTACGCGACCGGCCCGCACCAGCCGGCGGCGCCGTATCACACCGGTCAGCAGCAACCGGCGTCCTCCCCCGACACGGGCCGGCAGCCGCCCGTCCCGCCGTACGACCCCTACGACCCCTACGGCAACGGCGGCCACGACCCGTACGGGCAGGCCGCGACCGGCGGTCCGCAGCCGCGCATCACCGAGCAGACCGCGTACATCCCGCAGCAGGCGGGACCGGCCGGCAGCCGCCCGGGCCGCGCGGACGGCTTCCCCGGCGGCTTGCCCGACGGCGGCCCGGCCGGACCGGCGGGGACCGCCGCCGACCGGGAGCCGTCCGGCGACCGCGACTACCGCACCGAGCAGTTCGCCTTCGTCGAGGAACCCGACGGCGACTCCGAAGACGTCATCGACTGGCTGAAGTTCACCGAGAACCGCACCGAGCGCCGTGAGGAGGCCAAGCGCCGTGCCCGCAGCCGGATCACCGCCCTCGTCGTGGTCCTCGCGCTGGTGGGCCTCGGCGGAGTCGGCTACCTCTGGTACGCGGGCAAGCTGCCCGGCGCCTCCTCCGGCGGCTCGTCCGGCGGGACGACGACCGCCGCGGGCGCCCAGAACCGCGACGTGATCGTCGTCCACCTGCACAACACCAAGGGCGGCGGCACCTCCACCGCACTGCTCGTCGACAACACCACCACCAAGCAGGGCGCGACGGTCCTGCTGCCCAACTCCCTCGCGCTGACCTCCGACGAGGGCACCACGACCACCCTCGCCAAGTCGGTCGCCGACGACGGGTCCGCCGGCACGGGTGACGCCATCGACGCCGTCCTGGGCACCAGTGTCGAGGGCACCTGGCGCCTCGACACCCCCTACCTGAACAATCTCGTCGAGCTCGTCGGCAACATCGAGGTCACCACCGACACCGACGTCCCCGATCCCGGCGCCAAGAAGAAGGGCGGTGCTCCCCTCGTGCACAAGGGGGAGGACCAGACCCTCAGCGGCAAGATGGCCGTCGCGTACGCCACCTACCGGGCCCCCGGTGAGCCCCAGGACGCCCAGCTGGAGCGGTTCGGCCAGGTCATGCAGGGTGTGCTGCGCAAGTTGTCCTCGGACCCGCAGGCCGCGACGACCACGGTGCAGACGCTCGCCCAGATCCTCGACCCGTCCCTGAGCGACAAGGACCTCGGCACCTTCCTCGCCAAGCTCGCCGACCTCGCCAAGCAGGGCGACTACAAGACGGAGCTGCTGCCGGTCCGGTCCGACGGAACAGTCGGCCAGGAAGCCACCGACACCGTCGTCAGGAACCTGCTCGGCGGCACCGTGAAGAGCCCCCAGGCCAGCGACGCCGTACGGGTCGGCGTCAAGAACGCCGCCGGCTCCAAGTCCTCCGCGGCGCAGGCCCGCGTCGTCCTGGTCAACGGCGGCTACACCGTCATCGACGCCGGCACCGGCACCGCCCAGGCCGAGACCCGGATCACCTACGCCGCCGACGGCGACAAGGAGAACGCGATCGAGGTGGCCAAGACCCTGGGGGTGCCCACCAGCGCCGTCAGGAAGGGCACGGCGGCATCGAACGCCACCGTCTCGGTCGTCCTCGGCCAGGACTACAAGCCGTCGTCGTGACCTGGATCACATCCTGTGCCGCCGGGGCGTGATCCGTTAATCACTTGGGGAGCCGTCGGCGGTCCGTGAGACCCTTGAGGTACCACCGACCGCCGACGGAAAGCCCTGTAGTGACCGCAACGGACCGTTCTCTCGAGCTCATCAACACCGCCGCCCAGGCGGCCGCCGACAAGCTTGCGCACGACATCATCGCCTACGACGTCAGCGACGTGCTGTCGATCACGGACGCCTTCCTGCTGGCCTCGGCGCCCAGCGACCGCCAGGTCAAGGCCATCGTCGACGAGATCGAGGAGCGGCTGAACAAGGAACTCGGCGCCAAGCCGGTGCGCCGCGAGGGCGACCGCGAGGCCCGCTGGGTGCTGCTGGACTACGTCGACATCGTGGTGCACGTCCAGCACAGCGAGGAGCGCGTCTTCTACGCCCTGGAGCGGCTGTGGAAGGACTGCCCCGAGCTGGAGCTGCCCGCCGACGCCAAGGCCACCCGCGGCAAGGCCCAGGAGCACGCCAGGCTTCAGGCCGCCGAGGACGCCGCCGAACTGGGCGGGGAGGTGCGGTGACGGCCGCGGGCACCGAGGACGGGAAGAGGGGCCGCCGCCTCGTCCTGTGGCGCCACGGCCAGACGATGTGGAACGTGGAGCGCCGCTTCCAGGGCTCCACGGACGTGGAGCTCACGGACACCGGCCTCGCCCAGGCCCGCCGCTCCGCCCGTCTGCTCGCCTCCCTGAACCCGGACGCCATCGTCGCCTCCGACCTCAGGCGCGCCGCCGCCACGGCGGCCGAGCTGGCCGCGCTCACGGGTCTCGACGTCGCCCTCGACGAGGGCCTGCG
Organism: Streptomyces sp. NPDC007264; assembly: GCF_042869095.1. NCBI lineage: Bacteria > Bacillati > Actinomycetota > Actinomycetes > Kitasatosporales > Streptomycetaceae > Streptomyces > Streptomyces sp. NPDC007264. The sequence goes on from NZ_JBIAFD010000017.1 coordinate 79,340, forward strand.
CGAGACGTACGCGGGCGTCTGGCAGGGGCTGACCCACGAGGAGATCATCGCCCGGTACGGCGAGGAGTACGCAGCCTGGAAGCGCGGCGAGCCCGTCCGCCGCGGCGGCGGCGAACTGGAGACCGAGGTCGCCGAGCGCGCCGCCCCCGTGGTGCTGCGGCACGCCGAGAAGCTGCCCGACGGCGGCACCCTCGTGGTGGTCAGTCACGGCGGCACGATCCGCACCACCATCGGCCGCCTGCTCGGCCTGGAGGTCCGCCACTGGGAGAGCCTCGGCGGCCTCTCCAACTGCAGCTGGTCCGTCCTCGGCGAGGGCGTACGCGGGTGGCGCCTCCTGGAGCACAACGCGGGCACCCTCCCGGAGCCGGTCCTCGGCGACGACGACTGACACCGCCTCATCGGGCCGGGCCCGGATTTCACTTTCTGGCAGGTCGCAGGCTAGAGTTCTTCTTGTTCGCCCCGCCGAGCGGGGCGAAACACCATGCGACTCCGTCGCGTGGCGCGAGGGGCTATAGCTCAGTTGGTAGAGCGCCTGCATGGCATGCAGGAGGTCAGGAGTTCAATTCTCCTTAGCTCCACAGATCGACACTCGACAGTCATCACTCTTGAGTTGTCAAAGATCGATACCGGAGGATCCCGTCCCGCAGGGGGCGGGATTTTTCATCGGGCGGGGTGACTCATGTCACGTCGGCCGGCTCCCTGTCCGACGGCGGCCACAGCCGCTGCCTGCGCTCCCGCAGCAACGCCACCTTCTCCCAGGCATCAGCGTCGTCCGGCGTGTACACCACGATCCGGCACTCGGGCATCCCGTTGATCGACAGCGACACCGAGTTCATCCGCAGCTCGCCCACCGCGTCGTGGCGGAAGGTCTTCACCCGCGGTCCGGGCGGGATCACCTCACTGCTCGCCCACAGCTCCGCGAAGTGGGGGCTGGCCGCCGACAGCGAGCGTATGAAGTCCTCCCAGGCCGGCTCGCCCACGTGTCTGCCGTACGCGGAGCGCAGGGTCGCCACCATCACCGGCAGCTCCCTCTCCCGCCACCGCACCGGACAGGCGTCCTCGGACACCGTGAACAGCATCCACAGCGTGTTGGGCGTATCGGTGTCCCCTCTCGGCGGGAGCTGGAACAGGTCGCTGTAGGCGGGGTTGGTGGCGAGCACGTCGTACCGCGCGTTGTAGACGACCGCCGGGTGGGGGTCGAGGGCGTCGATGACCGTCTGGATCTCCGGGCCGACCCGCCGGGGCAGTCCCTCGGGACCGTGCTCGTAGGGCACCTCCGCCAGGTGGTACAGGTGCTCGCGCTCCGGCTGGTCCAGGCGCAGGGTGCGGGCCACCGCGTCCAGGACCTGGCCCGAGGCGTTGATGGGGCGGCCCTGCTCCAGCCACGTGTACCAGGTGACGCCCACGCCGGACAGTTGCGCCACCTCCTCGCGGCGCAGCCCCGGCGTCCGGCGCCGCAGCCCCGGCGGCATGCCCACGTCGGCCGGCGTCACCCGGGCCCGCCTGCTGCGCAGGAAGGCCGCCAGCTCCGGCCTGCGGCGCTGCGTCGACGCCATCGTCCTCACATCCCCCCGTCGTCCATGGTCAGGACCGGAGCCGGCCGCTGCCAGGTGCTGTCGGTACCAGCATCGGCGGGCTCTCGTCACCCGTATCCAGCCGTCGCCAGGCTCTGAGACATGACGACGACAACCCCCGCGGGCGCCGGGTCCACTCCCGCGATCCGTTCTGCGACCAGTAAACCCCCGGCCACTGACAATCGCCCCGGCCGGCTGCTCGCGGTCCTGCTCACCGCGCAGTTCATGGCGCTGCTCGACGTCTTCATCGTGAACGTCGCCGTGCCCACGATCGGCTCCGGGCTCCATGCGAGCGGGGCCGGGCTGCAGTTGGTGGTCGCCGGGTACTCCGTCTCGTACGCGGTCCTGCTGATCACCGGCGCGCGCCTCGGCGACCTGCTCGGCCACCGGCGGGTCCATCTCGCCGGGCTCGCGGTGTTCACGGCCGCCTCGCTGGCCTGCGGACTGGCGGGGAGCACGGGCCAGCTGATCGCCTTCCGGCTGGTGCAGGGCGCTGGATCGGCCGTCATGATCCCGCAGGTGCTCAGCCTGATCCAGCGTCACTTCACCGGCGAGGCGCGCGCGAAGGCGCTCGGCGTGTACTCGGCCGTCCTGGCCACCGGTGCCGCCGCCGGCCAGGTGCTGGGCGGCGTGCTGGTGAGCGCCGACCTGTTCGGCACCGGCTGGCGGCCGGTGTTCCTCGTGAACGTGCCCGTCGGCGCCCTGCTCCTGGCGGTGGGCGGCCGGGTCCTGCCGCGCGACGACGCACGGGCCCTGGAGCGGTCGCGCGGCCTCGACCTGCCCGGTCTGGTGCTGCTCGGCGCCGCCGTCTCGCTCCTGACCGTGCCGCTCGTCCTCGGCCAGGACGAGGACTGGCCGCTGTGGTCCTGGCTGTGCCTGGCCGCGGCCGTGGTGGTGTTCGCGCTGTTCTGCGGGTACGAGTCCCGCTTCGCCCGGCGCGGCGGGGCGCCGCTGATCGCCCCGAGGGTGCTGCGCCACCCGGGCATCGGCCTCGCGGTCTTCCGGCTGCTGGCCGTGATGGCCGTGAACGGGGGCTTCCTGTTCTCCCTCACCCTGCATGTCCAGGGCGGCCTCGGCCACAGCGCGCTGCGGGCCGGCCTCACCTTCGCGCCCACCGCCGTGGTGTTCGGGCTCGTCGGTCTGACCTGGCGGACCTGGCCCGCCTCCGTGCAGCGCGCCCTGATCCCCGGCGGATTCCTCCTCGCCGCCCTCTCGGTGGCCGGTGCGGGCTGGGCCCTGCGCGGCGGAGGCGACGGCGGGCCGTGGCCGTACGCGGCCTTCGTGGGCGTGGGTGCGGGCCTGGCGCTGAGCGTCAGCCCCACACTCACCAGGGCCCTCGCCACGGTGCGGCCCGAGGACGCGGCGGACGCCGGCGGACTGCTCGCGACGGTCACCCAGCTCGGTCAGCTGATCGGTGTCGCGCTCTTCGGCACACTGTTCTTCAACCGGCTTGAGTCACTTGGGGCTCCCGGGGCGTATACCTCTTCGGAAGCGCTCCTCGCATGCATGTACGCGCTGGCCGCGACGGCCGTGCTGGGGGCCGTGTCCGGACTGGTACGAAGGCGTCGCTGACCGTATTGGCCCGGCCGTGGCAGAATCAAACGGCCGGAAGGGGGCGCGGCCCGACGGGAGGGAGTAGCGATGCCTTGGAGCATCCGCGAGGGGACCGGCGACCCCCTCGCAGTGGCGGTGACACGTCAAAATGGCACCCTCCTCGACTGCCCTTCCTGCGGCTCGTCCCATGTCGCCCAGGTCCTCGGCGACAACGGCGGCATTTCCTACGTGTGCACGGCCTGCGGCCACAGCTGGAGCTGATCGATGGGTGCACACAGGCGGAAGTGCGACTGGTGCGGCAGCGGCACACCGATCGTCCGCGACATGGAGCCGGTCAACCCCGACTACCAGTACTGGTGCGAGGAGTGCGCGCGGGCGCTGATCATAAAGGGCGACCCGATCGAGACCTACCGTGAGCTGGAGGGCGAGCCGATCTACGGCCGTCTCCTGGACGAGCACTGCACCCTCAAACGCTTCTACTCGTTCGCCACCGCCTGACCCGGGCGAACGCGGACACCGGGGCGCGCTCCGGCGAAGCGGCTCCCAACCCCCACCCGACGGAAACGATTTGGTGGTGCCCCGGGAGGAGCGTGTAATGTTGGCGTCGCCGCCGGGGAAACCCGGCGGAGCACCGCACGGGGCTATAGCTCAGTTGGTAGAGCGCCTGCATGGCATGCAGGAGGTCAGGAGTTCAATTCTCCTTAGCTCCACAGGACTTGAGGGCGGTCCATCCGATCGGATGGACCGCCTTCGTCGTGTGCGGGCGTGCCGGCCACGACGGCAGGAGAGCCGAGAGCCGGGGCGAAAGAGGGCAGGTGGGGGGAGAGGGCCACCCGCGAGGGGGCGGCCCTCGGCCCGGGTGCTCAGCGGCCGAGCGCGCGACGCCCCCGGCCCTGCGACAGCACGGGCAGGTTGCTGCGGGAGGGCGCGCCCGACCGGGTGTCCTCCTCGACCCGCAGCGCGAGCGCCGGGCAGCGGCGTACGGCCCGCAGCGCCTTCGCCTCCGCGTACCGCGGCACCGGCGCCTGGGCGACCGTCGGGAAGCCGTCGGCGCCCAGTTCGAAGACCTCCGGGAGGATGTCCGCGCACAGGCCGTGGCCGCGGCACAGCGTCCAGTCGACGTAGATCTTCTGCCGGCTGGCACCCGCCTCCGGCTCCGCCTGGCCGCCGCCGGGGATGCCCGTGGGCGCCCTGCCGCCCTCGAAGAGCGGCAGCACGCCCTCCACGGGCCTGCCGCAGCCGTTGCCGAGGACATGGGCGGCCAGGTCGTCCGTGAACGCCTTGACGGTCGATTCCAGGAACATCGCCGAACCGTCCGGATGCGAGCACGCACCGCGCCGTTTGACGTTCTTGGCGACCTGCTTGAGGGCCTCGAGGGCGGCGGGTCCGCCGCCGTTGATGATGTCCTCCATGCCGCGTGCCGCGGCCGGCAGGCCCAGGTAGCAGGGACCGCACTGGCCCGCGCTCTCCTCGGCCAGCCACTTGGCCACCTGGAGGGACTCGCCCAGCGGGCAGGTCTCCTGGCTGATGGGCAGGATGGCGCCGGCGCCCAGCGAGCCGCCGACGGCATCCAGGGAGTTGCGCGAGACGATCGCCTCGTTGACGGTGGCCGCGTCGATCCACTTGCCGTGGTAGCCGCCGGTCAGCACGCCCTGCGGCACCGGCGGGGCGCCGGCCAGCTGGAGCACGTACCGCAGCGGCACACCCGTCGGGACCTCGATCACCATCGGCCGGTTGACCGCGCCGGAGACGGTGAGCATCACGGTCCCGGGCTCGTCGTACAGACCCGTGTTGCAGTAGCGCTCGGCCCCGATGCGTGCGGCGATCGCCAGCTGGGCGAACGTCTCGGCGTTCGACAGCAGCGTGGGCGCGCCGCCGACGCCGGTCTGCGAGGCGCTGACCTTGCGGCCGGGCGGGATCGCCGGACCGCCGTCGATGGAGCGGATCAGCGAGGCGGCCGCGCCGGTGACCATGCGCACCGGGTTGCGCTGCACGCGCGCGCGTATCGGCGCTCCGCGGCGGTTGCTCAGCCCGCGCTCGCTGAGCGCCTGCTCCATGGATCTCTCCGTGGACGCGCGGGTCACGCCGACGACGAGGGTGCGGGCGCCCAGGGCCTCGGCGACCAGCAGGGCGCCGTCCAGGATGAGGTGCGGTGCCCGGTTGATCAGCACCGTGTCCTTGCGGCAGGCGGGCTCGTCCTCGCTTCCGTTGACGACCACCACCGGCCGGATGCCGCGGCGGATCGCCGACTCGGCGACCGACCGCAGCTTCTTGTGGAAGGGGAAGCCCGCGCCGCCGCGGCCCTTCAGGGAGATCTGCTCGGCGAGCTGGGCGAGCTGCTCGCCGGCCATCGGCTCGAGCGGGCCGTGCACCTTGAGGTGCATGGGCAGGTCGAGCCGTTCGACAAGGTCGAAGCCCGACGTGAGCTGCGGAAGCCCGACCACACGGACCTCTGGGACGTCGGGCAGGGCCTCGTTCACTTAAAGCCTCCGGAAGGGGCGTTCCAGGCTTCGCCCGCGCCCGGCGTGTCGTAGGCGCCGGGCCGTGTTTCCGCCGTGGGACCGCTGTTGTACTGGTCGTTCGGGTTGTACGTACCGTAGGGGACGTTCGTCTCACCTGTGTCGTACATGTCACCCGTGCCGTACCCGTTGTAGCCCGCGGTGCCGTAGGCCGGGATGGTGTATCCGGTGTCGTTGAGCGGGTCGTAGGCGGAACGGGGCGCCTCGCCGACGGGGGGCGGCGAGGGAATCGGCCAGCTGCCCGAGGTGCCGGCGGCTCCGTCGACACGGGGCATGGCCTCCGTGGCCTGCATGTCCAGTGGCATGTTCATGCGCTGGGTCGGGTCGGGCCCCATCGGGGTCTGCCCGCGCGGGGTGGGCGAGACCGCCCGGTAGGCGGCGGCGAAGCCGTCGCCGGACTCCGGGGTCATGGTGCGGGCCGCGGGCGCCTCGAAGAGGGGGGCGGAGGGCTGCGGGGGGATCACGCCCCCGCCGGCGGCCGAGCGGCCCGTCGTGGAGCGCGATCCGAAGCCCGCCAGCGCGGCCGCCTCCGCGTTACGGGCGCGGCTCTCCTCCAGGCCGTCGCGGCCCGGCCCCTCCTCGCTCCCGAAGATCGCGAGGAGCCGGTCGGCGATCTTGCGCTTGTACGGGCGGGGCGCGGCGCGCAGCGCGAGGGCCGCCATGACCGCGAGCAGGGACAGCTCGTACAGGTACGTGAAGAGCGGGCTCTTCACGGCACGGCCCGCGTACAGGCCGTGGACGATGGCCGCGCACCAGGCCGGGTAGGCCAGCATGTGCATCGCCCGCCAGCGCGCCGCGACCGGCGCCGGGGAGGCGAACTGGTTGCGCAGCGCGCCGGTGACGCCCACGAAGATCATGAGCAGGCCGGCCAGGGTGCCCAGTCCGATGAGTCCGCCGATGCCGGTGAAGCCGAGCCCGAAGGGGATCACCGCGGCGATCCACACGGTGTGCTTGATCGCGAGCTTGATGCCGATGTGCACCACGAGGAACGCGATGGAGCCGACCGCCGTCACCCGGTGCACGGCCTGGGCCACGATCCGCTGGCGGATGTTGAGGAGGAGCCGGTCCTGGGCGACGAGGCCCCAGATGACCGAACAGCTGAGGAGGACGAGCGCCACGACGCCCGCGCCGAAGTTGAGGAACTCCTGAAGCCAGTTGCCTCCGTACAGCACGACCACGGGTATCAGCAGCAGCACCACAGCCGTCGCCACGCCGTAGGCCGAGCGACCCGGCTTGGGGAGCGAGCTGTTACTACGTTGAGGGTTCATGGGGGTCACTCCGAAAGGTTTCGGGAAGGCGGTCCCGCTGCCGCACTTTAGGTGGCTCCAAACCGAGCAGTACGAGGTTTGAGTTATTGCGTTGTTATCAAAGGGCAACGGGGTGGTGGCGTTGTCCGATTAGCTGCTGTTACGCGAAGTAACGCTTGAACGTTGTTCAGCTCCTCCAGACCTTCACAACCTGACCGTCCGGGTCTCAGTACGGCTCCGCCCCGCGTTGGGTTCACTTCCACCCCCTCCGGCGCGGGCCGGCGTAAGCCCGTCGCGATGCGCTCGGGCGCTGCGGTACTCTGGCGCCATGCGTGCCGTACGCCTTCTGCTTAGCGAGCCGCGCTGATCAGTCCCGACCACCCGGTCCCTCGGATGGCCGGAATCGGCGCGGCGTCCCCTCCTGTGCGAGGGGCTTTTTCATTTCCGCTGGCAGAGACGATCGATGGAGCTTTGAGGATCATGAGCGAGACGAACCCCGCTGCCGCCGCTGCCGTGTCGGCGGAGGCCGCGCCGCACCGCTACACGGCCGCCATGGCGGCCGAGATCGAGGCACGCTGGCAGGACTTCTGGGACGCCGAGGGCACCTACGCGGCGCCGAACCCGAGCGGAGACCTGGCCGGAGACCCGGAGCAGGTCGCCAGGCCCAAGAAGTTCATCATGGACATGTTCCCGTACCCCTCGGGTGCGGGCCTGCACGTCGGCCACCCCCTGGGCTACATCGCCACCGACGTCGTCGCCCGGTTCCAGCGCATGACCGGCCACAACGTCCTGCACACCCTGGGCTTCGACGCCTTCGGCCTGCCCGCCGAGCAGTACGCCGTGCAGACGGGCACCCACCCGCGCGTGTCCACCGAGGCCAACATCGAGAACATGAAGTACCAGCTGCGCCGGCTGGGCCTGGGCCACGACAAGCGGCGGTCGTTCGCCACGATCGACCCCGACTACTACAAGTGGACCCAGTGGATCTTCCTGCAGATCTTCAACTCCTGGTACGACGAGGAGGCGCGCAAGGCCCGCCCGATCTCCGCGCTGATCGCCCAGTTCGAATCCGGTGAGCGAGCGATTCGGGGCACCACGCGCGCGTGGAACCAGCTGAGCGCCGTGGAGCGTGCCGACGTCCTGGGCGAGTACCGCCTGGCGTACGCCTCGGACGCGCCGGTCAACTGGTGCCCCGGCCTGGGCACGGTCCTGGCCAACGAGGAGGTCACCGCCGACGGCCGCTCGGAGCGCGGCAACTTCCCCGTCTTCAAGGCCAAGCTGCGCCAGTGGAACATGCGCATCACGGCCTACGCCGACCGGCTGCTGGACGACCTGGAGGAGCTGGACTGGCCCGAGGCCATCAAGCTGCAGCAGCGCAACTGGATCGGCCGCTCCGAGGGTGCCCGCGTCGACTTCCCCATCGACGGCGAAGCGATCACGATCTTCACCACGCGCCAGGACACCCTGTTCGGCGCCACCTACATGGTGCTGGCGCCGGAGCACCCGCTGGTCGAGAAGTTCACCCCCGACGTCTGGCCCGAGGGCACGCCGGAGGTGTGGACCGGCGGTCACGCCACGCCCGCCGAGGCCGTCGCCGCCTACCGCGCCCAGGCCGCCTCGAAGTCCGACGTCGAACGGCAGGCCGAGGCCAAGGACAAGACGGGCGTCTTCACGGGGGCGTACGCCACCAATCCGGTCAGCGGCGAGCGGATCCCCGTCTTCATCGCCGACTACGTGCTGATGGGCTACGGCACCGGCGCCATCATGGCCGTCCCGGCACACGACAGCCGGGACTTCGCCTTCGCGCGCGCCTTCGAGCTGCCCATGCGCTGCGTCGTCGAGCCGGCCGACGGCCGCGGCACCGACCCGTCCACGTGGGACGACGCCTTCGACTCGTACGACGCGAAGATCCTGAACTCCGCCGGCGAGACCGTGTCCCTGGACGGCCTGGGCGTCGTCGACGCCAAGGCGCGCATCACCGAGTGGCTGGAGCGCAAGGGCATCGGCGAGGGCACCGTCAACTTCCGCCTGCGCGACTGGCTGTTCAGCCGCCAGCGCTACTGGGGCGAGCCCTTCCCGATCGTCTACGACGAGGACGGCGTCGCCCACGGCCTGCCGGAGTCGATGCTGCCGCTGGAGCTGCCGGAGGTCGAGGACTACTCGCCGCGCACCTTCGACCCGGACGACGCGGACACCCGGCCCGAGACCCCGCTGTCCCGCAACGAGGAGTGGGTCCACGTCACCCTGGACCTGGGCGACGGGCCGAAGAAGTACCGCCGCGAAACCAACACCATGCCGAACTGGGCGGGCTCGTGCTGGTACGAACTGCGCTACCTGGACCCGCACAACGACCAGAAGCTGGTCGACCCGCAGATCGAGCGCTACTGGATGGGCCCGCGCGAGGGCATGCCGCACGGCGGTGTCGACCTCTACGTCGGCGGCGCCGAGCACGCCGTGCTGCACCTGCTGTACGCGCGCTTCTGGTCCAAGGTCCTGTACGACCTGGGGTACGTCTCCTCGGCGGAGCCGTTCCACAAGCTGTTCAACCAGGGCATGATCCAGGCGTACGTCTACCGCGACAGCCGCGGCATCGCGGTGCCCGCCGCCGAGGTGGAGGAGCGCGACGGCGCCTACTACCACCAGGGCGAGCAGGTCACCCGTCTGCTGGGCAAGATGGGCAAGTCCCTGAAGAACGCGGTCACTCCGGACGAGATCTGCGCCGAGTACGGGGCGGACACGCTGCGCCTGTACGAGATGGCGATGGGTCCGCTGGACGTGTCACGGCCGTGGGACACGCGCGCGGTGGTCGGCCAGTACCGGCTGCTGCAGCGCCTGTGGCGCAATGTCGTGGACGAGGCGACCGGCGCCGTCACCGTCGTCGACGCCGAGCCCGACGAGGACACCCTGCGCGCCCTGCACAAGGCCATCGACGGTGTGCGCCAGGACCTGGAGGGGCTGCGGTTCAACACGGCCATCGCCAAGATCACCGAGCTGAACAACCACCTGACCAAGGCGGGCCGGCCGGTGCCGCGCCGGGTCGCCGAGGACCTGGTGCTGCTGACGGCGCCGCTGGCGCCGCACATCGCCGAGGAGCTGTGGCACAAGCTGGGCCGCACCGGCTCGGTCGTCCACCAGGACTTCCCGGTCGCCGACCCGGCGTACGTCGTCGACGAGACGGTGACCTGCGTCGTCCAGGTGAAGGGCAAGGTCAAGGCGCGCCTGGAGGTCTCCCCCTCGATCTCCGAGGAGGAACTGGAAAAGGTGGCCCTGGCCGACGAGAAGGTGGTCGCCGCGCTGGGCGGCGCGGGCATCCGCAAGGTGATCGTGCGCGCGCCCAAGCTGGTGAACATCGTCACGGCGTAGCCGGCCGCCGGGCGTCCCGCCGGCCCGCGCGCCGGGAGCGCCGGAGGCCGGGCGGCCCACGTCCGGGTAGTCCCCTACGGGCAGGTTCGGGGTTCTTGCGGAACCCCGGGCCTGCCCGTTGCGTTTACCGTGGAGGAGCGGTGCATCAGCCGCTCCGGCAGGCCCGAGGAGGAGCGTCGTAGTGGAAGCCTTCTTGACCGTCGTCGTGCTCCTGTTCGTGCTGTGCGTCGCGCTCGGGGCGTACGCGACGGTGAAGGTGATCGGCGCCGCGAAACGCGGCGTGGACCGGACGATCGCGCAGGCCCGCCGCACGGTCGAGGACACCACCCTGCGCGCCAGAACCCTCGCCCGGCCCGGCCCGGCCGGTGAGCTCGCCCAGCTCCGGCTGAAGCTGCGCACGTCGATGCGCGCCACGCAGGACGCCTTGAACGCCGGCGCCGCCGAGGACGAGTCCCTGAAGGAGTCGCTCGGCCTCTTCGGGCGGCTCCGCGCCCACGGACACGAGCTCGACGCCGAGCTCAGGCGGATGGAAGCCGAGCCGGACCGCCGCCTCCTGGCCTCCCGCCTGCCCGAACTGCGCGAGCGCGTCGAGCGGATCACACGGTCGGCGGACTCGCTGCGCTGGGCGGCACTCGACCGGGCCCGCCGGTTCGCCGACGACGATCTGGACGTGCTGAGCGCACAGATCGACATGGAGGCGGGCGCGCTGCGCCACTGGACCAAGGAGGAGCCGACGTCCTCGCCCCCGCCGTGGCCGGAGGCACCGGCCCCCGAGGACTCGGCGGTCCCCGGCCGGAGTCGGCCCGGGACACCCGAGTCCCGCGCGCCCCAGGAGCCGGCCCGCCCGGCCATCACCCAGCCGGGACAGCGGGCCGCGTACCCCTGGCAGAAGAAGCCCCGCCCCGAGAGCACCACATGATTGCGTCAAGGTGCGCCCAGGTCGGAGGGGCCGGGCTGCCACCCGAGCGTTGCGGCGGGTAACCTCCAGCTCATGTCCCGCCATGTCGCGATCGTCACTGATTCCACGGCCTACCTGCCGCAGCGGGCGATGGAGCGTCACGGCATCACCGCGGTGCCGCTGACCGTGGTGCTGGGCGACCGGGCGCTCGAAGAGGGCACCGAGATCTCAGCACGTTCGCTGGCCCAGGCATTGCAGAAGCGACGGCCCGTCACGACGTCCCGGCCCAGCCCCGAGCTCTTCGCCGAGACCTACCGCAAGGTCGCCGAGTCGGGCGCGAGCGGCATCGTCTCGCTGCACCTCTCCTCGGAGTTCTCGGGCACGTACGACGCCGCGGTGCTCGCCGGCCGCCGGTCCCCCGTCCCCGTGCGCGTCGTCGACACCGGCATGGTCGCGATGGCCCTCGGCTTCTGCGCCCTCGCCGCCGCGGAGGCCGCGGAGGCGGGCGGCACGCTCGACGAGGCGGTCACCGCCGCCGAGAAACGGGCCGCCGGCACCTCCGCGTACTTCTACGTCGACACCCTCGACTATCTGCGGCGGGGCGGCCGGATCGGCGCCGCTCAGGCGTTGCTGGGCTCGGCGCTCGCCGTGAAGCCCCTGCTGCAGTTGGACGGCGGCCGTATCGAGTTGCTGGAGAAGGTGCGTACGGCGTCCAAGGCGATCGCCCGGCTGGAGGAGATCGTGGTCGAGCGGGCGGGAAGCGCGCAGGTCGACATCGCGGTCCACCATCTCGCGGCCCCGGAACGGGCATCGGCCCTGGCCGACCGCCTGCGCGGAAGGGTGCCCGGGCTGGCCGAGCTGCATGTGAGCGAGGTCGGCGCGGTGATCGGGGCGCACACCGGGCCCGGGCTGCTGGGGGCTGTGGTCTCGCCCCGGTGACGGAGCGGTGATCGCCGGCTCGCGAGGGCGGCCGGGGGCGTGACCATTGCCCGAACGGGTGGCGGAGTTATCCACAACTGGGTGGTGGTCCCCGGGAATCGACCAAGATCATCGCGAGTCCGGCGATGTGCCCGATCGTGGGCGCATGGCACTTCGATCACGTTCGCGTACAGCGACTCCCACGAGCGGCCCGGGACGCGGCCCGGGCTCCGACGGCCGCACACGCCACCTCCCGCACCACGCCCCGGGACACGCCCCGCACCACGCCCCGGGACGCACCCGGCCGCACGCCCGGCCGCACGCCCGGCGGCATCACCGGACGCCTGCCGCCGATGCACTGCGCCTGCGCGCGGAGGCGCTCTTCGCGGAAGGGGCCGGCGAACGGCGGGAGTCCGGCAACGATCCGCCGGGACCCGACCGGCACGGGGCACGGCCCCGGGCGAGCACGGCGACGGGGAGGGGAACCAGCGGCTTCCGGGCGATCGGCTCGGGCGAACCGGGCGGGTCGGGCGGGTCGGGCGGGTCGGGCGACTCCGCCGAGCCCGTGGTGCGTGAGGCGGCCGATCCGGCCTCACCGGCCGCCCCTGCGGCCGGGGGCAGCATCGGTGCAACGGCACGCGGCACGAGGGGCGGCCTGCGCGGGGGGCGGGAGCGGTGGGGGCCGGCGATCCGCGAGCGGATGCCCCTGTGGCTGCAGTCGAGGTGCGGACTGGAGCGCAAGAGCGTCGCCGCGCTGAGCGTGCTGCTCGTCGTGGCCGCGGTCCTCGCCGCACAGCACTTCTGGGCCGGTCGGACACGGCAGGTGCGGGCGCCCGAGGTGGTGCGCGCGGCGGCGCCGTACGGGGCGCCGGGCGCGAACCGGGCCGAGAGTTCGGCGGAACCGGGTGCGCAGGCCGGAGCACAGCCGGGGGACGGGACGGGGACCGGTGGTCAGGGATCCGGGCCGGGTTCCGGACCGGGGACGGGTCCCCAGGTCGTCGTGGACGTCAGCGGCAGGGTGCGCAGGCCCGGGCTGCTCAGGCTTCCCGCCGGGGCACGGGTCGCCGACGCCCTGCGTGCGGCGGGTGGAGTGCGCCCGGGCACGGCCACCGACGGCCTCAACCGAGCCCGCCTGCTGATGGACGGCGAGCAGATCGTGGTCGGTGCTCCCGCACCTGCGGCGGGCGGGAACGGCATGGGCCCGGCGGCCGGCGGAGCCGCCGCCGACGCGGTTCCCGCGGCCCCGGTCTCGCTGAGCACGGCGACGGTGGACCAGCTCGACGCGCTGCCGGGGGTGGGCCCCGTCCTGGCCCGGCACATCGTCGACTACCGCTCCAGGCACGGGGGCTTCCGCTCGGTCGACGAACTCCGTGACATCGACGGCATCGGTGAACGCCGCTTCGCCGATCTGCGCAATCGAGTGCGGCCGTGAGGGCGCCGGACGCACCCGCGACGGACGGGTCGCGGACGCCGGCGGCACGCGTCGACGACAGCGTCGGCGGACCGGCGGGCCAGGGCGTACGGCCGCAGGGGCCGGCGGACCTGCGGCTGGTCGCACCCGCGCTTGCGGCCTGGGCGACCGCCGCCTGGGCCCTGGAAGCGTCGCCCGCGTGGGTGACGGGTGTGGTGGCCGTCTGCCTGTCGGCGGCGGGCGCACTGCTGATCGCGCGGCGAGCGGGGGCGCGAGGCGGTGCCGGGGGCCGTCGCCGGTCGCCGGGCTCCTGGCCGGCGGTGTCCGTCGCCGCCGCGCTGCTCTGTGCCGCCGCCGCCGGGCTGTCGGCCGGGCTGCACGGTGCGGACCTGCGACGGGGTCCCGTCCCCGCCCTGGCACGCGCGTACGCCCAGGTGACCGCAGACCTCGAGGTCTCCTCCGATCCACGGCTCAGCCGGCCCGGGATCAAGGGCGACCATGTGTCGCCCACCGCCGTGCTGTTCGACGCCGAGGTCCGGCGCCTGACGCGGACGGACGGGACAGTGACGGCCACCCGGGCACCGGTGCTGGTGATCGTCGACACGGCGTCCCGGGCGGTGACGACCGGCTCGCCCGCCGTCGGGGACGGACCCCGGCGCTCGCCCTGGCAGGCCCTGCTGCCCTCCACCCGGGTACGGGTCGCCGCACGGCTTGCGCCCCCTCTGACCGCGGGGCATCACGCCGCCGTGCTGCGCGTACGGGCCGGGCAACCACCGGACGTGGTGGGGGAGCCGTCCCCCGTGCAGCGATGGGCGGGACGGTTGCGCGCGGGGCTGCGGGAGGCCACCGACGGGCTGGATCCGGATGCGCGGGCACTGCTGCCGGGGCTGGTCGTGGGGGACACCTCGCGGGTCCCCCCGGATCTGGACGACGCCTTCAGGAAGACGGACCTCGCCCATCTGCTGGCCGTCAGCGGCGGCAACTTCACCCTCCTGCTGGCCCTGTTCATCGGTCCGGTCGGACTGGCCCAGCGCGCGGAGCGGCGGGGGCCGGCGCCCTGGCTCGGCATCCCGCTGAGGGGGACCGCGCTGCTCGGCGGCACGCTCACCCTCGGGTTCGTGATCGTGTGCCGGCCCGATCCGAGCGTGCTGCGGGCCGCGGCCTGCGGAGCGATCGCCCTGCTGGCACTCGCGACCGGACGCCGCAGAACCCTGATCCCCGCCCTGGCCACGGCGGTGCTGCTGCTGGTGCTCTACGATCCCTGGCTCGCCCGCAGCTACGGCTTTCTGCTCTCCGTCCTGGCGACCGGCGCGCTGCTCACCCTTGCTCCCCGCTGGAGCGCGGCGCTGCGACGGCGCGGGGTGCCGTCGCGCGCGGCCGAGGCGCTGGCCGCCGCGGCCTCCGCACAGGCGCTGTGCGCACCGGTCGTCGTGCTGCTGTCGGCGCGGGTGAGCCTGGTCGCGGTGCCGTGCAACCTGCTCGCGGAGTTGGCGGTGGCGCCGGCGACGGTGCTGGGGTTCGCCGCGCTGGCGGCGGCGCCGATGGCCATGCCCGTCGCCGAGGTGTGCGCGTGGGGTGCGGGCCGGCCCGCCGGGTGGATCGCCGGTATCGCGCGCACCGGTGCGGCGCTGCCGGGCGGGGGAGTGGACTGGCCGGGCAGTTGGGCGGGGGCGCTGCTGCTCGCGGCGGTGACGGTGATCGTCGTGCTCGTGGGCCGGCGGCTGCTGAGACGTCCCTGGCAGGCCTGCGTCTGTGCCGCGGTGATGCTGCTCGTGGTGGTGCGGCCACCGCCCCTGACCCGGGTGATCACGGGGTGGCCGCCGCCGGGCTGGCGGTTCGCGATGTGCGACGTGGGGCAGGGGGACGCCACCGTGCTCGCCGCCGGACCCGGCACCGGCGTGGTCGTCGACGCGGGACCGGATCCCGCACTGGTGGACCGGTGTCTGGCGGTGCTCGGCATCACCCGTGTCCCGCTGGTCGTGCTCACCCACTTCCACGCCGACCATGTCATGGGGCTGCCCGGAGTGCTGCGCGGACGCTCGGTGGGGGCGATCGAGACCACCTGGTTCGAGGAGCCACGGGAGGAGGCCGCGTTCGTGCGCGCTCAGGCGGCGGCCCGGCGCATCCCCGTGACGCGCGCCGTGGCCGGGGAGCACCGGCGCACCGGAGCACTCGACTGGCGGGTGGTGTGGCCTCCCCCAGGCCCTCAGCCCCTCCCCGGCTCTCGACTCGGCCCGAGTCGGGTCGGCCCCATGAGCGGTGAGGTGCCCCCATCGGGTCCACCCCTGTTCCCGGACGGTCCGAACGACGCGAGCGTGGCCCTGCTCGCGCGGTCGGCGGGCCTGACCCTGCTGCTGCTCGGTGATCTCGAACCCCCGTCCCAGCAGGCGTTGCTGCGCTCCCCGGCCGGTGCCGCGCTGGGACCGGTGGATGTGCTCAAGGTCGCCCACCACGGGTCGGCGTTCCAGGATCCGGAGCTCCTGCGGAGGGTGGCCCCGCGGCTCGCGCTCATCTCGTGCGGCAGGCACAACCTGTACGGCCACCCCGCGCCGGGCACCGTGGCGCGGTTGCGCAGCGGGGGTGCCCTCGTGCTGCGCACGGACGAGGACGGGGCGGTCGCCGTGGCCGGGGAGGGGCGGGAGCTGCGTGTGGCGAGAGACTAGAAGCATGAATGCCGCCGAGGTCGACGCCTACCTTCGCAGGATCGGGGTCGATCACCCCGCCTGGCCCACCACCGATGTACTGCGCGAGCTGCATCTGCGGCATCTGAGAGCGGTCCCGTTCGAGAACCTGTCGATCCACCTCGGCGAGGAGATCGTGCTGGACGAGAAGCGGCTGGTCGACAAGGTCGTGGGGACGCGCAGGGGCGGCTTCTGCTACGAACTCAACGGCGCCTTCGGCGCGTTGCTGCGGGCGCTCGGCTTCGACGTCACGCTGCTCGCCGCGCGGGTGTACGGGGAGGAGGGCCGGATCGGGGTGCCGTACGACCATCTGGCGCTGCGCGTGCGGAGCGTGGACGGCGGCGACTGGCTGGCCGATGTCGGCTTCGGGGCGCACAGCCACCTTCCGCTGGCGTTCGGGGACCGGGGCGAGCAGCAGGACCCCGGCGGAACGTTCCGGGTGGTCGAGGCCGGGCCGGACGCGGCGGGCGTGCGAGGAGGCGGCGACACAGTGGAGTTCGAGGATCTCGACGTGTTGCGCGACGGCAGCCCGCAGTACCGGCTGGAGGTACGCCCGCGGGTGCTCGGGGACTTCGTGACCGGGGTCTGGTGGAACAGCACGTCCCCGGCATCGCACTTCGTGCGGTCGCTGGTGTGTTCACGGGTGACGGAGGACGGAGGGCGGATCACGCTCAGCGGCCGACGGCTCACGCTGACGGACCCGGACGGGCGGAAGGAGACGTCGGAACTGGGGGGCGACGAGGAGGTGCTGAGGGCGTACCGGGAGCGGTTCGGGATCGAGCTGGACCGGGTGCCGACCGTGCGTGCGGGAGGCCGGTGAGAGGGCCCGTCGGTGAGAGGGCCCGCCGGCGATGAGGAGCGTGCGCGGCCCGGCGCACCCCCTCTTGGCCCGGGGCCCCGGGAGTCCCCGGGGACCGGCGACGGGGCGCGCGGCGGGAAGATGGTCCCGTGAGCGATGTGAGACACGTACTGGTGCTGCCCGGCCGCGACGCCGCGGAAGAGGCGGCGGAGGCGCTCGGGGAGCGGTTCGGGCTGGACGAGGAGCCGCGGATCGCACGGGACGCGCTGGCCGGGGAGGACGACGCGGAGGACGCGCAGTGGCTCGTGGTGCTGCGCGACGAGGAGGAGCGCCTCGACCCGGAGCGCCTCGACACGTTCGCCGGGGAGTGGGACGGCTGGCGGGAGGAGCCGTAGCCGAGGTGGGGGCGGCAGGGGCCGACGGCGGCGTCCGCACGCTGCGCTCCTTCCGCGCGGGCCGGGGCGTCCGGCGCCGGGCGCCGCGTTGTCAGCGGCGCGTGGGATGCTGTCCGTGATGGCCAAGAAGACCGCGAACGACGACGCTCTCGCCCCCGTCACCCTTGCCGTGGGCCAGGAGGATCTCCTGCTGGACCGTGCCGTGCAGGAGGTGGTGGCCGCCGCCCGGGCCGCCGACGCCGACACGGACGTACGCGACCTGACCTCGGACCAGTTGCAGCCCGGCACGCTGGCCGAGCTGACGAGTCCGTCGCTCTTCGCCGAGCGCAAGGTCGTGGTCGTACGCAATGCGCAGGACCTGTCGGCCGACACCGTCAAGGAACTGAAGGGGTACTTCGCCTCGCCCGCCGAGGAGATCACCCTCGTGCTGCTGCACGCGGGCGGCGCCAAGGGCAAGGGCCTGCTCGACGCGGCGCGCAAGGCGGGGGCGCGGGAGGTCGCGTGCCCCAGGATGACGAAGCCGGCGGACCGGCTGGCGTTCGTCCGCGGGGAGTTCCGGACGCGGGGCCGCTCGGCCACCCCGGAGGCGTGCCAGGCGCTGGTCGACGCGCTCGGGAGCGACCTGCGGGAGCTGGCGTCCGCGGTGTCGCAGCTGGTCGCGGACATCGAGGGGACCATCGACGAGGCGCTGGTCGGGCGGTACTACACCGGTCGGGCGGAGGCGTCGAGCTTCACGGTCGCGGACCGGGCGGTCGAGGGACGGGCGGCGGAGGCCCTGGAAGCGCTGCGGTGGTCGCTGGCGACGGGAGTGGCGCCGGTGATGATCACGAGCGCGCTCGCGCAGGGGGTGCGCGCGATCGGGAAGCTGTCGTCGGCCAGGGGCGGACGCCCCGCCGACCTCGCCCGGGAGCTGGGGATGCCGCCCTGGAAGATCGACCGGGTGCGGCAGCAGATGCGGGGGTGGACGCCGGAGGGGGTGTCGGTCGCGCTGCGGGCCGTGGCCGAGGCCGACGCGGGCGTGAAGGGCGGCGGGGACGACCCGGAGTACGCGCTGGAGAAGGCGGTGGTGACGATCGCGCGAGCGGCGCGCTCCCGCGGGCGCGGGTGACGCGGGGGCGCGAGGGCGCGAGGGCGCGGGTGGGGGGATGCCTCCCGCCGACGGCGCGCGGCGGATGTCTCCCGTGCGCGCGCAGCGAGGCCCGTGGCCGGCTCGGCGCGCCGGTGGCGTGGTGTGGGCCGGGCCGGGCCGGTGACGAGGTGGCCCCGGGGGCCGGGCGGAGGAGAATCGGACGTACAGCCGTACATCGCCGAGGCGACGGAGAGGTGGCGATTGCCATGGCTGAACATCCGCAGGCGATGCTGATCCGCAAGGGGTACGACGCCTTCTCGCGCGGTGACCTGGACATCCTGCGTGGGGCGATGGCCGCGGACGCCACGTACCACGTTCCCGGCAGCCACCCGCTCTCGGGCGACTTCAAGGGCCGGGACGCGGTCATCGACATGTACCGGCGGCTCCTGGAGGAGACGAACGGGACGCTGCGTCTGGAGCCGCGTCAGATACTCGCCGACGGCCGGGGGCATGTGGTGGCCCTGCACCACCTCACGGCCGAGCGCCGGGGCAAGCGCCTGGAGGAGGACGGATGCGTCGTCTTCCGGATCGTCGGAGACAAGATCACCGATCTCGACGAGTGCGTCGTGGACATCGATGAGGACAACGACTTCTGGTCGTGACAACGACTTCTGGTCATGAGGTCGGGTCGTGTCCGCGCAGGCCGAAGGCCCCGCCGTTCGTCCTGGGGAAGGACGGGGGACGGGGCCTTCGGTTCAAGCTCGTGGGCTCGTACCCGCGTGGCGAACGCAGGCCGCGTACGAACCCGGGTGCCGGGTGGGAGCGGATGAGAGAGGGCCCGCTCGGTTCCCCCGGCGTCGAATCAAGTGTCAGCCCTTGAGAGCCGTGACCTTGGTGGCCAGCGCCGACTTCTTGTTGGCGGCCTGGTTCTTGTGGATGACGCCCTTCGAGACGGCCTTGTCGAGCTGGCGCGCGGCGGCGCGCTGGAGCTCGGTGGCCTTCTCGACGTCACCCGCGGCGACGGCCTCGCGAGCCTTGCGGACCGCGGTCTTGAGCGAGGACTTGACGGCCTTGTTGCGCAGGCGCGCCTTCTCGTTCGTCTTGTTCCGCTTGATCTGGGACTTGATGTTCGCCACGAATGAGCCTTTACAGGTTCAGGCACGCGAGGCTGACCGCCTCACGCGCCGATGATTTCTCGAAGACGTGCCTCGCGCTGAGAGGGCAGGAGACACAGCCACTCAGGCTACCAGCCGCCTTCCGGCCCACCCAAACCGACGGAAGGCGCCCCGCACCCGCCCCCGTCCCGCACCCGCCCCGCCCCGTCCCGCCCCCGCCCCGCCCCCGTCCCGCACTCGCCCCGCCCCCTTCACGGCCCGAACCGGTCGCAGGCTCCCGCGCGTGGGACCATGGAGGCTACGTATCGATCCGACCCGAGACCGCAGACACTGCGGACGCCTCAAGAATCAGGACCCTGCGTGCCCGCGATTCCTACCCATGTGCCCGAGCCGAGCCGTACCGACCCGGCTCTGATCCGCAACTTCTGCATCATCGCGCACATCGACCACGGCAAGTCCACGCTCGCCGACCGGATGCTCCAGCTGACCGGTGTGGTCGAGCAGCGGCAGATGCGCGCTCAGTACCTCGACCGCATGGACATCGAGCGCGAGCGCGGCATCACGATCAAGTCCCAGGCGGTGCGTCTGCCGTGGGCCCCGACCGCGGGCCCCGGGCAGGGGACGACGCACATCCTCAACATGATCGACACCCCGGGACACGTCGACTTCACGTACGAGGTCTCGCGGTCGCTCGCCGCCTGCGAGGGGACCGTCCTCCTCGTCGACGCCGCCCAGGGCATCGAGGCCCAGACCCTCGCCAACCTCTACCTGGCGATGGAGAACGACCTCACCATCATCCCCGTCCTCAACAAGATCGACCTGCCGGCCGCGCAGCCCGAGAAGTTCGCCGAGGAGCTCGCCAACCTCATCGGGTGCGAGCCCGACGACGTGCTCCGGGTGTCCGCCAAGACCGGGGTCGGCGTCGACGTGCTGCTCGACAGGGCCGTGGAGAAGATCCCGGCGCCGGTCGGTGTCGCCGACGCGCCCGCCCGCGCGATGATCTTCGACTCCGTCTACGACTCCTACCGGGGCGTGGTGACGTACGTCCGTGTCGTCGACGGGCAGCTCAACAAGCGCGAGCGCATCCGGATGATGTCGACCGGTGCCACGCACGAGCTGCTGGAGATCGGCGTCAGCTCGCCCGAGATGAGCGGGGCCGACGGGCTCGGCGTCGGTGAGGTGGGCTACCTCATCACCGGTGTGAAGGACGTCCGCCAGTCCAAGGTCGGTGACACCATCACCAGCCAGGCCAAGGGTGCCGAGGAGCCCCTGGGCGGTTACAAGGACCCGAAGCCCATGGTCTTCTCCGGGCTGTATCCGCTCGACGGTTCCGACTACCCCGACCTGCGCGAGGCCCTCGACAAGCTCCAGCTCAACGACGCCGCGCTCGTCTACGAGCCGGAGACGTCCGCCGCCCTCGGCTTCGGCTTCCGCGTCGGCTTCCTGGGGCTCCTGCACCTGGATGTGATCCGCGAGCGGCTGGAGCGCGAGTTCGGGCTCGACCTGATCGCCACCGCGCCCAACGTCGTCTACCGCGTGATCATGGAGGACGGCACCGAGTACACGGTCACCAACCCGAGCGAGTTCCCCGAGGGGAAGCTCGCCGAGGTGTACGAGCCGGTCGTGCGCGCCACGATCCTCGCGCCCACCGAGTTCATCGGCGCGATCATGGAGCTGTGCCAGACCCGCCGCGGCACGCTTCTCGGCATGGACTACCTGTCGGAGGACCGCGTCGAGATCCGCTACACCCTCCCGCTCGCCGAGATCGTCTTCGACTTCTTCGACCAGCTGAAGTCCAAGACCCGTGGGTACGCGTCGCTGGACTACGAGCCCACCGGCGAGCAGTCCTCCAGCCTGGTCAAGGTGGACATCCTGCTGCACGGCGACAAGGTCGACGCGTTCTCGGCGATCACCCACAAGGACCAGGCGTACGCGTACGGCGTGCGGCTCGTCGCCAAGCTGAAGGCACTCATCCCGCGGCAGAACTTCGAGGTGCCGGTGCAGGCCGCCGTCGGTGCCCGGGTGATCGCCCGTGAGACCATCCGCGCCATCCGCAAGGACGTCCTCGCCAAGTGCTACGGCGGTGACATCTCCCGCAAGCGGAAACTGCTGGAGAAGCAGAAGGAGGGCAAGAAGCGGATGAAGATGGTGGGTTCCGTGGAGGTTCCCCAGGAGGCGTTCATCGCCGTGCTGTCCAGCGACGACAGCGCGGGCTCGGTCAAGGGCAAGAAGTAACCGCGGGCCACCCCGACAAATCGGGCGGAACAGGGGTCCGTCGCGCGAAAGCGCGGCGGGCCCCTGTTCGTGCGCCGGGTCGCTCTCTGTAGGAAGCGACAGGCCGTCGCCCCTTACGAACCGGCCGGTCGGGCTCTACCCTGATCCCTGCTCGATAGTTACTCGCGAGTTAAACAAGGGCTCGCGGGTGGAATACAAGCCGCAATGAGCCAGCCGTACCGAGCCGGCCGCACCGTCGCGGGCCCCGGAGGATGTCGTGAGCGACACACAGACTTTGATCGAGAACCGGCCGCCGTCCGTGGCGGGCCTCTTCCTGGAGCGCGTGGCGGCCACGCCGGACGCCGAGGCGTACCGCTACCCGGTGCCCCCGGCTTCCGGTGAGGGCCCCGACGACTGGAAGTCGCTGAGCTGGGCACAGGCCGCCGAGCGGGTCTACGCCATCGCGGCCGGCCTGATCGAGCTGGGCGTGCAGCCGGAGCAGCGCGTGGCGCTCGCCTCCTCGACCCGGGTCGAGTGGATCCTCGCCGACCTGGGCATCCTGTGCGCGGGCGCGGCCACGACGACGATCTACCCGCAGACCAACGCCGAGGAGTCCGCGTTCATCCTCGCCGACTCCGGCAGCAAGGTGCTGATCGCCGAGAACGCCGCCCAGCTCGCCAAGGCGCGGGAGAAGCGCGCGGAGCTGCCGGAGCTGACCCGCGTCGTGGTGATCGACCCGGAGGGCGTCGAGAGCGGCGACTGGGTGATGACCCTCGCGGAGCTGGAGACCAACGGCGCCGCCTACCTGGAGAAGCACCCCGAGCTGATCAAGGAGCGGGTCGGTGCGATCACCAGGGACCAGCTCGCGACCCTGATCTACACCTCCGGCACCACCGGCCGCCCCAAGGGCGTGCGCCTGCCGCACGACAACTGGGCGTACATGGCGAAGGCGATCGCCGCGACGGGACTGATCAGCGGCGAGGACGTGCAGTACCTGTGGCTGCCGCTCGCGCACGTCTTCGGCAAGGTGCTGACCTCCGGTCAGATCGAGGTCGGGCACGTCACCGCCGTCGACGGCCGCGTCGACAAGATCATCGAGAATCTGCCGGTGGTGCAGCCGACCTACATGGCCGCCGTGCCCCGCATCTTCGAGAAGGTCTACAACGGGGTCGCGGCCAAGGCGCGGGCCGGCGGCGCGGCCAAGTACAAGATCTTCCAGTGGGCGGCGGGGGTGGCGCGCGAGTACGGCAAGGTCACCCAGGACAACTTCCGCCGCACCGGCACCCACTCCGCGCCCCTCGGCCTGGCAGCCAAGCACAAGGTCGCGGACGCGCTGGTGTACGCGAAGATCCGTGAGGCGTTCGGCGGGAGGCTGCGCGCCTGCGTCTCCGGCTCCGCCGCCCTCGCGCCCGAGATCGGCTACTTCTTCGCCGGCGCGGGCATCCACATCCTGGAGGGCTACGGCCTCACCGAGTCCTCCGCGGCCTCCTTCGTGAACCCCGGCGAGGCGTACCGCACGGGCACGGTCGGCAAGCCGCTGCCCGGCACCGAGGTGCGGATCGCGGACGACGGCGAGATCCTGCTGCGCGGCCCGGGCATCATGGAGGGCTACCACGGACTGCCGGAGAAGACCGCCGAGGTGCTCGAGCCGGACGGCTGGTTCCACACCGGGGACATCGGCGAGCTGTCGCCCGACGGCTATCTGCGGATCACCGACCGCAAGAAGGACCTCATCAAGACCTCCGGCGGCAAGTACATCGCACCGGCCGAGGTCGAGGGCCAGTTCAAGGCGGTGTGCCCGTACGTCTCCAACATCCTCGTGCACGGCGCCGACCGGAACTTCTGCACCGCGCTCATCGCCCTGGACGAGCCGTCCATCCTGGAGTGGGCGAAGGAGAACGGCCTGGCCGGCGCGTCGTACGCCGAGGTCGTCGCCGCGCCCGCCACGGTCGAGCTGATCGACGGCTACGTCAAGCAGCTCAACCAGGGCCTCCAGCGCTGGCAGACCATCAAGAAGTTCCGCCTCCTGCCGCGCGACCTCGACGTGGAGCACGGCGAGATCACGCCCAGCCTCAAGCTGAAGCGGCCCGTCGTGGAGCGCGAGTACAGGCACCTCATCGACGAGATGTACGACGGCACCCGCGAGGCCTGACGGCACAGGACACGGAGACGGGCGGCGCGTGGTCGGACGCGCCGCCCGTCTCGCTGTGCCCGTGAGGGAAGGGGGAGGGACCGCGGTGCTCGAATCTGTCGCGGTGCTCGAATCTGTCCGTTGTCGAGCACTTGTGGAGCACTGTTCCCTTTCGAGGCGGGCCACTTCGGTAACTCGGCGCTTATGGACGCGGTCGGTCTGTCACCCTGTCCGCATCGCCAGAGGCGCATTCGTCCGACCACACCGGGGGGTTGTCCATGAGGGCCGTTCCGACGCAGCGCGAGACCGTGTCCCGTGCCCCCGACGCGTCGGCGCACGACGGCGCGGGGCTGTGGGCGTCGGCCCGCACCACGCTGCCCGGAGGCCCGCTCGCGCCCGGCGCCGCCCGCCGGTTCCTGCGCGCCGCCCTCACCGAATGGGAGGGGCTCGCCGAGCCCGGCACCGTCACCGCGCGGCTGGGCGACGAGGCGCTGGTCGTCGTCAGCGAACTCGTCACCAACGCCGTCGTGCACGCGGGCACGGACATCGACCTGGTCTGCCGGCTGGAGGACCCCCGGGACGAGCCGGCCGGACTCGTCGTCGAGGTCTCCGACCGTCACCCCTCGCGCGTCGTGGGGGACGACAGCGCCGGACACCCCTACGGAGTCCCCGAGTACGGGCGCGGCCTGCGGCTCGTCTCCACGCTCGCCACGGCCTGGGGGATCACCTACCGCACCGGTGCCAAGACCGTCTGGGCACGCCTGCCCCTGGACGGCACCCTGGACGCCGAGGAGGAGATCGAGGCGTACGCCGGCGAGGGCGCCCTGGAGTGGGAGCCGGGCACGGCCGACGGCGTCGGGCCCGACCTCCTCGCGTACCCCGACCCGGGGCGCGGCGCCCCCGACCGGGACTGGCGGGGCCGCGGCGCCCTGTCCTTCCTCGCCGAGGCGTCCGACCTGCTCGCCGGGCAGCTCGACGAGGACCTGGTGGCGGCGCTCACCGGGCAGCTGCTCGTGCCGCGGCTGGCCGACTGGTGCGCGGTGTGGCTGGAGGACGAGGCGACCGGCTGGCGCGGACCCGAGGCGGCAGTCGCCCCCGGGTCGCGGCTCGCCCGCGTCTGGCACGGCAGCGAGAACCGGATCGAGGAACTGCGCCGGGCCCTCGAGAAGGATCCGCCCCGGCTGCCCGAAGCGGTGCGCTCCCGCGCGGTGCCGGTGCCCTGGCCCGCCGAGGCGCTGGGCCCGCGGGGCGCGACCGGGGCGGCGCTCGCCTACCGGCTGATCGCCGGCGGCCGGCCGCTCGGCACGCTCGTCATCGGCCGGGCGGGGCTGCCGCGCTTCCCGGACGAGATCACCGGCCTCGTCGAGGACCTCAGCCGCCGGGTGGCGCTGGCCATCGGGGCCGCCCGGCAGTACGCGCGTCAGGCCACCATCAGCCGGGTGCTGCAACGCGGGCTGCTGCCCGGGGCGGTCGCCGAGATCCCCGGCGTGCGCAGCGCGCTCGTCCACGAACCGCGCGACAAGGGCGGTCCCAGCGGCGACTTCTACGACCTGTTCCCGGCGGGGAACGGCCGATGGTGCTTCGCCCTCGGCGACGTCCAGGGCAAGGGCCCCGAGGCGGCCGTCGTGATCGGGCTCGCCCGGCCCTGGCTGCGGCTGCTGGCCCGCGAGGGGTACGACGTCCCGGACGTCCTGGACCGACTCAACCAGCTCCTGCTGGACGACGCGACGGAAGCCTCGGACGCGGCGGCACGGGCGCTGGTGGCGGCGGGCGCCCCCGTGCCGGTCGTCGACGACGGCCCGCACGCCCGCTTCCTCTCGCTCCTCTACGGCGAGCTGGTGCCCTTCGACGGCGGGGTCCGGTGCACGCTGGCCGCGGCCGGGCATCCGCTGCCGCTGCTGCTGGGGCCGGACGGCGGCGTACGGCCCGTGGCGCAGCCGCAGACCCTGCTCGGAGTCGTCGAGGACGTGACGTACACGTGCGAGACCTTCGAGCTGCGCCCCGCCGACACGCTGCTGTGCGTCACGGACGGGGTGACGGAGCGGCGCAGCGGATCGCGCCAGTTCGACGACGGGGACGGGCTCGCCGCGGCGCTCGCCGGCTGCGCCGGACTGACCGCCCAGCTGATCGCGGAGCGGATCAGGAGGCTGGTGCACGAGTTCGGCGGGAATCCGCCGGAGGACGATCTGGCGCTGCTGGTGCTCCAGGCGGAATGAGGACGCCCGGTGGTACGGGACAATGGAGGGCATGCCCTCCGCACTCCCCGACGGCGAACCCGTCCCCGACGACGGCGCACTGCCCGCGCACGCGCTCGCCGGGGCCGCCGGGCGCCCTCTCGGGTTCTACCTCCACGTGCCGTACTGCGCCACGCGCTGCGGCTACTGCGACTTCAACACGTACACGGCGACGGAGCTGCGGGGCACCGGGGGCGTCCTCGCCTCGCGGGACACCTACGCGGCGACCCTGATCGACGAGATCCGCCTGGCCCGCAAGGTGCTGGGCGACGACCCGCGCGAGGTGCGCACGGTGTTCGTCGGGGGCGGCACGCCGACGCTGCTGGCGGCGGACGACCTCGTACGGATGCTGGGGGCGATCCGGGACGAGTTCGGCCTCGCCGCCGATGCGGAGGTGACGACGGAGGCCAACCCGGAGTCGGTCGGTCCGGAGTATCTGGCGGCCCTCCGGGAGGGCGGCTTCACACGGATCTCCCTCGGCATGCAGAGCGCCCGCCCGCACGTCCTGAGGATCCTGGACCGCACCCACACCCCGGGCCGCCCCGAGGCGTGCGTGGCCGAGGCGCGGGCGGCGGGCTTCGAGCATGTGAACCTGGACCTGATCTACGGGACGCCGGGGGAGTCGGACGACGACTGGCGGGCGTCGCTGGAGGCGGCGCTGGGGGCGCGGCCCGACCATGTCTCGGCGTACGCGCTGATCGTGGAGGAGGGCACGCAGCTGGCGCGTCGCATCCGCCGGGGCGAGATCCCCATGACGGACGACGACGTGCACGCGGACCGGTACCTGATCGCGGAGGAGGTGCTGTCGGCGGCGGGCTACGAGTGGTACGAGGTCTCGAACTGGGCCGTGTCGGAGTCCGGCCGCTGCCTGCACAACGAGCTGTACTGGCGCGGCGCCGACTGGTGGGGCGCGGGCCCCGGAGCGCACTCGCACATCGGCGGCGTGCGCTGGTGGAACGTGAAGCATCCGGCGGCGTACGGGGCGGCCCTGGCGGAGGGCCGTTCCCCCGGGGCCGGGCGGGAGGTCCTGAGGGACGAGGACCGCCGGGTGGAGCGCGTCCTGCTGGAACTGCGGCTGCGGGAGGGGGTGCCGCTGACTCTGCTGCGAGAGGAGGGGCTGGCGGCTTCCCGGCGGGCGCTGGCGGAGGGGCTGCTGGAGGAGGGGCCGTACGGGGAGGGGCGGGCCGTTCTGACGCTGCGGGGGCGGCTGCTGGCGGACGCGGTGGTGCGGGACCTGGTGGACTGATCACTCCGGCGGGTGAATCGGTGCGGAACGCCGGTTCGGTCCCTAACCTGATTCGTAGGCTGCTGCCGTAATCGCACGGTGGCGGAAACCGGAGGGCTGCGGAGATGACCGCTGTGGACGACCGACCGATGACCACCGGCATCGTGAAGATCTTCGAGAACCTTGAGGTTCCCGACGGCTTCAAAGTCGAACTCCTCCGGGGGGTAATTGTGATGATGGCGGGGCCAGACGTGGCCCACAACGACATCGTGGAGGCGGTCCAGGACCAGATCCCCCGGCGGCACTGGCGGCGACTCCAGACACAGGACATCGCCATCCTTGAAGAGACCAGTGAGCCGCAGCCTGACCTTGTGGTGGTGGAGCGCGGTGCCGGGCCCGGTCAAGGAAGGTTGATGCCGTCCGAGGTCATCACCTTGCTCGTGGAGGTGGTCTCCAAGACAAGCGTGGACCGAGATTACGGGGTCAAGCGTTCCATCTATGCAGCTGCAAAAATCCCTGCCTACCTCATCATCGACCCCGTCATGGGCCAGTGCGTACTGCTTACCGAGCCGACGGGCCACGGAGAGGACGCGGATTACCGGTGCCAGCGGATCACCAAGTTCGGCGATCTCACGCCATTGGAGCCTCTCGGTATCCAGCTGGATACCAGCGAATTCGCCACGTACGACAACGTCAGGCCCCACCGTTGGCCGTGACGAAGTCGATCAGTTCCTCCACCCGCCCCAGCAACTCCGGCTCCAGATCCTTGAAGGACCGCACCCGCGCAAGGATCCGCTGCCACGCCTCGCCGGTGTTCTCCGGCCAGCCCAGCGCCCGGCACACCCCCTTCTTCCAGTCCTGCCCGCGCGGGACGGCCGGCCACTCACGGATGCCCAGGGACGACGGCTTCACCGCCTGCCAGATGTCGATGTAGGGGTGTCCGACCACCAGGGCGTGCCCGCTCGTCACCGACTCCGCGATGCGCCACTCCTTCGAGCCGGGGACCAGGTGGTCCACCAGGACGCCGAGGCGGGCGTCGGGGCCGGGGGCGAAGGACGCCACGATCGACGGCAGGTCGTCGACGCCCTCCAGGTACTCCACCACGACGCCCTCGATGCGCAGGTCGTCGCCCCACACCTTCTCGACCAGCTCCGCGTCGTGACGGCCCTCGACGTAGATGCGGCCGGCCCGGGCCACCCTCGCCCGTGCCCCCGGCACGGCCACCGAGCCCGACGCCGTACGGGTGGGGCGCCGCACAGGAGCCTTCGGGCGCACCAGCGTCACCACCCTGCCCTCCAGGAGGAACCCCCGCGGCTCCAGGGGGAACACCCGGTGCTTGCCGAAGCGGTCCTCCAACGTCACGGTGCCCGCCTCGCAGCGGATCACCGCGCCGCAGAAGCCGGTGCGCGGCTCCTCCACCACCAGCCCGGGATCCGCCGGGACCTCCGGCACGGGACTCGGCTTCTTCCACGGCGGGGTCAGGTCCGGCGAGTAACTGCGCATTCGGACGACGATAGGAGAAGCCGGGGCCGGACGGTGCGGCGAGCGCCTACGACACGCCGAAACGGGCGGCCAGTTCGGCCCGCTGGGACCGGACGAACTCCGCGTCCACGACCGCGCCGTGCCCCGGCACGTATCGCGCGTCCTCCCCGCCCAGCTCCAGCAGCCGGTCCAGGGCCGCCGGCCAGTGCGAGGGGACCGCGTCCGGGCCGGCCTGCGGCTCACCCGACTCCTCCACCAGGTCCCCGCAGAACACCACCTCCGGGTCGCCGGGGACGAGGACCACCAGGTCGTGGGCGGTGTGGCCGGGGCCCACGTCGGCCAGCAGGACCTGCACCCCGCCCAGGTCCAGCGTCCGCTCGCCCGACACATGGTGGCGCGGACGCACCAGCACGTCCGCGGCCTCGGCCGCCGCCTCCGGGTCCAGGCCGTGGCGCACGGCGTCCGCGACCAGTTCGTCACGGCCGCGCAGAAGCACCGCGTCGACGCCCGCCGCCCCGAACACCTCCGCGCCCGCGAACGCCGCCGCCCCGAGGACATGGTCGAAGTGGGGATGGGTGAGCGCGAGATGCGTCACACGCCGGTCCCCGCCGAGCGGCGCGAGCAGCCGCCGCGTCTGCGCGCGCAACCGCGCGCCCTCGCCGAGGCTCGACCCCGCGTCCACGAGGAGCGCCCCGTGCTCGCCGACCACGAGCCCGGCCGTGCAGTCCCAGACCGGAAGCCGCCGCCGCCCCGAGCTCGGACCGAGCGGCTCCCACCCGGACCCTTCCCACAGCACCGTCATACCGCGACGCTATCGGCAGGCCCCCGGCCTGGCAGGACAGCCCGGGACAGGTCGGTACACGTCGGCACGACAGCCGGGCTCTCCCTTGCCGGGTGCGTACCCGACCGCCGTACACTGGGCCCCGGGATGCTGGCACTCGTATACGCAGAGTGCCAGGGGAAGCGCAGGGAAGATCGCTGGAGGTGCGCGCGATGCTCAGTGAACGCAGGCTCGAAGTGCTGCGCGCCATCGTCCAGGACTACGTGGGCACCGAGGAGCCGGTGGGGTCCAAGGCGCTCACCGAGCGGCACAATCTCGGCGTCTCCCCGGCCACCGTCCGCAACGACATGGCCGCGCTGGAGGAGGAGGGGTACATCGCCCAGCCGCACACCAGCGCCGGACGCATCCCCACGGACAAGGGCTACCGCCTCTTCGTCGACAAGCTCGCGGCCGTCAAGCCGATGAGTCCGCCGGAGCGCCGCGCGATCCAGAACTTCCTGGAGTGCGCGGTCGACCTCGACGACGTGGTGGCGCGCACGGTACGCCTGCTCGCGCAGCTCACCCGGCAGGTCGCCGTCGTGCAGTACCCGTCGCTGACGCGCTCGACCGTGCGGCACGTGGAGCTGCTGTCCATGGCGCCCGCGCGCGTGATGCTGGTTCTGATCACGGACACCGGCCGGGTGGAGCAGCGGATGATCGACTGCCCCGCGCCGTTCGGGGAGACGTCCCTCGCCGACCTGAGGGCGCGGCTCAACAGTCGGGTGGCGGGCCGCCGTTTCGCGGACGTCCCGCAGCTCGTGCAGGACCTGCCCGAGGCGTTCGAGGAGCCGGAGGACCGCGGCGCGGTCTCGACGGTGCTGTCCACCCTCCTGGAGACGCTCGTGGAGGAGACCGAGGAGCGGCTGATGATCGGCGGCACCGCCAATCTCACCCGTTTCGCGCACGACTTCCCGCTCACCATCCGCCCCGTCCTGGAGGCGCTGGAGGAGCAGGTCGTCCTCCTCAAGCTGTTGGGCGAGGCGAAGGATCCGGCCATGATGGTGCGTATCGGCCATGAGAACGCGTACGAGGGACTCAACTCCACGTCCATCGTCTCCGTCGGCTACGGTTCGGGCGGCGAGGCAGTAGCGAAACTCGGCGTGGTCGGACCGACCCGCATGGATTACCCGGGAACGATGGGAGCGGTACGAGCGGTGGCACGGTACGTCGGACAGATCCTGGCGGAGTCGTAAGTGGCCACGGACTACTACGCCGTACTCGGCGTACGCCGCGACGCGTCACAGGATGAGATCAAGAAGGCGTTCCGCCGGCTCGCCCGCGAGCTGCACCCGGACGTCAACCCCGATCCGAAGACGCAGGAGCGGTTCAAGGAGATCAACGCCGCCTACGAGGTGCTCTCGGACCCGCAGAAGAAGCAGGTCTACGACCTCGGCGGCGACCCGCTGTCCCAGGCGGGCGGCGGGGGTGCCGGCGGCTTCGGTGCGGGCGGCTTCGGAAACTTCTCCGACATCATGGACGCGTTCTTCGGCACGGCGTCGCAGCGCGGTCCGCGCTCGCGCACCCGCCGCGGCCAGGACGCGATGATCCGGCTCGAGGTCGATCTCGACGAGGCGGCCTTCGGCACGACCAAGGACATCCAGGTCGACACGGCCGTCGTCTGCAACACCTGCAACGGCGAGGGGGCGGCGCCCGGGACGAGCGCCCAGACCTGCGACATGTGCCGGGGCCGCGGTGAGGTCTCGCAGGTCACCCGGTCCTTCCTCGGCCAGGTCATGACGTCGCGGCCGTGCCCGCAGTGCCAGGGGTTCGGCACCATCGTGCCGAACCCGTGCCCGGAGTGCGCGGGCGACGGCCGGGTGCGCTCCCGCAGGACGCTCACCGTCAAGATCCCCGCCGGTGTCGACAACGGCACGCGGATCCAGCTCGCGGGCGAGGGCGAGGTCGGCCCCGGCGGCGGCCCCGCCGGCGACCTGTACGTCGAGATCCACGAGCTGCCGCACTCGACCTTCCAGCGCCGTGGCGACGACCTGCACTGCACGGTCACCATCCCGATGACCGCCGCGGCGCTCGGCACGAAGGTGCCGCTGGAGACGCTCGACGGCCTGGAAGACGTCGACATCCGCCCCGGCACGCAGTCCGGGCAGTCGATCCCGCTGCACGGACGCGGCGTCACGCACCTGCGCGGCGGCGGCCGGGGCGACCTGGTCGTGCACGTCGAGGTGCAGACCCCGACGAAGATGGACCCGGAGCAGGAGCGGCTGCTGCGCGAGCTGGCCAAGCTGCGGGGCGAGGAGCGGCCGCAGGGGCAGTTCCAGCCGGGGCAGCAGGGGCTGTTCTCGCGGCTGAAGGATGCGTTCAACGGGCGGTGACGTGGTGCCCTGCGTCACCGGGATGTCTGGGGGCTGCCGCCCCCAGGCCCCCGCTCCGGCCTGAACGGCCTTGTCCTCCAACGCCGGACGGGCTGGTGGTGGGCCCGGGTGGTCTTGTGCTCAAGCGCCGGACGGGCTGGTGGTGGCGGGCGGTGAGGGTGGGGCGGCAGGCCGGATTGTGGTGGGTCTCGTCGTGCCTCCAGTGCCCTGACCCGGTGCCCATTCCGCGGGCATATGCCAGAGGAAGGCTGGATTCGGACCTCTTCGGCGGACGTGACACCATGCGGTCATGTCCACCGCGCTGACCGATCTCCTCCGCCATCCGATCGTGCAGGCCCCCATGGCGGGCGGCGTCTCCGTGCCGCAGCTCGCCGCCGCCGTGTCGGAGGCGGGGGGCCTGGGGTTCCTCGCCGCCGGGTACAAGACCGCCGACGGCATGTACCAGGAGATCAAGCAGCTCCGCGGCCTCACCGGCGCCCCCTTCGGCGTGAACCTGTTCATGCCGCAGCCCGACCCCGGCGCAGGCACCGGCTCCGCGGGAGCGGCTGCCGCCGCGCTGCCCTCTGCCGCCGCCGTCGAGGTCTACGCCAACCAGCTCGCCGGCGAGGCGGCCTGGTACGAGACGGAACTGGGCGACCCGGACAGCGGGCGGGACGACGGCTACGACGCCAAGCTCGCCGTCCTGCTCGACAACCCGGTCCCGGTGGTCTCCTTCCACTTCGGCGTCCCCGCCCCGGACGTCCTGGACTCGCTGCGCCGCGCGGGCACCCTCACCCTGGTCACCGCGACCACCGTGGACGAGGCCCTCACCGTGCAACGGGCGGGCGCCGACGCCGTGATCGTGCAGGGCCTCGAGGCCGGCGGCCACCAGGGCACCCACCGCGACCTCCTCGAGAACGACCCCTGCGGCATCGGACTGCTCTCGCTGGTCGCCCAGGTCCGCGAGAGCGTGCGGATCCCGCTCGTGGCGGCCGGCGGGATCATGCGCGGCAGCCAGATCGCCGCGGTGCTCGCGGCGGGTGCCGACGCCGCCCAGCTCGGCACCGCGTTCCTCGCCACGCCCGAGTCCGGCGCTCACCCCCTGCACAAGCGGGCGCTGACCGATCCCCTGTTCGTCCGGACGGAGCTGACGCGCGCGTTCTCCGGGCGCCCGGCGCGCGCACTGGTCAACCGCTTCATGCGCGAGCACGGACCCTACGCGCCCGCCGCCTATCCGGAGGTCCACCATCTGACCTCGCCGCTGCGCAAGGCGGCCGCCAAGAGCGGCGACGCGCAGGGCATGGCGCTGTGGGCCGGCCAGGGCCATCGCCTGGCGCGCGAGTTGCCCGCCGGGCAACTGGTGGAGGTGCTGGTGACGGAGGCAGGAGCGGCGCTGACAGCGTTGTCGACGAGAGGTGCGTCCCGATGACCGCCCCGGTGTTCGTGGTCGAGCGATTCGACGTCACCGGACCGGAGTTCGTGCTCGACGGTCCCGAGGGGCGGCACGCCGTCTCGGTGAAGCGGCTCCAGCCCGGCGAGGAGGTCGTCCTCACCGACGGCGCCGGGCGCTACGCGGTGTGCGACGTGATCGGCACCGAGGGCAAGGACCGGCTGATCGTCCACATGACCTCCGTCGCCGAGGAGCCGGAGGAGTCCCCCCGGATCACCGTCGTCCAGGCCCTGCCCAAGGGCGACCGGGGGGAGTTGGCCGTGGAGACCATGACCGAGGTCGGTGTCGACGCGATCGTCCCGTGGTCGGCCTCCCGGTGCATCACGCAGTGGAAGGGCGAGCGCGGTCTGAAGGCGCTCGGCAAGTGGCGGGCCACCGCCCGCGAGGCGGGCAAGCAGTCCCGCCGGGTGCGCTTCCCGGAGGTCGCGGACGCGGCAACCACCCGCCAGGTTGCGGCACTTCTGGCCACAGCGGATTTCGCCGCCGTCCTGCACGAGAGCGGCGAGGAGCCCCTGGCCACCGCGGACCTTCCCACCGAGGGCCGGGTCGTGCTGGTCGTGGGGCCCGAAGGGGGCGTCTCCCCGGAGGAGCTGGCGCTTTTCGGGGAGGCGGGGGCGAGGGCGTTCCGGCTGGGGCGCACCGTCCTGCGTACGTCGACCGCGGGCACCGCGGCGGCCGCGCTGCTGCTCGGCCGCACCGGCCGCTGGTCCTGATCCGCGGACACCCACGGGTGACGCGGGGAACCAGGGGCTGTTCCCCGCACAGACAGCGCTCGCCCGGTCGGGGCGAGCGGGTGGCCGTATGCGCTCTACCGTCACGGGCGGGAGAGTGGCAGGCTGCCGTCCATGGGGGCATTGAGGCGGATTTGGCGGCCGAAGCAACGGCGGCTCGCGGTCGTGACCGGGCTCGTGGCCGTCGCCGTGGGCGGAGCCGTGGCGTGCCAGCCCGGCGACCTGAGCTCCGCGTCGGTGGCGTACACGACCGACCAGACCGCGACCGGTCAACTGCGGCGGCAGCACGTGGACGTGCGCTGGCTCAGCTGCACGGGCGACTACGGCAACGGCGGCAAGGCCGCCACGTCCGGCGGCACGCCCGCGCCGGGTGAGACCACCGTCGTCCGCGTCGACTGCCAGGGGCAGACGGGCGACGACAAGGACATCACCGTCAAGGGCAGGATCACCCGGGCCGTCGACGGCAGGTGCGTCCGCGGGGACCTCAGGGCCACCGTGGGCGGCAAGGAGGTGTTCCACGTGAGCGGCCTCGGCAACTGCAACGCGCCCAGCACTCCGGGGTACACGCCGCCCGGGGGCCCCGGGCCCACCGTCACCGTGACGAAGACGATCTGGTGCCAGGGCGATCCGACCTGCTGGCCGGTCCAGGGCAAGTGACGGGGGCATGGGACGCAGGCAACAGCGCAAACCCCTGTCAGGGACGACGCTCGCTGCTTAGGGTGATCTGGTGACTCAGTCCGCATCGCCCGCGTATCTCCGGTTCCCGCACCTGCACGGCGAGTTGCTCGCCTTCACCGCCGAGGACGACGTGTGGGTCGCCCCGGTCGACGGCGGCCGCGCCTGGCGCGTCAGCGCCGACAACGTCCCCGTCAACCACCCCCGGATATCCCCGGACGGCACGACCGTCGCCTGGACGTCCACCCGCGACGGCGCCCCCGAGGTGCACATCGCCCCGGTCGACGGTGGCCCCAGCCGGCGGCTGACCCACTGGGGCAGCGTGAAGACCCAGGTGCGCGGCTGGACCCCCGAGGGACGGGTGCTCGCCCTCAGCACGGTCGGCCAGGCGTCGCTGCGCCGCACCTGGGCGCGCGCGGTGCCGCTCGACGGCGGGGCGGCGACCACCCTGCCGTACGGGCCCGTCGGCGGCGTCGCCCACGGGCCGGGCACGGTGCTGCTGTCCGCGACCATGGGCCGCGAGGCGGCGCACTGGAAACGCTACCGGGGCGGCACGGCAGGCAAGCTGTGGATCGACCGGGCCGGCGAGGGGGAGTTCGTGCGGCTGCACGAGGACCTCGACGGCAACATCGAGTACCCGTCCTGGGTCGGGGAGCGCGTCGCCTTCCTCAGCGACCACGAGGGTGTGGGGGCGCTGTACTCGTCCTCGGCCGACGGGTCGGACCTGCGGCGGCACACGCCCCTGGGCGGCTTCTACGCCCGGCACGCCGCCACCGACGGCACCCGGGTCGTGTACGCGTCCGCCGGCGAACTCTGGCTCCTGGACGACCTGGACGGGGCCGAGCCCCGACGGCTCGACGTCCGGCTCGGCGGGCAGCGCGTCGACCTCCAGCCGTACCCCGTCGGCGCGGCCCGCTGGTTCGGCTCCGCCTCGCCCGACCACACCGGGCGCGGCAGCGCCGTCGCGGTGCGGGGCGCCGTCCACTGGGTCACCCACCGCTCGGGACCCGCCCGCGCGCTCGCCGCCGAGCACGGTGTGCGGACCCGTCTGCCGCGCACCTTCCGCACGGACGGTGAGGAGTGGGTGGTGTGGGTCACGGACGCGGAGGGCGACGACGCGCTGGAGTTCGCGCCCGCCACCGGCCTCGCGCCCGGCGCCGTCCCACGGCGGCTCGCGGCCGGGCAGCTCGGCCGTGTGCTCGGACTCGCGGTGGCTCCCGACGGCAGCCGGGTCGCGGTCGCCGCGCACGACGGGCGGGTACTGCTCGTCGAGCGGGACAGCGGTGAGGTGCGCGAGGTCGACCGCAGCGAGGACGGCGAGGTCAGCGGGCTGGTGTTCGCGCCGGACTCGGCGTGGCTGGCCTGGTCGCACCCCGGCCCGCGCCCGCTGCGGCAGCTCAAGCTCGCCAACACGGCCGACCTGTCGGTGACGGAGGCGACACCGCTCCGCTTCCGCGACTACGCGCCCGCCTTCACGCTGGACGGCAAGCACCTGGCGTTCCTCTCGGCGCGCTCGTTCGACCCCGTCTACGACGAGCACGTCTTCGACCTGGCCTTCGTGGGCGGCTCGCGTCCGCACCTGATCACGCTCGCCGCGGCCACCCCCTCCCCCTTCGGCCCGCAGCGGCACGGCCGCCCCTTCGAGGCGCCCGACAAGGACGAGACGCCCGGCAGCGAGGGCGCGCCCGCCACCCGGATCGACCTGGAGGGCCTCGCCGACCGGATCGTGCCGTTCCCGGTCGAGGCCGCGCGCTACTCCGGGCTCCAGGCGGCCAAGGACGGGGTGCTGTGGCTGCGGCATCCGGTGCGCGGCGTGCTGGGCGCCTCGCGCGCCACGCCCGACGATCCCGATCCCCGGACCGAGCTGGAACGCTACGACCTCGTCCAGCAGCGCCTCGAGCACCTCAGCGCGGACGCCGAGCGCTTCTCGGTCACCGGCGACGGCAAACGGGTGCTGCTGTGGACCGACGGCAAGCTCAAGGTCGTACCGAGCGACCGGCGCGCCCCCAACGACGACGACAGCGACGCCAACATCACCGTGGACCTGTCGCGCGTACGGCAGACCGTCGACCCGGCGGCCGAGTGGCGGCAGATGTACGAGGAGACCGGCCGCCTCATGCGCGACAACTTCTGGCGGCCCGACCTGGGCGGGGTCGACTGGGACGGCGTACTGGACCGCTACCGGCCCGTGCTCGGGCGCGTCGCCACGCACGACGACCTCGTCGACCTCCTGTGGGAGGTGCAGGGCGAACTGGGCACCTCGCACGCCTATGTGACGCCCGCGGGCGGGAGCTGGGCCGGCGACCGGCAGCAGGGGCTGCTCGGGGCCGACCTGTCCCGGCACGCGGACGGGAGCTGGCGCATCGACCGCGTGCTGCCCTCGGAGACCTCCGACCCCGACGCGCAGGCACCGCTGGCGGCGCCCGGCGTGGCCGTACGGGCGGGAGACGCGATCGTCGCGGTCGGCGGCCGGCCGGTGGACCCGGTGACCGGGCCGGGGCCGCTGCTGGTCGGGACGGCCGGCAAGCCGGTGGAGCTGACGATCTCGCCGGCGGGCGGGGGCGAGCCGCGGCACGCCGTCGTCGTCCCGATCGCGGACGAGGAGCCGTTGCGGTACCACGCGTGGGTGGCCGACCGGCGCGCCTACGTGCGCGAGAGGTCCGGCGGCCGGCTCGGCTATCTGCACGTGCCGGACATGGTGGGCTCCGGGTGGGCCCAGCTCCACCGCGACCTGCGGATCGAGGTGGCCCGCGAGGGCCTGATCGTGGACGTGCGGGAGAACCGGGGCGGGCACACCTCCCAGCTGGTCGTGGAGAAGCTGGCCCGGCGGATCGTGGGCTGGGACCTGCCGCGCGGGATGCGGCCCTACAGCTATCCCGAGGACGCGCCCCGGGGGCCCGTCGTCGCGGTCGCCGACGAGTTCTCGGGGTCGGACGGGGACATCGTGAACGCGGCCGTCAAGGCGCTCGGGATCGGGCCGGTGGTGGGCACCCGGACGTGGGGCGGGGTCATCGGGATCGACAGCCGCTACCGGCTGGTCGACGGGACGCTGGTGACGCAGCCCAAGTACTCGTTCTGGCTGGAGGGTTACGGGTGGGGCGTGGAGAACCACGGGGTCGACCCGGACGTCGAGGTGGTCCAGGCGCCGCAGGACCACGCGGCGGGGCGTGACGTCCAGTTGGACGAGGCGGTGCGCATCGCGCTGGCCGCGCTGGAGGAGCGCCCGGCGAAGCAGCCCCCGGAGCTGCCGTCGCCGTGATCCCCCCGGCCCCGGGGCGGACAGCGCCTCCGTCCGGAGGCGGACGGTGCCCCCGCCCGGAGGCGGGTGGTGTCTCCCGCCCCGGGGGGACGGTGCCCGCCCGCCCTTCGAGACGGGCGGGCGGGGAAGGCCGATACGATGCCGTCGTCGTGATCAGTCTGTGTCAGGAGGCACGCACATGGCGGGAGAGCCGCAGGACGACTGCCTGTTCTGCAAGATCGCCGCAGGGCACATCCCGGCGACGGTCGTCCGGGAGACCGACACCACCGTCGCCTTCCGGGACATCAACCCCCAGGCGCCGACCCATGTGCTGGTCATCCCCCGGCTCCACTACCCGCACGCCGCCTCGCTCGCCGCCGCCGCGCCGGCCGTGGTCGCCGACGTGCTGCGGGAGGCCGGCGAGGTCGCCGCGGACGAGAAGCTCGACTCCTACCGCATCGTCTTCAACACCGGCACCGGGGCGGGCCAGACCGTCTTCCACGCGCACGCCCACCTCCTGGGCGGCCGCGGCCTGCAGTGGCCCCCCGGATAGGCCGCCGTGTCCGCACGCGAACTGGTGGTCCTGGGGACCGCCAGCCAGGTGCCCACCCGGCAGCGCAACCACAACGGCTACGTGCTGCGGTGGGACGGGGACGGCATCCTCTTCGACCCCGGTGAGGGCACCCAGCGGCAGATGCTCCGTGCCGGGGTCGCCGCGCACGACCTGCACCGGATCTGCGTCACGCACTTCCACGGCGACCACTCCCTCGGACTCGCCGGGGTGATCCAGCGCATCAACCTCGACCAGGTGCGCCACCGGATCACCGCCCACTACCCGGAGTCGGGGCAGCGGTTCTTCGAGCGGCTGCGGTACGCGACGGCGTACCGCGAGACGGTACGGGTGACCGAGGCACCCGTCGCCGCCGACGGTCCGCTCGCGGTCACCCCCGCCTACACGCTGGAGGCCCGCCGGCTGTCCCACCCCGTGGAGTCCTACGGCTACCGGCTGGTCGAGCCCGACGGGCGCCGCATGCTGCCCGAGCGGCTCGCCGCGCACGGCATCCAGGGGCCCGACGTCGGACGGATCCAGCGGGAGGGCTCCCTCGGCGGTGTCCCGCTCGACGAGGTCAGCGAGGTGCGGCGGGGGCAGCGGTTCGCCTTCGTGATGGACACACGGCTGTGCGCCGCCGTGCCCGCCCTCGCGGAGGGTTGCGACCTGCTGGTCATCGAGTCCACGTTCCTCGACGCGGACGCGCATCTGGCGGAGGACCACGGCCATCTGACCGCGGGTCAGGCCGGGCGGGTCGCCGCGGAGGCCGGGGTGCGCCACCTCGTCCTCACCCACTTCAGCCAGCGTTACACGGAACCCGAGGCCTTCGAGCGGGAGGCACGGGCCGCCGGGTTCGACGGCGAACTGACGGTGGCACACGATCTGATGACGGTGCCGGTTCCGAAACGTCGGTGAAACAGCCATAGGATGCTGCGATGCCCCTCCCGAAAGCGGAACTGCACCTGCACATCGAAGGCACCCTGGAGCCCGAGCTGGCGTTCGAGCTGGCCGCACGCAACGGAGTGAGTCTGCCCTACGCCGACGCGGACGATCTCCGCGCGGCCTACCGGTTCGAGGACCTCCAGTCCTTCCTGGACCTGTACTACGAACTGATGGCCGTCCTGCGGACGGAGCGGGACTTCGAGGACCTCGCGAACGCCTATCTCGCCCGGGCCGCCGCGCAGGGGGTGCGGCACGCCGAGATCTTCTTCGATCCGCAGGCCCACGCGGCCCGCGGCATCGGCATGGGCACGGTCGTCGAGGGGCTGTGGCGGGCGCTCGCCGGCAGCCAGGACAAGCACGGCGTCTCCACCCGGCTGATCATGTGCTTCCTGCGCGACGAGTCCGCCGAGTCGGCCATGGAGACCCTTCAGGCGGCGCGGCCGTACCTCGGCCGGATCGCCGGCATCGGCCTCGACTCGGCCGAGACCGGGAACCCTCCGGGGAGGTTCCGCGAGGTGTACGAGGCGGCCGCCGCCCTGGGCCTGCGGCGGGTGGCGCACGCCGGTGAGGAGGGGCCGCCGGAGTACATCACCGAGGCCCTCGACGTGCTCGGCGTGGAGCGCGTCGACCACGGGCTGCGCTGCATGGAGGATCCGGCGCTCGTCGAGCGGCTCGCGCGGGAGCGGATCCCGCTGACCCTGTGCCCCCTGTCGAACGTGCGCCTGCGCGCCGTCGACGCCCTGGCGGACCATCCGCTCCCGGCCATGCTGGACGCCGGGCTGCTGTGCACCGTCAACTCCGACGACCCCGCGTACTTCGGCGGGTACGTGGGGGACACCTTCGACGCCGTGCGCAGGGCCCTCGGGCTGAGCGAGGAGCGGCTGCGCGAACTGGCCCGCAATTCCTTCGTGGCCTCCTTCCTGGAGCACGACGAGGAGCGGCGGGCGCGTTGCCTCGCCGAGGTGGACGCGTACGAGTTCCCGTAGGGGCCGGGGACGGTCCGCCGGCGCCGGTTTGCGGGGCGGGCGGCCGGGTAGGCATGGGCTGCCCCATCTCGTTCGCATACGTGGATGACATCCATATGGGGAAACGAAAGGGGAGCCGCCCTGTGACCGCCGAGACCTCCCTCGACCTGTCCGTCGCCGAGGTGCGTCTGACCCCGGTGCTGGTCGCCGACCCACCGCTGCTGAACACGCAGGGCGTCCACCAGCCGTACACGCCCCGGCTGATCGTGGAGGTGGTGACGGCCGACGGGATCACGGGGCTCGGCGAGACGTACGGCGACACCGAGTACCTGGAGCTGGCCCGGCCCTTGGCGGACGGACTGACGGGCCGCCGGGTGACGGAGCTGAACGGCCTGTCGGCCCTCGCCGGAGAGGTCGCCGTCGACCGCTCCCGGGCCGGTGACGGGGTCGACGTCAGTGACCGGGTCGACGTCGGCGGGCTGCGCGGCGTCCGGACCGCCGACAAGCTGTGCCTGTCCGTGCTGTCCGCCTTCGAGGTCGCCTGCCTCGACGCCCTCGGCCAGGCGCTCGGCCTGCCCGTGCACGCACTGCTCGGCGGCAGGGTGCGGGACGCGGTGGAGTACAGCGGCTACCTCTTCTACCGGTGGGCCGGTCACCCCGAGGGCGTGGCGGGCGAGAAGGACGACTGGGGTGCCGCCCTCGATCCGGCCGGAGTCGTCGCGCAGGCCCGGATGTTCCAGGAGCGGTACGGCTTCCGGTCCTTCAAGCTCAAGGGCGGGGTCTTCCCGCCGGACGAGGAGATCGCCGCGGTCCGCGCCCTCGCCGAGGCGTTCCCCGGGCACCCCCTGCGCCT
The DNA here is from genome assembly GCF_042869095.1 of Streptomyces sp. NPDC007264. Taxonomy (NCBI): domain Bacteria; kingdom Bacillati; phylum Actinomycetota; class Actinomycetes; order Kitasatosporales; family Streptomycetaceae; genus Streptomyces; species Streptomyces sp. NPDC007264. The sequence continues at coordinate 120,702 of NZ_JBIAFD010000017.1, forward strand.
GGACCCGAACGGCGCCTGGTCCGTGGGGACGTCGCTGAGGGTGGCCCGGGAACTGGCCGGCGTCCTCGAGTACCTGGAGGACCCCGCCCTCGGCACGCCCGCCATGGCCGAGGTCGCGGCGGGCACCGAGGTGCCGCTGGCCACCAACATGTGCGTCACCACGTTCGCCGAGATCGAGGAGGCGTTCACACGCGGTGCCGTCCAGGTGCTGCTCTCCGACCACCACTACTGGGGCGGGCTGCGCGCCACCCGCGAACTCGCCGCCGTCTGCCGTGCGTTCGGAGTGGGGATGTCCATGCACTCCAACACGCACCTCGGCATCTCCCTCGCCGCGATGACCCATGTCGCCTCGACCGTGCCGGACCTCCGCCACGCCTGCGACACCCACTACCCGTGGCAGTCCGAGGACGTCCTCACCGAGCGCCTCGCCTTCCGGGACGGCACGATCGCCGTGCCGGACGCGCCCGGCCTCGGCGTCACGCTGGACCGCGACAGGCTGGCCGCCCTGCACCGGCGCTGGCTCACCGACGACGGCACCCTGCGCGACCGCGACGACGAGGCGGCGATGCGCGCCGCGGACCCCGACTGGCGTCCCCCGGCCACACCTCGCTGGTAGCGCCCGCCTCTCCCGGGTGACCCGCTCCCCCGGAGGGGGGCTTGGTGCACACTGGCTGGGTCCGCATCACGTCAGGGAGCGCACCGTGACCGCGTCCATCGGAGAGGGGCCGCAACGCCAGGCCCACGTCGACCCCCTTGCCGCCCTGCGCCTGCCCGACGACCCGCTGTGGGACGTCTACCTCACGGGCACGGTCTTCCTCGACATCATCTTCACCGGGCTGGACTCCGCCCCGGTCCGCGGCACCGAGAGCTGGGCGCGCGGCATGGGTTCGAGCCCCGGCGGCGTCGCCAACATGGCCACCGCGCTGGCCCGGCTGGGCCTGAGGACCTGTCTGGCGGCGGCCTTCGGCGACGACCACTACGGCGACTACTGCTGGGACGCCCTGGAGCGGGGCGAGGGCATCGACCTGTCGCCCTCCCGGACGGTTCCCGGCTGGCACTCGCCGGTCACCGTCTCCATGGCGTACGAGGGCGAACGGACCATGGTCTCCCACGGCCACGAGCCGCCGCCGCAGGAGCCAGCGCCCGACCGCCCGCCCCGTGCCCGCGCCGCCGTCGCCTCCCTGACCCCCGGCCGGCGCGCCCCCTGGATCGCCACGGCCGCACGGCAGGGCACCCGTGTCTTCGCCGACGTCGGCTGGGACGAGACCGGCGCCTGGAACCTGGGGGGTCTGGCCGACCTCGAACTGTGCGAGGCGTTCCTGCCGAACGCGGAGGAGGCCATGCGGTACACGGGCACGGACTGCCCGCGTGCCGCCGCGCACGCGCTCACCGAGTACGTGCCGCTGGCCGTCGTCACCCTCGGCGCGGAGGGCGCGTACGCCGTCGACCGGCGTACCGGGGAGACCGCCGCCGTGCCCGCGATCGCCGTCGAGGCGCTGGACCCCACGGGCGCGGGGGACGTCTTCGTGGCGGGCTTCGTGACCGGCACGCTCGCCGAGTGGCCGCTGGCCGACCGCCTGGCCTTCGCGGGGCTGACCGCCGCGCTGTCCGTGCAGGAGTTCGGCGGGTCGCTCTCCGCGCCCGGATGGTCCGAGATCGCGGCCTGGTGGCGGAAGGTGCAGTCGTACGAGAACCAGGAGCCCGCGGCGCTGCGCCGGTACGCCTTCCTCGACGGGCTGCTTCCCGAGGTGTGCGTGGAGCCGTGGCCGCGGCGGCGCGCGGTGCCGACGATCGGCTTCAGGCGGCCCGTCTGATCCGCCGGGCCGACCGGAAACGGTCGTTGACACATGATGGCTGCCGCTCGATCATCGGCTGAATCGAGCTGAATCGAGCACGATTCCGCACGGACCGACCTCTGACTCGCACATCCCGGCCCATCACCGTCTCCGTCGAAGGACATGTGTTGTGCGCGGACCATCACGCAGACTCAGGGCACTCCTCGCGGCCGTGTCACTGGCCCCCGCCCTTCCCGCCGGCGTCACCGCACCGGCGCAGGCCGCCCCCGCCGCCCCGTTCTCCGCCCCCGCCGCCCGGTTCTCCGCCTCCGCCGGCCGACTGGCCCTCACCGTCCCGCCCTCGGCGAACGCCCCCGGTTACACCCTCCAGGTGACGACCGCCGGGCTCGCCCTGGCGACCAGCCGGTCCGGCACCCGCGTCCTGGCCACCGCGGGCGGCGACACCGGAGCCCTGCGCTTCCGTGTCGGCGGGGTCTGGCAGCACGCCACCGAGGTCACCGGCTGGTCCTGGCAGGACGGGGTTCTCACCCTCACCGCGGACACCACCACCGCCGGCGCCACGGTCCGGGCCCGCATCACCCCGTCCGCCGACCGCTACCACCTCGACTGGACCGTCGGGGGAGCCGACCCCGACCGGCTCGGACTCGCCTACGACCTGGCGTCCGCCGGCCACTGGTACGGACACGGAGAGGCCAAGACCCCGCAGGGCGGCCCCGCCACCGACCAGCCCTGGCCGCTCGACAGCGGCGAGGTCGTCCACCCGGCCTTCGGCCCGGCCTCGTACTACATGATCGACCCCTTCTGGTACACGTCGAGCGCGGCCGGGCTGCGGGTCGACACCGGGCACGTCATGGACGTGGCGATCAACCAGGGCCGGGACGGTCTCGGCCGCTTCGACGTCGAGTCCGCCGAGCCCTACCGGGCGACCGTCTTCGTCGAGTCCACGCCGCTGGACGTCTACCGCGACTACATCGGCATCGTCGGCAGGCCCGCCAAGAGCGACGCCACCTACGAGCAGTACGCGAAGCCGGTGTGGAACTCCTGGGCGCAGTTCTACACCCACGTCGACCAGGCCAGGCTCCTCGACTACGCCCGTGACCTGCACGACAACGGACTCGTCGGGCACACCCTCCAGCTCGACGACAAATGGGAGTCGAACTACGGGAACATGACCTTCGACCCGAAGGCGTACCCCGACCCCAAGGCGATGTCGCGGGCCATCCACGACCTCGGCTTCCGCTTCGGCCTCTGGGTCACCCTGTGGATCAACCTCGACTCCGACAGCTACCGGTACGCCGCCGACCACGGGTACCTGCTGAAGGACGCGGCCGACCCCTCCCGGCCGTGCACCGTCACGTGGTGGAACGGGACCGCCGGGATCGTCGACCTGGCCGACCCGGCCGCCAGGGCCTGGTACACGGGCCGGCTCAGGACCCTGATGAGCGACTACGGCATCGACGGGCTGAAGTTCGACACCCGGTTCTTCGACGAACGATGCGCCCCCCACGACGGCTACCGGCCCACCGACTACCAGCGGCTCGGCGCCGAACTCGCCGACGAGTTCGACCTTCAGGGCGTCGGTATCCGCGTGCACTGGGACGCCAGCGCCCACCGGGCCGGGTTCGTCACCCGGCAGCTGGACAAGGGCACCGGCTGGGAGTCGCTGCGCGCCTCGGTGACCCAGAACCTGGCCATCTCCACCATCGGCTACCCCTTCGTCACCACCGACATGATCGGCGGCTCCAGCGGCCGGCCCGCGCCGACCAAACAGGTGCTGGTGCGCTGGGCGCAGTCCGCCTCCCTGCAGCCGCTGATGTACGCGTCCACGTCACCCGTCGACACCATCGACGTCACCACGGGCCGCACGGTCGACTACGACCAGGAGACCGTCGACCTCTACCGCAAGGCCGTCGCCCAGCACGAACGCCTCGCGCCGTACATCCAGGACCAGGTGCGCCGGACGCTGAGGACCGGCGACCCGATCATGCGGCCGCTGTTCTTCGACCACCCGGGGGACAGGGCGTCCTACACGATCACCGACGAGTGGATGCTCGGGCCGGCGGTCCTGGCCGCCCCGCAGCTCACCGACGGCGCGACCCGCACCGTCCACCTCCCGCCCGGGGTCTGGTACGACGTCGCCCGCGGCACCGTCGTCCGCGGCCCGCGGACCCTCGTGGGCTACGACGTGCCCCTCGGCGTCACCCCGGCCTTCGTGAACCTGAAGGCCGAAGGCGCCGGCAAGGCCCTGCGCGCGCTGATCCCTTCCCGCACGCCCGGCTGACCCGGACTCAGAAGCCCAGGCGCCGCAGTTGCTTGGGATCCCGCTGCCAGTCCTTCGCCACCTTCACATGGAGGTCGAGGAACACCGGGGTCCCGAGCAGCGCCTCGATCTGCCTGCGGGACTTGATGCCGACCTCCTTCAGCCGCTTGCCCTTCGGCCCGATCACGATCCCCTTCTGGCTCGGGCGCTCGATGTACAGGTTCGCGTGGATGTCGAGGAGCGGCTTGTCCGCCGGGCGGTCCTCGCGCGGCAGCATCTCCTCCACCACCACCGCGATCGAGTGCGGCAGCTCGTCGCGCACGCCCTCGAGCGCCGCCTCCCGGATCAGCTCCGCCACCATGACCTGCTCCGGCTCGTCCGTCAGGTCGCCCTCGGGGTAGAGCGCCGGCCCCTCGGGCAGCAGCGGGACCAGCAGGTCCGCCAGCAGGCCCACCTGCCTGTCCCCGACCGCCGACACCGGAACGATCTCCGCCCACTCGAAGCCCAGCTCCTTGCCGAGCCGGTCGATCGCGATCAGCTGCTCGGCCAGGGCCTTGGAGTCCACGAGGTCCGTCTTCGTGACGACCGCCACCTTCGGGGTCTTCCTGATCCCCGCGAGCTCCTTGGCGATGAAGCGGTCACCGGGGCCGATCTTCTGGTCGGCGGGCAGGCAGAAGCCGATCACGTCCACCTCGGCCCATGTGGTGCGTACCACATCGTTCAGCCGCTCGCCCAGCAGCGTCCGCGGCTTGTGCAGACCGGGGGTGTCGACCAGGATCAGCTGCGCGTCCGGCCGGTGCACGATGCCGCGCACCGTGTGCCGCGTCGTCTGCGGCCGGTTCGAGGTGATCGCCACCTTCTGCCCGACCAGAGCGTTCGTCAGGGTGGACTTGCCCGCGTTGGGGCGGCCCACGAAACAGGCGAAGCCCGCCCGGTGGACGGGCTGTGCGGGCTCGGATGACTGGCTGCGAACGCTCATGGCGCCCATTCTCCCTGATCCACGGGACCCCCTTGCACGGCGAGCGCGGCACGGCTCCCGGTGAGGTTCCGGAAACTCCCGGGCAACACGAAACGTCGACGAAACACGTCCGTATGCAACCGGAAACGCATACCCGTGACCCTCGGACGAGCCCCGCACCCCGAGGAGACCTGTCCGTGGAGACCGCCTTCCTGGCCGCCGGAAAGAGCCCCGCCCTCGACACCGGCGACACCGCCTGGCTGCTCGCCGCCACCGCACTGGTCCTGCTGATGACGCCGGGCCTGGCCCTCTTCTACGGCGGCATGGTCCGTACGAAGAGCGTCCTCAACATGCTGATGATGAGCTTCGTGTCGATCGCGCTGGTCACCGTGGTGTGGCTGGGTGCCGGATACGCGCTCGCCTTCGGCGGCGACAGCGCGGACGGGCTGATCGGCGATCTGCGGCACGCCGGCATGGCGGACCTGGGACCCGCGAGCCTCCACGGCACCGTGCCGACGCTCCTGTTCGCCACCTTCCAGCTGACCTTCGCGATCGTCACGGCCGCCCTCGTCAGCGGAGCGATCGCGGACCGCGCGAAGTTCGGGGCCTGGCTCGTCTTCGTCCCCGTGTGGACCCTGCTGGTATACGTTCCCGTCACCCATTGGGTGTGGGGCCCGGGCGGCTGGATCCTGGAGCGTCTGGGTGCCCTCGACTTCGCGGGCGGCCTGCCCGTCGAGATCACCTCCGGGGCCTCCGGCCTCGCCCTGTGCCTGGTCCTCGGCCCGCGCCTCGGCTTCAAGAAGGACGCCATGCGCCCGCACAACCTGCCGATGGTGGTGCTGGGGGCCGGTCTCCTCTGGTTCGGCTGGTTCGGCTTCAACGCGGGCTCGGCCCTGGGCGCGAACGGCCTCGCCGCGGCCGTCTTCCTCAACACCCTCGCCGCCGGCTGCACCGGCCTGCTCGGTTGGCTGTTCGTGGAGCAGAAGCGGGACGGCCACCCCACCACGCTGGGCGCGGCGTCCGGCGCGGTCGCGGGCCTGGTCGCCATCACCCCGTCCTGCGGCTCGGTGTCCCTGCTCGGTGCGCTGGCCGTGGGTCTCGCCGCCGGTGTCGTCTGCTCGTACGCCGTGAGCTGGAAGTTCAAGCTGAACTACGACGACTCGCTGGACGTGGTCGGCGTCCACCTCGTCGGCGGAGTCATCGGCACCCTGCTCATCGGACTGTTCGCGGTCCGCGAGATGACCCACGGGAGCGAGGGCCTGCTGTACGGCGGCGGGCTCGCCCCGCTCGGCAGGCAGCTGGTGGCGGTGGCCGCCGTCGCCGCGTACGCCTTCGCCGTCACGTACGGCATCGGCAAGCTGATCGACAAGGCGATGGGCTTCCGCGCGAGCGAGGAAGAGGAGCACACCGGCCTGGACCTTACGGTGCACGCCGAGACGGCCTACGATCACGGGGTCCTGGGCCATGGCGCCCCGGTCGCCCACTCCGTCTCCGCCGGCACCCAGAAGGTCACGTCCCAGGCATGAAGCTCATCACCGCGATCGTCAAGCCGTTCCGCCTCGACGAGGTCAAGGCGGCCCTGCAGGAACTCGGCGTGCACGGTCTCACCGTGACCGAGGCCAGTGGTTACGGCCGCCAGCGCGGCCACACCGAGGTGTATCGCGGCGCCGAGTACCAGGTCGACCTGGTGCCCAAGGTGCGGATCGACGTCGTCGTCGAGGACGCGGACACCGACGCCGTCATCGACGCGATCGTGAAGGCCGCGCAGACGGGGAAGATCGGCGACGGGAAGGTGTGGGCGGTGCCGGTGGATTCGGTGGTGCGGGTACGGACCGGAGAGCGCGGACCCGACGCGCTCTGAACGCGAGCGCCGCCGCCACGGCCGCCACCCCGGCCAGCAGCGCCGCCACCAGCCACGGCAGCGCGAGGAACGACGCGCCGGCCGTGTCCCGCGTCCCCCGCGCGCTCGCCGTCAGCGTGACGTCGGCCCGGTCGAACTGGGGCGCGTCGCGCCACGGTGCGGTGAGCCGGACACGCTGGCCGGGCAGCAGCTGCGAGGGGATCCCGGTCAGGCCGCGCGCCAGGAGCGTCCGGCCGAACAGGCCCCGCGCCCGCAGCTCCACCCTCGGATTCAGGGTGACGTTGCCCGTGTTGTGCAGTGTGTACGAGATCGCCGCCGTGCTGTCCCCCAGGCCCGGCACGAGCGGCTGGTGGTGGCTGACGCGGACGTCCTCGACGGAGACCGCGGGGAGGGTGGGCCCGCTCACCCGCAGATAGACGCGGGCGCCGACGGCCCGCTGCACCCCCAGCGCGAGTGACCCCCCACCCCTGTCGACACGATCGTCGAGGGCCACCAGCGCCCCCGGATGGTCTCCCGGCTCCGCGTCCGCGGGGACCCGCAGCGTGAACGGCACGCCGACCGACGCATGGCCGGGGACGGTGACGAGGGACCGCGCGGGCCTCGCCCAGGCGCCGACGCCCCGCATCCGCTCCCGCACCGTGCGCACCGCGAACCCGCCGTCGCGCGCGGTGTTGTAGGCGTCGGCGGCATAGAGGCGGAAGGTGAGGGGGCGGCCGGTCCTGTTGGCGACGACGACCGTGTCCTCGATCGTCTGCCCGGGATCGGCGGAGAGGTAGAAGTAGGGACGCGCGCCGAGCTTCGAGGAGGTGGGGTAGACGGACCAGCTGCCGTTGTCGGCGGCGTGGGAGGGCACGGCCGCCGAGGCGAGCAGCACGCACACGAACACCAGCAGGACGTACGGCTTGCGCATGGGTGCGGACCCCCGCGGACGTGGTCGGGGTGGACGGGCGGGTGCGGACCCGCGGGGCGGGCGCCCGGCCACCGGAGGGTGAGGCGTGCGGTCAGGTCAGGGTCAGCGTCAGCACGGCTGAGTACGACCCCGGCGGGGTGAACGCCGGCACGTCCAGCGAGAGTCCGGCGTCGACGGTGAACTCGCCGCCGGTGAGCGTGCCGTCGGGGGTGGAGGCCAGGGTCGCGCCCGATGCGCCCACCGTGCCCGCCGAGCCGGCCCGGCAGGTGCTCGGGCTTCCCGCCTCGGTGGCGCAGGCCGGGGTCCAGCTCAGCCGGCCGGCGTCGATCGTCGCGCCGGGTCCCGTGAATGCGGTGACCTTGCCGGTCAGGGACCACCCGGCGGGTCCGCCGCGGAAGTCCTTGACGGTCACCGTCCGCAGGGTGCCCTGCGAGGCGCCGCCCGTGCCGAAGTCGACGGCCGACAGCTGGACGGCGTCTCCGGCCTGCGACATCGACAGGGTGCCCGCCTTCACGGTGGTGGTGAGCTTCTGGCTGTTCGCGGGGACGGGGGTGTCGTCCACGACGACGTACGCGGCCGGACCGGCCCCCTTGTCCGCGCTCCAGGCGCCGCCCTCGTAGGCCACGACACCGGTCGTCGTCCTGTCGTCGACGGTGAGCGCGCCGCTGAAGGCTCCCTGCGCGTCCGCGGTCACGGTCGCCGTGTCCGCGGTCTGGGCGGCCCCGGAACGTCCGGCGAGGGTGACGGTCGCGCCCGGGGTGAAGTTGCTGCCGGTGACGGTCACGCTGTCACCGGGCTTCCCGGAGGCCGAGCCGAGCGTGATCGCACGGTTGTTGACCGGGGTGGTGTCGGTCGCCGTCACGGTCTCGGAGACCGGGGCGGGCGGGTTGATCACCGTGCAGGGGGTGTCCAGTTCGAGGATGTAGCTGGTGTGGATGTTGTAGTCGCCCGGCGCGAGCGTGATGGCACCGGGCGAGGTGACCGTGAACGTGCCGGTCATGCTGAACGACGGGAAGGCGCCCTTGCCCGGCACGGGGTCGTTCTTCTTGGGCCCGGTGACCGTGACGTCCCCTGTCTGTGCGCCGCCGAGGGCGACCTTGCCGGTGGGTGTCATGATGTCGGCCGGCAGGGCCAGGTCGGTGGGGTTGCTCGCGGCGGGGTTGACCACCGTGTAGGTGACGGTGACCGTGTCGCCGACCTTGGGACTGGCGTTGTCCACCGTGATCTTCGCGGTGGTGGTGCCGTCGATCGGCGGGATTCCCGCGATCGCGGGCGGGATGCAGTGGGTGGCGAAGTCCACCTCCTGCGGGGTGGCGCCGGCCGGACAGGCCAGTGCGCCGCCGCCGGTGACCGCGCAGGCGGCCAGCGCGAGCACCGTGGCCCAGCGGCGTCTTCGAGTTCCGGAAGCCATCCTTGCCCCCTCGTGTGGTCACGGGCGCAGCGGCTCTTCTGCGCCGACACGGGGTCATTGATGTGCGGACCGTGTGAGAAGTCAATGGAGATGACGCAAGTGGGCTGATGGTCCGTCAGTTGTGGCCGGATGGCGGCCTGAACTCGGGCTGGTCGAGCAGACGCAGCCAGCTTCCGTCGGGCTGGCGCCGGACGACCTGAGCCCGGGCGCCGGCCCCGTCCTTCGGCGGGGTCGCGGTCAGGGCGATGTCACCGCTGACCAGCGTCGGCAGCGGTGGTTCCGGTTCGAAGCGGGGGCGGTCGGCCAGCACCTTCTCCCACAGGGCGCGGATCGCCTCCCGGCCCACCGTCCGCTCGCCGGGCGGGTAGGCCATCACCGCGTCCTCCTCGTACAGCGCGGCGACGCCGGCCGCGTCACCGGCGTCGGACCGTTCGACGAACAGGCGGGTGAGGTCTTCCGGGCGCATGGCCTTCTCGTACTCCGTCATCGGACTCTCCTGGCGTCGGGCTTCGGTGCCTCCCAGCCTGGTCGCCCGTCGATCAGAAGTCCAACAGATGATTTTGCTGGCAACTAGAATCCACAGTCATGGAGCTGAGGCAGCTGGAATACTTCGTCGCGGTCGCCGAGGAGCGGAACTTCACCCGGGCGGCCGAGCGGGTGCACATCAGCCAGTCCGGTGTCAGCGCCCAGATCCGCCGACTGGAACGGGAACTCGGCGCCGAGCTGTTCGACCGGTCGGCGCGCACCGTCGTCCTCACGGCCGCGGGAAAGGCCGCGCTCGAACACGCCCGCGCCGCGCTCGCCGCCGCCGGGGCGGTCGGCCAGGCGGTGGGCGAGGTGACCGACGTGATCCGGGGGCGGCTCACCGTCGGAATGGTCATCGGCTGCACCCTCACGCCGCTGTTCGACGCCCTCGCCGCGTTCCACCGGGCGCATCCCGGTGTGGAGATCTCGCTGCTGGAGGACGGCTCCGACCGGCTCGTCGAGGGGGTGCGCGCCGGCGCCGTCGACGTGGCGCTGATCGGGGCGGCGGCCACCACTCCCGAGGGGCTGGACGCGCTGACCGTCATCAGCGAGCGCCTCGTCGCGGCGGTTCCGGCCGGGCATCCGCTGGCGAAACGGCGGCGGGTCACCCTGCGCGACCTGGCCGCCCACCCGCTCGTGTGCATGCCGCCCGGAACCGGCCTGCGCACGGTGTTCGACCGGGCCTGCGCCGCACAGGGCCTGCACCCCGCGATCGCGCTGCAGGCCGGCGCCGCGGACGCGATCGCCGATCTCGCCGCCCGCGGGCTCGCCGTCGCCGTCCTCAGCGAGTCCATGGCCGCGCGCCACCGTGACCGGCTCACCGCCCGCACCCTCGACGACGTCGACACACCCGCCGTGCTCGCCCTGGTCTGGAAGGGCACGCACAGCCCCGGGGTGCGTGCCCTGCTCGCGCACAGCCGGCAGGCGTTCACCCGACCCGACCCCGCCTAGTCAGGCCGCCCTGTCCGTACCGGTGCCGCCCGCGTCCGGACGGCACCGGCTCACTCTGCCGTGGGCCCCGTCGGGCCGACCGTCAGTCGAACACGAACGGGCCCGGAGACTGCGGCCCGGTCGCCGTGCAGGTGATGGTGATGCCGAAGACGGTCATCTTCAGGGAGCCGCCGAACGCCTCCAGGCTGTCGCCGGAGGCCACGGTGCCGCTGAGCGGGCCGACGGTGACCGAGCTGCCGGCGGACATGGCGGGGTTCTTCTTGCCGGAGAAGACGGTGGTGCCACCGCCCGTCTTCACCAGGGTGAGCGTGGACGTGATCGAGTCCTTGGACAGACTGATCGGCACGGTCACCGCGGACTGCACCGTGATGGTGGCCGCGGTGCCGCTCTGGGTGGCCGTGAGCGTGGCCGCGCCGCCGCCGAAGCTGCCGCAGTCGGCGGTGATGCTCGCCGTCTGGGGAGTGACGGCGGCCGCGGTCTGGGTGAAGGCCAGGCCGGTCGCGGCGACCGCCGCGAGTAACGCCGTGCCCGTGCCGAGTCGCTTGCGTCTCATCGAAATCCCTTCCCTTACACGGGAATTGCCATGTGGGGACGCCCACGGACCGCCGCGGGCCGCGCGCACGAAGACGTCATGGGACGACGGTGACGGGTGCGGAGAGACACGCGGCTGAACGCGGACCGGCCACGGGCGGGGTGCGGCACGCCACGTGACGGCACATCTGACGGTCCGTCGGAACTAGCGGTTCCATTGATACGCCGGGGCCGTGGGATTGCAAGAGACGCCGAGCTGTTTCTTCAAGGGTCAGGAAAAGTGGCCGAAGTCCACCCCCCCTCAGCCCGCGGTCGTCCTCACACGGACCGTTCCGTCCGGCCCCGCCACCAGCACCGGTGCGGCGGGCCCACCGAGGTCCCGGACGGCCGCCAGGTCCTCCGCGGCCGCGGACTCCGCCTCGGTCACCACGGCCGCCGCCTCCAGCGACTTCGCCCCCGAGGCCACCGCCATGGCGACCGCCGTCTGCAGGGCGCTCAGCCTGAGCGAGTCGAGGGCGACGGTGCCGGCGGCGTACGTCCGCCCGGTCTCGTCCCGCACGGCGGCGCCCTCGGGCACGCCGTTGCGGGCCCGCACCGAACGGGCCAGGGTGACGATCTTGCGGTCCTCGGGGTCGAGCGCGTTGCTGTCGGTCATGCCCCGAGCATACGGAGCGGGGCGGGCGGCCCGGCCGCTCACCCCGCCACCGGACACATCGCGCCGCGCCTGCCCTCCGCCGACGCCAGCCATTCCAGCTTCGCCGCGGTGTTCGCCTCGTCCAGCGGGGTGTGCAGCACGATCGTCAGATCCGGCCGTGCCGGCACCTTCAGCGCCGTCGACTCGACGCACAGCAGCCCGACCAGCGGATGGTCCAACTCCTTGCGGATCACACCGGCGTCCTGGATGTCCCGCTGCTCCCACAGCCGGGTGAACTCCGGGCTCGCGGCCTTCACCTGCGCCAGCACCTCCTGGAAACCCTCGTCGTCCGGGCAGGCCGAGCACGCCGCCCGGAACTGCGCGACGACCGTGCGTGCGTTCTGCTCCCAGCTCTTGGAGCGGGAGCGGTACATCGGGTCCGTGAAGAAGTCGAGGATGCAGTTCTGCGTGATCTCCGGGCGCATGCCGAGCACCCAGCCGGCCGCCTCGTTGTAGATCACGCAGTTGTAGTACATGTCCATGATGTGGGCCGGGAAGGGCATCCACGCGTCGATCAGCCGCCGCAGGCCCTCGCAGTCGTGGTCGGCCACCGGCTCGGGCGCGGGCGGGTTCAGCCCGGCCAGGACGTAGAGATGACGACGCTCCGCGTTGGTCAGCCGCAGCACGCGCGCCACGGAGTCGAGGACCTGCGGGGAGACGGAGATGTCCCGCCCCTGTTCCAGCCACTGGTACCAGGAGGCGCCCACCCCGGCGAGCACGGCGACCTCCTCGCGGCGCAGACCGGGCGTGCGACGACGGGCCCCGCCGGCCGGAAGTCCCGCCTCGGCCGGGGTGATCCGGGCCCGCCTGCTCATCAGGAACTCACGCAACTCCCGCAGCCGACGGCTCTTGAGCGCGTCCTCCGACACCCGCGGATCCCCCTCGTCCTGTCTGGTGGTGGCAGCACCACCATAAGTTCCGGCTCCCCACGGTTATTCCGCCCGCCCGAGGCTCTTGCCCATGGCGATCGACACCACCCATCCGACCACGCCCGCGGACCGGCCGCTCGGCAGGCCACGGCTGTCACGGCGCGACAGGTTCGTCCTCTTCGTGCTGTGCGCCGCCCAGTTCATGGTCGCGCTCGACTTCTCCGTCCTGAACGTGGCGCTCCCGGTCCTCGGCGCCGACCTGGGCATGAACCGGTCCGCCCTCCAGTGGGCCGTCACGGCGTTCGCGCTGCCGTCCGGCGGCTTCCTGCTGCTGTTCGGCCGCATCGGCGACCTCCACGGACGCCGCCGCCTGTTCCTGACCGGCCTGGCCCTGTTCGGCGCGGCCTCGCTGCTGGCGACGCTGGCCTGGGACCCGGCCTCCTTCCTGGCGGGCCGGGCGTTGCAGGGACTGGGCGCGGCCGCCATCGTCCCCACCGGGATGTCGCTGCTCACCACCACCTTCCCGGAGGGGCCGGCCCGCGACCGTGCCCTCGGCATCTCCGGCACGCTGATGTCCCTCGGCTTCACGGTCGGCATGGTCGCCGGCGGCGTCCTCACCGACACCCTGGGCTGGCGCTCCACGATGGGCCTGCTCGCCCTGTTCGCGCTGCTGGTGCTGCCCTTGGCACCCGGCCTGCTGCGCGAGTCCCGCACCGTGGAGCGTCCGCGGCTGGACGTGCCCGGAGCGGTCACCGTCACCGGCGGTCTGCTCTGCCTGATCTACGCCCTGTCGACGGCGGCGGGCCACGGCTTCGGGCGTGCCGACGTCGTCGTGGCGCTCACCGCGGGCGCGCTGCTGCTGACGGCGTTCGCACTCGTGGAGTCCCGCACCGCGGCGCCCCTGGTCTCCCTGCCGATGCTGCGCCGCCGCACGGTGGCGTGGGGGAACCTGGGTGGTCTGGTCACCTTCTCGATGATGTCGACGGTGGTCTTCGTGCTCACCCTCTACCTCCAGGACGTCCTGCGCCTGTCCGCCTTCGAGACCGGTCTGGTCTTCGGTGTCCAGGGCGTCCTGTCGGTGGTGGCGGGCTCGTACACCCCGAAGGTGATCGGCCGCTTCGGCGCCCGCCGCACCCTGATCGGCTCGCTCGCCGGTCAGGGCGCGCTGGTGACCGCTCTGCTGGGCCTGAACACCCACGGCTGGTCGGTGGGGCTGGCCACGGCCGCGGTCTCCCTGGCGAGCATGTGCCACCTGGGCGCGATCATCTCCTACGGCCTCACGGTCACCTCGGGAGTCCCCGACGAGCAACAGGGCCTGGCCACCGGCCTGGTCACCTCGACCCAGCAGATCGGCATCACCGTCGGCATCCCGCTGCTGGGCGTCCTGGCCACCACGTCCACGGACCTGCTGTCGGGCGTCCGCACCGTCCTGGGTCTGGACGCGGCGATCGTGCTGGCGGCGGCGGTGCTGGTGGCGCTGGGGCTGCGGTCCGGGCGGGAGGGCTCAGGGGCGGTCGAGGCGGAGCCGGTCGGCTCTCGGTAGTCCGGCGACGACCAGGTCGTACGAGTCCTCGATGAGCTCCCGGACCAGGCGGTCCGGGAGCTCGGCGTCCACCGTGACGGTGTTCCAGTGCCGCTTGTTCATGTGATAGCCGGGCACGATCAGGCCCTCGTGCTCGGTCCGCAGCCGCACCGCGTCCTCCGGGTCGCACTTGAGATTGACCGTCAGCGGCCGGGCGTCCAGGCTCGACAGGGCGAAGAGCCTGCCCCGGACCTTGAAGACCGAGGTCTGCGGGTTGAACGGGAAGTCCTCCACGGCGGCGTTGAAGGACAGGCAGAAGGCGCGCAGTTCCTGCGGGGTCATTCCGCCTCCGGCTCCATCGGGGGCCCGGCGGGGCCCGCCGGCTCCACCAGCACGGTCACGATCTTGTTCCGGCGGCCGGCCGCGGCCTCCGCGGTCAGCCGCAGCTCGCGCCCGTCGGGCAGCTCGACGACCGACGAGGCACCGGCGATGGGCACCCGGCCCAGCGCCTTCGCGAGCAGCCCGCCGACGGTCTCCACGTCCTCGTCGTCGTACGCCTCGAGGCCGTACAGCTCGCCAAGGTCGCCGATGTCCAGGCGGGCCGTGACCCGGTAGCGGTCCCCGCCCAGTGCTTCCACCGGCGGCAGCTCGCGGTCGTACTCGTCGGTGATCTCGCCGACGATCTCCTCCAGGATGTCCTCGATGGTGACGATCCCGGCCGTGCCGCCGTACTCGTCGACGACGACGGCCACGTGGTTGCGCTCCTTCTGCATCTCCCGCAGCAGATCGCCCGCGTTCTTGGTGTCGGGCACGAAGGTGGCGGGCCGCATCGCGGTGGACACCAGTTCGGACTCGGCGTCGCGGCTGATGTGCGTCTTGCGGGTCAGGTCCTTCAGGTACACGATCCCCACGATGTCGTCCTCGCTCTCCCCGGTCACGGGGATCCGCGAGAAGCCGGACCTGAGGGCCAGGGTCAGCGCCTGCCGGATGGTCTTGTAGCGCTCGATGACCACGAGGTCCGTCCTCGGCACCATCACCTCCCGGACCAGGGTGTCGCCGAGCTCGAAGACCGAGTGCACCATGCGGCGCTCCTCGGCCTCGATGAGGGACTCCTTCTCGGCGAGGTCGACGAGGGCCCGCAGTTCCGCCTCGGAGGCGAACGGGCCGTGGCGGAAGCCCTTGCCGGGAGTGAGGGCGTTGCCGATGAGGATGAGCAGGGAGGGGATCGGCCCCATCACCCGGGCCAGCGGCACCAGGACGTACGCCGCCGCCGTCGCCGTGTTCAGCGGGTGCTGGCGGCCGATGGTGCGGGGGGAGACGCCGACGGCGACGTACGAGACGAGGACCATGACCGCGATCGCGACCAGGAGGGCCTCGGCGGTACCGGCGAACTCCTTCAGACAGGCGTAGGTGACGAGCGCGGCGGCCGCCATCTCGCAGGCGACCCGGACCAGCAGCGCCACGTTCAGATAGCGGGTGGGGTCCGCGGCGACCTGGGCGAGCTTGGCGCTGCCGCGGCGGCCGCCGCGGACCGCCTCCTCGGCGCGGAAGCTGGACACACGCGCCAGGCCCGCCTCCGCGCAGGCGGCGAGCCAGGCGACCACCACCAGCGCGATCGCGCCGGTGACGAGCTGGGGACTCATGACACGGTGGGCGCCGGCGAGGGGCCGGTCAGGCCCTTCTCCGCGCGCCAGCCGTCCACGATGGCGGCCTGGAGACCGAACATCTCGGCCTTCTCGTCGGGCTCCTCGTGGTCGTAGCCGAGCAGGTGCAGCACACCATGGACGGTCAGCAGGTGCAGCTCCTCGTCCATGCTGTGCTGCGTCGGTGCCTCGGCGCCCTGCTTGGCGGCGACCTCCGGGCACAGCACGATGTCGCCGAGCAGCCCCTGCGGCGGCTCGTCGTCGTCCTTGGACGGCGGCCGCAGCTCGTCCATGGGGAAGGACATGACATCGGTGGGTCCGGGCAGGTCCATCCACTGGACGTGCAACTGCTCCATGGCGTCGGCGTCCACGACGATCACCGAGAGCTCGGAGAGCGGGTGGATGCGCATCCGCGCGAGCGCGTAGCGGGCGATGTCCAGGATCGCCTGCTCGTCGACCTCGGTGCCGGACTCGTTGTTGACGTCGATCGACATGGTCGTGCTGGTCTACTTCCCCTTGTGCCCGGCCTTGCCCCGGCCCTTGTGCGTGCCGTTCTGGGTGCCGTGCTTGCTGTCGTACTCCTCGTAGGCGTCGACGATACGGCCGACCAGCTTGTGCCGTACGACATCGTGGGACGACAGCCGCGAGAAGTGGACGTCCTCGACGCCCTCCAGGATCTCCTGGACCTGCCGCAGGCCGCTCCTGGTCCCCTCGGGGAGGTCGACCTGGGTCACGTCACCCGTGATCACGATCTTCGAGTCGAAGCCGAGGCGGGTGAGGAACATCTTCATCTGCTCGGGGCTCGTGTTCTGGGCCTCGTCGAGGATGATGAAGGCGTCGTTGAGCGTGCGTCCCCGCATATAGGCCAGCGGTGCCACCTCGATGGTCCCGGCGGCCATCAGCCGCGGGATCGAGTCGGGGTCGAGCATGTCGTGCAGCGCGTCGTACAGCGGGCGCAGGTACGGGTCGATCTTCTCGTACAGCGTGCCGGGCAGGAAGCCGAGGCGCTCGCCCGCCTCGACGGCCGGGCGGGTCAGGATGATGCGGTTGACCTGCTTGGACTGCAGGGCCTGCACGGCCTTGGCCATGGCCAGGTAGGTCTTTCCGGTGCCCGCGGGACCGATGCCGAAGACGACCGTGTGCTTGTCGATCGCGTCGACGTACCGCTTCTGGTTGAGCGTCTTGGGGCGGATCGTGCGACCACGGGACGACAGGATGTTCTGCGTGAGCACCTGGGCCGGGGTCTCCTCCGGGCCCTCCCCGGTCTCGCTCGCCCGGAGCATGGCGATCGAGCGTTCCACTGCGTCCTCCGTCATCGGCTGTCCGGTGCGGAGCACCAGCATCATCTCGTCGAACAGGCGCTGGATCAGGGCGACCTCACCGGCGTCGCCGACCGCGCTGATCTCGTTGCCCCGGACATGGATGTCGGCCGCCGGGAAAGCCTTCTCGATCACGCGCAGGAGGGAATCTCCGGAACCCAGCACGGTCACCATGGGGTGCTGGGCGGGGACGGTGAAATGCGCTCGGGCCTGTCCCTCCGCGGGGCTGTGCGCTGTGGGTGTCTGAGTCATGGGCCGGCTCTGAAGGCCGCGATTCCTCCTCCGTACGGCCGCGCTGCTGAGGGCGGCCTCGCGTTCTCAAGAGTACGACGCGGAGGCCGCAGAGCCGTAGGACTTTTCCCCCGGTCGGTGGACACCGTCCCTCGAACACCGTGCCGGGCGGGCGGGGGCGGGGGGCGGCCCCCCCCCCCCCCCCCCCCCCCCCCCCCCGGGCCCCCCCCACCCCCCCCCCCCGGCCCCCCCCCCCCACAACCCCCCCCCCCCCCCCCAAACCCGTACNNNGGGGGGGGGGGGGGGGCGGGGGGGGGGGGGGGGGGGGCGGGGGGGGCCCCCCGCCCCGGCCCCCCCCCCCCGCCCGGGGGGGGGGGGGGGGGGGGGGGCCCCCCCCCCCCCCCCCCCCCCCCCCCCCCACGCCCCGGGTCCCGCCTCACTCCACGCCCCGGATCCGCCCGACCAACAGCGCCCCGCCCAGCCCGATCACCGCCGCCACCAGGTACAGCACGCGGTAGCCGCCCAGGTGGGTGACGATCGGGGCGGCCAGGGCAGGGGCGGCGACCTGGGGGAGCGCGTTGGCGACATTGATGACCCCGAGGTCCTTCCCGCGGTCCAGTGCCGTCGGCAGGACGTCCGTCATCAGCGCGAAGTCGACCGAGGTGAAGACCCCGAAGCCGACGCCCAGCACGGCCGCCGCGACGATCGCGCCCGGCCAGGTCTGCCAGGTGGCCAGGGCCGCCGTCGCCGCCGCCATCAGGACGCCCGACCAGATCACGAACGGCTTGCGCCGGCCCACCCGGTCCGACCAGACGCCTCCGGCCACGACGGTGGCCAGCAGCGTGAGGCCGTTGACGGCCGTGAGGACCAGCACGCCCTGCTCGGGATCGTCGCGGTGCAGGCGGTCCCTGAGGTAGTAGAGCAGGTACAGCAGGACCAACGCGTTGCTGAGGTTGATCAGGAAGCGGGTCAGCCAGGCCCAGCCCAGGTCCGGGTGGCGTCGCGGGCTGAGCCAGAAGCCGGCCAGGAAGGCCCGCCGGGACCGGGCGGGGCGCTCCGACTCCGGCAGCCGCAGGTCCTCGTAGGCCATGACGTACGGCAGCACGCCCGCCAGCGTGAACAGCGCGCACGCCGAGTAGCCCGCGCCCACCCCGCCCGCCGCCGCGGCGAGACCGGTGCCGCCGACCACGCCGAGGACCTGCGCCGCGCCCAGCCAGCCGCCCACGGCACCCCGCTGGAGCCGCGGCACCCGGTCCGGCACCGCGGCCGTCACGGCCGCGAAGGCCGCGTTCAGGGTCAGCTGGACCAGGCACCAGCCGAGCGCCATGGTCCACGGCCCGCCGGCGCCCGCCAGCAGCAGGAGGGATGCCGCGCCGCCCGCCGCACCGGCCACGATCCACGGTGTGCGCCGGCCCCGGCGCGCGGTCGTGCGGTCCGACAGCGCGCCGAAGAACGGGTTCGCGACCAGCGACACCACCGCGCCCGCGCCCGTGACCCAGGCCAGCATCGTCTCCTTGGACATGCCGGAGCCGGGGGCGAAGTCCTTCGCCTGCGAGGCGAGCAGGATCTGCAGCGGGCCGTACCAGCCCACCCAGATCGCCCCGTTGGCGAGCGACAGGGCGGACGTCCAGCCCCGGCCGACGGGTTCGACGGGCTCGGCGAGCGCGTCCACGGCCCGCCCGGCCGTCGTCACCCCCGCGCCCGCAGCAGGTCGCGCAGCCAGGCGTACGACGCCTTGGGCGTGCGCTCCAGCGTCTCGTAGTCGACGTGGACGAGCCCGAAGCGGCGCGCATACCCCTCGGCCCACTCGAAGTTGTCCATCAGGGACCACACGAAGTAGCCGCGCACGTCCACGCCCGCCTCGATCGCCCGGTGCAGCGCCCGCACATGGCCGTCCAGGTAGGCGATGCGCTCCTGGTCGTCGATCCCCTCGTAGGAGCAGCCGTTCTCGGTGATGACGATCGGCGGGAGCCGGTCGCCGTAGCGCTCGCGGAAGCCGGTCAGCAGCTCGGTCAGCGCCTCCGGCACCACCGGCCAGCCGAAGTCCGTGACCGGGTGTCCCTCGATCTCCCGCACCGAGAAGGGGAGTTCGGCGGGCAGCGTGATGCCGGCGAAATCGATCTCCGCGCCCTGCGGCGCACCCACCTTCGTCGGCGCGTAGTAGTTGATCCCGTACCAGTCGACCGGCTCCGCGATCAGCTTCAGGTCGGACTCCACGTCGCCGGGCATCAGTTCACCGATGCCCTCCGGGTAACGGCCGAGCAGCAGCGGGTCGGCGAACAGCCGGTTGAGCAGGACGTCGTAGAACTCCGCGGCCTCCGTGTCCTGCTGTGACGCGGACGCGGGCCAGGTCGGCCCGTGCGAGTTGGCGATGCCGATGTCGAAGGTGCCGGCCGCGCGCAGGGCCCGTACGGCCAGACCGTGGGCCAGGAGCTGGTGGTGGGCCACCGGCAGCGCGTCGAACATCAGCCGCCTGCCCGGTGCGTGGACGCCGAGCGCATGGCCGAGCAGGGTGTGCTCGGCGGGCTCGTTGAGGGTGATCCACTTGGTCACGCGGTCGCCGAGGCGTTCGGCGACGACCGACACGTGGTCGGCGAACCGGGACGCGGTGTCCCGCTCCAGCCAGTCCAGCTCGGCCGGCAGGTCCCAGTGGAAGAGGGTCGGGACCGGCCGCACCTCCGCCGCGCACAGCTCGTCGACCAGGCGGTCGTAGAAGTCGAGGCCGCCGGGGGAGGAGACCCGGGGCCAGGAGATCGAGAAGCGGTACGCGTCCACGCCGAGGTCGGCCAGGAGCGCCACGTCCTCGCGGTAGCGGTGGTAGTGGTCGCAGGCCACCGCCGCGGTCGAGCCGTCCTTCACCCGCCCCGGCTCGGCGGTGAACGCGTCCCACACGGAGGGCCCGCGCTCGTCCACCGCGCCCTCGATCTGGTGGGCCGAGGTCGACACGCCCCACAGGAAACCGGCCGGGAACCGGGGTATCGGATTCGTCGCCATGCGCCGGATCATCCTTACCGCGGGTAAGGGAAGTCAACGGGCAGGCGGCGGAAGGCCGTTGTTCCGTGGGACGGCCGACCGGGCCGTCAGGCGCCTTCCTTCAGCACTTTCGAGATCAGTGCCCGCTGTTCGTCGGTTAGCCGGGGATCCGCGCAGTACACGGTCCTGCCGTCCACGGTGATCTCATAGCTGAAACCGTCCGGCACACCCGCCGGCGGCGCGCCCCGGCCGCCGGCGAGCGCCCGTTCCGCCAGGGCGTGCCACTCGGGGGCGTCGGCCCGTCCCGAGGTCTCCACCTCGGCCCGGCGCTCGATGCCCGCGAACCCGCCCGTGCGCCTCACCCGAATACGCATGGGACCTGTCTAGTACGCGAGAGGCGCCGCCGCTACGAGGTGGGCACCCCGACCTGCTCCCACGCCTTGAGGACGGCCTCCAGCTCCTCGCCCTCGTGGTAGCGGGCCTTGGCCGCCGCCACGGTCAGCTTCGCGAAGTCCGCGAAGGTCGCCTGCGCCCGCAGCTCCTCGCCGGTCAGCACGTCGTACCAGATCTGTCCGGCCCGCTCCCAGGCGTGCCCGCCGAGCTCGGTGGCGACCAGGTAGAAGGCGTGGTTGGGGATGCCGGAGTTGATGTGCACACCGCCGTTGTCCTGGCTGGTGTGCACATAGCCGTCCATCGTCCCCGGCTGCGGGTCCTTGCCGAGCACGTCGTCGTCGTACGCGGTGCCCGGCTCCTTCATCGAGCGCAGCGCCTTGCCGGTGACGCGGGGGGCCAGCAGTCCGGCGCCGATCAGCCAGTCGGCGTCGGCGGCGGTCTGCCCGAGGGCGTGCTGCTTGATGAGCGAGCCGAACACGTCGGACATCGACTCGTTGAGGGCACCCGGCTGGCCGTAGTAGGCCAGGTTCGCCGTGTACTGGGTGACGCCGTGGGTTAGCTCGTGGCCGATGACGTCCACCGGGATGGTGAAGTCGAGGAAGATCTCGTTGTCCCCGTCGCCGAACACCATCTGCTCGCCGTTCCAGAAGGCGTTGTCGTAGTTCTCGCCGAAGTGCACGCTCGCGTCCATCGGCAGTCCCTTGCCGTCGATGGAGTCGCGGCCGTACGCCGCCCGGTACAGCTCGTAGGTGGCGCCGAGGCCCGCGTAGGCCCGGTTGACCGTGGCGTCCCTGCCGGGCTCCTCGCCCTCGGCGCGGACCTTCCTGCCGGGCAGCTCCTGGCGGTGCCCGGCGTCGTAGACGGTGCGGTGGGGCTGGTCGGCGGCGTGTGCCGGCGGGGCCGCCGCGGGGGCCCCGATGACCGTGGTCAGCCGACGGCGGGTGCGCTCCAGGGCGTCGCGCTCCAGGGTGCGGCGCGCGGGCGTGGCGAGCGCGGAGTCCTCGTGCTGGGCGAGCTTGTCGAGGACATGCGGTGGCACGATGGTGCAGAAGACGGGCTCGTGGCCCCCGTTGGTGGTCATGCCCGGCACCCTTGCACTGTGTCACCGCCCTGTCACCAGCTGCAACCATGATTGGTGAAAAGTCGAGGAAGGGGCTCGTGTGGTGCGCGGGAAAGTGGTAGGAGGTCAAAGACTGAGGTGTTGGTGAATTACCACACCTTATGTCCGAAATGCGACTCCGGTCCCGCATACTGATACAGGCCCACGCGTCCGGCGCGGCTCGGCTAGCATGCGGAGCATCA
Organism: Streptomyces sp. NPDC007264; assembly: GCF_042869095.1. Taxonomy (NCBI): domain Bacteria; kingdom Bacillati; phylum Actinomycetota; class Actinomycetes; order Kitasatosporales; family Streptomycetaceae; genus Streptomyces; species Streptomyces sp. NPDC007264. The sequence continues at coordinate 142,851 of NZ_JBIAFD010000017.1, forward strand.
TGCGTTTCGGGCTGCTCCTCCTTAGCTGCCGCGGCGAGGGCCTGTAGTCGAGGCCGACCCCCTCCCCGCGGAGTTTGGCGTTGCGCCGTCGGCCGTCCTTCCGGACCTCACGAGGAGCCCAGGCACCATGGCGAACCGCCAGCAGCCCACGTCCATGCCGATCCGCAAGTACCGCCCCTACGAGCAGGTCGACATCCCCGACCGCACCTGGCCCGACCAGCGGATCACCCAGGCCCCGCGCTGGCTGTCCACGGACCTGCGCGACGGCAACCAGGCCCTGATCGACCCCATGTCGCCGGCACGCAAGCGCGCCATGTTCGACCTGCTGGTGTCGATGGGCTACAAGGAGATCGAGATCGGTTTCCCGGCCTCCGGCCAGACCGACTTCGACTTCGTGCGCTCCATCATCGAGGAGGAGGGCGCGATCCCCGAGGACGTGACCGTCTCCGTCCTCACCCAGGCCCGCGAGGACCTGATCGAGCGGACCGTCGAGTCCCTGAAGGGCGCCCGGCGCGCGAACGTCCACCTCTACAACGCGACGGCCCCGGTCTTCCGCCGGGTGGTCTTCCGCGGCTCCAAGGACGACATCAAGCAGATCGCCGTCGACGGCACCCGGCTGGTCATGGAGTACGCCGAGAAGCTGCTGGGCCCCGAGACCGAGTTCGGCTACCAGTACAGCCCGGAGATCTTCACCGACACCGAGCTGGACTTCGCCCTGGAGGTCTGCGAGGCGGTCATGGACGTCTGGCAGCCCGGCCCGGGCCGCGAGATCATCCTGAACCTGCCCGCCACCGTGGAGCGCTCGACCCCGTCCACGCACGCGGACCGCTTCGAGTGGATGCACCGCAACCTCTCCCGCCGCGCGTACGTCTGCCTGTCCGCCCACCCCCACAACGACCGCGGCACCGCCGTGGCGGCCGCCGAACTGGCCGTGATGGCCGGCGCCGACCGCGTCGAGGGCTGCCTGTTCGGCCAGGGCGAGCGCACCGGCAACGTCGACCTGGTCACCCTGGGGATGAACCTCTTCTCGCAGGGCGTCGACCCGCAGATCGACTTCTCCCACATCGACGAGATCCGCCGCACCTGGGAGTACTGCAACCAGATGGAGGTCCACCCGCGCCACCCCTACATCGGCGACCTCGTCTACACCTCCTTCTCCGGCTCCCACCAGGACGCCATCAAGAAGGGTTTCGACGCCATGGAGGCCGAGGCCCGGGCCCAGGGCAGGACGGTCGACGAGATCGAGTGGGCGGTGCCCTACCTGCCGATCGACCCCAAGGACGTCGGCCGCTCCTACGAGGCGGTCATCCGCGTCAACTCGCAGTCCGGCAAGGGCGGTGTGGCCTACGTCCTCAAGAACGACCACAAGCTGGACCTGCCGCGCCGGATGCAGATCGAGTTCTCCCGGATCATCCAGGCGAAGACGGACGCCGAGGGCGGCGAGGTCACGCCGAAGGAGATCTGGGCGGTCTTCCAGGACGAGTACCTGCCGAACCCGGACAACCCGTGGGGCCGCATCCAGGTCAGGACGGGCCAGACGACCACCGACAAGGACGGTGTCGACACCCTCACCGTCGAGGCCACGGTCGACGGCGAGGACACGGTCCTGACCGGCACCGGCAACGGCCCGATCTCGGCCTTCTTCGACGCGCTGGAGAACATCGGCGTCGACGTACGCCTCCTGGACTACCAGGAGCACACGATGAGCGAGGGTGCCTCCGCGCAGGCCGCCTCCTACATCGAGTGCGCCATCGACGGAAAGGTCCTGTGGGGCATCGGCATCGACGCGAATACGACACGTGCCTCGCTGAAGGCCGTCGTCTCCGCGGTCAACCGCGCCGCCCGCTGACCGTCTGACCAGTGGCTTCACGGCCCTGCCCGCCCCCGAGGGCGGGCAGGGCCGCGTCATGGACCGGCCATTTCGACCGAAGATCACAGACAGGTCTCGTCCGGGGTACTGACTTCGCATCAAGGATGTGGCTAACATCACGCCAGCGCGGCGATGTTGCCCGGCAGCACTTCCCGCGCTCTTGGGCGGGGGAGTTTGGGAGGTGCGACGTGCTGTCAGGACGGGGACGCAAGGGCCGTGGAGCCCGCAAGGGCCGTGCTGCGCGTCTCCTGGGTGTCCGGACCACGTGGACCGCCGTCGGTGACGGCGAGTTCTTCTGCCCGGGCTGCGGGGGCGACCGCAACTACCAGCGCCTCACCGGACGCCGCCGCCTCGCCCTCGTGGGCCTGCCCGTGCTGCCGCGCGGCGAGACGGCCCCGGTCGTGGAGTGCGCGGCCTGCGGCCACCACTACGGCACGGACGTCCTGGACCACCCGACCACGATCCGCTTCTCGGCGATGCTCCGCGACGCCGTCCACACGGTGGCACTCGCCGTCCTCGCCGCGGGCGGCGCCGGCTCCCGCACGTCCCTGGACACGGCCGCGTCCGCGGTCCGCGCCGCCGGCTTCGAGGACTGCACGGCGGACAGCCTCAGCGCCCTGGTCGACGCCCTGGCCGCCGACACCGGCCGCGTCTGCGGCGGACCGGGCGGAGCCGGCCTGGCCATAGAGCTCCATGAGGCCCTGGACCCGCTGGCCCCCCACCTCGCCCCCACCGGCCGTGAGTCCGTCCTGCTCCAGGGCGCCCGCATCGCCCTCGCGGACGGCCCCTACACCGTCGCCGAGCGCGAGGTCCTCGCCACCGTCGGCGCGGCGCTCACCATCTGCTCGGACGACGTGACCCGACTGCTGGCGGCCGCGCGCACCCCGTCGTAGGACTCGCCGCTCCCCACTGCTCCCCACTGCTCCCCGCTACTCCCCAGGGAGTAGTCCCGCCGTCCGAACACCCGGCGCAGTACCCGCGAACTCGCCCTCGCGCGCGACGAATCCCTCCCCCCGCGACGGGAGTCTGGTGCGTGTCCAGACGTCCGTCCAGGAGGGGAGGACCCCGAGATGGGGCCCGCACAGACACGCACGCGCGCACGGCGACGAGCCGTGCCCTGGCTGGTGATCGGGCTGTGGGTCGCGGTGCTCGCGGCCGTCGGCCCGTTCGCGTCCCGGCTCGCCGATGTGCGGCACGACCGGGTCACGGACTACCTGCCCGCGAGCGCCGACTCCACCCGGGTGGCCAGGATCCAGGACCGGCTGCCCGGCGGGCAGACCACCGAACTGGTCCTGGTCTACCACCGGGACGGCGGCCTGACCGCCGCCGACCGGGCCACGGCGGGGCGGCAGATCGCGGAGGTCGCCGGGCGGCACGCGCTGACCGCGACGCCCCGTGGGACCCCGTCCAGGGACGGTACGACCCTGCTGTACCCGGTCACCAGCAACGAGCCCGGCAGCGACGAGAAGAAGCGCGACGCCCTCGTCGAGGACGTCCGCGGCGTCGCCCACAGCGGCAACGGGCTGACCGTCCAGGTCGGCGGGCCGGCCGCGCTGGCCACCGACGCGGGCGCCGTCTACCAGTCGCTCGGCGGGCCACTGCTCTACACCACGGTCGCCGTCGTCGCCGTGCTGCTCGTCCTGATCTACCGCAGCCCGCTGCTGTGGCTCGTGCCGCTCGTCGTGGCCGGGGTCGCCGACTACCTGTCCATGGGCGTGGCGTACGGGCTCCACCAGGCGTTCGGCACCACGGTGACAGGAATGACCTCGGGCGTGATGACCATCCTCGTCTTCGGCGCCGGCACGGACTACGCCCTGCTGCTCGTCTCCCGCTACCGGGAGGAACTGCGACGGACCGAGCGGCCCTACGACGCGATGCGCGCCGCCCTGCACGGCTGCGGTCCCGCCGTGCTCGCCTCGTCCGGCACGGTCGCCGCCGGTCTGCTGTGCCTGCTCGCCGCCGACCTCAACTCCAGCCGCGGCATGGGCCCGCTGGGCACCGTCGGCGTGCTGTGCGCGCTGGCCGCGATGCTGACACTGCTGCCGGCGGTGCTCGTGGTCCTGGGGCGGCGGGTGTTCTGGCCGCTGGTGCCCGCCCACGGCAGCCCGCCCACGGCGCGCCGGTCGCTGTTCGCCGCGATGGGCGGCTCGGCCGGGCGGCGTCCGCTGACCGTGCTCGCCGGCGGTGCCGTCCTGCTCGGCGCGCTCGCCCTGGGCGCCCTGAACCTGCCCGGCTCCCTCAAGCAGCAGGACTCCTTCGTGGACCGGCCCGAGGCGGTCGCCGCCATGGAGACCCTGGCCAGGGCGTATCCCGAGCGGTCCGCCCAGCCCATCGACGTGATCACCCCGGCCGGACGCGCCGACGCGACCCTGACCGCCGCCCGCGGCGTCCCGGGCGTCGCCGAGGCGCACCGGGGGCGCACGGGGGACGGCTGGACCGAGATCTCCGTGACCGCCGCCGACCCGCCCCAGTCGGCGGGCGAGACCGCGACCGTGGGGGAACTGCGCCGCCGCCTCCCCGACTCCTACGTCGGCGGGCCCAGCGCCCAGCAGATCGACCTGCGGGACACCAGCGGCCGGGACCGGCTGGTCGTCGTACCGATCGTGCTGCTCTCCGTGCTGCTCATCCTGATCGTCCTGCTGCGGTCGCTCGTCGCGCCGCTGATCCTGACCGCAGCGGTGGTCGCGGTGTGGGGCGCGGCGCTCGGCCTCGGCGGACTGGTCTTCACACCGCTGCTCGGCTTCGAGGGCACGGATCCGGGCCTGGGACTGCTGTCCTTCGTGTTCCTGGTCGCCCTCGGCGTCGACTACGGGATCTTCCTCGTGCACCGGATGCGGGAGGAGTCGCAGGGCGGCGCGGAACCGGCCGCCGCCGCACTGACCGCGCTGCGCACCACGGGCGGTGTCATCGCCTCCGCCGGGCTGGTCCTCGCGGCCACGTTCGCGGTGCTGACCGCCATGGGGCTCGTCCCACTCGTCGAGCTGGGCTTCGTCATCGCGGTGGGCGTGCTGCTCGACACGTTCCTCGTCCGCACCTACCTGGTGACCAGCGCGAGCGTGGCGCTGGGGCGGACGGTGTGGTGGCCGGGCCGGCTCTCCCGCGCGCCCGAGCCCCCGGGGCCGCGCCGCGAAGAGGCCGTGACGGCAGGCTGAGAACCCGGGCGCCCCCGTCTGCCACGGGGGCGCCCCCGTACCGGAGGATGAACCCCGTGCAGGCACTCACCGTCGCGGCCACCCACCGCATCGCCGGCCGGCTGCGCGCCGGCGTCGCCCGTATGTCCGGCGCTCCCTCCCCGCACGCCGTGCGCAACGACGCGTACCGCGCGGCCGCCCTCCTCGCGCTGTCCGCCGCCACGGCCCTGACGTTCGGCGACGGGCGGCGCCCCGACACGCTCGGCTGGGCGCTGCTGACGTGCGGCCATGTGCCCCTCGCGTGGCGGCGGGCGCGGCCGCTGGCCGTGCTGCTCGCGGTCGTCGCCTTCCTGGGCCCGTACCACGCGCTCGCCTTCCGCCACAGCGCGGGCACCGGCCCCGCCATGGTCGCCCTCTACACCGTCGCCGTGACCGGCACCGCCCGCCGCACGCTCATCACGGGCGCGTGCGTCGTCGGCCTCGCGGTCACCGTGAACGCCCTGGTCGCCCCGCGCCAGGTCGTCGAGATCCTGCGGATCTCCGGGTGGATCATCTCCGTGCTCCTGCTCGGCGGATACGTCCGCGTCCACCGCCAGTACGTCGCCTCCGTCGTCGAACGCGCCGAACGGGCCGAGCGCACCCGCGAGGAGGAGGCACGGCGCCGGGTCGCCGAGGAACGGCTGCGGATCGCCCGTGACCTGCACGACCTGCTCGCGCACAGCATCACCCTCATCGGTGTGCAGACCTCGGTGGCCGCGCACGTCCTGGCCGCGGACCCCGAGCGCCTCGACCGGAAGGCGGTGGCCCGGGCGCTCGACGACATCGCCGAGACCTGCCGCGCCGCGCGCGGCGAACTGCGCGGCACGCTGGAGGTGCTGCGGGAGCCGGACGCCGGCCACGACGGGCACGGGCCGCTCCCCACCCTGGCCGGGGTGGCCGACCTGGTGTCCGCGGCGCGCGGCGCCGGCGCGAGGGTGGAGCTGACCGTCGAGGCGGGCGCCGTCCCGTCCGCGGTGGGCGCCGCCGCGTTCCGGATCGCCCAGGAGGCGCTCACCAACGCGGTACGGCACGGGGGAGCGGACGCACGGATACGGGTGGCGCTGCGGGCCGTGAGCGGGACCGGCGCCGGGGCCGGGACGCTGAGGGTCGCGGTGACGGACGACGGGGCCGGCGCGGGCGCCGCCCCCGCGGCCGCCCCCGGTTTCGGTCTCGTGGGCATGCGCGAGCGCGCCCGCAGCGTCGGCGGCACCCTCCACGCCGGTCCGCGCGCCGAGGGCGGCTTCGAGGTGACCGCCGTCCTTCCCCTGGCCCCCGTCGAAGGGCCGGCGTGATGACCATCCGCGTGCTCCTCGCCGACGACCAGACCCTCGTGCGCGCCGCGTTCGCCATGCTCGTCGAGTCCGCGGGCGACATGGAGGTGGTGGGACAGGCCGCCACCGGGCGCGAGGCCGTCGAGCTGGCCCGCTCCGCGCGGGCCGACCTCGTCGTGATGGACCTGCGCATGCCCGATCTGGACGGTATCGAGGCGACCCGGCGCATCGCCGCCGACGAGGACCTCGCCGGGGTCAGGGTCCTCGTGCTGACCACGTACGACACCGACGAGCACATCGTCGAGGCGCTGCGCGCCGGCGCCTCCGGCTTCCTCGTGAAGGACACCCGGCCGGCCGAACTCCTCGCCGCCATCCGCACGGTGGCCGCCGGCGACGCTCTGCTGTCGCCCGGTCCCACCGCCCGCCTCATCGCCCGGCTCCTGCGCAGCCCCGCCCTGCCCGAGCCGGCGGGCGGGCCCGAGTGCCTCACCGAACGCGAGCGCCAGGTGCTGACGCTGGTGGCGCGCGGGCTCACCAACTCCGAGATCGGCGAGGCACTGGGGCTCAGCCCGCTCACCGCCAAGACCCATGTCAGCCGCATCATGGGCAAGCTCGGCGCCCGCGACCGGGCACAACTGGTCGTCGTCGCCTACGAGTCGGGGCTCGTCACTCCCGGTGTCCTTCCGGGGTGACCGACGGCCCGTCGGACACGTGTGCCCCCTGCCTCCACGACCTGGGACGACGGCTGGGCCCCGTCGCCGGGGCCAGGCCGGTCGCAGGTCGCGACGCCGGGAGGATCCGAACGGCGCGGCCGTCGGGGCGCTGGTGCTGTGGCGGGGAAGGTTTGCCGGAAGCTCGCGGCGTCCGGTGCCGGGGGCACCTCCCGCGCCCCTCGGGCTGCGGGGGAGCATCGCAAGGCGGAGTGTCGCCCGCGTACTGGATGTACGCGGGTGATGCGACAACGCGGCGGTGGGGGCCCCTCCCGCGCGAGCGCAGCCGAGCGTGGGGGAGCCGTGCCGGGCGTCGCGAGCCGGTGAACCTTCCCGGTCACAGCACTAGAGCAGACCGGCCGCCGCCAGGTGCTTCCCCACGCGTTCCATCTCCCTCTCCGACAGGGGCACCTGCGGCTGGGCCGTCAGCGGGCAGGCGATCACGCCCCGCAGGTACAGCGCCGCCTTGAACGCCCCCAGCCCCGACGAGTTCGCGCCCATGCGGGCCGGGTCGCCGACGCCCGTCATCCCGTACAGCGCGCACAGCCGCTCCTGCTCCGCCCTCGCCGCGTCCCAGTCGCCCGCACGGCACAGGCGGTCCAGACGGACGTAGCCCTCCGGGTCCACGTTCGCCAGGCCCGGCACGGCCCCGTCCGCGCCCAGCGCCAGGGCCGAGTCGACCACCAGCTCGGATCCCGTCAGCGCGCTGAAGCCCGTGATGCCCTCCCGCGAACGGGCACCCGTGACGACCGCGCGGAAGCCGGCCAGGTCGCCGCTGGAGTCCTTCAGCCCGGCCAGCGTCCCGTCCGCGGCGAGCTCCAGGACCAGCTCGGCGCTCAGCTTCGTGTGGACGGACACGGGGATGTCGTACGCGATCACCGGCACGGGGGAGCGGTCGGCGACCAGCCGGTAGTGGCGGGCGACCTCGGCGGGGTGCGTCCGGGCGTAGAACGGCGCCGTGACGACGACCGCGTCCGCGCCCGCCTCCACCGCGTACGCCACGTGGTCCAGCACGCGCGCCGTCGTCATGTCGATCGCCCCGGCCAGGACCGGGAGCCGGCCGGCCACGTGTGCGACCACCGTCCGTAGCACCAGGCGCCGTTGACGGTCGGTCAGGTAGGCCGCCTCCGAGGACGACCCCAGGACGAACAGGGCGTCCACCCCGCCCGTCACCAGATGGTCCACGAGCCCCAGCAGCGAGGGGACGTCCACCTCGCCTTCCGGTGTCAGAGGGGTGCAGACGGGCGGGACGACACCGGTCAGCGGGGCGGGCAGGGTCATCAGGGCTCCCGGGCGTTCTTCTGGGCGGGTACGTCGGCCGTGGTGGTGGCCGGGGAGGGGTGCGCCGCCTGCCGCACGAGCTCGTGCGTCGGCTCGCCCCCCCCGGACAGGATGGTGGCAGCGGAAGCGGTGCCCGGCGGCCGACGCGCCCGAGAAACCCGGCATCGCGTCGGCACACACCGCGCCCGCCTTCCAGCAGCGGGTACGGAACGGGCACCGCTCGGCGGGCGCGTCAGCCGACGGCACGGTCCCGGGCGGGGGGATCGGGCCGGTCGGATCCAGCGGACCGGGGGTGCCCGTCGATCCGCCGGCGGGGCCGCGGGCTGCGGAGCGCCGGCCCGTTGCCCGCCGCATGCCCTGCCCCGCGCCCGGCCGCGGGGCGACACTGGGACGATGACCGACCACGACCCGCAGACCGGCAGCCGTGCGGCGCACACCGGTGACGCCCGCGCCCGCGAGGCCGCCACCGGCGCCCGCAGCGCCCCCGAAGGACCCGGCGGCCCCACGGGCGGGTCCGCCGACCGGCCCCGGCCGCGGGCGGACTGGGACCCCGACGGCCCCGGTGTCCTGCGGCTGCCGTCCGGGCGGCTCGTGCGCGGGCGGGCGCTGCGCCGGCCGCTGCCGGACGGGCTCGCCCCGTCGTACGCCCTGTACCTCCTCGGCGGCCCGCCGCCCGAGGTGCCCTGGGAGGCCGACTGGCTGCGCTGGCCGGACTTCCGCCTGCCCAGCAGCCGTGCCCGGGCGCGCCGGCTGCTCGCCGGGGCGTGGGCCCGCGCCGCGACCGAGCGCGTCGAGGTCGCCTGCGGCGGCGGTCGCGGCCGCACCGGCACGGCACTGGCCTGCCTCGCCGTGCTGGACGGCGTACCGCCGCGGGACGCCGTGGCGTACGTCCGCGCGCACTACGACCGGCACGCCGTGGAGACGCCCTGGCAGCGGCGGTACGTACGGCGCTTCACTGTCTGAGCGTCCCGGGTCCCACGAGCCCCACGGCCCCCGCACCGTGAGCCTCACAGCCCGAGCGTCATGATGAGCCGGTCCTCCCCTGCTCCGAAGTAGTCCTCGCGGACGCCCTCCTCGGACGAGAAGCCCAGCGAGCGGTACAGCGTGATCGCCGCGTCGTTGGCCGGCTCGACCGTCAGCCGCACCTCGCGGACGCTCTCGGCGCGCAGCCGGCGCAGCACCTCGAGCATCAGCCGCCGGCCCAGCCCCCGCCCCCGCTGGTCGCGGGTGACACCGAGGCTGACGATCCAACCCCGGTACCTGTCCGGTGAGATGACGAACAGGACGTAGCCGTGCAGGCGCTGCCCGTCGTCGAGGACGAGCAACTGGTCGGCGTGCAGGTCGAAGAGCTGGCGGAGCACGAAGTAGGGATAGGGGTCGTCGGGGAACGCCTCCCTGTCGACGCGGACGAGTTCGGGCAGATCCTCCTCCGTGACCCCCCTCATCGTCAGTGTCCGGTCGACGAGCCCCGGATCGTGGAACACCGCCGGCCCCGTCCGGCCCCCGTGCGAAGAGAAACGTTCCTGTGGAAACGCAGCCATACCGCCCCCCAGCGGGAAGGAGTCAAGGACACGTTGACACCCGTACGGGTGGTACGGGTGGGACGCGTGATCTCTGCCTTTCGAGTGCGTTCGGCAGAGTTCCGACCATCTTCAGCGGGGTGATCTGGCCGTTCAAGGCGGGATCAGGTCCAAAAAGCGATTCGCCCCGATGCGCCCCCGGTGCGCCCCATGTGCCGTAGTCGCGTCTCATGACATTCTGCCGGAGGGGATCCGTGCGGTCCCGGGCGTTGGTACCGTAAGCCAATGACCTTGAGATCGTCGGGGGATACTCAACTGAATGCGGACGTATCGTGGGCCGCATTCGACCCCATCGCCTACGTAGATCACAATTACCGCGACCTGCAGGCAGAGGACGCGGAGATCCTCCACATCGTACGCGATCATTTCGGCGGTCATTTTCGAACGCCGCCCGCCGGACCGGTTTCCGGTATCGACGTGGGCGCCGGCGCGAACCTCTATCCCGCACTCGCCATGCTGCCGTGGTGCGACGAGATCACCCTCCTGGAGCGGTCAACCGCCAATGTGCGCTACCTGGAGAGCCAGGTCGACTCCTACGACACCAACTGGGACCAGTTCTGGCGCGTCCTGTGCAAGAACGACGTGTACGGCACCCTGGACATGGACCCCAGGGCGAAGTTCCGCGACGTCGTCCGGGTCCGGCCGGGCAACCTCTTCGACCTGGTGCGCCACGAGGGGCAGTGGTCCATGGGGACCATGTTCTTCGTCGCGGAGTCGATGACCACCTCCCACAAGGAGTTCGCCCGGGGCGTCGAGTGCTTCCTGCGCGCCCTGGCCCCCGGCGCGCCCTTCGCCGCCGCGTTCATGGAGCATTCCATGGGGTATCACGCGGGTGAGCATTTCTTCCCCGCGTGCGACGTGGGAGAGTCGGACGTGCACGAGAGTCTGGCGCCTTTCGCCGGAGAGTTCGAGACCACGCGGCTGAAGGCGTCGGCCGCTCTCCGCGAGGGGTATTCGGGAATGATCGTCGCCTGGGGCCGCAGGAATTCGGAGTCCGACATTCCGGCCGGCTGAGGGAGCGATGCTTCGACAAGAGAACAGGGAATTCACCGAGCTGATGGCAGCGCGGCCTGTGTGAGGGGCATGGATGCAGATCAAGCCACGCCAGCATCTACTGGACATCTGGCAGGCGATCGCCCGCCACTCCTTCGACGGCGGGGAGTGGGCATGGGGCAAATGGGGCGGAGAGAGCAGCGTCGCCGACGCGGAGCGACTGCTCTGCCTCCTGTACCCGGCCACCGAGATCCCGGCCTTCCGGCTGGACGACCCGGACACCACGCAGGACGACGTCCAGCAGACGATGCGGAAGGCCGGCGGCCGGCTGGAGATCCCCGCGAACCTCGTCGCCGCGGCCGCCGAGTTCATGGGCATGCACACCGGAGAGGACAAGAGGCCGACGTTCGCCGGCGGCTACTACTTCTCCTCCAGGGACAAGGACCGGGACCTCACCAAGGAGCAGCGTGAACTCGGGGTCGTCGACTCGTTCTCGATGTCCGTCACCCTCTGCCTGGCCACGCTCGGCTTCCTCAAGGTCTACGAGTCCAAGACCCGCCGCAGCGACGTCCTGGAGACGATCCAGGAACTGAGGATCGCCACCAGCACCCGGCTCACCGCCGCCATGGTCAGCCTGCTGCGCTCCTTCACCGTCAACGTCTTCGACACCGACTCCTCCCAGGGCCGCACGCTGAGCGAACTCCTCGGTCAGGGACGGTTGTCGCAGCGGCACGTGGTGCAGAAGTTCCAGCGCCGCTTCCGCGCGCTGCGCGCCGCCATCGGGGAGAGCCTCGTCCTCGGCCTCGAGGTCGAGGAGGGACTCAAGGACGAGAGCCGGTTCTTCGAGTGCGGCTGGGGCTGGAGCATCATCAACAGCGCCCCCGAGGTGGAGACCGACGAACCGATCGGGACGCAGCCCGAGGGCGTCGCCAACGCGGTGCCGTACCTGTACTTCACCGTCGTCGCCCTCGACGGCATCCAGGACCTGTTCTCCGACCGCACCCTCACCCTGGGCCTGCTCAACCCCGAACAGCAGAAGCTCGCCGAGGCGTTACGCCTTCGATGGGAGATCACCCAGCAGTTCTGGTCGGGCATCGCGCGCTTCGACACCGACCGCTGGCCCCTGGAGGACATCCCCTGGCGCACCACGGGCCAGAAGCTGGAATCGGAGTACTTCTCCCTCTCCGTCGCCGCCATCCTCATCCACGACCTGATGCGCCGCCGGGCCACCGACGACGACCTGACCCGCACCGTCAGGGTCATGGAACGCCTCGCCGAACGCGGCCGCATCACCAGCCGCATGACCCGCGACGACCCCATGGTCCGGCTGCACAACCCCGGCGTCACCCTCCCGTTGCAGGGCAGCGAACGCATCGGCCCGCCCATGCAGTGGACCATGACCGACTTCTCGGCACAGATGCTCAAGCGGACCATCCAGCTGTGCACGCTCTCCCGCAACCTCGAGTCGCACGACCGGCTGCTGAGGCTCGCCGAGGACATTTTCGGTCACGTGTGGCGCCGCCGCCTGCGCGACGGCGAGGCCGTCGGCCTGTGGGACAACGTCCACGCCGCCTACCCGGACTCCCCGTCCCTCGACGTACCGGTGTCCTGGAGCATCACCGAACGCGTCACCGAGGCGATGGTCCAGGTCCAGGAGATGTACAAGCAGCCGCCGATCCGCAGCACGAAACTGACCGACATCGCCCAGGCGCTGCTGAGCGAGTCCACGCACCTCCTCGGCAACGAGCAGATGGAGCCCGCGCCCGCCGCCCAGGGCAACCGCGGCCTCGAACTCAGGGGCATCGAGGTCAAGTTGCGCCGGGCCCGCACACTCGTGGACGACCAGCCCGGTACCGCCTGCGCGTTGGCCCTCGACGTCCTCGGACAGCTGGACGCCCTGGCCCGGGCCCGCGAAGCCGCGGGTCAGGGGGTGTAGCCGTGCTCCTGTTCGCGGCCTCCGACAAGGGAGGCACGGGCCGCTCCGTCACCAGCGCCAACCTCGCGTACCACCGGGCGCTGGCCGGCGACGACGTCTGCTACCTGGACTTCGACTTCGGCTCCCCGACCGCGTCGGCCGTCTTCGACGTGCCCGACGCACGCCAGGCCGCCGAGGACCGGGGACTGCACTCCTATCTGGTGGGCGACGTCGGCGAACCGGCCCGCATCGACGTCTGGTCCGACACCGAGCACCGGGTGCTGCGCAACCGGCCTCCGGGATCCGGCCGCCTGGTGCTGATGCCCGGCGACCTCAGCGGCGGGGAGTTCGCCACCGGCGACGACAACCTGCGCCGGTGCGTGGACCTCCTGCTGCGGCTCAACAGCGAGTTCGACCTGATCGTCATCGACCTCAGCGCCGGCCGCAGCTACGCCGTCGACATGGTCCTGGAGGCCACCGCGCAGCGCGAGATGAGCGGCGTGCAGTTCCGCTGGCTCGTCTTCCACCGCTGGACCCGCCAGCACGTGGCCGCCGCCGCGAGCCTGGTCTTCGGCAGGCGCGGCATCGTCGCCGGAGGCGTGGCCCGCGGCCACGACGAGGACGCGCTGCGCGCCGTGATCCGCTTCGTACGGGCCGCCGTCCCCGACCCCGAGTCACCGCTGTGGTCCCAGGTGTCGGCCACCCAGTCGGCGTGGATGCGCGAGTGCGACCGGGACCTCAAGCAGCTCGCCTCCACCCAGGGCATCGGCTACAGCCTGGTCCTCGGCTCCGTGCCCCTGGAGCCCGTCCTGCAGTGGCGCGAACAGCTCATCACGGACGAGGACGTGCTCGACAGCCAGATCGCCAACAGGGAGACCTGGGAGGCGCTGAGCGAGCTGGCCGGACGGCTCACCGACGACAAGTACTGGGAGCAGCCGTGACGGACGCCGTGTTCCGCGAGACCACCGCAGAGCCCCGCACCCAGTTCGTCCCGCTGTCCCACCTCTCCCTGGAGCTCGGCCACCTCTACATGGAGGACTTCGAGGCCGGCCCCGAGCGGCTGCGCGAGCACTTCGCCGAGGTACGGATCTGGGTGGACGCCGCCCGGGCCGCCGCCGCCCGCCGCGCCGGCGGCAAGCGGCCCCGCATCAGCACCTGCTTCCTCGTCGACGACTACTTCACCCGCTTCTCCACACCCGCCGAACTCGTCCCCGTGATCCTCGAAGAGGCCCGGCGCGCCGGACTCGTCGTCGACTACCTCGCCCGTGAGTCGGGCTGCGCCGTCGCCGACAAGGTCGAGCTGGCCGAGGCCGTGATGCACCGCCTGGTCGAGTCGCCGCCGCCGGGCAGCCACGGCTCCCGCCCGCCCGTCAGCCAGACCGGCTGGCTCGCCAACGGGCAGCGCAGCCCGACCTCCCGCCGCGCCATGGAGGTCACCGTCTGGCAGCCGCCCCAGGAGACCGCGGCCCGCAACCACTCCGTGTTCATGGACGTCGAGCTGTGGTCGGAGAAGGACGGACAGCGCCTGTGGTCCTGCCCGTTCCTCGCCGCCGTCTGGCAGCTGGCCCGCCTCGGCCTGCTGCGCCACCTCGGTGAGCCCGTGTTCACCCCGCGCCCCTGGAACGGCGCCGACTTCCCGTACGACTGGGACCGGCTGCCGCCGCTGATCCAGCTCAACGCCGACGCGGCTCCCTTCAGCGCCTACCGCACCTGCACCCTGATGCCGAACCGCTTCCTGGCCGTCGAGGACGCCGTCCGGCTCATCCTCGACCAGACGGACGTCGACGCGGGCGCGCTGCGGCAGGTGGCCGAGCGCTCGGCGCGCGAGGGCGCCGAGGTGCCGGCGGCCGTCGCGCAGCGCGCCACCTACGTGTTCTACGAGGAGCCCGTGCCCGCCCTCTCCGCCGGGGAGACCTGAGATGCCGGCCCCCGGACCCTCGGCCCGCCCGGTCCTCGCCTGCGGTGAGGTGCGCACCGGTCTGCTGCCGTCCTTCCAGGCGCTGGACGGCCGGGCCGCCGCCCAACTGCTGCGGCTGCGCGCCGACGAACAGGTCCGCGTCTCCGAGCGGCCCAACCTGTACGCGCTCTCCCCGGAGATCCTCACCGGAGTGGACTGCCGGCTGCCCACCTCGAACGGCGCCAAGGTGCGCGGCGTCGGCACGGTGGCCGCCCGCGCCGCGCTCACCGAGGGCCGTGTCCTGCAGGCCACCGCCTACTTCAGCGCCCCGGCCGCCGGGCCCGACATGCGCCGGCCCTGGGGTCACTACCTCGTCAGGCCCGGCCTGGTCGAACCCTTCGGAAAGCTTCCGGAGCAGGCCACCGCCGAGGGCGTGCTCCAGGGCGGCGGACGCGGCGAACTGGACCTCGGGGCGATCGCCGAGGGCCTGTTCGCCCAGGTGGTGCGCCATCCGCTGCTGGACCACAAGGCACCCTTCAAGTCCCGGCGCACCCATCTGCGCTGGGCCGCACGGCGTGCCCCGCAGGGCGAGGGGCCGTCACTGGAGCGCTTCACGCTCGCCGAGGACGGGCTGCGGACCGTGGAGCTGCGACTGCCGCAGGACACCCCGGCCGCCGCGGCGGCGGGCCTGTGCGAGGACCTCGCCCTGCACGACTGGCTGCTGACGACCGTCGTGCACATGCTCGACAGCAGCAGGCTCGGCGCGGCGGACGGCCCCTCGGCCGTCCTGGCCCTGCGCCCGGCCGTCGATCACCTGCTGCATCTGTGGATGCCGCGCGCCCACGTGGACCGCACGCTGGGTCACCTGTGGGACGTGCTGGAACGGGAACCGGGGTTCACCCGCCAGTGGCGGACCCTGGTCCAGCGCATCCGCGACCAACTGGCCGTCCAGGCCGTTCCGTTGCTGCACGAGGCGCTGAGCACGCGCTGAAGGGCGGCACCACGACACACCGACGGGGGAGGCTCACATGAACGGAGCATCGACAGGGGAAGTCAGGGCCGTGCCGAGGAACCAGGAGCAGACGCAGATACCGAAGCTCCTCAGGAAGACACTGTTCACGGTCCTGGTCGCCGGCGGCACCTGGGTCCTGACCAGTGTGCTGAACCAGGACAAGAACCAGGTGTGGCAGCTGACCGTGTCCGTCGTCCTCGGCGGCGCCGCGCTGATCATCCAGTACCTCGTGGAGTTCGAGCAGCGGCTGGAGACCATGGAGGCGGGCCACAAGAAGCGCATCCGCGAGATGAAGGACAGCCTGGCCGAGCACCACGCGCAGATGCGCGCGGCCGTCGACGAGAGCTTCGCCAAGATCAACGACGCCACGGAGCTGTTCAGCCAGGTGGACCGGTCGGTGCTCCGCTCCGACGGGGTGACCCGGCTGGCCCGCAAGTACACCCAGGTGGGCGAGCACGGTTCGGAGATCGTCAAGACCTTCGCGCAGGAGGAGATAGGCCGGCTCGCCTCGCTGATGGAGAGCCTCAGCAACGGCAGCGCCGACTGCCCCGGTGAGAACCACGACTGGCTGATCGACCTGACCACCTGCGCCAAGAGGACGGTGTACGCGACCAGCACCTCGGTGGACCGCGACTTCTGGTTCAGCGAGCCCGCGAACCGCTATCTGAAGGCGCAGGAGGAGGCGATCAAGCAGCGCGGTGTCGAGGTGCGGCGGCTGTTCCTCGTCAGCAGGCCCGAGGAGCGCACGGAAAGCCTTGAACGTCTGTGCGACCGGCACCGGGAGTTCGGCATCGACGCCCGCATCGCGGTCCGGTCGCTGCTGCCGCCGCGCGCCCAGGTGACCCCGCTCAACGACTTCATCATCTTCGACGGGGAACTGTCCTACGAGACC
Organism: Streptomyces sp. NPDC007264; assembly: GCF_042869095.1. Lineage (NCBI taxonomy): Bacteria > Bacillati > Actinomycetota > Actinomycetes > Kitasatosporales > Streptomycetaceae > Streptomyces > Streptomyces sp. NPDC007264. The sequence continues at coordinate 159,442 of NZ_JBIAFD010000017.1, forward strand.
GAGCCGGACGTGGAGATCGTGCCCGCCAAGACCACGCTGAAGATGACGCGGCAGCACGTCGAGGAGCGGATCAACCGGTTCAACGTGTTGTGGGAGGCCACGGCGCCCACCGATCCGGACCCCGAGCCCGAACCGAGCACGGCGACCGGCTGAACCGTACGAGGCGGCTCCGTCGCGGCGGCCCACGCCCCGCGACGGCGGCCGCCGCTGCCGTTCGGCGACCCGCCACGCCGCGGGCAGCGGCTCGGCAGCCGCCGGGAGAGTGACAGATCACTCCGACATCTCCGACAAGTTGCGTGCCCCGGAAAAAGGCGGGCAGCATGGCACAGTCAGCACGAAGCTGCTGTTCACAGCACGTGCGTACGCGCTTCTGACTCTGGTCGACAACAGCGACCGATCCCATCGGAACGTCGTGATCGAGTTCCCCGGCGTGATCGAGTTCCTCGGCAACCGCTTTCGCGGAGCCGGCCGCGGGCCGACCTGAAACAGCAGCACTCAAGGCGCCCACGGGCGTCCATCAGGAGGTGTTTCATGAGCAGCATCGCCGAGTGGCTCGAACAGAACGTCACCACCGACAAGCGCGCGCTCGACTGGTATCAGGAACCGGAATGCGAACCCCGTATCGTACGGGCCTACCGCGAACTGCTGAGCGGCTACGAGATCGACACCTCGACCATCCTCAAGACGACGGTCGAGATCAAGGGCGAGCACGCCGGCGTGGTCCGCGTGCACGACATCAACTACTACTCGATCTGCGCGCACCACTTCCTGCCCTTCTACGGCAAGGTGGCGATCTCGTACGTGCCCGGCGACCGGATCCTGGGCCTCGGCAAGTTCCCCCGGCTGGTACAGGCGTTCAGCCGCAGGTTCCAGATCCAGGAGCACCTCGTGAAGGACATCGCCGAGGAGATCATGACCTCCGGCGGCGCGCGGGCGGCACGGGTCGTCTCCACCGGCCGGCACATGTGCATGTGCAGCCGCGGCCCGTCCGACCAGACGGTGATCACCGACACCTCCTACGTCGCGGGCGACAAGGAGCTCTTCCTCCGCTACGGCCTGGACGACTGACGGCCCGTCGGTCCGACGCACCCGGCTTCGCGCACAGGACACCGAACCGTCCACCGCGCGAAGCCGCGCCGTCCGGCACGCCCGTGACGGAGGGCCGGAGATCGGTGATGAGGCATGAAACTGGACTTCCTTCCGCCGCACGCGCTCAACGACGGCGCCGAGCACCACTACTGCCTGCGCTGCCACGGCGAGCCGGTGGAATGGCGCACGACGGACGGCCGGCGGCACTGCGTGTGCCCCGCCTGCGGCCACACCGCCGACCGGGCGCTGGTGCTCGATCCCGCGGTCCGGTGGTGGACGGACGCCGAGGGCGAGTACTGGCACGAGACGGCGGGCGTGTTCGTCCGTGACGTCCGCGGCCGCCTTCTGTTCTTCGACCGCACGGCATTCCCCTTCGGCCTGACGATTCCCGCCGGGCACGTCGAGTGCGGCGAGCACCCCGGCGAGGCGGCGGCGCGCGAGCTCCGCGAGGAGACCGGCATCGCCGGCACACGGCTGGAGCACCTGGCCCGCGTCCCGGTACCCGGTGACGGCTGCCGCCGCGGCGCCGACGCGCATCTGTGGCACGTCTACCGGACCGCCGACGCGGTGGACCCGGGCCTCACGGTGCACCTCGGCCCGGAGGGCACCTCGGCCGTCTGGCTCACCCCCGAGGAGGCACTGAACCATCCGGTTCCGGTCATCCACGCCGTACGCCGTGTGCTGGACGCGTACCGGGGCACGCCGCTCCCTTCCCGAGCGGCCGGTTGACGCCGGTGGCCCAGCGCACGTCAGGGGCCCGCGCCGGGGCTCCGGCGCGGGCCGGACGACGGGAATGGACCGGACTGGCCGTCCTCGCGCTGCCGACGATGCTCATCGGTCTCGACATGACCGTGCTGCACCTGGCCGCGCCCTACCTCAGCGAACGACTGCATCCGAGCACCGCGGAACTGCTGTGGATCATCGACATCTACGGCTTCATGGTCGCCGGCTTCCTCGCCACCATGGGCACGCTCGGAGACCGGATCGGGCGCCGCAGGCTCCTGCTCTCGGGTGCCGCCGCCTTCGCCGCGGCCTCGCTGCTCGCCGCCTGCTCGTCCGGGGTGGCGATGCTCATCGTCTCGCGCGCGCTGCTCGGGGTCGCGGGGGCCACGTTGATGCCCTCGACCCTCTCCCTGATCAGCAACATGTTCCGCGACCCGAGGCAGCGGCGGCTCGCGGTCGCGGTCTGGATGACCAACTTCAGCATCGGCGGCATGATCGGTCCGCTGATCGGCGGGCTGTTCCTGGAGCACTTCTGGTACGGCTCGGTGTTCCTGCTCGGGGTGCCGGTCGGCATCGTCCTGCTGATCGCAGGGCCGCTGCTGCTGCCCGAGTTCCGCGACCCGCGGGCCGGACGGCTCGATCCGCTCAGCGCCGCCCTGTCCATCGCGACGGTGCTGCCGGTGGTCTACGGCTTCAAACAGATCGCCCAGCACGGCCTCCGCGCACTGCCGCTGCTGAGCATGGTCGCGGGACTCTGCCTCGGCGCGGTCTTCGTGCGCAGACAGTTGCGGCTCGCCGACCCCATGCTCGACCTGCGGCTGTTCTCCCGCCCGGCGTTCGGGGTGTCCCTGGCCGGGCTGACCCTGGGGCTCTTCGCGGTGACCGGCACGCAGTTCCTGCTCCTGCAGTACTTCCAGCTGGTGCTGGGCCTTTCCCCCCTGGCGACCGGGCTGTGGACACTGCCCGCGGTGGCGGCGGGGGTGGTGGGCGCGCTGCTGGCCCCGCTCGCCGCGAACCGGACGAACCCGCTCTGGATCATGTCGGGCGGGTTCCTGCTGTCCGTGCCGGGCCTGGTGCTGCTCACCCGGACCGGCACGGCATCCGGACCGGTCCCCGCCGTCGTCGCCTTCGCCATCGCCTCCTTCGGCATCCAGGCGGCGCTCGCCCTCACCAACGACGTGATCATCGGCAGTGCCCCGCCCGAACGCGCCGGCAACGCCTCGGGCGTCGGGGAGACCGGCGCGAACCTCGGCGAGGCGCTGGGGGTGGCCGTCGCCGGGTCCGTCGCCGCGGCCGTGTACCGGGCGACGATGGACGGGGGCGGTCTTCCGGGCCGTATCGGACCCGACCTCACCGAGGCCGCCCGCGCCACCCTGGGAGGCGCCGCCGAGGTCGCCGGCCGGCTGCCGGAGCGACTGGGCGACGAACTCCTCACGCTCGCCCGCAGGGCCTTCACGGACGGCCTGCACGCGGCGGCCCTGCTCAACATCGGCGTCCTGCTGGCCCTGACCGCGGCCCACCTGACCCTGCTGCGCCACGAGACGGCACACCGGGACGCCAGCGAACTCGACCCGGAACCCCGGGAGGCGGCGGTGCCGGACGGGCGCTGACGGCCGATGGGCGGGCCCGCACGGGTGAGGGCGCGGAGATCTCGGCGGCCTCCGCACATGGTGGCGAGCGTTTCGCCGTCGCCTGCCTTTGCAGTGCTTCCGGGGCCGTGAAACGCTGGTTCTGCGGCACACATGTCCGGCATCCGCACATCGATCCCGAACGGGTGAGCCCGCCTGCCTCTCGCGGGTCTCCGGTTCCAGGCTCCCGTTCGGGAGAAGGAACAGCCATGGCGACCGACCACGCTCACGACCGCGACGACGACAGGGACCCCACCTTGTACCGCACTCCGGCGGACGCCGTCGCCGCGCCCCCGGAGAAGCTCGCCTATGTGGTCGGTTTCGACCCGGCCGCACAGCACGCGGACGCGCTGTTCACCGTCGGCACCGACCCCGGATCCGCCGGGTACGGCCGCGTCATCTCCCACGCGGAGCTGCCCGACCTGGGCAACGAACTGCACCACTTCGGCTGGAACGCCTGCTCGAGCGCGCTGGCGCACGCCGGTCACCATCATGCTGCGCGGCGCTATCTCATCGTCCCGGGACTGCGCTCCTCCCGACTGCACGTCTTCGACACCGGCCCCGATCCCGCCCACCCCCGGCTGGTCAAGGTGATCGGGCCCGAGGAACTGGCCGCCAAGGCCGGATACTCGCGTCCCCACACACTCCACTGCGGCCCCGACGGAGTGTTCCTGTCCTGCCTGGGCGGCGCGGACGGCGCGGACGGGCCCGGCGGCGTCGCCCTGCTGGACCACGAGAGCTTCGACGTGCTGCGCGCCTGGGAGAGCGACCGCGGACCGCAGCGGTTCGCCTACGACGTCTGGTGGCATCTGCGCCAGAACACCGCCGTGACCAGCGAGTGGGGGACCCCGTCGATGATCGAGGACGGCCTCGTCCCGGACCTGCTGCTGCATCGCCGCTACGGACACTCACTGCACTTCTGGGAGCTGGACTCGGGCCGGCACCTGCAGCGCGTCGATCTGGGGGACGAGAACCAGATGGTGCTGGAGCTGCGCCCCGCGCACGACCCCGAGGCATCGTGGGGTTTCACCAACACCGTGGTCGATGTCGAGGACCTGTCGGCGTCGGTGTGGCTGTGGAACCGGGAGGGCGAGGACTTCGTGGTCCGCAAGGTGATCACCGTCCCGGCCGAGCCCGCGCGGGCCGAGGACCTGCCCCCGGCGCTGCAGCCGTTCGGCGCCGTACCCCCGCTGATCACCGATATCGACCTGTCGGTGGACGACCGGTGGCTGTACGTGTCCGCATGGGGAACCGGCGAGCTGCTCCAGTACGACGTGAGCGACCCGTTCCGTCCCCGGCGGACGGCGTCCGTGCGTCTCGGTGGCATCGTCGGGCGGCAGCCGCACCCCGCCGAGCCGGACGTTCCGCTGACCGGCGGAGCGCAGATGGTCGAGCTCAGCCGCGACGGGCGGCGCGTGTACCTGACGAACTCCTTGTACGCCGCCTGGGACGCGCAGTTCTATCCCGAGGGCATCGACCCGTGGATGGTGAGACTCGACGCCGACACCACGCACGGCGGGCTCTCGGCCGACAGCCGTTTCTTCCCGCACGGCCCGGACTTCCTCGGCCTGCGCGTGCACCAGACACACCTGCAAGGCGGCGACGCCTCCTCGGATTCCTACTGCTACAGCCGCTGACCCCAGTGGCGTATCGACGGCCGATGTCCTGGAAGCGAGACGGAAAGCCCCCACTCTTGCTGGCCCGTGGTCCGGCCTCGGGGAACATCGGTACAGCGGTTAACGCTAAGCCGGTGATCATGGTCCGGGCGGTGTGAGCGCGCTGACGCGGTTCTCGTACTCGCGGCGGGCCTTGCGCTGGGCCGGGACAGCTGGAATGCCGTCGAGCGGCTGGCAGCGGGCGAGGAGTCCGAGGTGCACTGCGGGGACCGCAGTCACGCGCAGGGTGTAGCCCTGGCCGCGTCGTACGGTCACCCCCTGGTCGAGCGCTGCCCGCTCGGCGGGCTCCGTCTCGGCAGTGCGGAGGAAGTCGGCGACCTTGCCCGGCATGTCGAGGGTGACCGGCAGCTCCGGGGCGGCGGCGTCCGGCTCGGCGGCCGTGTGCTCGGGCAGGAGGTCGGCGACGGCGGTACGGATCGCGCCGCGGCTGACGCCGTGGTCGCGGGCGAGGGCCGCGATCGAGCGGCCCTCCAGGTACGCGACGCGCACGCTAGCGGTCTTGTCGGCCGGCACGGCGGGGCGGCGGCCCCCTTTGCTGCCCTTGGCCTCGGCGGCCCGCAGCCCGTCGTAGGTCAGCTCGCGCTGGAGGTCGCGCTGAAGTTCGCCGGCGGCGGCGAGGGTCTGCACCATGAACTTCGCCGTGAACAGCAGCTCGCCGGTGCGCGGGTGGCGGGCGGTGAGGTCCATCGCGGAGAACGCGCCGTCGTGGATACGCAGTGCCACCTGGTCGCGGTGCAGGACATCGAGCACGTCGAGGATGTGGCCGGTGCCGCGTACGAGGCGGAACATTTCGGAGATGTGCACGGTGTCGCCCGGCCGCGCGTAGGTGAGCAGCTCGCGGAACTTCGGCCGCTGGAGCGGGTGGAGGCGGCTGGAGGTGCAGCCGTCCTCTTCGAAGACGACCGGGTCCTCGATCCCGGCCTCGTTCAGGACGAGGTTCTGCCGGGCGGTGGACTGCTGGTCGGTCGAGACCCGCTTGTAGACCAGGTTCGCCACTCGGGGCCCCTTCCGTACGGAGGATCGGACCCTATCTGTCGTCAAACCCTGTCAGCAATCACCATCGGATCTGATTGGATTCGCGCCGCCTCGAACCGCCGGATTGCACGGGTTCATTGGACGCGTCGGCGGCCTGTCGTCAAACGTTCGTTTGCCGACAGGTGCAAGCTGACTGGCAAGCAGCATGGGGAGATCGGGGATCGGGGTGTGAGCCCTCACTGACTGTGGAGCCGGGCCGATGAGTGGCGCCGCCATGGAGCACTGGGCCTCGCCGACGGCTCGGGTTTACGCCTACCGGAGATACTGCCGCCCTCCACTACTCGGTGGTACCGTATAGCGGTACTCGGTAGCACGTAGTACCGACAGGGCTGAGGAGCATCCGCGATGGAGGACCTGACGGAGATGTTGAAAGGCACGCTCGAAGGGTGCGTGCTCGAAATCATCGGCAGCGAGGAAACCTACGGGTACGCCATCACCCGCCAACTGAACGAGCTCGGCTTCGCCGAGGTCATCGAGGGGACGGTGTACACCATCTTGCTGCGGCTGGAGAGGAACGGGCTCGTTCAGGTGACGAAACGACCCTCCGGGGTTGGTCCGCCGCGCAAGTTCTACGCGCTCAACGACGCCGGACGCGAGGAACTCGCGAAGTTCTGGGCGAAATGGCAGTACCTCTCATCACGCATCGACAGGCTCAAGGAGGGCGGGAGATGAACTTCTGGGAGAAGGTCACAGGCAGCGATCTCACCAGGGAATGGAAGGCGTTCGAGGCCCGGGCCGAGGTCCTGCCGGACGGCTACCGGGCGGCGTGGGGGCAGATCATCGCCCACCTTTTCCCCTACGGGGACTTCACCGGTCGCAACCTGATGCCGATCCTCGACTCCGCCCTGGGGCTGCTCGAAGTAGCAGCAGCGGACGGCCAGAGCGTCCACGAGGTGCTCGGCGAGGACATCCAAGGCTTCTGCACCGCGTTGGCTGGCGGAGCAGGGGCTCGGACTTATCGCGACCGGTGGCGCGAGCAGTTGAACAGGAACGTCGCGAGGAAATTGAGCCGGCTGGGAGGCTGACGTGAGCATCCAGGACATCATCGAAGGCAAGAAACAGTGGCGGGCGCACGTGGCTCGGGTCAAGGCACTCCCGCCGGACTACCAGATCGTCTACAAGGAGATGCAGAAGTACCTGTTCAAGGTCGGACCGGTCAGCCTGCCTGACGGGCCCCTGCTCCCTGGGATCGTCGACTTCTTCGAGGAGGGCGTCGCCGCAGGCAAGGGGGTTGTGGAACTCATCGGTACCGACGTCGCCGCGTTCTGCGACGACCTGGTCAAGGACTCCCCTACCTACGCGGATGTCTACCAGGCGTCCATCAGCGCGGAACCCGACGCGGACGAGAAGTGACGCCCGCCGCCCGGGTGCGGGCGGAAATCGAGGGCACTGCGTAACCGTCGAGCAGCACTCTCGCGCTCACTCCTCGCCCTCTTCGTCCTCATCCAGCTCGGGCGCATCCGGGTCGCGCAGCGGACGCAAGGCACCGGCGGCAGGAACGCTGGCAGTGAAGCTGTAGCGGCCGAGCAGGTTCAGGTTGCGGTGCTTGAGCGGGGAGAGCCGGGCGCTGTCCTCGTCCCGGATCTCGTGGCCCTCGGCTTGGAGCTGGGCGACGGCGGCGTCGATGTAGCGGGTGGTCCAGAGCACGATGGCGTTGAGGACCAGGCCGAGCGCGCCGAGCTGGTTCTCCATGCCGTCGCGGTACGCCTGGTGGATGGTGCCGCGCTTGCCGTGGCACACGTCCCGGGCCAGCTTGTGGCGGGATTCCTGCACGGTGAGCTGCCGGTTCATCTGCCGCCGGTAGGTGTCGTCGACCGGATCGACCACGCGCAGCAGGTGCTCGGTCTTGGCGATGCGCCCGTACTCGGCGAAGGCCGCGCCCAGCGGGGTGGGGCGTCCCTCGCGGCCGAACATGCGCAGCAGGTCGTAGGCGCGGACCTGGTTGGTGACCAGGGAACCAGCGACCTTCAGCATGTCCGGCCAGTGCGTGATCACCTTGTTCAGATTGACCCGGTTGCGGGCCAGGTCCTCCACCGCGCCGTAGGTGCCCGTCTCGACGCCAGGCATCGTGGCCCGCCAGAACCGCTGGTCTTCCAGGTCGCGGAACCGCGGACTGAAGTTGTAGCCGAGGATCTTGAACAGGCCGAACACCATGTCGGAGTACGAGGCGTTGTCGGTCGCCACCATCTCTGGCTTCACTCCGCCGTCGAGGTTCAGCAGCGCGTCCAGGATGTGCAGGGAATCGCGAGGGGTCCCGGGGACGACCATCTGCCCAATGCCCGCGACTTGGTCGTTGACGGCGTTGAGCCAGGTGATGCCCCGCTTGAACCCGAAGTACTTCGGCGACGGCGCCGCGTTCACGGTGCGGACGGGGACGACGAACCGCAGCCCGTCCACTGAGGCGAGCAGGCCCTCGCCCCAGAACTTCACGATGGGCACGGCGGCCTGGGCCTCGATGAGCCGTGCGTTCGCCGCAGCGATGGTGTCGGCGCGCAGGTAGTACTGGTCGACGTGCACGAGCCGGGCCCGGGTCAGGGCCTCGTGGCCGGGGTTGACCACCGGGGCCAGGCCGATGTTGCACGCTTCCGAGACGAGCAGCGCGACCACCGAGGTGGGCAGGTCCTTCATCCGGGTGGTGCCGTCGCCGAGGTGGACGAAGGCGTCGAGGAAGCCGGTCCAGGCGTTCACCTCGAACAGCAGGTCCGGCAGGTCGATCTTCGGGAGCATCTTCTCGACCCGCTTGCGCAGCCAGGTCAGGGACTTCGGCTCGCCGAGCGCGCCGAGCTTGTCGACGTTCAGCTTCACCCGCCCGTCGTCTTGCACCTCGATAGATACCTTCGCCGCCGGCCCCGCCTCTTCCAGGCGTTCGGCGAGCTGCTTCCACCCGGCGTCCAGGCCGCGCACCAGCTCTGCCAGGTGCTCGGTCACGGGCATGTCCAGGCTCAGCCCGGCCAGCACGTCCTCCTCGACCGCGTCCCAGTCGGGCCCGTCCAGCAGCCGGGCGCGAGGGTTGGACCAGCGGTGCGAGGGCGAGGCGAACACGTCGCGGCTGTTCAGGGCCCTGTGCAGTTGCTCCAGCACGCACACCACGTACGCGTCCCGGTCCACCGCGCCCTGCGGCAGCTCGGGGTTGGCGTACACCGCCTTGCGCCACGCGGGCGGCACCAGCTTGTCATCCACCTCACGCGGCAGCAGCGGCTTCACCCCCACCTTCCGCCGCGCCAGCGCCGGAAGACCTCGCACCCCGGCCAGGACCCGCTTCCCGGCACTCGCCGCGTCCAGAGCCTTCGACTCGCCCAGCAACGCGAGGAACGGGCGCACCGTGGCGTACCGGGTCGCCAGCACGGCCCGCATCGCGACCTCTGCCGAGTCATCGTCCTCGGGCACCAGGGAGACCACCGTGGCCGCGGCGGTCATCACGGCGGCGCGCGGGGCGACTTCCTCCAGCGCCGCCCACAGCGCGGCCACGTCCAGGTCCGCGCCGTGCTCCTCGACCAGCTCCAGCTCCTCGAACAGCACCTTCGCCGCCCGCGCGAGCGTGCGCGACGCCTTCTCCAGCTGCGGCAGCGTCGACAGCCGTTCCTTCTCCGTCTTCCGCTTCGCCGTGCTCAGCAGCCGGGTGGCCATGAGGACCTGGAACAGGTCCAGGGCCTCGTCAATCGCCTTCGCCTCCAGATGCCGCATCACCGCGGTGAGCATCGCCGTGCGCTTGGGCTCCGCCGCCCGCTCCAGCAGCGGCGCCTTCGACCCCAGCGCGTACCGGGCCAGCGCCGCCATCCGGTTCGGCGGGATCTGTGACAGCTTCAGCCGACCGAGCCGGTACGCACTGATCTCGTCCACTCGCTCCAGGGCGCGGGCGAACGCCGTTCCCGTGGTCCGCGTCGGCGGCCGGCGCAGCCGCTCCAGCTCCGAGAACCGGGAGCCCTCCGGCGCCTTCAGCGTCGCCACCAGGTCACCGGGCAGCGCCGGGTCCGCCCGCCGCGCGACCCCCGCGACCGTGGCGTGCAGCCGCTTCTCCGCGACCGTGCGGGCTTCCGACACCTGCCGGGCCAGCACCGACACCCCAGGCAGCAGCACCCGGTGACGGCGCAGCCAGCCCACCGCCTGGTTGAACAGCGCCACCGGCCCCTCGGAGTGCGTCCACGCCCGCCCGTGCAGGAAGGTACGGAACCGACGCGACCATTCCGCGTCCTCGTACTCGTGGTATTCGTAGGCGTCCCGGATCTCCCACGCGTGCTCGTATGCCGTCGGCTTGCGCTCGGTGTACCGCTTCACGCACGAGACGTCTTCGATGTCGAGCTGCGCGGCCAGGTGCTCGACCACGACCCACGGCACGTCCAGCGGGTCGTCCGGGAGGAACCGGCCGATGTAGCGCACAGTGCACATCTGGAGAGCGAACCCGAGCCGACTGTGGTCTCCGCGCCGCTTCGCGATCAGCTTGCGGTCCTCGTCGTCCAGGAAGAAGAACCGCTCCAGCTCCGGCCGGGTCGGCTCCTCGTTGAACTTGCCGTACGACGCCGCCTGTTCGTCGGTCAGGAACTCCACTGGCATGAGCGTGAAGCTATCGGCGCCCGGAGCCGCTCAGGGATCTTCCGCCGAACATCGCCGCCGAGCCTGCCACCTGTGCTAGACGCCATGATCACCGGCTTAGCGTTAACCGCTGTACCGATGTTCCCCGAGGCCGTGGTCGTCCGGCTCCGCTCGCGATCAGAGCGACAGTGCTGACGGCCTCTCGGCAAACGGGTAAGCCCCCTTATCGACGCGGGGGTTCACCGGATGTGAACGGCTCGCCGGATCCGCGAGGCTCGTCCGCATGAAGCAGAGCAGAAGGTTACGAGCCGCCTGGCTCACCGTCTCCGCGGCGCTCCTCGGCCTCGCCACCCCGCTGAGCGCCTCCCCTCCCGCGACGGCGGCACCCTCGTCGCCCGCCCTCCACTGGACCCGGTGCGCGGGCGACGGGCTCGATGCGCGTCAGCAGTGCGCCTCGCTGAAGGTGCCGATGTCCTACGCCGACCCCGGCGGCCGCACGATCGACATCGCCGTTTCCCGGATTCCCGCCGAGAAACCGGCCACCCGGCGCGGGGCACTGCTGCTGATCCCGGGCGGGCCGGGCAACACAAGCCTCGCCGACCCCTCCAAGAAGGGGCAGAAGCTGCCGCAGGCCGTGCGGGACCAGTACGACCTGATCGGCTTCGCGCCGCGTGGGCTCGCTCCGTCCACCACCGTCAGCTGCGGCCTCCGGCACGCCGACCTCGCCCCGTCGACGTTTCGTCCCTGGCCGGCCCCGGACGGTTCGATCACCGGGAACCTGGCCACCGCCCGCCGGCTGTCGCAGGCCTGTACGCGCAACGGGGGCGAACTGATCCGGCACATCAGCACCCTTGACGAGGTCCACGACATCGACCGCGTCCGCGCCGCGCTCGGCGAGCACCGGCTCGCGGCCTGGGGCGTCTCGTACGGCACGTACGTGGGCGCTGTCTACAGCCAGCTGTTCCCGCAGCACACCGACCGCATCGTGCTGGACAGCAACGACGATCCGGATCCCGCCCTGGTCGAGCGCGGCTGGCTGCACGCGTACGAGCGCGGGGTGGAGGACACCTTCCCGGAGTTCGCCCGGTGGGCCGCGACCGCCGGCAATCCGGACCGGGTGGCGGCGACCGCCGACGAGGTACGGCCGCTGTTCCTACGCCTCGCCGCCCGCCTCGACCGGGCACCGCTCCCCTGGCCGGGCGCCAACCCCCCGGAGCTGAACGGCAACGTGCTGCGCCAGACCATGCTGGACAGCCTCTACGCACCCAGCCGCTTCCCCGCCCTGGCCGAGCTGATGCTGGCCGCCCTGCACGGCACGGTGCCCCCCGCGCCGACACAGCCGCTGGAGCAGGCGCTGCAGAACCTCGCCGCGGTCAGCATCGGCACGATCTGCAACGACGTGGCCTGGCCGACGTCGACGGCCGGCTACCGCAAGGCCGTCGCCGACAGCCGCCGTCTGCATCCGCTCACCGCGGGCATGCCCCGCAACGCGACGGTCTGCGCCGCCTGGCCGTACCCGCCGCGGCGGTCCCCGGTACGTATCACCGGCCGAGGCCCGTCCGACATCCTGCTCGTGCAGAACGCCCGCGATGTGGCCACTCCGCTCAGCGGTGCCCTGAGACTCCGCCGGGCCCTCGGCACACGCGCCGTCATGGTCACCGTCGACTCCACCGGGCACAACGCCTACCTCGCCAACGGCAACGCCTGCGGCGACCGCACCGTCTCCCGCTTCCTGTCCACCGGTCGACGACCCGTCGGGGACGTGTACTGCCCCTAGAGCGAGTGGGCGGAGGCCGGCGAGACAGCTGTCAGCGGGCGGTCCCCACCGTGCGGAGGAACTCCGTCCAGGCGGCCGGGCCTATGAGGAGGACGGCACCGCCGGGCACCTTGCTGTCGCGGACCGGGACGACGTCGGGGACGCCGTACGCGACTTCGACGCAGTCGCCGCCGTTGTCGTCGCTGTAGCTGCTCTTGCGCCAGCGAGCGGAACTCAGGTCGTACCCGCGCATCGTCTGTGGTCCTCCTCCGCCGACTCGATCAGGGCGAGGGACGCCTCCGGCGGCAGCGCGGCGGCCCTGAGCAGATCGTATGTCTCCTGCACACGCTTCACCAGGGCCGGATCGTCGAGCAGGTTCCCCGAATACACCGCCTCTGTATAGCCGGTTGGCGGGGCGTCCTCGAACTCGAAGAGCCTGACCATGCGGCCCATGAGCGGGTACGCGCCCACGTTGGTCGGCAGTACCTGTACCAGGAGCCTCCGCTGCCGTGCCAGCCCCGTGATGTGGTCCAACTGGGCGGCCATTCCGGCGTCACCGCCCACGGGGACGCGTACTACGTGCTCGTGCAGGATCACCCAGTACGCGGGCCGTGCGGTGTCGTCGAGGATGCGCGCCCGTTCCACACGGGCCGCCACCTTCTCCTGGATGTACTCCTCCGCGACGAACGGGTTGCTCGCCAGAGTCACCGCACGCGTGTACTCGGCCGTCTGCAACAACCCCGGCACCAACGTCGGCGCGAACTCGCAGATCTTCGTCGCCGTCCGCTCCAGCTCGACGACCTCGACGAAGTACTCAGGTTGAATCGGCGATGTCCGGTTCGTTGATCAGCCCGTCGAGATCGAGACCGGTGGTCGGCAGACAGCCGGTGATCAGGTGCGGCCGGTACTGGATCTTCTTCAGCTTCCGCTTGATCGCTCGGGTCAGGTGCGCGAGATCAGCAGCGGCGAAGTCGGCCAAGGCCTGCTTGAGCAGGCTCCAGATCCCTTCCTGCGGGTTGAGCTCCGGCGCGTACGGCGGCAGGTGAAAGATGACCAGCCAGTCCTTGTGCTCCGCTTGGAAGTCGAAGAGCTCCTGCTGCAGGTGCACGTTGAGGTTGTCCCACACCCACACCACCGGGGTGCCGAGTTGCAGGTGCACCATGCGGATGAAGTCCCGGTAGCTCCAGGCGAACGACTTCGGCTCGCCCCTGCGACCGCGGTGGACGTGCAGCTTGTAGAACATCCGCGGGCGGCACCCGGGCCGGAAGCACACCGCGCCGGCGATGTTCACCCGTCCGCCGCGACGGCCGGCCACCCGCACCACCGGCCGGGCCCCGCGCGGCGCCCACGTGCGCCCCTTCGGCGGGATCAGCGACTGCCCGCTCTCGTCCGCGAAGCAGATATGGGCGCCCAGGTCGTGCGCGGTACTTTTGCCCGCGGCCACACCTCGGCCTTCCACACCTCGATCGCCTCCTCGTCCCGCTCCAGCGCCCGCCGGACCGGCATCTGGCAGCTCCAGCCATGCCGCCGCAACAGCCGCCACACCCCCTGGACCGTGTAACCGACGTGGAACAGCCGCCCGATCAGCAACTTCACGCGCTTGAGGATCCAGCCCTGGTCCTCATCATCGAAGCCGTGAGCCAGCGGGCCCCGCTTCAACTCCCCCTCCAGCCTCTGCCACTGCGCCGGCGATAACCGTTCGACCGCCATCGGCCCCGCCGACGCCAGCGCCGCCACACCACCCCGCCGCCAGGCCGCCCGCCACCGGCGCACCGACCGGTCCGTCACCCGCAGCTCCGCCGCGATCTGGGTCGTGCCCGCCCCGGCCACGAACCACTTGGCCGCCTCCACCCGCACGGCCTCCCGCTTCTCCTGCTCCGCGGGCGTCAGCCCGCCCCCTTGCGCATACCGCATGAAGTCGTCGTACCGCAGGGATCACCACTCGTCACGACCGCCGGACATCGCCAATTCAACTTGAGTAATGCCGCAACCGCCCGTTCGGGTCGGTCTCGAGAGCGCCGCGCCTTACCTGATCATGTGGCTGGCCGGGGTTCGCAACGTGAGCCTCGACCGTCACTGCCTGGAAACGTTCGGCGTCTGCGACCGTCACCCGGTCAACGCGCGGACACCCCGCCAGAGCGTCACGCTGTCAGCGGAGAATCCGCCGCTGGCCTGGTACGTGTGCGCCCTTCCCCACCCGTGGGACTGGACGAAGAACGCGCACCTGGCCTTCGAGTACGACGAAGGCCACCACTGGGAAGGTCCCGCCCTCGTGCCGGACCTTCAGGTGACCCTCGACAACGCTCGCCCCATCACCGGATGGGGCGAGCACTCGATACCCGCCACCGCCCGCAGGCGCAGCCAGTTCCTGTACCGAACCTGCCGCAACTGGCAGTTCGCGTGGTGGTTGCGCCTGTACCGTGGCGCCCCAGTCGCTCCGCCCAGGCCGCCCGAGCCGCCCGCTGGGAACCCCGACCAGCTCACCTTGATGTGACTGAGGGGGCGGGGCGGCAGCATGTCGCCCCACCCCTCGCTCATGCCTGGCCCCCGCTTCCCGGCCGACAGGCGTGGATCAGCCGCTTCAGCGCCTCAACGAGCTCTGTGGCCTCATTCGTCAACCGTGTCGCAGTCAACAGCAGCAGGCCCGCAGCCTCACAGACCAAGACCAGCTCGATCACCAGGCGTTCCATTGCGCACATGTCCCTTTCAGGTGCAGGGACAGCTCAGGCGCTTACAGCCCCGGTCAGGCACCCAAGACGTAGTCCCTAAGTTCAACGACATCCGGGCGCGCACACCCTGGTGCTCGTGGAACGAGGGGGACAGAGAGACGGCGTACACCGCAGGCCAGTGACCAGGACTCGGCGATTTCCGGAACTGGCGGAAGCGCGGCACCAGCATTCCGCAGGCTTGCAACACAGTACTGATCCAGCCAGTCCTGCAGACCAGTCAGCGAGGTGAAGAGCGAGAGCGCCCGTGTCAGTAGTGCGCCACTGATCTCGACTCGGTCCCCAGCCGACTCCGTCCGTGGCGCTAAGGGCCGAGAAAGATGGATCTCGTCGCGGAGTTGCGCGAACGCCCTGGCATCGGCAGCAATGCACGCGACGTCCTGCCGAAGACGTTTCTTAAGGGCAAGTTCGCGTGCGACAAACCCCGCGGCAACCGTCTTGCCGCAGCCCGTCCCGAACTCCAGGAGTCCCTGGCCTTCTTCGAGCCACTCCCTGACTTCGACGGCCCGCCTGGTGGGCGGCTTCGAGGTGTTGAGTAGCGCGGTATTGGTCCAGGACGCCAACCGCTGCCACATTGCGTTGTGGTCCAAGGGGCGCGGAGGCGTGATGATCAGGCCCTTGAACTTGAAGGGGAGACTCACATACTGCGCAGGCCGCCCGCTCCAAGGCGGGGGGATAGACACACCCGGGTCCGGGCCCCGCCAGACGTGCGAAGGCCCTCGCAAGGCGGTCCACCACGAATCCATGAGCACAGCCTAGGACAGCCACCATCTGGCCAGTGCCGATTCGACGAAAATGCCCATGATGTTGGGCACCACCCGCCAGTTGCTCAGGTTGAATCCGCGATGTCCGGCTGGTTGATCAGGCCCTTGAGGTCCAGGCCGGTGGTCGGCAGGCAGCCCTCGATCAGGTGCGGGCGGTAC
>NZ_JBIAFD010000018.1:0-160539 GCF_042869095.1 Streptomyces sp. NPDC007264
CGATGGTACTGCAGGGGGGACCCTGTGGGAGAGTAGGACACCGCCGAACTAATTGTGGGAAAGCCCCGCACCTCATGGTGCGGGGCTTTCTGCGTCTAGGCTCGTGTTCATGCGCTATGACCTCGTGATCTTCGACAACGACGGCGTCCTCGTCGACAGCGAGCCGATCTCCAACCGGCTGCTCGCCGCCTACCTCACGGAGTTGGGGCACCCGACGAGCTACGAGGACTCCCTGCGCGACTACATGGGCGCCGCCATGCACCGCGTGCACGACACGATCGAGGAGCGCACGGGACGGAAGCTGCCGGCCGACTTCGACGACGTCTTCCACGCGCGTGTCTTCGCGGCGTTCGAACGGGAGCTGAGGCCCGTCGCCGGGGCCGTGGACGTGCTGGAGAAGCTGGCGGCGGACGGGGTGCCGTACTGTGTGGCGTCCTCCGGGAGCCACGAACGGATCCGGGTCGGGCACCGGACGACGGGGCTCGACCGGTGGTTCGACGACAGCCGGATCTTCAGTGCCCAGGACGTGGGGCGGGGGAAGCCCGCACCCGACCTGTTCCTTTACGCCGCCGAGCGGATGGGAGTCGCGACGCGGAGGTGCGCCGTCGTCGAGGACAGCCCGCTCGGGGTGCAGGCGGCGGTCGCCGCCGGTATGGACGTGTACGGGTTCACCGCGATGACACCCGCCGGCAGGCTCACCGATGCCACGCACCTCTTCGCCGGCCTGGAGGAGTTGGTCGGCCTGCTGATATGACCCCGGACCTACACGGGTCGCGGGACCGACACTGAGCTGCTTCGAGCGGGCCACCGATCGGGTGACGGTCCGTGAAGCGCAACGAGCGAGGCCCCCGGGCAGTTGATCGAGATGTCTGACGTCTGAAGGTCCTACGCGAGCAGCATCCGGACGGCTGGCTGCTGTGGCTCTCGCCCGCGCTGCCGGGCCGCTCCCACGACCTGACCTCCCCCAGCCTTCGGCCGGGGGCACCCCCAGCCCGCACCCACCGGATCATCCGCATCTGCGAGCGCCAAGGCGTCCCCGTCCTGGCCGTGGCGGCGCCCCGCCGGTCGACGAGGACCTCGACCGCCTCACCCGGCGCGCACGGGAGGTCCTGCCCCTCACCGCCCGGGTGGGCGACGGCGCGTCGGCTGGTGTGAGCCTCCGGGGACGGACCGAGTCGGGTGTCAGCGTGGGCGGAAGAGGTGGGCGAGGTTGAGGACCACCAGTCCGGCCCAAGAGATGAGCAGTGCGGTGGTCCCGCCGGGAGTGAAGGTTGTTGCGACGGTGCCGAGGATCAGTGAGAGCAACAGGACCCTGAGCTCCGCCCTTCGGTCGCGGACCACAGCTCGCTGAAGAGGGCCGGGCTCCGCCAGCCGCTCGGCGCACAACTCGTCGAACGACGCGACGACGCGGTCGTCGATCCGGTCCCCGAGCCGTTCGACGAACAGGTCCACGATGGCGTTCTCGCCCCCGACTTCCGGGCGCTCGGCGGGCTGGGGGCGTGTTGCCGGTGCCGGGGGTTGCTCGGTCATCGTGGTGTCCTCCAGAGGTGTGGGCGTGGGCGTGGGCGTGGGCGGGGGCGTGGCGGCAGCACCCGCAGTGACATCGGGTCGGCGATGGTGGGGCGGACGATCGTGGCTGGGGAAGCCGGGGAAGCCGGGGCGGCAGGAAGCGGTGGCCAGCACGACGCACAAGGCCGCCATCGGTAGTTCCGCGACGGCGGCCATCGCGATCGCTGCGGCGAGTTCGGCTCCGCGGGCAGAGGTGACGATGTCGAACCAGGCGTCGACGATCAGCAGCGCGGCGGTTGCCGCCGCGGTGAGCGGGTGCCGAGGATCCCGGCGCAGCAGCAGTGCTCCGGTGGCGGTGAGGCCCAGGGCCTCCAGCGCATCCAGCCCCACCCACGCGGCCGACCAGTGCGGGACGCTGGGTGCGGTGGGCAGCGTGGCCGCCAGCACGAGCAGCCAGGGCAGCAGCGCGAGGCCGCACCCGATCAACGCCATGCCGGGCCATCGCCTCCTGTCGATGGTGCCTTGCTCGCGCAGCACAGCGGTGCGCGACAAGAAGAGCACGTCCGCGACGGCGGCGGGCAGCGCGTCCGCAGCGCCGCAAGCCGCCGAATCGACGAGGGCCATGGGGCTGCGTCTCCTCCCGGATGCGGGCTTGTGTGCCTTACCTGGACAAGCTTTCCTGCGGCGGGTGGGCGCGTCGGTAACGCGAAGGTCCGACTTGGGGGTGGTACTGGCTTCACCATCGATCCGGATGCACGGTGCATGGCATGTGCGTCACCAGGCGTTCTACCGTCGAGTCATGAGGAGTTCCCGGACGCTGCGACGCGCATTACTTCGAGCGCGACGGGACACCGGCTTCGTGGCAGCCGGGATTCCGCTGCACCTTGCCCTGGCGTCGCAGTGGGTCTGGGGCGTGGCCATCGTCCTGAAGGCGAACGCGTGGGCCGTGGTCCCGATACCGTTCGCGCTGTTCCTCGTCGGCGTTCCGGCGCTCACCGTTGTTCAACGACACCGTTATCGAGCGTTGCTCGGTGTGGACGTCCCCCGGCTGACGCCGACGCCGGAACGATGGTGGCCCAGGCGTGCCCTGCGGTGGCTGTCCTCGGCCCAGACCTGGCGACAGGTCGGATACCACCTCCTGCTCGGGCCGTTGCTGGCTGCTATGGAACTGCTCGTGCTCGCGGCGTGGGCCGCGGCGGTGGCGGGCGCCACCGCCTTCGGGTACGCCTCCGCGCTGCCGGTGGACCAGGCGTCTTTCTGCACCGTCGGCGGCGTCGTGCTGCTGTGCAGCGCACCCTGGCTGGCCGGGGCGACGGCCCGGACCGAGGCACGGCTCGCGCCGGCGCTGCTGGGGCCGAGCCGGAACGAGCGGCTTCGGCAGCGTGTCGAGCACCTGGTTGAGAGCCGCACCGACCTGATCGAAGCCGTCGACAGCGAGCGCCGCCGCATCGAACGCGACCTGCACGACGGCACCCGGCAGCGCCTGGTCTCCCTCGCGGTCAATCTGGGACTGGCCAGGGCAACCCTCACCGACCTGCCGGACGACGCCCGCACCGCCATCGACGAGGCGCACCGCGAGGCGAAGGAGGCCATCGCTGAACTCAACGACTTGGTCCGCGGGTTGCACCCCGCGGTCCTCGAAGACCGAGGGCTGGATGCTGCGTTGTCCGGCCTGACCGCCCGGGTATCGTTGCCGGTAGGCCTGCGCGTCGACATCGGAGAGCGAGCAGCGCCCGTCGTGGAGTCGGTCGCCTATTTCGTGGTCTCCGAGGCGCTGACCAACGTCACCAAGCACGCCCGCGCCACCCGCGCGGAGGTGACCGTCGAACGGATCGGGAAGGTGCTGCGCGTGAACGTCACCGACGACGGGATCGGTGGCGCCGACGCCTCAGCCGGCAGTGGGTTGAACGGACTGGCCAAACGCGTCGGCTCCGTCGACGGGACGTTCCGCGTCAGCAGCCCCGCCGGGGGCCCGACCACCCTCACCGTGGAGCTGCCGTGCGAGCTGTGATCGCCGAAGACTCGGTGCTGCTGCGCGTCGGGCTCGTCAAGGTGCTCGAGATGGCCGGCTTCCTGATCGCAGCCGACGTGGGTGACGCGGACGCCCTGTTGACCGCGGTCGAGCAACACCGGCCCGAACTTGCCCTGGTCGATGTCCGCATGCCACCGGCCTTCACCGACGAGGGAGTGCGCGCCGCGCTGGTGATCCGCCGCCAGTGGCCCCGAACGGCGGTGGTTCTGCTCTCGCAGTACGTGGAGGAGCGGTACGCGGCCGATCTGCTGACCGCCCACACCAACGGTGTCGGCTACCTGCTCAAGCAACGTGTCGCCGACGTGGAGGAGTTCATCGCCGCGGTACGGCGGGTCGCGGACGGCGGCACGGCGCTGGATCCCGAGGTCGTCGCCCAGCTGCTGCTGCGCCGCCACAGCGACCCGTTGGAGCGGCTGACGCCCCGTGAACGGGAGGTGCTGGCGCTGATGGCCGAGGGACGCTCCAACGCGGGGATCGCCGAGGCACTGGTGGTCAGCGACAGCGCGGTCGCCAAGCACATCAACAACATCTTCGCCAAACTCGGCCTGCCCGCCGCCGACGCCGACCACCGACGCGTCCTCGCCGTACTGCGATTCCTCGGGGTGCCCCCGAACTGACCGTGGCCGCGACCTCGGCGCGGCTGAGGAACTCGGTCGCGAACCGGCGGGCGTGGTGCTCGTCGCCAGGGCGTCCCCGTCCTGGCCG
Source organism: Streptomyces sp. NPDC007264 (assembly GCF_042869095.1). Taxonomy (NCBI): domain Bacteria; kingdom Bacillati; phylum Actinomycetota; class Actinomycetes; order Kitasatosporales; family Streptomycetaceae; genus Streptomyces; species Streptomyces sp. NPDC007264. Next base: position 4,247 of record NZ_JBIAFD010000018.1, read on the forward strand.
ACCTCGCCTACCAGGGCGGTGGCCCCTGGCTGACCACGCGCATCAAACGCAGGCCCCTGCGGGAACTCACCCCTACCGAGAAGACCGTCGACCGGGCTCCGGCCGCGGCACGGGCACCGGTCGAACGAGGCGTGGCCTGCCCGAAGTCCTGGCGGATCTGCCGCAGGTCCCGCTGCGGCCCCAACCGCATGACGTCAATCGCCGAAGCCATTCTCACCCTGGAGCGGCAACGCTGAAGAGGCTCACTGACAAGTGTCATGCGCAGCTGCGGACGATCGTTTCTACTGCCGAACCCCCTCGGCGGCCAAGCTGAGGGCATGACGACGAACACGGTTTCCCAGGGCCAGGGCCAGGGCCAGAGTAAGAGCAAGAAGAACGCCATCCTCCCGCTGATCATGGACGTGGCGGTGCCCGTCGGGTCGTACTACCTGCTCAAGAACGGATGCGGACTGAGCACGCTCGTGGCGCTCGCCGCCAGCAGCGTCGTGCCGGCCGTGCGCACCGCGTGGACCGCGGCCAGGGACCGGAAGGTCAACGCGCTCGCCGCGCTCATCCTCTTCGTGAACGTCGTCGGGCTGCTGCTCACCTTCGTCTCCGGCGACCCGCGGCTGATGCTCGCCAAGGACAGCGGGGTCAGCAGCGCCATCGGAGCAGGGATCCTGGTCTCCGTGGCCCTGGGCAGGCCGATGATGAGCGCCGCCATGAAGCCCTGGCTGGTGAAGGGCGAGGCCGGCAGGGAGGCCGCGTGGGCGCGGCTGCAGGACGGATCTGCGGCGTTCCGGCGGGCCGAGCGGCTCTTCTCGCTCGCATGGGGCGTGGTGCTCCTCGGTGAGTGCGTCGTGCGGGTCGTGGGGGCCTACACACTCCCCGTGGACACCATGGTCTGGCTCGGCTCCGTCGTCCTGATCGCCGCGATGGCCCTGGGCTTCCTCGTCAGCGGGGCCCTCGCGGCCGGCCCCATGGCGGCCATGCTCACCGCCGAACTGAAGGCGGGCGAGGCCGAGGCGGCTCGGCCGGCCGTCCCCGCGGCCGCCGGGTGAAGCTGAACAAAAGTCATCTTCGGCTGGATCTACCCACCGGTAAGCCGGGGCCCTACGCTCGCCGCCATGACAGATGTGCTGCGGCGCGGCAGGGCCTCGCTGGCGTTCGCCTTCTCCGCCCAGGGCGCCACCTTCGCCCTGCTGGTGACCCGGATTCCGGCCATTCAGGACCGGTACGGAGTGTCCGACGCCCTGCTTCCCGTCTTTCTCGCCGCGGTACCGGTGCTGGCCGGTGTCGGCAGCGTGGCGACCGAGCACCTCGTCAAGCGGGTGCGGCCCAGCGTGCTGCTGCGCTGGTCGCAGCCGGTGGTGCTGCTCTCCCTGCTCGGCGTCGGAGCCGGGCGTCAGGTGGTGGAACTCGCGCTCGCGATGGCCGCGTTCGGGCTGGCCGTGGGCGCGCTGGACGCCTCCATGAACATGCTCGGGGTGAGCCTCCAGCGGACGTACGGGCGCAGCATCATGCTCGGTTTCCACGCGACGTACAGCCTCGGCGGGATCGTCGGTGCGTCGCTCGCCTGGGCGGGCGCACACTGGCATCTGGCGCTGTGGGTGTCGTATCTGCCCGTCGTGGCGGTGCTGCTGCCGGCCGCGCTGGCCGGCAGCCGGTGGTACGTCGACGGGAGCGAACCCGCGGTGGAGGCACCGGAGCCGAGCGGAAACGCCGGCCCCGTCGTCTTCCGGCTGCTGCTGCCGCTCTGCCTGGTGATGACGTTCGCCTACATCGGGGACTCGACGGTCTCCAACTGGAGCGCCAAGTACCTGCAGGACACGCTCGGAAGCTCGGAGCAGCTGGCGACCGTTCCGTACAACGTCTACATGGTCACCACACTGCTGGGCCGGTCCATCGGGGACTTCGGGGTGCGGCGGTTCGGGGCGGCGGCCGTCGTACGGCTCGGCGCACTGCTGTCGGCGCTCGGGTTCGCGGTGGTGGCGGGGGCGCCCGGGGCCTGGGTGGGGATGCTCGGGTTCACCCTGCTGGGTCTCGGGCTGTGCGTGCTGGTGCCGCAGACCTTCGCGGCCGCCGGGCGGTTGTTCCCCGGCGCTTCGGACGCGGCCGTCGCGCGCCTGAACATCTTCAACTACGTGGGCTTTCTGATCGGCTCCCCGTTGGTGGGCGCGCTCGGGGACGCCTGGAACTACCGCGGTGCCATGCTCGTGCCGATGGTGTTGGTCCTGGTGACGTTGGCGTATGCCGGATCGTTCGCGCCCGTGGGGGACCGATACGGTGGCGGACATGAGCGGGCGCGCACAGCTGATGTGGGATGAGGCGGTCACGGGCTACGACTTCGGTCAGGACCATCCGATGGATCCGGTCCGGCTCGCGCTGACCAGGAAACTCGTCGACACCTTCGGGCTCGACCGGGACGCCGGGGTGGTCTCGGCGAAACCGGCGGGCGACTCGACGCTGCGGCTGGTGCACCAGGAGGAGTACGTGCGGGCCGTGAAGGCCGCGTCGGCGGACCCGGCGTCGGCCGACGGGGCGTACGGACTGGGCACCACGGACGACCCCGCGTTCGCCGGGATGCACGAGGTGTCCGCGCTGATCGCCGGGCAGTCGGTGGGGGCGGCCGAGGCCGTGTGGCGTGGGGAGGCCCTGCACGCGGTGAACTTCGCGGGCGGGCTGCACCATGCGATGCCGGGCGGCGCCTCCGGGTTCTGCATCTACAACGACGCCGCGCTCGCCATCGCCCGGCTGCTGGAACTGGGCGCCGAGCGGATCGCCTACGTGGACGTCGACGTGCACCACGGCGACGGTGTGCAGGCCGCCTTCTGGGACGATCCGCGGGTGCTGACGATCTCGCTGCACGAGCACCCCCGCACCCTCTTCCCGCAGACCGGGTGGCCGGAGGAGACGGGCGGCGAGCACGCGCCGGGCAGCGCGGTGAACGTGGGGCTGCCGGCCGGGACGGGGGACGCCGGGTGGCTGCGGGCCTTCCACGCGGTGGTGCCGGAGCTGATCGCCGACTTCCGGCCGCAGGTGCTGGTCACCCAGCACGGCGCCGACACCCACTTCGAGGACCCGCTCGCGCATCTCGCCGTGTCGCTGGACGCGCAGCGGGCCGTGCAGACCGCCTGTCACGACCTGGCCCACGAGCACACCGACGGGCGCTGGGTCGCGCTGGGCGGGGGCGGGTACGCGGTCGTCGAGGTCGTCCCGCGGTCGTGGACGCATCTCGTGGCGATCGCGGCGGGCCGGCCGATCGCGCCGGAGACCGTGATCCCCGAGAGCTGGCGGCGGGAAGTGTTCGCCCGGACGCGACAGTTGGCGCCGGCGCGGATGACCGACGGACGGTGGCCGGTCGAGTACGCGGACTGGGAGGGCGGATACAACCCGGCGGACCGGCTGGACCAGGCGGTGCTCGCCACACGCAAGGCGGTGTTCCCGCTGCGCGGCCTGCTGCCCTGAGCGCTCCGCCGGCCGTGACCCCGTCGCCCGTGCTCGGGCGGCCGTGGCGGAGGGTGGCGCGATTACGCCGACTGTGGGGTGTTTCCCACCTTTCGGGCCTGCGGTGACGGCGAATGGGCCAGCATCGCTGACGTGTTGAGCACCGGAGCGCTGCGTGCGCATCTGCTGGCCGCCCGGCTGGCCGGGCCCGTGGCCACCTCGCGCGAGGAGAGTCTGCGCAGCTATCGGCTCTTCGCCGCCCGTGACCCCCGCGTCCTGATCGGTCTGGACCCCGAAGGACGGTGGGCGCAACGGGAGGTGCTGGCGTTGATGGCCGACAGGTGTGGGGTCTCGGCCGATCCCCGGCACACCTCCGGCCACGACGTGATCGACCCGGAGCGCACGCTGGAGGCCCTCGACGCCTTCGCGCGGCGGATCGGCAAGGCCGCGCGGGACAGGGTGCCGGTCCTCCTCGGCACCGGACACCCGCACCGACTGCTCGGTTTCTACGCCGCGCTCGCGGACGCTCTGTCGGCGGCGGGATGTGCCGTTCTCACCCCGGCGCAGGGTCGCTGTGTCGACATAACGACCCGGTTCGGTCTACGCACGTACAACCTTGATTACGTACGAGGTGTCGCGTTCGTGCGGAAACCGGGGCCCGGGGCCGCCGGTTGTGAGACCGGCGCACACACCCACTCGCCGCTCCCGGTTCGGACCGTGCTGGCGGTCGCGGCGGAGGCCGGCGGGTCGCTGCCCGAGCTCGTCATCGGGGACCACGGATGGGTCTGCGGGGCAGGTCAGCTGGGTTTCGACGTCATGGGCCTGGCCGACACGGACGATCCGGCGCCCTTCGTCGGGGAGGCGGAGGGGCGCGTGTCCGTCGTCGTTCCACTTGATGACGCAGTGCGGTCCGCTTACTACCGACCGCTTACTCGCTATGTACTCAATCGGGCGTGTCTGTCACAGTAGGCCGCCGATGCCATCCCCTCTTCCCCACTTGCATCACCCGCCCCTAGTCTGGGGAGTGAGCACGCAACGACGAAGAGTCACCGGAAGGGGAAGCCGGTGGCCGTCGAGTGCGGAAGGTTCAGGTGTGTCATGGCTGCAGCTGGCGAGAGGCCTCTGAACGAGGTTCAGTTCCTGACCGTGGCGGAAGTCGCCTCGGTGATGCGAGTGTCGAAGATGACCGTGTACCGGTTGGTGCACAGCGGTCATCTGCCGGCGATCCGGGTGGGAAGGTCCTTCCGGGTGCCGGAACAGGCGGTTCACGAGTACCTTCGCGAGAGTTACGTGGGGGTGGAGACGGCCTGACGACAGCCCGGCAGGGCCCGTCGGGACCTGCCGGGTCACCTCGATTACGACCTCAGCGCTCGGGCGGGTAGGCTAGCCCCTCGTAGGTCGTATGGGCCCATGGCGCCCAGCACCGAGTGATGAGAAGTGAGCGAGGGTAGTCGTGGGCTCTGTTATCAAGAAGCGGCGCAAGCGGATGGCCAAGAAGAAGCACCGCAAGCTGCTCAAGCGCACTCGCGTTCAGCGTCGCAACAAGAAGTAGGGCGCGGCCCGCAGGGGCGCCCTTGCTTCTGTGCGCGAGCGCGCACACGATGACCCCCCACCGTCGGTGGGGGGTCATCGTCGTTCCCGGCCGGATACGGTCGGGTGCGGCCGGTGGGTCCGAATGGCTGGGTCTGATCGCACGGACGGGGGTGTCGTCACGTGCTGCATCAGGCGGTCATCACAGCGCAACATCGACCCGATAAGTTGGCCGCACACGGGGAACCCGGCAGGCTGGCGGGCAGAGCTGCGTCCACCACCGGACGCGACGGGAAGAGAGGCGCTGATCTTGGGGAAGGTCGTGCTCGTGACCGGAGTGGCCCGCCGGCTCGGCGGCCGGTTCGTACGGCGGATCCAGCGTGACCCGGACGTCGACCGCGTCGTCGCGGTCGACGCGGTCCCGCCCGAGCACCATCTGGGCGGCGCCGACTTCGTCCGGGCCGACATCCGTCAGCCCACCATCGCCCGTGTGCTCGCCGAGCACTCCGTCGACACGGTCGTCCACATGGACGTGACCGGCACACCGCTGGGCAGCGGCAGCCGGGCCACGGTCAAGGAGACCAACGTCATCGGCACCATGCAGCTGCTCGGCGCCTGCCAGAAATCCCCGACCGTCAAGCGGCTCGTGGTGAAGTCCAGTACCAACGTGTACGGTTCCGCGCCCCGCGACCCGGCCGTCTTCACCGAGACGACCCCGCCCAAGTCGCTGCCCAGCGGAGGCTTCGCCAAGGACACCGTCGAGGTCGAGGGGTATGTGCGGGGCTTCGCGCGGCGCCGGCCCGATGTCGCCGTGTGCGTGCTGCGCTTCGCCAACATCCTCGGCCCGGGCGCCGATTCGCCGCTCGCCTCGTACTTCTCGCTGCCGGTGCTGCCCACCGTCTTCGGCTACGACCCGCGGCTGCAGTTCGTCCACGAGGACGATGTGATCGAGGTGCTGCGGATCGGCTCCCACGAGCCGCGGCGCTCCACGCTCAACAGCGGCACCTTCAACGTCGCCGGTGACGGGGTGCTGCTGCTGTCGCAGTGCGCGCGCCGCCTCGGCCGGCCCACCGTGCCGCTGCTCCTGCCCGCGGTCACCTGGTTCGGCTCGGCGCTGCGCACCCTGGGCATGACGGACTTCTCACCCGAGCAGATCCGGCTGCTCACCCATGGCCGGGTGGTGTCGACGGGCGAAATGCGTGAGACGCTCGGATACGAGCCCAAGTACACGACCGCGGAGACCTTCGCGGACTTCGCGCACAGCCGCGGCCCCGGACTGTTGCCACCGGAGGCCCTCGCGGGGGCCGTCGACCGGATTGCCGCACTGCCCGTCCTGGGCGGCGGCCACCCCCCGACGCAGAGCGCCAACTGAGGAGCGCATCAACGATGGCGGACGCCAAGGTCATTCCGTTCGACGACGACCGGTCCCGCTCAGCCGCCGCGCAGCGGCCGCCGCGGCGCCGGGGCGCGGGGAGCCGGCGCAAGGGCGAGCCCGCGGCGGTCCGTGAGGTCCAGCCCCTGCCCGACCGGGGGAACCCGCAGGATGATGGTCCTGTGACAGCTGAGGAGCCGCCGCCGGCCGGGCGCCGCGAATCCCGGGGAGGGGGCCTGGAGCGGCGTATCGCCGGGGGCCTGGCCTTTCTGCGGCGACGTCTGACGGGTGACTACGAGGTCGACGACTTCGGTTACGACGAGGAGCTGACCGACCAGGTCCTGATGTCGCTGCTGCGGCCCCTGTACGAGAAGTACTTCCGGGTCGACGTGAAGGGCATCGAGAACATCCCGTCGAAGGGCGGGGCGCTGATCGTCGCCAACCACTCCGGCACGCTGCCGCTGGACGGCCTGATGATGCAGGTCGCCGTGCACGACAACCACCCGGCGGGCCGTCATCTCAGGCTGCTCGCCGCGGATCTGGTGTTCGTGCTGCCGGTCGTCAACGAGCTGGCCCGCAAGGCCGGCCACACGCTGGCGTGCGCGGAGGACGCCCAGCGGCTGCTGGAGCGCGGCGAGGTGGTCGGGGTGATGCCGGAGGGCTTCAAGGGCATCGGCAAGCCGTTCAGCGAGCGCTACAAGCTGCAGCGCTTCGGCCGTGGCGGTTTCGTCTCCACGGCACTGCGCGCCGGGGTGCCGATCGTCCCGTGCTCCGTCGTCGGGGCCGAGGAGATCTACCCGATGATCGGCAACGCGAAGACGCTGGCCCGCGTGCTGGGCTTCCCCTACTTCCCGATCACCCCGACGTTCCCGTGGCTGGGACCGCTGGGCGCGGTGCCGCTGCCGACGAAGTGGACGATCCAGTTCGGTGAGCCGATCCCCACGGACGGCTATCCGCCGGAGGCGGCCGAGGACCCGATGCTGATGTTCAACCTGACGGACCAGGTCAGGGAGCAGATCCAGCACACCCTGTACAAGCTGCTGGTGCAGCGCAGGTCGGTCTTCTTCTGAACCGCGGAGTGCCGCCCACGAGGACGGGGCGCCCCTGGCGAAAGGGGCGCCCCGTCCTCGTACGCGCGACGTGCGTGGCGTTACCTGCTGTCCTCGCTGTCGATGCCCAGCCCGGGCAGGAGGCCCGGGAGCAGCGGGGGAAGGGTCACATCCGGTGCGGTGGTCGGGCTGCTGGTCGACGACGGCGAGCCGCTGGCGCTGTCCTTCGGCGGGTCCAGCAGGCCGCCGGTGCTGCCGCCGAGCAGGCCGTCGCTGCCACTCGTGGACGTGGACGGCTCGGGCCGGCCGTCCTGGCGGCTGCCGGTGGTGGAGCCGCCGGTGCCGCTGGGCGCCGGGCCGCCGGTGCCGGTGGCGCCGGTGGTGTCCGCCCCCGGGTCCTGGTGCCGGCCGGAGCCGTCCTGGGACGGCGACCGCGGCAGCAGTGACTGGAGGGGGGCCACCTCCTGGTCTATGGCGTCGAACACCGACGAGACCTGCTCACTGACGTCGCCCAGTTGGACGGGCAGCCGGTCGCGCAGGGCGCCCCAGGCGTCGCGGTGGGACTCGGAGAAGGTGGAGAGCGCCTCGATGGGGCCGAGCGAGCCGTTGCGCTCGTATGCCTCGTGCAGCAGGCGGTGGCCTTCGGACGCGTCGTGCTGCACGCCGGACAGGGTGCGGCGGATCTCACCGAGGGACTCGTGGTCGAGGTGGCCGCCGCGGCCGCGCTCCATCAGCCGCCGGGCCTCGTTCAGCCGGGTCGACGCCTGGTCGAGATAGACCCGGCCGCGGTCGACGTCCCCGTCGGCCAGGCCGAGCTTGACGTCCTCGATGCCGCGTTTGAGGCCGTAGAGGGAGTCACCGGGCAGGGCGTCGGAACTCGCGGCGGCCACTCCGCCGAAGGAGGCCGCGGCGACACCCACACTGAGCCCGCCCGCGGCGAGGCCCTTGGTGAGCCGAGTACGCGGCCGGAACTTCCCCAGCGAGCTCGCCCGGTGAGCGCCCCGACCGCGTGCAGAACCCTGCCGTGGCACGGTCCGCTCCGGCGCTTCGCCCCCCGCGGCCGTGCCCTCCCGGAGCATGGCCTCCATCGCGGCCACCAGCTGCGCGCGCTGGACGACCTTGACCTCGGGATCCAGCTCCGGCCGGGGCAGCGCGCCGAGATGGGCCGTGAGGGCCAACAGCCGGGCCTGCTCGGTGCTTTCCGCGGCGGCCGGGGCCGGTCCTCCGGGCCGCTGGGCCGCCGTGCCCTGGTCGTCGGACTGCTCCTCCAGGGCCTGGGCGAAGGCGCTCGCCCGCCGGTGTGCCGATACGTTCGCGATCACTGGCGGCACCTCCTCTCGTCATGACGGTCGACTCCCCAGGGGTCCTGAGGGTTGCACCCCCCGACCACGTCCACACGATCGAGTGATCGGGGGCGATCGAAGGATGACCGCAGGGAGCCTGTATCCCGCACAACGAGCGGCTCGGCACTTGGGTTACGGACGACGGATGATCGGACCACGAAGTCAACCGACTTGTACGTTGGGTGAGTTGGGGTGGCGGAGCGTATGCGGCGCGGGGGCGCTCCGGTGCGGCCCGCCGCCGCGGCGGGCCGCGTCAGCGGGCGTCTTCGGGCAGGAGCCGGGCGAGGGTGCGGACCGCCCGGTACTGCAGGGTCTTGATCGCGCCTTCGTTCTTGCCCATGACACGGGCGGTCTCGGCGACGGAGAGGCCCTGCAGGAAGCGCAGGGTCACGCATTCCTGCTGCTGGGGGTTGAGCCGCCGCACGGCGTCGAGCAGCGCGGCGTTGGAGAGGGACTCGAGGACGGAGTCCTCCGGGGAGCGCTCCACCTCGTTGGCGTCGAGCATCTCCCCGGTGGTCACCTCCAGCCGGAAACGGCTGGACTTGAAGTGGTCGGCGACCAGGTTGCGGGCGATGGTGACCAGCCAGGCGCCGAAGTCGCGCCCCTGCCAGGTGAAGGTGCCGATCCGCCGCAGGGCGCGCAGAAAGGTCTCACTGGTGAGGTCCTCGGCGGTCGCCCTGCCTCCCACCCGGTAGTAGATGTAGCGGTACACGGTGTCGCTGTACTGGTCGTACAGGCGCCCGAAGGCTTCGGCCTCGCCGGCCTGGGCGCGCTCCACGAGGTCCATCATGCGGGCGCTGTCACTGTCCGCGGCCGGGCGGCGCGCGGGGGTGGCGGTCGAGGCGGGGCGGCCCCGCCTGCTGCCGACCGCGGCGCTGCCGTCCGCCAGTGCGTAGCACGGGCCGACGGGGGCAGCGGTGGCGAAGGCGGGGACGGCGTACGCGGTGGGGACGAAGCCTCGCAACAGGTCGTGGACCGTTGCGCGCAGCGTAGCCAGGCCCGAGGCGTCAACCCCGACGTGTGGGTACACGGGACTCCCAGAGGCAGAGCTTCCATCACGTGCAGTGCGGAACCATTCACCCGTCGTGGCGACGGTGGGTACCGGTATGCGTCTGAGGAGAATAACGCTTAGTACAGGCAGCGCTACACCCAGTTGCTCAAATCACCGATTACGTCGCTTCTGTAACCGATTGACGCCCGCCCAAATGCCGCTTAGTGACCGCTTGTTGACCGAACGAGTCTGTCTTGCGGTTGAGAACGGGGCGTGTTGTGGCCGGGAGAGGATGAGGGGAGTGGTGGGGGAGGAGGAGGGGTAGGACGCGCGGAATGTGCCGCCTTCCAGGCCGGAGCGCACTCGGTGACGCTGTGTGACGGGAGTGCGGGTGGGTCGGCGCGGTCCTCGGCACGCGGTTTGGTCACGAACCGGCAACGTTTGGTCCGGTCCGGGCCCGGCGCCACGGGCGCCCGCCTCGGGCTCGCGTGCTCCCGCCTCGGGTGTGCGTGCTCTCGCCTCGGGGCGTGCCGTCCCGTCCCGGGCTCGCGTGGTCCCGTCCCGAGTGCGTTCGTCTTATGTGTGTGCCGGCCCGGGTGTGTGCCGGCCCGGGTGTGTGCCGGCCCGGGTGTGTGCCGGCCTGCGCCGGGTCCGCGGCGTGCGCCGGTCAGCGGCGCCGGCGGTACAGGGTGATCGCCGCTGCCGTGCCGCCCGCCACCGCGCCGACCCCGGCCGCCGCCGGCAGCCCGACCTTCGCCGCCTTGCGGGCCGTGCGGTAGTCGCGCAGGCGCCAGTCGCAGGCGCGGGCGTGCTTGCGGAGCTTCGCGTCCGGGTTGATCGCGTACGGGTGCCCCACGAGCGACAGCATCGGGATGTCGTTGTGGGAGTCGCTGTAGGCGGCGCACCGGGACAGGTCCAGGCCCTCCGCCGTGGCCAGGGCGCGCACCGCCTCCGCCTTCGCGGGGCCGTGCAGCGGCTCGCCCACGAGCCTGCCGGTGTAGACGCCGTCCACCGACTCCGCCACCGTCCCCAGGGCTCCGGTCAGGCCCAGGCGGCGGGCGATCACCGTGGCGATCTCGACCGGCGCGGCCGTCACCAGCCACACCTTCTGGCCGGCGTCCAGGTGTGCCTGGGCCAGCGCCCGCGTGCCCGGCCAGATCCGCTCGGCCATGTACTCGTCGTAGATCTCCTCGCCGATCGACATCAGCTCGGCGACACGGTGGCCCTTCACGATCGACAGCGCCGAGTCCCGCGCGTTCTGCATGTGCTCGGGGTCCTCGACCCCGGCCAGCCGGAACCACGCCTGCTGCCAGGCGAACTTCGCCAGGTCCCGGGTCTCGAAGAACTTGCGCTTGTACAGGCCCCGGCCGAAGTGGAACAGCGCGGCGCCCTGCATGACGGTGTTGTCCAGGTCGAAGAACGCGGCGGCCCGGTCGTCGCCGAGGACCGGGAACTGCGGTTCCCGGTCGGAAACCTTCTGGGAGGCGACGTCCTGGGAGGACTTGCGGGCGGCCTCAGCCGCGGCCTCGCCTGCCAACACGCTCCGCGCCGTGGCGGAGCGCCTACGGGGGGTGAGCCATCCTAGAGCGGCCATGACGTGAGCATAGCCAGTCCACCGGGTGCCACCGGTCTCGTGAGGTTTGCAGACCGTGAACTCTCCGCGACCGTGTCGTTAAAGGAGTTGCGCCGTCGGCGTGTCACCCGGGCGTCATCGGCGGTCGCCGGGTTACGGCGCCCGGGCGCCCTCTCCTGCCCGCCGGGGCGAGAATGGCCGACATGAGTGCCATGTTTCGACGCAAGAACCCCCAGGACCGGCTTGTCACGCTGATCGGCAAGCCCGGGTGCCATCTGTGCGACGACGCGCAGGTCGTCATCGAGAAGGTCTGTGCCGACCTCGGCGTTCCCTGGGAGCACAAGGACATCACCCAGGACGAGGAACTCCACCGGCAGTACTGGGAGCAGATCCCGGTGGTGCTGGTCGACGGGGAGCAGCACACGTTCTGGCGCGTGAACGAGGAGCGCTTGCGCAAAGCCCTCGCATAGGGGCCCTTCCGGGAGCCCGCGTGGCGAACGCAACACACCGGAGGGAGGCGTCCCGCACGAGCCCGGAACGAGACCTGACCGACCAGTCCAAGTCGTCCGGAAAGTCGCCTAGGATCGACGGCAACTGGTCACGGGGGCATGGATGTTGGGAGGAGGGCGCGGTGTTGCCCCCAAAAGAAGACGAACGATGGTGGCCCGGCGCCGGTTCCGCACGGGCGCGCCGGGGACGCGTGACCCCGGTCACGTTGACCGGGCAAAACGGACACCATCTTTGTGCACGCGTTCACAAAGACATAGCCTGCATTCGACGGGGCGGTCCGGGGACGTGTGACCGCCTGCAGCCCCGCTCTACCCGCAGGAGCACCGTGGCAACTGGCCGAACTCACCGACCGGCGACCCGCAGCCGAGGGATTCCCGAGGCCACCGTCGCCAGGCTTCCGCTGTACCTCCGAGCCCTGACCGGGCTGTCGGAGCGCTCGGTCCCCACGGTCTCGTCCGAGGAGCTGGCCGCGGCCGCCGGGGTCAATTCCGCGAAGCTGCGGAAGGACTTCTCCTACCTCGGCTCCTACGGGACCCGGGGCGTCGGCTACGACGTCGAGTACCTCGTCTACCAGATCTCCCGCGAGCTGGGCCTGACCCAGGACTGGCCGGTCGTGATCGTCGGTATCGGTAACCTCGGCGCGGCGCTGGCCAACTACGGCGGGTTCGCCTCCCGCGGCTTCCGGGTCGCGGCGCTCATCGACGCCGACCCCGCGCTCACCGGCAGGACGGTCGCGGGCATCCCGGTCCAGCACACCGAGGACCTGGAAAAGATCATCAAGGACAACGGCGTGTCCATCGGCGTCATCGCCACCCCCGCCGGCGCCGCCCAGCAGGTCTGCGAGCGGCTCGTGGCCGCGGGCGTGACCTCCATCCTGAACTTCGCGCCGACCGTGCTGACCGTCCCGGACGGCGTCGACGTGCGCAAGGTCGACCTCTCCATCGAGCTGCAGATCCTCGCCTTCCACGAGCAGCGCAAGGCGGGCGAGGAAGCCATGGCCGAGGGCCTGCCGGCCGTCGCCGTGGCCAAGGACTCCTCCGACCAGGGGCCCGACGGGGACGTTCCCGCCGTGATGCCGGCATGAGTCTCCTCGTCGTCGGGCTGAGCCACCGCAGTGCCCCGGTCAGCGTCCTGGAGCGGGCCGCGCTGGGCGAGGACGCCCAGGGCAAGCTCCTCCACGACACGGTCGCCGCCGAGCCGGCCACCGAGGCCGCGGTGCTCGCCACCTGCAACCGCATCGAGCTGTACGCCGACGTGGACAAGTTCCACGCGGGCGTCGCCGAGCTGTCCACGCTGCTCGCCCAGCACAGCGGCGTGGGACTCGACGAGCTCACCCCCCACCTGTACGTGCACTACGAGGACCGGGCCGTCCACCACCTCTTCTCGGTGGCCTGCGGACTGGACTCGATGGTCGTCGGCGAGGGCCAGATCCTCGGCCAGATCAAGGAGTCCCTGGCCACCGCGCAGGAGCTGCACACCGCCGGACGGCTGCTGAACGACCTGTTCCAGCAGGCCCTGCGGGTCGGCAAGCGGGCCCACTCCGAGACGGGCATCGACCGGGCCGGGCAGTCCCTGGTCACCTTCGGCCTGGAGCAGCTGTCCTCCGGCGCGCCGGTCGGGGACTGGGCCAGGGGCAAGCGCGCCCTCGTGATCGGTGCCGGCTCCATGTCCTCGCTGGCCGCCGCGACCCTCGCGCGCGCCGGGGTCGCCGAGGTCGTGATCGCCAACCGCACGCTCGAGCGCGCCGAGCGCCTCGCGCAGATTTTGATGGAGGCGGACGACACGGACGTGCCGGCACGTGCGGTACCGATGGAGACGGTGCCGCACGAGCTGACACGTGCCGACGTCGCGGTGTCCTGCACGGGTGCCACCGGCCTGGTCCTCACGGCCCGGGCGGTCGCGGAGGCGGTCGAGGGGCGCGTGGGCGGTGCGGTCACCCCCGTGACCCGGCCCGCGGCCCCGGCCGCCCGGTCCGCCCGTACGGACGGCGCGTCCCCCGTACGGGACCAGTCCGCGCCGGCCGGCCCGGGCGGCGAGGACGGCTGTCCGCTCGACCTGTCCGCCGTGCAGGGCACGGCCGGCTTCTCGGTGCTGGGCGAGGCGGCAGTCGCCGGCATGGCGGCCGCCGAACTGGAGCAGCACGCGGTGTGGGTGGACAAGGGCGCCGTGGAGGAGCGCGGCGGCCGCGCGGCCGCCGCCGGTGCCGGTGCCGCCGTGCTCGACCCGGAGGCCGAGGCCGAGGTCATCGGCGCGCTCGTCGCGACCGTCGCCACGAGCGGCCGCATCCCGGAGCGCCGCCGCCCCGAGCAGGTCGTGGAGATCCCCCGCCCCGCGCCCGTCCTGTCGCTCCTCGACCTCGCGATGCCGCGGGACATCGAGGCCGCCGTGCACCGGCTGCTCGGGGTGCGGCTCGTCGACATCGAGTCGCTCGCCGAGGCGTCCGCGGACGCTCCCATGGCCACCGACGTCGACCAGGTGCGGCGGATCGTCGCCGACGAGGTCGCCGCCTTCGGCGCCGCCCAGCGCGCCGCGCACATCACGCCGACCGTGGTCGCGCTGCGCACCATGGCCGCCGACGTGGTGGCGAACGAGATCGCCCGTCTGGAGGGGCGGCTGCCCGGGCTCGACCGCAAGCACCGCGCCGAGATCACACAGACCGTGCGGCGCGTCGTCGACAAGCTGCTGCACGCGCCGACCGTACGGGTCAAGCAACTGGCGGCCGAACCCGGCGGCGCCGGGTACGCGGACGCCCTGCGCACCCTGTTCGACCTCGACCCCGAGACGGTCGCCTCCGTCTCCCGGGCCGACGGCACCAAGCGCGCCGAGAACACCGAGTACATCGAGTACACCGAGTACACCGAGTACGTCGAGTACGTCGAGTACACCGAGTACACCGAGAACGCCGAGAACCGAGGGCGAGCATGAGTGAGCAGGCACTGAGGCTGGGGACCAGGCGCAGCAAGCTGGCCATGGCCCAGTCCGGGCAGGTCGCGGACGCCGTGAGCCGGCTGACCGGACGGCCCGTGGAGCTCGTGGAGATCACCACCTACGGCGACACGTCCCGCGAGCACCTGGCGCGGATCGGCGGCACCGGTGTGTTCGTGACGGCCCTGCGCGACGCGCTGCTGCGGGGCGAGGTGGACTTCGCGGTGCACTCCCTCAAGGACCTGCCCACCGCGCAGCCGGCGGAGCTCGCGCTGGCCGCGGTGCCGGTGCGCGAGGACCCGCGGGACGTGATCGTCGCGCGGGACGCCCTGAAGTTCACCGACCTGCCCCGCGGCGCCCGCGTCGGCACCGGGTCGCCGCGCCGCATGGCGCAGTTGAACGCGTACGCGCGCGGCCACGGCCTCGACATCGAGACGGTCCCGATCCGCGGCAACGTCGACAGCCGCATCGGGTACGTCCGCAGCGGCGAACTGGACGCGGTGGTCCTCGCCGCGGCCGGGCTGAACCGCATCGGGCGGATCGACGAGGTGACCGACTTCCTGTCGGTCGACACGGTTCTGCCGGCCCCCGGCCAGGGGGCCCTCGCGATCGAGTGCAGGGCGGGGAACACCGCCCAGGATGCCGAGCTTGTCGCGGCGCTCGCCGGGCTCGACGACCCGTTCACACGGGTCGCCGTGACCGCCGAGCGGTCCCTGCTCGCCGCCCTGGAGGCCGGTTGCAGTGCCCCCGTGGGCGCGCTGGCCGACCTTCTCCAGGCCGACAGGCAGATTGTCAAAGAAATGCGCCTGCGCGGCGTCGTCGGCACGCCCGACGGCCGGACGCTGGTGCAGCTGTCCACCACCGGTCCCGTGCCCGAGACGCACGACCAGGCAATGGCGCTCGGTCGCGAACTCGCCGCCGAGATGCTCGCCAAGGGCGCGGCCGGTCTGATGGGGGAGCGAGCACAGTGAGCCCCACCACCCTTCCCGTCGGCCTTGAACACGGGCACGTCACCTTCCTCGGTGCCGGACCCGGGGATCCGGGGCTGCTCACACTGCGCGCCGTGGAGGCGCTGGCGCACGCGGATGTGCTCGTCGGCGAGCACGAGGTGCTCGACGTGGTGCGCACGCACGCCAGAGCGGGTGTCGCCTTCGTGCGCACGGACCCGGACCCTTCCACGGGTACGTTTCCGGGCACGGGCACACCTCAGCTGACGGTTGTTGACGTCGCGTCAACAACCGCTGGTGTCCCCGCAATGAGGGATGCAGCACATCTTGTCATGGAGGCCGCCCGCGGCGGCAAGCGGGTCGTCCGTGCGGTGTCCGGCGACCCGGGCCTGGACGCGTACGCGGCGGAGGAGATGCTGGCGTGCGTCGCCGGGGGCGTTCCGTTCGAGGTGGTGCCGGGCGTCGCGGCCGCCGTGGGTGTGCCCGCGTACGCGGGTGTGCCGCTGCGGGACGCGCAGGGCGCGGACGTACGGTTCGTGGACGCGCGGACCGCCTCGGACCGCTGCTGGACCGAGGTCGGCGCCTCCGACGGCACGGTCGTGGTCTCCACGACCCTCGACTCGGTGGCGGCGGCCGCCGGGGAGCTGGTGGCCGCGGGCCGCAAGCCGGACACCCCGATGACGGTGACCGTCGCCGGGACGACGACGCGGCAGCGCACCTGGACGGCGACGCTCGGCTCGATCGCGCAGACCCTGAAGCAGGCGAAGGTGCTGCCCTCGCCCGAGGGCGGCCGGCCGGTGATAGCCGTGGTCGGCGAGCGGTCCGCCCCCGCCCGGCGCGACCAGCTGTCGTGGTTCGAGAACAAGCCGCTGTTCGGCTGGAAGGTCCTCGTCCCGCGGACGAAGGAGCAGGCCGCGTCGCTCTCCGACCAGCTGCGCTCGTACGGGGCCGTGCCGCACGAGGTGCCGACGATCGCCGTCGAACCGCCGCGCACGCCCCAGCAGATGGAACGTGCCGTCAAGGGCCTGGTGACGGGCCGCTACGAGTGGATCGCGTTCACGTCGGTCAACGCGGTGCGGGCGGTCCGGGAGAAGTTCGAGGAGTACGGGCTCGACGCGCGCGCCTTCGCGGGCATCAAGGTGGCCGCGGTGGGCGAGCAGACGGCGAAGGCGCTGGTGGCCTTCGGCGTGAAGCCGGACCTGATGCCGTCCGGGGAGCAGTCCGCCGCCGGCCTGCTGGACGACTGGCCGCCGTACGACCCGGTGTTCGACCCGATCGACCGTGTCTTCCTGCCGCGCGCCGACATCGCCACGGAGACCCTGGTGGCCGGCCTCATCGAGCTGGGCTGGGAGGTCGACGACGTCACGGCGTACCGCACCGTCCGTGCCTCGCCGCCGCCGGCCGAGACCCGCGAGGCGATCAAGGGCGGCGGCTTCGACGCGGTGCTGTTCACGTCGTCGTCCACGGTCCGCAACCTGGTCGGCATCGCGGGCAAGCCGCACAACGTGACGGTGATCGCGTGCATCGGCCCGGCCACGGCGAAGACCGCGGAGGAGCACGGCCTGCGAGTGGACGTCATGGCCCCGGAGCCGTCGGTCCACAAGCTGGCGGAGGCCCTGGCGGACTTCGGCCTGCGGCGCCGCGCGGCCGCCCTGGACGCCGGCGACCCGGTGACCCGGCCGAGCGAGCGGCGACCGGGGGCGCGGAGGCGCCGGTCCACGACCTGAGCCGTACGGAGGGCCGGACAGCAGGTCTCAGGGTCTCAGGGGTGTTCCCGGGCACGGGGCACCCCTGAGGCATGTCCGTGGCGCGCGGTGCGCGGCGCCGGTCGCGGATCGCTCCGCCACGGGTGTGCTCCTTCGCAAGTGGAGGGTTTTGGGCCGACGCCCGGCGCGGCGTCCCTGGTGAGGGCCGTTCGAGCCGGTCCAAACCCTCCACTTGACGTTCGCGGCGTCAGCGTTTCGACGCGTGGGGCAGGAAGTCGGCCCAGGCGGTGGGGGTGAGGGCGAGGCGGGGGCCGTGGGGGTTCTTGGAGTCGCGGACGAGGATGCGGTCGGGGGCGGCTGCCACCTCGACGCAGTCGGGTCCCTCAGCAGTGCTGTAGCTGCTCTTTATCCACTCCGAGTCGGAGTCGGCTCCGTCGAAGGGCCTGAGTGTCATGTCTCTCCCAGCACTTTCTCGATGAAGGCCATCGACTCTCGTGGGGTGAGAGCCTGTGCCCGGATAGTCCCATAGCGCATGTCCAGCACCTGTACGTGTTTCGGGTCGGCGATCACACGACTGATTTCCTGGACCTCCGTATGTCCCACCGAGGTTCCGTCTCTGAGCCTGAGCAGCCTGAACGGGCCGCCGAGGCCGGAGTTCTCCTCACGATTCAGCGGGAGGACTTGCAGGTCCACATTGCGGAACCGGCCCACCTCCAACAGTCGTTTGAGTTGTGCTCGCATCACCATCTTGCCCCCGATGGGACGGCGCAGCGTGGACTCGCATTGGACAAAGCTGAAGAGAGGACGCCCGGTCGACTCGCTCACGATGTCCTGACGGGACATGCGGGCGGCCACGCGCTGTTCCAACTGATCCTCCAGGAAGGGCGGCCGACTACCGGCGTACACCGCCCGCGCGTACTCCTCCGTCTGCAACAACCCATGGATGACGGAGTTGTTGTAGGCACACAGCTCTACCGCCTCCGCCTCCAGCTTCTTCAGGTCCCGCACCTTCTTCGGGTACCGTGCCTCCGCCACGTCCCCCTTCATCGCCGCGATCTTGCCTTCGGCCCCCAGGACCTCATCCGCCGCGTCCAGGTACTCGGGCCGGGGGATCCGGCGCCCCCGCTCCACGGAGGAGACCAGTTCCTCCCCGTACCCGATGGCCGCCCCGAACTCCGCCTGGGTCATGCCCACGGCCTCCCGCCACAGCTTCAACTGCCGTGCGACGGTCCTCATCACCGCCCCGGCCTCGTCGTCCTCCAGCCCCGCGTCCCAGGCGCCCACGTACGCCACCGCCCTCCATCACGCCGCCCGTGTCCAACGTCGGCCGCCCGGTTCCGGTCACCCCGGACAGGCCGGACAAAGGCCGGATCGCACCTGGACATCCGCCGTCCGCACGGGCACCCGGCCTTCACAGGCTATGTACGTACGACCACGCTGTGTGACGTGAAGGACCGAATCACCCGAACCGGCAGTTCCACCACCGCACCCGCCTCCGGCGCACCGCCGCGCCAGTTCTCCGTGCCGCTCTCCGCCACGCGCCGCGGCGCCCGTCTGGCCCGGCTCCTGGCGACGGAGCAACTGCGCTCGTGGGAGCTGCCCCTAGACCCCGCCCGGCTCGTCGTTGCCGAGCTCGCGGCCAACGCCGCCGTGCACGGCCGGTTCCCCGGGCGGAGCTTCCGCCTGACCCTCGTCGTCACCGCGTCCGCGGTGCTGCGCATCGAAGTCGCCGACGCCCAGGGCGACCGGCTGCCCACCCGCACCCGTGCCGCCGGTGGCCCGCCGGCCGCGTCCGGCTACGGGCTCTTGCTGGTCGAGGAGTTGGCGAACCGCTGGGGCGTGCGGTGCGGGCCGGTGCCGGGCAAGAGCGTATGGGCGGAGATCGATCTGGTCCGCTGCCGGTGAACGCCCGGCCGAAGCCCGGAACGGCGTGACCCAGCGTGCTGGTCGCAATGATCGACGAAAGATATGGATGGCTCTGGTGTACCCATGACCGCTAGCCTCACCGGCTGTGAAGCAGCGGCAGCAGAAGAAGCTCTCCCACCGCCTTTTCGGGGCGATCCTGTCAGGTGACGCCAGGGGCGCGAAGACCCTGCTGCGCAGTGGAGCAAGTCCGGAGAGAAGGAACTCTGACGGCACCACTCCTCTGTACCTGGCGTCGGTGCAGGGAGAGGCCGAAGTGGCCCGCTTGCTCCTGGAGGCCGGGGCTTCCCCTGACACTGAAAGCAGTGGCCCCGGCTCGGAGGGCACACCGCTGTGCGCGGCTGCTTGCTGGGGACACGCCGCAACGGTCCGCGAACTGTTGGCGCACGGCGCCGATCCCAACCTCCGCGAAGACCAAGGCACAGGCTGGTCGCCACTGGACTGGGCGGACGATGGCCCCCGCCCCGACATCTCCGAAATCCTCAGGGCGGCAGGAGCGCAGTCGGCAGCTCGCCCGGCCCCGTAGCGATCGCGACCTCAGCAGTCGCTTTCGCGACAAGGCCTAGGTCCACGGCATTGTCTCCGACCTCGTGGTGCCGGTCGCCCCAACCCCCACGCCGGGGCGATCGGGGCCGACGCACCGTCGGTAAAAGGACCCCCGGCGCGGGCGTAGCGTAGAGGGCATGACGAAGTACGGATCCTTTCCCGGTGCGCGTCCCCGCCGGCTGCGCACGACCCCCGTCATGCGCCGCATGGTCGCCGAGACACGGCTGCACCCGGCCGACTTCATCCTCCCCGCCTTCGTGCGGGAGGGCGTCAGCGAGCCCGTGCCGATCACGGCCATGCCCGGTGTCGTGCAGCACACCCGCGACAGCCTGAAGAAGGCGGCGCTGGAGGCCGTGGAGGCCGGGATCTCCGGGATCATGCTCTTCGGTGTGCCGGAGGACTCGAAGAAGGACGCCGCCGGGACGCCGGGCACCGACCCGGAGGGGATCCTTCAGGTCGCCATCCGTGACGTGCGCGCCGAGGTCGGTGACGAACTGCTCGTCATGTCCGACCTCTGCCTGGACGAGACCACGGACCACGGGCACTGCGGAGTCCTCGACGCGCAGGGGCGGGTCGACAACGACGCCACGCTCGAACGGTACGCGGAGATGGCGCAGGTGCAGGCCGACGCGGGCGCCCATGTCGTCGGGCCTAGCGGGATGATGGACGGCCAGATCGGCGTCATCCGGGACGCGCTGGACCAGATCGGGCGCGAGGACGTCGCGATCCTCGCCTACACCGCCAAGTACTCCTCGGCCTTCTACGGGCCGTTCCGGGAGGCCGTCGCCTCGTCCCTGAAGGGCGACCGCAAGACCTACCAGCAGGACCCTGCCAACTGGCGGGAGTCCCTGCGGGAGCTCGCCCTCGACCTGGAGGAGGGCGCCGACATGGTGATGGTCAAGCCGGCCGGGCCCTACCTCGACATCCTCGCCCGGGTCGCCGACGCCGTGGACGTGCCGGTCGCCGCGTACCAGATCTCCGGCGAGTACTCGATGATCGAGGCCGCCGCCGAGAAGGGGTGGGTCGACCGCGACCGCGCGATCATGGAGACCCTGACCGGCATCAAGCGGGCCGGCGCCCGCACCATCCTGACCTACTGGGCCGTCGAGGCCGCGCAGAAGCTGCGCTGACGGCACCCCTCGAGCCGCACCGGCGAGACGGGTGCGGCTCTGGCACGCCCTGGTGTCGCAGCCGACCGTCCTGCGGGGAGTCAGCGTGACCACCGGCGTCGTCCTGCTGAGGCTGGGGCCGCGATGGCAGCGGGTGTCCGAGGGCCGGGCCGGTACCTCTGCCGGCGCCCGACCGCCCGAGGCATCTGCCGCCTCGTGCACTGGGGGCCATGAGGTTGCCTTGTATGACCGGTGGCGGCGAAGCACACCGAAACGATCGCCCCGGCATCGCCGCCCGCTCGGGCCCGGGGCCACGCGGGTACTCTGCCCGACGGCACGGGAGCGAGGAAGCCGATGACATACGCCATGACACCGGACGGAACCCGCATCGCCTACCAGCTCCAGGGCCAGGGGGCGCCGCTGGTCCTGCTGGCGGGCCAGGCCAACAACCACCACTGGTGGGATGCGGTTCGTGCCGACTTCCATCCCGCTCGCAGCACCCTCACGCTCGACTACCGCGGCACCGGCGACAGCGACAAGCCCGACACCCCCTACAGCACCGAACTGTTCGCCCAGGACGTCATCGCCGTCCTCGACGAACTCGGCATCGACCGGGCCGACGTCTACGGCACGTCCATGGGCGGACGAGTGGCCCAGCAGATCGCGGCCCGTCACCCCCACCGGGTGGGCGCCCTGGTTCTCGGCTGCACCGCACCCGGCGGCCCGCACAGCGTCGAACGCGGCAACGACGTCCGCCGAGCCCTGGCGCAACCTCAGCCTGGAGCCGCGCGACAGGCCCTGCTGGAGCTGATGTACAGCCCTCGATGGCTCGCCTCCCATCCCGGCCCGCACCACACCCTGGGCGACCCGGGCATGCCTGCCCACGCCCGGCGCCACCACCTCGCGGCCAGCAACCGGCACAACGCCTGGAACCTCCTGCCGGACATCAGCGCCCCCACCCTGGTCGTCCACGGAAGCGACGACCTGCTCAACCCCACCGCCAACGCACCCCTGCTCGCCGACCGCATCCCCGACGCCCGACTGCACCTGGTCCCCAACGGCCGGCACGCCTACTTCGAGGAGTGCCGCACCCACGCCAGCCCCCTCGTCCTGGACTTCCTCACCACCGCGCACAAGCCGTGAGAACAGCGCAGCCGATGCTGGAGTCCCAGTCCATCGTGTCCACCGCGCTCGGCTACCACGACAAGACGGCCACCCGCCCGGTCACCGAAGCCGGAGGAACACGCAGCCGATACGCCCCTGGCGACCACCAGCGATGAAGCGCGGAACTCACGCCGGGTCCGCTGAGCCTCTCGGTGTTCACGCCGGTCATCATGCCGCAGAGCACCGACACAGGGTGACAGCCGACCGACGGCCACGGCGGATACACGGCCGCTGAACATGCGGGCCTACCCGTCTCAACCCCCGGTACGCGTAGGGGTTTTGAAGCCCCCGGGCGCGCTCACGACTCTCGCTCCTCTTCCGCCGGACGGGTCTATGCGCGTAGCCTCCCTGGGTGTCATGACCTCGCCAAGCCACCCTGCCCGTGAGGACTCCCCATGCCCCATGACCCCCAGACCGGCCACGCCCCGCAGAGACATCCGGGCCGCGTCCGCCGTCCCCTCGCAGCGGCGACCGGGCTGCTGGCCGCCGCCCTCTCCCTGGTCCTGGCCCTCCCGTCCGCCTCCTCCGCCGCACCGGCCGCCCGCCCGAAACCGGTGGTGGCGACCCACCCCGACGCCGACCACGCAGGCTCCGGGGTGCGGAAGCACGAAGGCGGCACCGGGAGCGCCGCGTCCACCCTCGCCGCCGCGTCCACCCTGGCCGCCGCGCCCCAGGGGCTCGACGTGAGCGGCCACCAGACCACCGTGGACTGGACCGCGGTGAAGAACAACGGCGCCGCCTTCGCCTATGTGAAGGCCACCGAGGGCACCACCTACACCAACCCGTACTTCAGCGGGCAGTACAGCGGCTCGTACAACGCCGGACTGATCCGCGGCGCCTACCACTTCGCCCTCCCCGGGAACTCCGGCGGCAGCGTCCAGGCCGACTGGTTCGTGGACCACGGCGGCAGCTGGAGCGCGGACGGCATGACCCTGCCGCCCGCCCTCGACATCGAGTACAACCCCTACGGCGCCACCTGCTACGGGCTCAGCCAGAGCGCGATGGTGTCCTGGATCCGGGCGTTCAGCGACCGGGTGCACTCCCGGACCGGCCGGTACCCCACGATCTACACCACCACCAACTGGTGGAGCGCCTGCACCGGCAACGACGGCAGCTTCGGCGCCACCAACCCGTTGTGGCTGGCCCGTTACTCCAGCAGCCCCGGCACCCTGCCCGCCGGCTGGTCGGCCCAGACCATCTGGCAGTACTCCGACTCCGGGACCTTCCCCGGGGACCAGGACGTCTTCAACGGCACCTACTCCGACCTCCAGGCGTTCGCCCGCGGCACCGGCGGCACGCCGCCCCCGGCCGCGAACTGGCCGACCGTGCAGCAGGGGCAGACCGGCGAGCGGGTGCGGACGGTGCAGTACCTGCTCAACGCGCACGGCGCGTCGCTGACCGTGGACGGTTCCTTCGGCACCGCCACCTACAACGCCGTCCGCTCGTTCCAGTCCGCCCAGGGCCTCAGCGTGGACGGTGTCGTCGGGCCCAACACCTGGCAGGCGCTGGTCGTCACCGTCCGCCAGGGCGACTCCGGCTCCGCCGTCACGGCGCTGCAGCGGCAACTCAACGCCCACGGGGCGTCCCTGACCGTGGACGGTTCCTTCGGCCCGGCCACCGACAGTGCGCTCCGCTCGTTCCAGTCCGCCCACGGCCTCACCGTGGACGGCATCGCCGGTCCCATGACCTGGCAGGCGCTGGTCGCCTGAGAAGGATGTGCCGGCAGGGCGGACGGTCCGCGCGTCCGGGGCCGCGGTGATCGGCTGCCACCGCGTGGACCGTCCGGCTCCTTCACCCCGGCCCCTCGGCCGCGTTCGGACGAGTGTGCGCTCCGACGGCACGGTGAGGTGCGACCGGTCGACGGACGTCGGTGGGGGGCGACCGCCCCTCACCGACGGCGCCTCGCCCCACGGTCACGGTGGTGACGTTGGTGCCGACCAGGGCTCAGGTGCTGTCGCGGACGATGAGCGACGGCTGCAGCAACACCCGGGGTTCGGCGGGCGTCCGTCCCGCCAACCGCTCGACGAGGAGTCCCATGACCGCCCGCGCCACCTCTTCGAGCGGCTGGTGGACGCTGGTCAGCCCCGGTGCGACCACGGCGGCGGTGGGGGAATCGTCGAAGCCGGTCACCGCCAGGTCGCGTCCGATCTCCAGTCCCAGCCGGCGGGCGGCGGCGTAGCAGCCCATCCCGAAGGTGTCGCTGGCCGCCACCACCGCCGTCGGCCTCGGCGTCCGGTCGAGCAGTGCGAGGGCCGCCCGGGTGCCGTCGGAGACGGTTTCCGGTGCCTGTGCGCAGTGGGTGGGTTCCAGGCCGTGCCAGCGCATGGCGCGCCGCCATCCGTGCATGCGGGCCTGGCTCGGGCCGGAGGTGCCCGGCCAGCCGAGGAAGGCGATGTCGCGGTGGCCCCGAGCGACGAGGTGGTCCACGGCCATCTCGGTGCCCCGGGCCCCGTCGACGTCCACCGTGAGCAGGTCGGGGAGGGCGTCGTCGGGGGTGCCGAAGCAGACGAAGACCGCGCCGCGCTCGGAGAGCCAGCCGGGCCGGGGGTCCCCCGGGTCGATGCCTGACAGGACGAAGGCGTCCACGCTGCCGGTGTTCAGCATGTCGCCGTAGCGGCTGAGCTCGTCGCTGGTGCGTCCGGCGCTGAGCAGCAGCAGGAGGTAGCCGTCGGCCTCGGCCGCGCGGGTGAGGGCGTGCAGAAAGCGGTCCTGCAGGACGCTCGCGGTGTCCGACCGGTCGGGGTCGAGGCGGTAACCGATCTGGCGGGTGTGGTGGGTGCGCAGCGACCGGGCCATCCGGTTCGGCCGGTATCCCAGCTCGTCGATCACGGCCAGGACCCTCTGCAGGGTCTCCTCGCGGACCCGCTCGGGGGCGTTCAGGGCGTTCGAGACCGTCTGGCGGGACACCTGGGCGACCCGGGCGACCTCCGTGATGGTGAGCCCTTCGGTGGACTGCCGACGGCGGGTCACGGTGGGGACCCGGGGAGGGCACGCGCCGTTTTTGATCGTTCAAACATGGTGTGTCAACCGTGACACACCCGTGTCGGCGAGTCAACGGAGCCGTGGTGACCCGTCAGGACGGGCGCCTCGAACGAGCGGGAGTCGTAGGTGCTGCCCGCCGCCGCCGACCGGTTCCCGCCTTCTGAACGGATCCCTGCGCGATGGGTTGACAGCCGAACGGCCCGATGCTTTTGTTTGCGCCACCGCAGATTTGAACGTTCATATGACCGCAATAGCCGTGAATTGACCAGCAGTCATCGCTCAGCCGTCCACCCCTGCCTCCCCGTTCGGGTGCGGCTGTCACCGACCCGCCCACCAGAGCCCCCATGCCCTTGGGGCCCGATGCCTGTCGGCGTAGGCCGACCGCCCGAAAGGTCACCGTCCGATGGCGATTCCCCCTGTGCCGTGGTGGCGCGACGCCGTGATGTATCAGGTCTACCTGCGCAGTTTCCGCGACGGGAACGGTGACGGCGTGGGTGATCTGCGCGGCGCCCGGAGTGGCCTGCCCTATCTGGCGGCATTAGGTGTCGACGGCCTGTGGCTCAGCCCTTGCTTCCCCTCCCCGCAGTACGACCACGGCTACGACGTCGCCGACTACTGCGCGATCGACCCGCTCTTCGGCGACCTCGACGAGTTCGGCCGGCTGGTGGACGACGCGCACCGCCTCGGCCTGAAGGTCATCCTGGACGTCGTGCCCAACCACTGCTCGACGCAGCACCCGTGGTTCCAGAAGGCCCTCGGGTCCGAGCCGGGCAGCCCCGCCCGGGCCCGCTTCCACTTCGCCCACGGCCGGGGGGAGAGCGGTGAACTGCCGCCCAACAACTGGCGAGCCATGTTCGGCGGACCCGCCTGGACACGCATCCAGGAGCCCGACGGACGGCCAGGACAGTGGTACCTGCACCTCTTCACCCCCCACCAGCCCGACCTCGCCTGGCGCAACCCCGACGTGGCGGACCACTTCGACGACGTGCTGCGCTTCTGGCTCGACCGGGGCGTCGACGGCTTCCGCATCGATGTCGCGGTCGGCCTGTACAAGCACCCGGAACTGCCGGACTCGCCCGAACCGGACGCCGACGAGGAAGCCAGGGACGCGGTGAACCCCCTGGCGTGGAACCGGCCCGAGGTCCACGCGGTGTGGCGCCGCTGGCGCGCCCTCTGCGACGCGTACACCGCCTCGGACGGCAGGGAACGCGTCCTGGTCGGGGAGGTCGCCGTGCCGACCCCCGCCGACCAGGCCCTCTATCTGCGTCCGGACGAACTCCATCAAGCGTTCTACTTCGACCTGCTGCACGCCCCCTGGGACGCCGGCGCCTTCCGACTGCGGATCGAGGCCGCCCTGCGGGACATCGCCGCCACGGGGGCCCCGGTCACGTGGGTGCTGAACAACCACGACCAGCAGCGCAGCGTCACCCGCTACAGCCGCAGCCGGCGTCTCGGCGAGGTACCCGACCTGGAGCGCGGGGAGGCCAGGGCCCGCGCCGCCGCGCTGATGATGCTGGCCCTCCCGGGCAGCGTGTACCTCTACCAGGGGGAGGAGCTCGGGCTGCCCGAGGTCACCGACCTGCCGCCGCACGCCCTGACCGACCCGATCGCCACGGCGACCGGCGACCCGCGCCGGGGCCGTGACGGATGCCGGGTACCGCTGCCCTGGTCGGGGCCGCAGGCGCCCTTCGGATTCTCCGGTGAGGAGTGCGCGGGCACCTGGCTGCCCCAGCCGGACTGGTTCGCCGGGTACTCGGTGGAGAGCCGGCGGCGCGACGGCCGTTCGACCTGGCACGTCTACCGCGACGCGCTGCAACTGCGCTGCAGCCTCTTGCCGTTGCGTGGCCCCGAGCTGCGCTGGCTGGACGGGCCGCCGGACAGCATCGTCTTCGCGCGCGGCGACGGCTTCGTCTGCGCCGTCAACTTCGGGGACGCGCCCGTCGCCGCGCCCGTGCCCGGCGAACCGGTGCTCTCCAGTACGCCCGGCGACGAGGGGAAGCTGGCCGCCAACAGTGCTGCCTGGTGGCTTGTCGACCGCACGCCGGGTCCCGCCCCCCGCCCAGCGCCGGCGTGAACCGTACCGCGCCCCGCCCGCACGGCGGCCCGCCGGACATCCGGGACCGCCCAGGCCCCTGAGCCGGGGCGGCACCGGCGGCCGACCCGTCACGGCGGCGCGACGACCCGTCACGGCGGCGGGGTGCGCCGACCGCGCCGGCAGCGAAGGCCCGACCTGTCGCCCCCGGCGTCGCTCTGGCGCCCCCGGCGTCGCTCTGTCGCCCCCCGGCGTCGACCTGCCGCCCCCCGGCGTCGACCTGCCGCCCCTCAGCACCGCCCTGTCGCCCCCCGCGACCCGCCTCCCCGGCACACGAATGTGCACGTTCGAACCGTCGTGGCCCGCCCGGGCCACCGGCCCCGTGACCGGTCGCCGACCGCGTCATCACCGCGAAGGAGTCGCCATGAGAAACGCCAGAGCCGCCACGGCCCTCACATGCACCGTCATGCTGGCCGTCGCCGGCTGCGCAGGAAGCACGCCGGGCGGGTCCGGGTCCGCGGGCAAGGACACCGACGGCCGCGGGCCCTTCACGCTCGCGATGGGCAAGGACACCACCGGCAAGCTGCAGTCGAAGATCCTCGACGTCTGGAACAAGCGGCACCCCGACGAGAAGGTCACCCTCATCGAGCTGCCCGAGTCCGCCGACGAGCAGCGCGCCTCCATGGTGCAGAACTTCCAGGCCAAGAGCGACCGCTTCGACGCGGTGGCGATGGACGTCATCTGGACGGCGGAGTTCGCCGCCCGAGGCTGGGTCCAGGAGCTCCCGGCCGCCTCCCTGCCCGTCGCGGACATGCTCCCGGCCGCCGTCGACACCGCGAAGTACCGGGGCCGGCTCTACGGAGCGCCCATGGCCTCGGCCGGGGCCCTCCTCTTCTACCGCAAGGACCTGGTGGACAAGGCGCCGACCACCTGGAAGGAACTCGTCGCCGACTGCGGCATCGCCGAGAAGCACGGGATGGACTGCTACGCGGGCCAGTTCGCCCAGTACGAGGGGCTGACGGTCAACGCGAGCGAGGCGATCAACTCCGCCGGGGGCTCCGTCTACGGCTCCGACGGCTCGGTGACCGTCGACAGCCCGGAGGCGAAGAAGGGCATCGACTTCCTCGTCGACGGCTTCCGCCAGGGCTACATCCCCAAGAAGGCCATCACGTACAAGGAGGAGGAGGGCCGCCGCTCCTTCCAGAAGGGTGACCTGCTCTTCCTGCGCAACTGGCCCTATGTGTACAGCCTGGCCAACGCCAAGGGGTCCGACACCAGCATCGCGGGGAAGGTCGGGGTCGCGCCGCTGCCCGGGGCCGACGGCACCGGGGCCTCCACCCTGGGCGGCGCCAACCTCGCCGTCAGCAGCTACTCCCGGCACAGGAAATCGGTCCTCGACTTCATGGCCTTCGTGGAGAGCCCCGAGGTCCAGCGCGTCGAGGTCGAGGACCTGTCCAACGCCCCGGTCCTGACCGCGCTCTACGCCGACAAGGCGCTCTCCCGGAACTTCCCCTACCTGCCCGCGCTGCGCCAGAGCCTGCTGAAAGCGCATCCACGGCCGCAGGTCCCCGCGTACAACGACGCCAGCCTCCGCATCCAGCGAGAGATCTACAAGGCGCTGCAGGGCCAGAAGAGTTCGGCACGGGCCCTCGCGGACCTCGCCAAGGAGCTCAAGCAGGTCGACAACGGCTGAGCGCGCGCCGCACACACCAGGAGGCACCCGTGTCCACCGCAGTCCACGCCCCCGTCGAACCGGCGCCGCCACCACCGGGGAAGCACCAGCGCTCACGCCGCGGCCGTCGTGAGTCATGGCTGGCCTGGTGCCTGATCGCCCCCGCGATGCTGCTGCTGGCGAGCGTGATCGGCTACCCGCTCGTCAAGGCCGTCCACCTGTCACTGTTCAGCGACACCATCGGCCGGGCACCCGAGTTCATCGGTCTCGGCAACTACCACAAGGCACTCACGGGCGACGCGTCCTCCGACTTCTGGTCCGCCGTCGAAGTCACCGCGATGTTCTCGGCCTTCACCCTCGTGCTGGAGGTCCTCATCGGCACCGCCATGGCGCTGGTCATGCACCGCGCCTTCCGGGGCCGGGGACTCGTACGCGCCAGTGTGCTGGTCCCCTGGGCCATTCCCACGGCGCTCACCAGTGTGCTGTGGCGGTGGATGCTCCAGCCCGACGGGATCGTCAACGACCTGCTCGGGAAGACCGTGCTGTGGACGGGCAGCCAGTGGCCCGCCCGGTGGGCGGTGATCATCGCCGACACGTGGAAGACGGCGCCGTTCCTCGCGCTGCTCGTCCTCGCCGGGCTCCAGCTCATCCCCGACGAACTGCACGAGGCCGCCCGGGTGGACGGGGCGGGCGCCTGGCGCCGGTTCCGCAGCATCACCCTGCCCCTGCTGATGCCCGCCCTCATGGTCGCGGTGCTGTTCCGGCTGCTGGACGTGCTGCGCATCTACGACCTGCCGCAGATCCTCACCGGTGGTGCCAACGGCACCACCACCCTGTCGATGCTCGTCGTGCAGGCGTCCGTCGAACAGACCAAGTTCGGTTATGGATCCGCCCTGTCGACGCTGACCTTCCTGCTCATCTTCCTGGTCGCGCTGGCATTCGTACGTTTCCTCGGCAGCCGTCTGCTGCCGGCCGAGGAAGGCGAGGAGCCCTGATGCCCACCACAGTGCGCCCCGGGCCCGCACCGGCTCTCGGGAGACCCCGCCAAGGACCCGTGCGGCAGGCGGCCGCCCGGCGCCGGGGGCTGACACCCGCCGCACGGCGCAGGCTCGGCACGGCCGGGCTGGTCCTCAGCGTGGGAGCCATCGCCCTGTTCTGTCTCGCGCCCTTCTACTGGATGGTGGTCTCCAGCCTCAAAGGGCCGAACGACATCCTGAACAACGACCTGTGGCCGGCCTCCCCGACCCTGGTCAACTACCGGGCCGTCTTCAGCGGACAGAACAACTTCCTCTACGCCCTGCGCAACAGCGCCGTCATCGCCGGCACCACCACCGTGCTGGGCATGCTGATCGGCCTGCTGTCCGCGTACGCCTTCGTCCGGCTGACCTTCCCCGCGAAACGTGTGGCACTCGGGGCCGTCCTGGCGGCGTCCATGTTCCCCGGTGTCGCCCTGCTGACCCCCGTCTTCCAGCTGTTCAGCGACTGGGGATGGATCGACCAGTACCAGGCCGTGATCATCCCGGACATCAGCTTCGCGCTGCCGCTGGCGATCTGGACCCTCACGAGCTTCCTGCGCGAACTGCCCTGGGACCTGGAGGAGTCGGCGATGATCGACGGCTGCACGCAGGCACAGGCGTTCCGCAAGATCCTGCTCCCGCTCGCCGCGCCGGGCGTGTTCACCAGCGCGCTCCTGGTGTTCATCGCGGTGTGGAACGAGTACCTCATCGCCAACGCGATGACCCTCACGCTCGCCTCCCAGCCGGTGACGGTGGCCATCGCCAAGTTCACCGGCAGCTCGCGCTACCAGCAGCCGTTCGGCACACAGATGGCGGCGGGCGTCATCGTGGCCCTCCCGCTGATCGCCCTCGTGCTCGTCCTTCAGCGCCGCATCGTCGCGGGGCTGACCGCCGGCGCGGTCAAGGGCTGAGCGCCGGCGGCGGAATCCAGGGGCGGCAGCGCCCGACGGGTTCCCCGCCGGGAGGCCCGTCGCCCGTCCGCACGAACGGGCCGGTACCGCCCGAGCGGGCCCGCCGCAGGCCCGGCACCTCTTCCCGAACGGCACGAAGCCCAGGCCCGCCACCTCCGTCCCCGGGGGAGGCGTCCCGATCCGAAGGAGTCACAGTGAAGGAGTGGACACGCCAGCCGCTCATCCACGGCGCGCTCGTCAGTCTCAAGGCTCCGGCCCTCGTGCTCTCCCCGTCCGACGGCCAGATCAGGAGGGGGGCCGAAGGCTTCTACGAATCCGACACCCGGCTGATCAGCCGCCTGGTGCTCACGGTGGACGGCAGGGAGCCCGAGCCGGTGGCCGCCCACCCCCGCGATGCCGGGCGGACCCGCTTCCTGGGGATCCACCGGGACGGTGCGGACCCCACCCCCGATCCCACGGTCGTCGTGGAACGGCTGCGCACGGCCGGCCCGGAGTGCGAGCGGATCACGGTCACCAACCACGGCCGGCGCCGCATCGGGCTGGCCCTGCGCCTGGAGGCCGCCTGCGACCTGTCGGACATGTCCGAGGTGAAGGCGGGCAGTCCACGGGAGGCGCTGCCCGCGGAGCTCCGCGGGCCGGGGCTGATCTGGGAGTCCGCCGGGCGGCGGGCGGTCACCTTGGTCGCGGGCCCCGAGCCGCACCGTGTCGAACCCGGCCGGGCGCCCGCCCTGTCCTGGGACATCGAGCTGGCGCCGGCGCAGTCATGGACGACGAACCTGACCCTGGAGGTGTCGTCACCCACCGCGGGGGCGCGACCCGCGGCGGTCGCCGCGCCGCCTCCGGGACCGCCACCGTGGTCGTCACCGGAGGTCACCTGCGCCGACCCCCGGCTGTCCCGTCTTCTCGACCGCGGCCTCGACGACCTGTCCGCCATGCTGCTCGCCGATCCGGAGGACCGCTCCGACCGTTTCCTCGCCGCGGGCGCCCCCTGGTACCTGACCCTGTTCGGCCGCGACTCGCTGTGGGCGGCCCGCATGATGCTGCCCCTGGGGACCGAACTGGCGGCCGGCACCCTGCGGACCCTGGCACGGCGGCAGGGCGCGGCGCACGACCCCGCGACCGAGGAACAGCCCGGGAAGATCTTGCACGAACTGCGCCGTGACGCCAGCAGCAGGCTGCCCCCGCTGTACTACGGCACCGTCGACGCCACCCCCCTGTTCGTGACGCTGCTGGCCGAAGCCTGGCGATGGGGGATGCCCGAGCCCCAGGTGGCGGCTCTGCTGCCCGCCGCGGAGCGCGCGCTGGGGTGGCTGCGCGACCACGCGGACGCCGACGGCGACGGCTTCGTCGAGTACCGGAAACACAGGAGCACGGGGCTGACCAACCAGGGCTGGAAGGACTCCGAGGACGCCGTCCAGTCCGCCGCCGCCCGCCTCGCCGAGCCCCCGATCGCCCTCGCGGAGGTGCAGGGATACGCCTACGAGGCCGCGCTCGCGGGCGCCGACCTGCTGGCGGCCTTCGGCCGGCCGGGTGCGGAGGAGTGGCGGGAGTGGGCCCGGGCCCTGGCGCGCCGCTTCCGGTCCGCGTTCTGGGTGGAGGACGCGCAGGGGCCCTTCGTGGCGATCGCCCTGGACGGCGGAAAGCGGCCGGTCGCGGGGGTGGCCTCCAACATGGGCCATCTGCTGGGCACCGGCATCCTCGACCGGGCGGAGTGCGAGATCGTCGCCCGCCGGCTCGGCCTGCCGGACCTGGACTGCGGGTGGGGACTGCGGACCATGAGCGCCGGTGCCCGGGGTTTCAACCCCCTCGGCTACCACACGGGTTCGGTCTGGGCGCACGACACGGCCATCGCGGTGGCGGGACTGGCGCAGACGGGTCACCACCGGGTCGCCGCCTCCCTGCTCGACGGCCTCCTGGATGCCGCGTCCGCGTTCGACCATCGGCTGCCGGAACTGCATGCGGGGGAGCAACGCCGCCCCGGCTCCCTGCCGACGCCCTACCCGGCGGCCTGCCGGCCCCAGGCGTGGGCGGCCGCGGCCGGGGTGAGCCTGCTGACGTCGCTGATGGGCCTGCGGCCGGACGTGCCCTCGGGCGTGGTGCGCCTCGGTCCCCTGAACGCTCCGGCGATCGGGGCGCTCCGGGTGGGCGGAGTCCGCGTGGGGACCGCGTCGGTGACGGTCTCGGTGGACGGGCGGGGGGAGGGACACATCACCGGCCTGCCTGCCGCGACACGGATCGAACGGTGAGGCGGGTCATCCGCCCGCGGCACGTACCGCCCCGGCCGGGACCGTGTGGGCGCGGCGCGCCGGGGCCGTCGTCCCGCTCGCCGAACGGCACGTCGCCGCCAGGGCGGTGCGTGCCGCGGGGGAGAGAGGGACACATCACCGGCCTGCCTGCCGCGACACGGATCGAACGGTGAGGCGGGTCATCCGCCCGCGGCACGTACCGCCCCGGCCGGGACCGCGTGGGCGCGGCGCGCCAGGGCCGTCGTCCCGCTCGCCGAACGGCACGTCGCCGCCAGGGCGTCGTCGGCGTCGGTGAACGTGAGAGTGAGGGTCCTCGCCGTGCGGCCGCCGAGCCGGTGCCGTCCGCCGCCGAAAGGATCACGCCCGGGCAGGGCCGCGTGCCGGGCGCCGGGGGCCCAGGGGGCCGCCTCGCCGAGGTGGGCCTCCGGGCGGTCGCCGAGGGAGCGGGTGGCGGCGCCGGTGCCCGTGACCGCCAGGGGCGGACGGCCGACGGGGAGGGAGACCTCGGCCGCCGTGGTCCTCACGCCGCTGCCGGAGCGGGGGGACGTCGTGCCGGGGGCCGGGGCGATCCGAAGGGACGCGCCGGGACGGGACGAGGAGGAGGAAGGGCCCTCGTCCCGTACACCCTCTCCGTTCCGGCAGGCCGAGAGCGCGAGCGCGGCGAGCACGGCCCCGGCGGCGGCGAGCAGACGGACGCGGGCGGTACGAGTGGACATGGGGCTGGCCCTTCGACGTGGACGAGCTGGGGGCGCGGCCGCTCGACCGGTCGCCGGGAGCGGGGGCCTCGACGGCCCAGCTTGGGCGATGCCGGCGCCCGGTCGCCACATCCGCCGGGGAATGTGGGACGCCGGGACCAGGGGCTGGGGCCCGACCTGCGCAAACGCCGTCCCCCGGGAAGGGGCCGTGGGACGCGGGCGGTGTCCGCCCAGCCGTGGTGGGCGGACCCGGGCACTTCGAACATGCCTCAGGAGTTAGGTTGTTGACGGTCAGATCGGTCGCCCGCCGACCGAATTGGCGGACCCACCTCACGCCGACCTTCATGGAGACACCCATGCCCGGTGAAGCCCTCAGCCACGACCCGGCCGAGCTGAGAAAGCGGATCGACACCACCAAGGCCCACCCGGCACGCGTCTATGACGTCTTCCTCGGGGGCAAGGACCACTACCCCGTCGACCGCGAGGCGGCCGCCGCCGCGCTCGCCGCCAACCCGAGCCTGTACCTCGACATCTGGCACAACCGCGCCTTCGTGCGGCGGGCGGTCGCCCGGCTGGCGCAGGACGACGGCATCCGGCAGTTCCTGGACATCGGTACCGGCCTGCCGACCGCGGAGAACGTCCACGAGATCGCCCAGCGGATCGGTCCGGACGCCCGGATCGTGTACGTCGACAACGACCCCATCGTCCTGGCACACGCCCGCGCCCTGCTCACCAGCGGTCCCGAGGGCCGTACGGACTACATCGACGCCGACCTCAGGAACCCCGCGCAGATCCTCGAACAGGCCGTGAAGACGCTCGACTTCGACCGGCCGGTCGCGCTCGTGCTCGCGGCGGTCCTGCACTTCGTCGAGGACGAGGAGGCGTACGCGATCGTGCGTGAGCTGGTGGCCGCGCTGCCGTCCGGCAGCCGGGTCGTCATCAGCCATCTCACCGACGACCTCAACCCGGAGCGCGCCCGCGCCGTCCAGCGCACGCTCGCCCAGCACGGCGCCCCCTTCGTGCAGCGCTCCAAGGAGCAGGTCGCCCGGTTCTTCTCCGAGACCCCGGGGCTCACGCTGGACGAGCCGGGTGTCGTCCCGGTCCACCACTGGCACCCGGACGGTGCGGCGCCCGCGCCCGATCCGGTGGACCCGGGGTACCTCGCAACCCTCGACGACATCGACAAGATCCGCTACCGCGCCGCCTCCGACGTCACCGACGCCGACATCAACGTGTACGCGGCCGCGGGCCACAAGGCGTAGCCCCCAACCGAGCGCACGCCGCGAACCCGGCTCCTCACCCCTCCGTGCCGAACCACAGCTCCGCGAGAGCGTCGAGGCGCGGTTCGGACGGAGCCGGGAGCTCGTTCAGGTACCAGGGCAGGTCGCTGTAGACGTGCAGCAGCGCGTACGCGAGCAGTTGGTACGGATCGTGGGGGGCGCGGCCGTACGCCTGGTGGAAGCGGCGGAACTGACGGGGGTCGGCGCGCGTGACGAACAGGCCGACGCTCGCGAAGTCGTAGGCCGGGTCGCCGATCATCGCCGGCTCGAAGTCGAACAGCCCCGTCAGCCGACGGCCGTCGCGCATGTCGATCGTCAGGTGCTCACGCATGAACTCGGTGTGCAACAGGGCCAGTTCGGTGGACACGGGCAGGGGAACGGCATCCAGGAAGTCGGGGATCTGGCTCAGCCAGGGCTCGGTCACCCCGTTGGCGCCGTGCTGCCGGAGCGTGTCCGCCCGCTGGCGGCGCAGGAAGGAGTTCCAGTCGGAGGGGCCCACGATGTCCGTCAGCGGCGTGAAGTCCATGGCGTGCAGCGCGGCCAGCGCCTCGGCCGACTCCGCGACGATCCGGTCGTGCTCCGCCCCCGTCAGCCGGGGCCACGCCTCGGACAGGGCCAGCCCGGGCAGCCGGGACATCAGCACGAACCGCCAGCCGTTCACGTATTCGTCGGTGGCATGCAAGCGCGGTGTCGGCAGCGGGAGTTGTCCCCATAAGTGGGTCAACACCCTTGCCTCCCTGACGGCTTCGGCCGTCTCGAACCGCGGATAGAGCTTCAGCACCAGATCGCCCCCCACCGCGTACACCGGCAGGGAACCGTCGTCGAAACGCCACAACGACATCCCGGTGAGCCCCAGTCGGGAGCACAGGTCCTCCGCGGCCGGGCGCATCAGCGCCTCGTTGCGGACCATTGCTTCCAACTCGTCGTTCGTGTCCACGCTGGGCAGCATGCGCGGCATGCTACGGCTCCCTGACGGTCGTCCGCATGGCGAAACGAGGTTGTTGTACGGGGCAGCGATGTCCCTAAGGTGCATGAACGAGGTGTTTTCGAGTGGCGTGCCCATGGCGTACTGCGCCGTGCGGGCGCCCCCTGCCCACAAGGAGCCGCCGTGACCGTCAGCGACCGCGTCGTCAGCAGTCCGCCACCGCCCGCGTTCGCCGGCCGGGTCGCCGCGGTCGGCGGCTCGCCCGTACGGGACATCCTCGCGGTCACCGCCCGGCCCGAGGTCGTCAACTTCGCGGGCGGCCTGCCGGCGCCCGGGCTCTTCGACACCGGGGGGATCGCCGCCGCGTTCCACGCCGTGCTGGCCGAGGCGCCGCAGCGGGCGCTGCAGTACTCGACGACCGAGGGCGAACCCGTGCTGAGGGCCGCGCTCGCCGATCGCGCCACCGCGCGCGGCCTCGCGACCCACCTCGACGACCTGCTCGTGACCACCGGCTCGCAGCAGGCGCTGTCCCTGCTCGCCACCGCACTGCTGGAGCCCGGCGACACCGTCCTCGTCGAGAACCCCTGCTATCTCGCGGCGCTGCAGGCATTCGGTTTCGCGGGCGCCCGGGTCGTCGCCGTGCCCGGGGACGCGGACGGGGTGGACCCGGACGCGCTGGAGGAGCTGGTGGTGCGGGAGCGCCCCAAGCTGCTCTACCTGGTCCCCACCTTCCAGAACCCCACCGGCCGCACCCTGCCCGCCGAACGCCGTGCCGCGATCGCGCGCGTCGCCGCCCGGCGCGGGCTGTGGGTCGTGGAGGACGACCCGTACGGGGAACTCCGCTTCGAGGGCGAGCGGGTGCCGTGGATCGCCTCGTACGAGGAGGCGCGGGACCGCACCGTGCTGCTCGGGTCGTTCTCCAAGGTCATGGCCCCGGGGCTGCGGCTCGGCTGGCTGCGGGCGCCCGCGGCGCTGCGGCGGGCCTGCGTGGTCGCCAAGCAGGCCGCCGACCTGCACACGCCGACCGTGAACCAGCTCGCCGCGGCGCGTTATCTCGCCGACCGCGACCTCGACGCGCATGTGGGGCGGGTCGCCGCGGCGTACGGCGAGCGCCGGGACGCCATGCTGGCGGGCCTCGCGGACGCGCTCCCGGAGGGCTCGGCCTG
This sequence comes from Streptomyces sp. NPDC007264, assembly GCF_042869095.1. Taxonomy (NCBI): domain Bacteria; kingdom Bacillati; phylum Actinomycetota; class Actinomycetes; order Kitasatosporales; family Streptomycetaceae; genus Streptomyces; species Streptomyces sp. NPDC007264. The sequence continues at coordinate 41,286 of NZ_JBIAFD010000018.1, forward strand.
GAACCGCCCGGAGGGCGGCATGTTCCTGTGGGTCCGGCTCCCGGAGGGGCACGACACCACGGCCCTGCTGCCCCGGGTGGTGGAGCAGGACGTGGCGTACGTGCCCGGCGCGCCCTTCTACGCGGGTGCGCCCGACACGTCGACGATGCGTCTGTGCTTCGTCACGCACACACCGGAGGAGATCGCGGAGGGGCTGCGCAGGCTGGGCCTCGGCCTCGGCCTCGGCCGAGACGCGACCACGGGCGCCGCCGCGGCCGGCCCCGCCGACTGAGCACCAGCGGCCCGGTCCCGCCGGCCCGGTCCCGCCGGCCCGGTCCCGCCGGGTCAGCCCCGCCGGCTCAGTCCCACCAGAAGGACCACACCCGCTGGTCGAGGACCGCGTGCTCGGCGTACGCGCGCAGGGTCTCGTGGTGCCCCTGGACGATGTTGTCCGGGCAGCACGCGAAGTGCTCGGCGGCCAATGCCTCGGCCTCGGCCCGGGTGGTGGGCGGCGCCGCCACCGACAGGACGAGCTGGTCGTAGGTGAGCGCGACGACGCGTATGCCGAAGCGGTCCTCCCAGGAGCGCAGGACCGAGCAGAGGACGGCCGTGTCGTTCTCGTGGTTGAACGGGCCGGGCCACCCGAGGGCCGCGGGTATGTCCGCGGAGCGGCGGGCCGGGACCAGGGCGAGGCGCGGATCCTCGAACCAGGAGCCGTCGTCCAGGAGGCGGTCGGCGATCTCGGCGGCCCGGGAGTCCGGGTCGGCGGCCAGGGTCTGCGCGGGGGCGAGGCCGGGCCAGTCCGGGCCGAACGGGGCGAGCGTCTCGTCGGGCGGCGCAGGCTCACCGAAGACCCCGACGACCTTCTCCCCGCCCGGACCGTCGTCGTCGACGCCGCCCGTCTCCGCCACGTAGTCGTCCCAGAACCCGGCCAGTACCTCCTCGGCGTCGTAGTCACCGGGGTAGGACATCTCCCCGGGCCTCAACTCCCATCTGTCCGGGCCGCCCACCTTCCCGCCCACGTCGATGAGCACCGGAAGGAGCCCCACCCGGGCGGCGCGCGACCCCAGCCGCGCCCAGTTGCCGGAGGACGCCGCACGTCCGGCATGCCACAGCAACGGCTCGTGCCAGGGGCCGTCGCACGTCGCGTCGATCAGTCTCCCGGGCGGGAGTTCGAGCCCGAGCCCACGCCCGCTCGGGTCGGCCGCCAGCCGGGGCAGCGGATTGGGAAGGGTAGCCATGCCAGTGACTGTAGGGGCAGCCACTGACACGGACGACGGGGGGCGGCTCCGGTGGCCGGGCGGTCCCCACGACCGCTCGGCGGCCGGGGCGGGGAAACCGGCCCCGGCCGGCCCCGGCCGAGCGGCTCCTGTCAGAGCCGCTCGGGTGTCCGGATCCCCAGCAGGGCCATGCCCTCGTGCAGGGTGCGGGCCGTGATGTCGCACAGGAAGAGGCGGTTCTCGACCTGGTCGGGCGTCTCGGCCTTCAGGACCGGGCACTTGTCGTAGAAGGACGTGTACAGGGACGCCAGCTGGTAGAGGTAGGCCGCCAGTTTGTGCGGGGCGTACTCTCCCGCGGAGTCCGCCACCGTCTCCGCGAACTGGTCCATGTGCAGGCCCAGGGCCCGCTCCGGGCCGGTCAGGTCCAGTTCCGGGTGCGCGGCAGGACGGGCCTCGCCTGCCTTGCGGAGGATCGACCGGATACGGGCGTACGCGTACTGGAGGTACACGGACGTGTCGCCGTTCAGCGACACCATCTGGTCCAGGTCGAACTTGTAGTCGCGGCTCGCCGACGTCGACAGGTCCGCGTACTTCACCGCGCCGATGCCCACCTGGGCGCCGCGCTCGGCGATCTCCTCCTCCGACAGGTCCTGCGCCTTCTCCCGCACGACGGCGGAGGCGCGGTCGACCGCCTCGTCCAGCAGGTCGACCAGCCGCACCGTCTCGCCCTCACGGGTCTTGAACGGCTTGCCGTCCTTGCCGAGGACCGTGCCGAACGCGAGCTGGACCGCCTTCACGTCGTCGTTCAGCCAGCCGGCCCGGCGGGCGGTCTCGAAGACCATCCGGAAGTGCAGCGACTGGCGGGCGTCCACCACGTACAGGAGCGAGTCGGCCTTCAGGTTGAAGACACGGTCGCGGATCGCGGAGAGGTCCGTGGCCGCGTAGCCGTAACCGCCGTCGGACTTCTGCACGATCAGCGGGACCGGGTTGCCGTCCGGTCCCTTGATGTCGTCGAAGAACACGCACAGCGCGCCCTCGGAGCGGACCGCGACGCCGGACTCCTCCAGCAGGCGGCACGTCTCCTCGAGCATGTCGTTGTAGCCCGACTCGCCGACGATGTCCGGGTCGCGGATCTCCATGTCCAGCTTCTCGAAGACCGAGAAGAAGTAGATCTTCGACTCGTCCACGAACTTCTGCCACACGGCGAGCGTGTGCGGGTCGCCGGCCTGGAGGTCCACCACCCGGCGGCGCGAGCGGGTCTTGAACTCCTCGTCGGAGTCGAAGAGCCGGCGGGCCGCCTTGTAGAGCCGGTCGAGGTTCGACATCGCCTCCTCGCCGGTGACCTCGGCGGCCTTGTGGTCCAGCTCGTGCGGGTGCTCGTCCAGGTACTGGATGAGCATGCCGAACTGGGTGCCCCAGTCGCCGATGTGGTGGCGGCGGATCACCGTCTCGCCGGTGAACTCCAGGAGTTTGACGACGGAGTCGCCGATGACCGCGGAGCGCAGGTGGCCGACGTGCATCTCCTTGGCCACGTTCGGCTGGGCGTAGTCGATGACCGTGGTGCCCGGCGCCTCGGCACAGGGCACGCCGAGGCGGCCCTCGGGGTCGGCAGCGCGCGCGGCGAGGTTCTCGGTGATCGCCTTGTCGGTGACCGTGATGTTGAGGAAGCCGGGGCCGGAGACCTCGACGTCCTTGATCAGGTCGCCGGTGACGACCTTGTCCACGACCTGGCCCGCCAGCTCGCGCGGGTTCGTCCTCGCCTTCTTGGCGAGCGCCAGGATCCCGTTGGCCTGGTAGTCGGCCCGGTCGCTTCGTCGCAGCAGCGGGTCCGCGTCGGCGGCCTCCGGCAGGGCAGCCGAGAGGGCGGTCGCGAGGCGCTGATGGACGGAGGCGGTGAGGGACGTGACCGAGGCCATAGGAGTGGGTGCCGTTCTCCTCGTGCGAATGGATAGACACGGCCAGTATCCCATGCGGGGCAAAGCGAGTTTTCCGGTCGCCGGGTGAACCCCGGCCCGCGTCCGCTCGTCCCCAGGTGAAGGAGCGGTACGGCGTCGAGAAGCCGTTTTCGCGGATGTGGGTGCGGCTGGGACAATGGACCGGTCAGCCGTGCGACCGTACCGGCTGCTCATGGAGAACCTTCAGAAAAAGAGGACGTGCCGATCGTGGCTCAGAGCACCGAGACCACCGACTGGGTCTCCCGTTTCGCGGATGAGGTCATCGAGGAGTCGGAGCGCCGGGCCCCGGGCAAACCGGTCGTCGTCGCGTCCGGGCTCTCCCCGTCGGGGCCCATCCACCTGGGCAACCTGCGGGAGGTCATGACGCCCCACCTCGTCGCCGACGAGGTCCGGCGGCGCGGGTACGAGGTGCGCCATCTGATCTCCTGGGACGACTACGACCGGTACCGGAAGGTGCCGGCCGGTGTCGCCGGCGTCGACGAGTCCTGGGCCGAGCACATCGGCAAGCCGCTGACCTCCGTGCCGGCCCCGGAGGGCTCCCCGCACCCCAACTGGGCGGAGCACTTCAAGGCCACCATGATCGCCTCGCTCGCCGAACTGGGCGTGGAGTTCGACGGCATCAGCCAGACCGCGCAGTACACCTCGGGCGCGTACCGGGAGCAGATCCTGCACGCGATGAAGCACCGCGGCGAGATCGACGCGGTGCTCGGCCAGTACCGGACCAAGCCGAAGCCCGCCAGGAAGCAGCAGCAGAAGGCCGTCGACGAGGCCGAGCTGGAGGCCGAGGAGGGGTCGGGCGCGGCGTCCGAGGACGACGGCAGCTCCGGCTCCGCCGGGTACTTCCCGTACAAGCCGTACTGCGGCGCCTGCGAGAAGGACCTCACCACCGTCACCGCCTACGACGACGCCACCACCGAGCTGGCCTACACCTGCACCGCGTGCGGCTTCTCGGAGACCGTCCGGCTCAGCGAGTTCAACCGCGGCAAGCTGGTGTGGAAGGTCGACTGGCCGATGCGCTGGGCCTACGAGGGCGTGGTCTTCGAGCCGAGCGGCGTCGACCACTCCTCGCCCGGATCCAGCTTCCAGGTGGGCGGGCAGATCGTCGGGATCTTCGGCGGCGAGCAGCCCATCGGCCCCATGTACGCGTTCGTGGGCATCAGCGGGATGGCCAAGATGTCCAGCAGCAAGGGCGGGGTCCCCACCCCGGCCGACGCCCTGCGGATCATGGAGCCCCAGCTGCTGCGCTGGCTCTACGCCCGCCGCCGGCCCAACCAGTCCTTCAAGATCGCCTTCGACCAGGAGATCCAGCGGCTCTACGACGAGTGGGACAAGCTGGCGGCCAAGGTCGCCGACGGCTCCGCGCTGCCGGGTGACGTGGCCGCGTACACCCGGGCGGTCGGCACCGCCTCCGGGGCGCTGCCCGCCACCCCGCGCCCGCTGCCGTACCGCACGCTCGCGTCCGTCGCCGACATCACCGCGGGCCACCGGGACCAGGCGCTGCGCATCCTGTCCGACCTCGACCCGGCGAACCCGCTCACCTCGCTCGACGAGGCCCGGCCGCGGTACGACAGGGCGGAGGCGTGGATCAACACCCACGTCCCGGCCGACCAGCGCACCATCGTCCGCGACGAGCCGGACGCGGAGCTGCTGAAGTCCCTCGACGAGCAGGCGCAGCAGTCGGTGCGGCTGCTGCTCGACGGGCTGGAGGAGCACTGGTCCCTGGACGGGCTCACCCACCTCGTGTACGGGGTGCCCAAGGTCCAGGCCGGTTTCTCCGCCGACGCCACCCCCAAGGAGCTGCCGCCGGAGATCAAGACCTCCCAGCGGTCGTTCTTCGCGCTGCTCTACCACCTGCTGGTGGGACGGGACACGGGGCCTCGGCTGCCCACGCTGCTGCTGGCCGTGGGCCAGGACCGGGTCCGCAGGCTGCTCGGGGAGTGACCCCGCGCACGAGGCCCCCGCACGGCAACGTGCGGGGGCCTCGTGCGTCACGCGCTCACGCGATGTGGTCCTCTTCGAGTTCCATGGAGTGGCGTTTCTGGAAGCGCATGACCATCCGCTTCGCGTCGGCGTCCAGGACGGGGACCCCGTACGTCGCCTCGACGTTGTCGCTGAACTCGCGCGGCGTCGGGTAGCCGCTGCCGCTGATCGACTGCTTGAAGACCTGGTAGTAGGCGTCCTCGTCCGGCTCCGTGCCACCGCCCCCGCCGAGCTCGCGGGTGCGGTTGCCGGAGACGGGGATGGGGAAGCTGCCGGTGTCCTCGGGAGAGGGTTCCCCGGCGGGCTGCCGCGGCTGCTCCTGGGGCTGCCGCTCCTGGTACCGCGCCTGCGGGTACTGCTCCGGCGGGTACTGCTCTTCCTGGTACTGCTGGTACTGCGCCTGCTGGTACTGGCCCTCGTGGAACTGCTGGTCGTCGTACCACTGCCAGTGCTCCTCCTCCGGCTCGTACGACGGCTCCGGCTCGAAGTTCGGGTCGTAGTCGCCCTGGTACTCGACGTGCTGGGGCCGGAACCAGGGGCTGTGGTCGGGTTCCGGTACCTGCTCGGGCCTGCCGCCGTCCAGTTGCGGGCGCCCGTCGCCGACGGGCAGCCCCTGCTGCGCCACGGGCGCCGCCCCGGCGTCGCGGCCGCCCACGGCGGCCGTGTCGAGCCGGGGCGTCGGGGGTATCAGCGCCGGCTCGATGCCCGCCGCCGCCAGACCGGCGGGCGCGGTGTCGGCGAGCGGGACCCCGTACCGGGCCAGCCGCAGCGGCATCAGGGACTCCACCGGGGCCTTGCGCCGCCAGGCCCGGCCGAAGCGGGAGCGCAGACGGGCCTGGTAGACGAGACGCTCCTGCTCCAGCTTGATGACCTGGTCGTAGGAGCGCAGCTCCCACAGCTTCATACGGCGCCAGAGCAGGAAGGTGGGCAGGGGGGACAGCAGCCAGCGGGTGAGGCGGACGCCCTCCATGTGCTTGTCCGCCGTGATGTCCGCGATCCGGCCGATCGCATGGCGGGCCGCCTCGACCGCGACCACGAACAGCACCGGGATGACCGCGTGCATACCCACGCCCAGCGGGTCGGGCCAGGCCGCCGCGCCGTTGAACGCGATCGTCGCCGCCGTCAGCAGCCACGCCGTCTGCCGCAGCAGCGGGAAGGGGATGCGGATCCAGGTCAGCAGCAGGTCCAGGGCCAGCAGGACGCAGATGCCCGCGTCGATGCCGACCGGGAAGACGTAACTGAAGTTCCCGAAGCCCTTCTTGATCGCCAGCTCGCGGACGGCCGCGTACGACCCCGCGAAGCCGATCCCGGCGATGACGACGGCACCGGTGACGACCACGCCGATGAGAATTCGGTGCATCCGTGTCAGCTGGATTGGCGCGGCCACCTGTACTCCCCTCCCCTTGCGTGTTGTTGCGCGCAACAGAGTGGCACACGCGTCCGGCGAACGGGTGGCCGGTGTGGATGAAGCCCGTTCCGCCCGGCCGGCGGGGCGCGCCGGCCACCCTGTCCGCGCCGCGAGTACGACGGAAGAAGGTCAGCTCCTCCCGGTGCCCGAGGAGGCGGTCGGGGAGGCGCCCTTGACGGCGCTCTTCGAGGCACTGGGCGAGGGCGACTTCGACGGAGAGGCGCTCTTCGACGGTGAGGTGCTCGGGGGCACGACCGCGCCGCCGCCCTCCTGGTTCGCCGCCGAGACGGCGGCCACCGCGGTCTTCACGGCCTGCTCCGCCGCCTTCGTCAGGTCGTCGGCGTTCGGCGTCTTCTCCCCGGCCAGGCCCGCACCGTTGTAGTCGAGCGTGATGACGACGTTCTCCACGCGTGCCACGACCGTCTGCTGTTTGAAGGCGCCTTCCTTCTTCTTCAGGTCGTAGCGCACCGCGGTCGCCTCGTCGCCCGCCCCGGCGACCGGCTCGGAGCGGGTGTTCTGCGCGCCCGGCACGGACCGGGCCTCCCGCACCTGCTTGTCGTAGTAGGTCCGCGCGAGCTTGTCGCCCTCGCCGCGCGCGGCGTCGGACTCGAAGCGCAGCAGCGAGACGTTGAGCCAGCGGAACTGCGAGCCCTTGACGCCGTTGTTCTGCAGGCTGCTCCACGAGCAGCTGGCACGCGTCTTCGTGTCCTCCGACCTGCCCTCCTTGCCTGACTTCGCCCCCTTCGGCACCAGTTCCTCCAGGGTCTTCCGGGGCAGGACGGCGCAGGCCTCGGGAAGCGTCGTGTACGCCGCGGGGCGCACGGCGTTCGCCGAGGCGCTCTTGCTGGGGGACGCGCTCGACTGCTGCTGCTTCCCGTCGCCACCCGAGCCGGAGTCCGAGGAGCAGCCGGCGGCGACGAGCACCATCGGGACGGCGGCCGCGCAGACAAGGAGGCGGTTCAGGCGCGGGCCCCGCCGGGCCGGCCGCTGCTCGCGCTGGTCTCGCTGGTCTCGCTGTGCAGGTCGGTGCATGGTTCCTTCACTCATGACGCTCGTGGGTCGTGCGGTCGGATCGGGTCCGAGGGGCCACGGTACGCGGTGGGGACGCATGCGGTGTGCGGTTCGGTTCCGCCGCCGGGGCGGCGGGCGGCTGCCCGTCAGCCCAGTGAACCGTCCAGCTGCCCGGCCAGTTTCCTGGCCTTGTCCTGCATGTCCTCGCTGCTCGGCGCCTGTCCGACGGTGGTCGACTGCTCCTCGTACTCGATCGTCACGACCACGTTGGACGTGCGGAACACCACAGTCACGGTGCGCTGCTGGGCGTTGCCCTGCTGGTCGTTCAGGAACGCCTCGTCGCCGAGGTCGTCGAGCGTGCGGGGCCGGAGGTCGACCGGGGTTCCGGTGGCCGACGGACTGCCCGATGCGGCGGGGGAGCCGGATGCGGACGTGGTGGGGGAGGGCGGGGCGCTCGTGCTCGCCGAGCCGCCGTCCGGCGAGGCGGAGCGGGAGTCGGGAGCGGGCAGGCCGGCGGCCTTCTCCTTGGCGGCGAACACCTGCTGGGCGCGGCTGTCGTCGCTGACCGCGTTGTCGTACGACACCACCCGCTCGAAGTCGACGAACAGATGGTCCGTGGCGCCGGGGGCCTCGGCCTTCCATCGGCAGCCGGAACGGCGGTCGTTGCTGTACGTGAGCGCGGCCTCGCCCGCGTACGCCCTGTCGCGCTGCTCCTGTTCGGTCACCTGCCTCAGACCGGGCAGGAGCGATTCGAGCGTGTCCTGCCGCACCGCGCCACACGCGTCGGAGAGGGTGCGGTACTTGCCGGGCTGGGCGGCGGTCGTGTCCGTGGCCGTGCCGGACGCCTTCGAGTCGCCGGCCGTGCCGCCGCCGCCCGAGCCGCTGCTGCAGGCGGCCAGCAGAGCCGCGAGGAGCATGACGGCGCCCGGAACGTACGCCTTCCGCTGCACGGTGAGGCTCCTCTCGACGGTTCAGCGCGGTTCGGGCGCTGGTTAATCGGTTGGCGCGCGGGGCGGACCCCTGCAGACAATGTGTATCGCACGCACTGCCGTGGACGCCGGTCCGTTGTCCTTTACGTCGACCCTGGCGCCGGTTTTTGCGCTTCGTCATGAGTACAGGCTTTCCGGGGGAATGAGGACGATATGTCGTACGTAGAGGTGCCCGGCGCCGAGGTCCCGATCCGCATGTGGGCGGACCCGGCCACGATCGAGGGCGCCGCGATGCAGCAGCTTCAGAACGTGGCAACCCTGCCGTGGATCAAGGGCCTTGCGGTGATGCCGGACGTCCACTACGGCAAGGGGGCGACGGTCGGCTCGGTCATCGCCATGCGGGACGCGGTGTGTCCGGCGGCGGTCGGGGTGGACATCGGCTGCGGCATGTCGGCGGTGAAGACGTCGCTGACGGCCAACGACCTGCCGGGAGACCTGTCGCACCTGCGGTCGAGGATCGAACAGGCCATTCCGGTCGGGCGGGGCATGCACGACGAGCCGGTGGACCCCGCGCGGCTCCACGGGGTGGCGACCTCCGAATGGGACGACTTCTGGAAGCGGTTCGGCTCGGTCGCCGAGGCCGTGAGGTTCCGTCAGGAACGGGCCACCAAGCAGATGGGAACGCTCGGCTCGGGCAACCACTTCGTCGAGGTGTGCCACGACACGACCGGCGCGGTCTGGCTGATGCTGCACTCCGGGTCCCGGAACATCGGCAAGGAACTGGCCGAGCATCACATCGGCGTCGCCCAGAGGCTCCCGCACAACCAGGGGCTGGTCGACCGCGACCTCGCGGTCTTCGTGGCGGACACCCCGCAGATGGCCGCCTACCGCAACGACCTGTACTGGGCGCAGGAGTACGCCAAGTACAACCGCACGCTGATGATGGCGCTCCTGAAGGACGTGATCCGCAAGGAGTTCAAGAAGGCGAAGCCCGTCTTCGAGCCGGAGATCTCCTGCCACCACAACTACGTGGCCGAGGAGCGGTACGGGGGCATGGACCTGCTCGTGACCCGCAAGGGCGCGATCCGGGCCGGGTCGGGCGAGTACGGCATCATCCCGGGCTCGATGGGCACGGGGTCGTACATCGTGAAGGGTCTCGGCAACGAGAAGGCGTTCAACTCGGCGTCGCACGGCGCAGGCCGGCGCATGAGCCGCAACGCGGCGAAGCGCCGCTTCACGGCGAAGGACCTGGAGGAGCAGACGCGGGGCGTGGAGTGCCGCAAGGACTCCGGCGTCGTGGACGAGATACCGGGCGCCTACAAGCCGATCGAGCAGGTGATCGAGCAGCAGGGCGACCTGGTCGAGGTCGTGGCGAAGCTGAAGCAGGTCGTCTGTGTGAAGGGCTGACCGCCCGGCGCGTCCGCCCGGCCGACGGCGTGCGGGGCCGGCCTCGCGTGCCGCGCCGGGCGAACGACGTCCGCTTCGCGGCCTCCTACTTCGCGTGGCGCACGGCGAAGATCATCACGAAGGCCACCACATGGATGCCGAAGAGGAAGTACGCGAGGTAGATCCACACATAGCGCTCGCGCTTCTTCTCCAGAGCCAGGCGCTGCTGTTCCATGGTCCGGTCGGGCTCGTCCGCCGGTATCGGTTCGGTCATCACAGCTCCCGGTGGACCTTCGTGTTCGACGCCTGGGCGCGCGGGCGCAGCACGAGGAGGTCGACGTTGACATGGCTGGGGCGGGTGACGGCCCAGGTGATCGTGTCGGCGACGTCGTCCGCGGTCAGAGGCTCGGCGACGCCCTGGTACACCTTCGCCGCCTTCTCCGCGTCCCCGCCGAAGCGGGTCAGCGCGAACTCGTCCGTCCTCACCATGCCGGGGGCGATCTCGATCACCCGGACCGGGGTGCCGACGATCTCCAGGCGCAGTGTCTCGGCGAGGACGTGCTCACCGTGCTTGGCGGCGACGTAGCCGGCGCCGCCCTCATAGGTGGCGTGGCCTGCGGTGGACGACACCACGACGATCGTGCCGTCGCCGCTCGCGGTGAGCGCGGGCAGCAGGGCCTGGGTGACGTTCAGGGTGCCGATGACGTTCGTCTCGTACATCCGGCGCCAGTCCTCCGGGTCGCCGGAGGCGACCGGGTCGGCGCCGAACGCGCCGCCCGCGTTGTTCACCAGGACGGCGAGCGTCCTGAAAGCCGTCGCGAACTCGTCGACCGCCGCACGGTCGGTGACGTCCAGCGGGTACGCCGTCGCCGAGTGGCCGGCCGCGGTGAGCTCCTGCGCGAGGGCTTCGATGCGGTCCTTGCGGCGGGCGGTGAGGACGACGCGGTAGCCCGCGGCGGCGAGCTGCCGGGCCGTCGCGGCGCCGATGCCGCTGCTCGCGCCCGTGACAACGGCGATGCGGGACGCGGCGGGTGGTGCGGCGGTCATGGGGCGGCTCCTCGGACGGCGGGCTCGTCGGTACGGCGTACGGGCGACTTCCGTCAGGATAGGTGCCGGGGGACGCGGCAGGCCGGGATGCCCGCAGGGTGGGCGGCCCGGTGTTCGACGGGTGGTCAGCGCCCCCGCGGCGCCCACATGATCACGGCCGTCCCGGCGAGGCAGACCAGCGCGCCGATCATGTCCCAGCGGTCGGGCCGGTAGCCGTCCGCCACCATGCCCCACGCCAGGGACCCGGCCACGAAGACACCGCCGTAGGCGGCGAGTACGCGGCCGAAGTGCGCGTCCGGCTGGAAGGTGGCGACGAAGCCGTAGAGGCCGAGGGCCATGACACCCGCGCCGATCCACCCCCAGCCGCGGTGTTCGCGCACGCCCTGCCAGACGAGCCAGGCGCCGCCGATCTCGAAGAGCGCGGCGACGGCGAAGAGGGCGGCGGAGCGCAGGATCAGCATGCGGTCACCCTCGCACGCCACCCCGGAGCACCGGACGGCGGCGCCCGCTCCGGTGCCCGGGCCCGGTGCGCGGGTCTGGTGTGCGGGCCTGGTGCGCGGGCCGGTGCCTGGGTCTGGCGTGCGGGTCTGGTGCCTGGGTCTGGCGTGCGGGTCTGGTGTGCGGGTCTGGTGCCTGGGTCTGGCGTGCGGGTCTGGTGTGCGGGTCTGGTGCCTGGGTCTGGCGTGCGGGTCTGGCGTCCGGGTCTGGTGCCCGGGCCTGATGTCCGGACCGGTGCCTGGGCCGGTGCCTGGGCCGGTGGCCGGGCCGGTGGGCGACCGGTGCCTGGGCCCGGTGGCCGGGCCCGGTGTTCGGGCCGGCGCTTCGGGTGACTCACCTGCCCGGCGGCGCCTGGCGTGCCGTGCGCGGGGGATACATGCGGTGATCACCGGGGCCGACACGGAGGAAGTGGGCGCAATGCGAATGCGGATTGCCGGCGCGCTGGGCGCGGCCGGGCTGGCGGGCATGACCGTGTGGGCGGGTGCGGCCGCGCCCGCGGTGGCCGCGCCCCCGGAGGCCGACCTCGCCTATCACGGCGTGGTGGCCATGGCCGCAGGCCAGGTCGAGGTGCAGCTCACCCCGCAGAACCACGGCCCGGCCGATGTCCTCGACGCGACCGTGCGGCTGCGCTGGTCCCGGCCGCTGGCACAGCACCAGCGGCTCCCCGAGGGATGCGCGCGGTACAACGCGGGCACGGTGCTGTGCGACACGGGCCCGCTCGCCGCGGGCAGCGCGGGCCGGCGGATCCACCTGCGGGTGGGACTCGCGGACGCGTCGGCCGACCAGGTACGACTCCAGATCGACACCCTGTGGGACGGCGGCGCCGCCGACCGGGAGCCGGGCAACGACCGCCGTCGGGTGCTGGCCCTCGACACCGGGGACGAGTACTCCTTCTGACCCGTCGGACGGACGCCCGCCACCGCGCGTCGGACCGCTCCTGCGGCACCTGCGGGGCGCGCCCCGCGGCGCATCCACGTCGGCGTGGGTGAGGGGTGGGCCGCCACCGTCGTACCGTTCCCGGCCCACCCCTTCCGCCGCGGCCGGCCCCGCTCCGGGGAGGGGCCGGGACCGGCCGGGCGGCTCCGGCACCCGGCCGCGCCCTGGGACGGCGCGCCGGGTGGGCTCACCGGCGGCCCCGGCGCCGCGCGGTGGCGCGGGCGGGGGTCGCGGAGTCCTTGCGGTGCCACGCTCCGGCGCCGCACACCCTGTGGGGGCGCGGCAATCCGGCATAGCCGACAGACTGCCCCTACCGGGTAAGTCGCCACGCGTGCGGCGGTGAGAGGGGGGTAAGAAGCCCGCTCGCGGCCCGCCCCACCAGGTGGTACGTGACGGCGATCTTGGCAGACTGGGGGCGTGACCCAGACAGTGCTGCTCGCCGAGGACGACCGCGCCATCCGTCATGCCCTGGAACGCGCGCTGACGCTGGAGGGTTACCAGGTGACCGCTGTGGCCGACGGCGTGGAGGCCCTCGCCCAGGCCCACCGGGTGCGGCCCGACGTGCTCGTCCTCGATGTGATGATGCCCGGCATCGACGGTCTCCAGGTGTGCCGCGTGCTGCGCGCCGAGGGCGACCGCACGCCCATCCTGATGCTCACCGCGCTCGTGGAGACCGCCGACCGGATCGCGGGCCTGGACGCGGGCGCCGACGACTACGTGGTGAAGCCGTTCGACGTGGAGGAGGTCTTCGCCCGGCTCCGGGCGCTGCTGCGCCGCAGCAACGGCACCGTCCACGAAGCCCCCCGGGACGAGGAGAAGACCCCCGCCGGGCAGGTGTCGGTGGCGGGGCTGCGCATGGACGTGCAGGCGCGCCGCGCCTGGCGCGGCACGCGCGAGCTGGAACTCACCCGCACCGAGTTCGACCTGCTGGAACTGCTCGCCCGCAACGCCGGCATCGTCCTCGACCACGCCACCATCTACGACCGCATCTGGGGCTACGACTTCGGCCCCGGCTCCAAGAACCTCGCCGTCTACGTGGGCTATCTGCGGCGCAAGCTCGACGAGCCGGGGGCCCCGGCACTCATCCACACGGTGCGTGGCGTGGGGTACGTCCTGAGGGAGGACTAGTGCCTCCGGCGCTGCGGGCGGACACCGACGCCGGCACCGGGGTGTGCCTGCGCCTGTGGCGGCGGCTGCCGGGCAGGGTGCGGTCCCGGCTGCGGCTGCGGTCCCGGCTGCGGCGGATCTCGTCGCTGCGGACCACCTTCACGGTGTCGTTCGCGGCCGTGGCCGCCGGCGTCACCGTCCTCGTCGGCTTTCTGAGCTACGACGCGGCCGCCCGCCTCGTGCGCGTCGACCAGCAGAGCGTGTTCGCGCAGGTCGTGGAGGACCTGCGGGAACAGGTCCGCGAGCAGCAACTGATGCCGGACGACTACGCCGTCTCCGACACGGACGACCACGCCCCGCGCGACGACATCGTCCGGCCCGCCCGCACGGTCGTGCAGGTGCTCGGCCCCGGCGGCGCGGTCGTCGGCCACTCCGACCCGTCGCTGCCGGTCGGCCGCGGGGACCGGCGGATCGCCGACACCTCGGCGGCGGGCAGGCTGGTGGAGCACAAGGACGTCAGCGTCGGCGGCGACGTGTACCGGGTCGCCACCGTCGCGCTCGGCCGCGGCCAGGGCGCGGTGCAGGTCGCCCAGGAGCTCAGCAGCACCGAGGACCTGCTGCGCAGCCTCCAGCAGCGCACGGGCCTGCTGGTCGGGGCGGTCGTGATCGCGGCCGGGCTGTTCGGCTGGTGGCTCGCGCGGCGGATCACCGGGCGGCTGGTGCGGCTGGCCGGTGCCGCCGAGGACGTGGCCCGCACCGGGCGGCTCGGCATCCAGGTGCCCGTCACCGGGAACGACGAGGTGGCCCGCCTCGGCCGCTCCTTCGACCGCATGCTCGGGCGGCTGGCGCAGTCGGAGGAGGACCAGCGGCGCCTGGTGCAGGACGCGGGCCATGAACTGCGTACGCCCCTGACGTCGTTGCGGACGAACATCTCGCTGCTGCGCCGGATCGACGAACTGCCGCCCGCCGCGCGCGAGGAACTCGTCGCCGACCTCGCCCAGGAGTCCCGCGAGCTGACCGACCTGGTCAACGAGTTGGTCGCCCTGGCGGCCGGGCGGTCGGACACGGAAGCGCCGCAGCGGCTGACGCTCGCCGAGGTCGCCGAGGACGCGGCGAGGATCGCCCGCCGCCGCACCGGCCGGGAGGTCGTCGTGCGAGGCAGCGGCGACACCACGGTCGACGGGCGTGAGTCGGCGCTGCAACGGGCGGTGTCCAACCTGGTGGAGAACGCCGCGAAGTTCGACCGCGGTGGCGACGCGCCGATCGAGATCGTGGTCACGGGTCCCGAGCAGCCGTCCCGGTCGCGGGAGCCCGAGGGGAAGCCGACCGGGCGGACGCCGGGCAGCGTGCGCGTCGAGGTCCTCGACCGGGGGCCCGGGATCGAGGAGAGCGATCTCGTCCGCATCTTCGACCGCTTCTACCGCGCCGCGGACGCCAGGAGCCTGCCCGGCTCGGGCCTCGGGCTGTCCATCGTGCGGGAGGTGGCGCTGTCGCACGGGGGAGCGGCGTTCGCGTTCCCCCGCGAGGGCGGCGGGTCCGTCATCGGGTTCACGGTCGGCGGCGGGGCGAAGGCCAGGGACGGGTGACGGGCCCGACCCGGCGGGGCTCCCGCCCGACGCCGGGCGACCCGCACGACAGGGTCTAGGGCTCGAGCGCCAGCCGCAGTCCCAGCGCGACCAGCACGGTCCCGGAGATCCGCTCCGTACGGCGCCGCACGGACTGCCGCTGGAACACGCCCCGGGCCCGCCCGGCCAGCCAGACCAGCGGCAGGTACCAGACCAGGTCGACCAGGGCCCAGATCACCGAGAAGGCGATCAGCGTCGGCAGGACGGGCGCCCCCTGCGGGACGAACTGGGGCAGGAAGGACACGGCGAAGACGCCCGCCTTCGGGTTGGCGAAACTGGTGACCAGGCCCTGGCGGTACGCCCGCCCGTGCGACACCGCCGCCACGCCCGCCGGCTCCCCCTCGGGTCCGCCGGCCCGCCGCGCCTGCCACACCGCGCGCGCACCCATCCACACCAGCACCGCCGCACCGGAGATCCGCATCACGTCGTAGGCGACCTCCGAGGCCAGCAGCAGGGCCGAGAGGCCGAACGCCGCGGCGAGGCCCCAGAGCACGACCCCGCACTCGTTGCCCAGCACGGTGGCCAGGCCGTTGCGACGGCCGTTCACCACCGCGCGGCGCAGGATCACGGCCGTACTGGGGCCCGGGACCATCGCGATCAGGAAGGCCGCGCCGAGGAAGGCCACCACGGAGGTCAGCATCGCACCATCATCACGGGACGTCCGGACGCCTCACAAGCCGTTTCCCGGGCCGATCCGTCACCGTCGTCGCCTCGGCCGGGCAGTGGTCCCGGCACGGTCGGCGACGGCGTTCGGAGAGCGGTGCGTTCGGAGAGCGGCGCGTTCGGGAGCGGTGCGTTCGGAGAGCGGCGCGCCCGCGCTCACTCCGCGTCGGCGACGACGGAACCGACACGCTCGGCCAGGCTCGGGTCGCGGCGGACCAGGAGGGCCGCGTAGCCGACGGCGCCGAGCAGGGCGGCCAGCGCCGCGACGGGGAACCAGCTGTACGGCGCGGGCTGCCCGGGCTTGGCGAGGTAGTAGAGCGGAACCAGGATGGCCAGGGTGCCGATCGCCGGCAGCACCAGGTGCCGGACCGTGCGGAACTCCTGCGGACGGTACCGGCGGTAGTACACCGGCAGGGCGATGTTGGACGCCAGGTAGACCAGCAGGATCAGGATGGAGCCCAGGCTGGAGGACTCGGTGAAGAAGACCACCGGGTTCATCGGGCCGCCGTCGGCCCCGAGCAGATGGCCCAGGCCCCAGGCTCCGATGATCAGCAGCGAGGTGGCGGCGAAGGTGACGATCGCGTTGGTCGGGGTGCGGCGGGTGGGGTGCACATAGCCGAAGAAGGACGGGAGCAGCCCCTCGCGTCCGGCGTTGAACACCAGGCGGGCCTGGGAGTTGATGCCGGCGATCAGCACGCCGAGGGTGGAGGTCAGGCCCCCGATGTAGGCGACGAAGGCCAGCGCTCCGAGCGTCTCCTCGGCGACGTCGATGAAGGGAATGCGCGAGTGACCGAGTCGGGCCACGTCGTAGTCGAAGCCGGTCACCGTGGCATAGGAGAAGAGGATGTAGCTCACGGTCATGATCGCGATGGAGAAGAACACGGCGCGGCCGACGTTGCGCCGCGGGTTCTCCGTCTCCTCGGCCAGCGCCGCCGAGTTCTCCCAGCCGATGAACAGATACACCGCCAGCGGGAAGCCCGCGGCCAGGCCGGTGAGACCGTGGCTGATGTGACCGGGCAGGAACGGGTCGGCGGAGAGGTGGCCGCGATGCCCGGCGATCGCCGCGACCGAGACGACGACCAGCATCACCATCTCCACGCCGAAGAAGTAGCCGGCCCACTTGGTGGAGACCACCACCCCACGCAGCATCAGCACCACCGACAGCCCGGTCAGCAGCAGCGTCCAGATGATCCACGGCAGGTCGACGCCGGTGTAGTGGTACAGGGTGATCTGCACGAACCCGCCCGAGATCGCGATGACGGCGGCCATCCCGATGATGTACCCGAGACCGGCCAGCAGCGCCGTGGTCACCGCGCTGACCGGTCCGAAGGACTTGCCCACGAAGGTGATGAAGCTGCCCGCCGAGGGATGGGCCCGGGAGAACTCGGCGAGCGTGTTGCCCAGCAGCGCGACCGCGATGCCCGCGGCGACGATGGTCAGCGGGGAGGCGACGCCCGCGGTGGTGGCGAGGAAGGCGAACCCGAAGAAGAAGCTCATGGCCGGGCCGACGTTGGCCATCGTGGCGGCCGCGATGTCCGCCATGCCGAGGACGCCGCCGCGCAGCCGCTGGGGCGTGCCGGCGGCGGGGCCAGACGGCGACGACGGGCCGACGGCACCGGGGTCAGTCATGGCGGCAGCTCCTTCTGCAGAATGGCGGCGCAAGGGGTGCGCGGGGTCGTCGGCAGCCGGGCCGGCGCGACCGGAGGTCAGCTCGGGCGGGCATGCTGGTGTGCCTTCACCGCCCGCACGGCCGGGTCCATCGCGCCGCGGCCGAGTTCGGTGAGCAGTTCGGCGTGGCAGCGGTTCCGGGCCCGTACCACCGCGGGGGCCGGAGCGGGCAGCAGCAGGCACAGCCTGCCGAGCACGTCGGCGGTGAACTCGCGGATGCCGGCACCGCCGAGGGCCTCCGCGAGGTCGAGATGGAACCGCGTCTCCAGTTCGAGGAGCCGTGCCGGTTCCTCGGCCCGGTCCATCTCGTCGACCAGTGTCTGCAGCCCGTCGAGGTGACCGGCCGGGATGTCGCCCGCCCCGCGCGCCACGAGACCGCATTCGAGCAGCAGGTGGAAGGCGTCGAGCGAAGCCGCCTCGTCGGCGTCGTGCAGCAGGGCGACGACCGTGTCCCAGCCCGCTGCGACGAAGGTGCCGCCCGCCCGTCCGCGACGGCGGTCGAGCAGACCGTCCTGGCACATGCCCTCCAGCGCGCGGCGCACGGTGATCTCGCTGATCCCCAACTCCTCCGCGAGGACGCCGGCGTCCGGCAGCCGGTCTCCCGGTGACACGGACTTCAGACGCACCCGCAGGGCGATCCGCGAGCGGACGAGCTCCGATCCCGTCTGGCCCCTGCCGGGCAGGCCACGGGTGTCCCGTACCCCGGCGACCGACGCCGGCCCCGCCGGGCCTGGCTGGCTGTAGGGTCCGAACTTGCCCGCTGGATTCACCACGACGCCACCCTAACGGCCTGCTGGGCGGGGTCGCGGCCCGCGGGGACGCCGCCCGGGCGGGGCCCGGCGGTCAGGGCTCTTTCTCACTCCGCCGGGCGGCCGGGGCCGCCCGATGCCGGATCAGGGGTGGTTCTCGCGACCATGCCGCGGTGTTGTGCATAGGGGGCTCCACGGGGCCGGAACACGGGAGACGTGCCACGCGGCGACCATGACGGACGACGTGGTTCCGCGCCGCTCGAAAAATTAGGGCATGGTGAACACTTAAAACAAGCCCCCCGGGGCAGGAGCTGTGTCGTGCGCCGCCGCCGTGGCGCGCCGAGGGCGGGTGCGGGGCGCCCGTGGTGCCCGGGCGTCACGGAGAAGACGTCCGGCGGACCCCTCTTGTTTTTTTCGATCGTCGTGAACTATTTTCCTGTCGGCCACCCGTGCCTGCTTCCGCCGGCACGGGCCATGGGGCCGCGACCCACTGTGCCCGCACGGCACCGGTGGTCGCGACCTGCGACGCGTCCGCCTTCCACACCCGTCCCCCTTCGGCGAAACCCCCGCGGTCACCCCGCCGGGGCCCGCCGACGCATGTCCTCGTCCGCACTCCCTCCCTGGATGGATGTCGAGATGACCACACGTCCCCCTCTCTCCGACACAGACCCGCTGAGCCGTACCGAGAGCACCGCCGAGAGCACCGCCGAGAGCACCACCGAGGGCTCCGGCCTGCGCGCCGGGCTGAAGAACCGTCACCTGTCGATGATCGCGATCGGCGGCGTCATCGGCGCCGGCCTGTTCGTCGGCTCCGGCTCGGGCATCGCCGCCGCGGGCCCCGGCATCCTCGTCTCCTACGCGCTCGTCGGCGTCCTCGTCGTCCTCGTCATGCGCATGCTGGGCGAAATGGCGGCGGCCAACCCCACGTCCGGCTCCTTCTCCGCCTACGCGGACCGCGCGTTGGGCCGCTGGGCCGGATTCACCATCGGCTGGCTGTACTGGTTCTTCTGGGTCGTGGTGCTCGCGGTCGAGGCCACCGCCGGCGCCAAGATCCTCTCCGGCTGGATACCGGCGGTCCCGCAATGGGGCTGGGCCCTGATCGTGATGACCGTCCTCACCGTCAGCAACCTGGCCTCGGTCAGCTCCTACGGCGAGTTCGAATTCTGGTTCGCCGGCATCAAGGTCGTCGCCATCGCCGCCTTCATCGTGCTGGGCGCCCTCGCGATCTTCGGCCTGCTGCCCGGTTCGGACCACCCGGCGAGCGGCTTCTCCAACCTCACCGCGCACGGCGGGTTCCTGCCGCACGGGCCGGGGGCGATCCTCACCGGCGTCCTGATGGTGGTCTTCTCCTTCATGGGCAGCGAGATCGTCACCCTCGCGGCCGGCGAGTCCGAGGACCCCCAGGGCGCGGTCACCAAGGCCACCAACAGCGTGATCTGGCGGATCGCGGTGTTCTACCTGGGCTCGATCCTGATCGTCGTCTCGCTGCTGCGCTGGGACGACCCGGCGATCCTCAAGGACGGCTCGTACGTCGCCGCACTGAGCTCCATCGGCATCCCGCACGCGGGCCAGATCATGAACGCCATCGTGCTGACCTCCGTGCTGTCCTGCCTCAACTCCGGCCTGTACACGGCGTCGAGGATGGCGTTCTCCCTCGGCGGGCGCCACGACGCCCCGGCGGCCTTCGGCCGCACCACGGAACGCGGCGTGCCGCGCACGGCCATCCTGGCCTCGGTGGTCTTCGGCTTCGTCGCGGTCGCGTTCAACTACCTGTGGCCGGACACGGTCTTCCAGTTCCTGCTCAACTCCTCCGGCGCGATCGCCCTGTTCGTCTGGCTGGTGATCTGCTTCTCCCAACTGCGGATGCGCCGGATCCTCCAGCGGGAGACGCCGGAGAAGCTGATCGTCAAGATGTGGCTCTTCCCCTACCTGACCTGGGCCACCATCGCCCTGATCACGTTCGTCCTGGGCTACATGCTGACCGACACGGCCGACGGCGGCGGCCGCGACCAGGTGGTCCTGTCCACCCTGGTCGCGGCGGGCGTGGTGGCCGTCGCACTGGTCCGCGAACGACTGGGCCGCGGACGCGAGACCGTCACGTCGTCGTAGAGGTGGACCCCGCGGGACCGCCGTGGGGCCGGATCTACGTGGGGGCGGCCCCTGAGCGGGGTCGCCCCCGGGGGCGTGGCCCCGCGGGGACCGCCCCCGCAGTGACGGGAGCGCAACGGACGGGCCTGCCGTCGGGCCTCGAAGGGTCCGGTCCGGTCCCCGGATCCGCCGACGTCCGGGGATCCGCCGACGTCCGGGGATCCGCCGACGTCCGGGGATCCGCCGGCGTCCGGGAGGTCAGGGCAGGGTCAGGATGCGGGGGCCCTGGTCGGTGATGGCGACGGTGTGTTCGATGTGGGCGGCTCGGCTGCCGTCGGTGGTGCGCAGGGTCCAGCCGTCGACATCGGTGCGGTAGGTGTTCCGCCCGCCGGCCATGAACATGGGTTCGATGGCGAGGACCAGGCCGTGGCGGAGGGGGAAGCCCCGACCGGGGCGGCCGCGGTTGGGGACGTGCGGGTCTTCGTGCATGCGGCGGCCGATGCCGTGCCCCCCGAAGTCGGCGGGCATGCCGCAGCCCGCTGTGCGGGCGACGGTGTCGATGGCGTGGGAGATGTCACCGATGCGACCGCCCACCCGGGCGGCGGCGATGCCGGCGTCGAGGGCTTGCCGGGTGGCGTCGATCAGCTCGACGTCGCCGGGGCGTGGCGTTCCGACGGTGAAGGTGACGGCCGCGTCGCCCGTCCAGCCGTCGAGTCGGGCGCCGCAGTCGATGCTCACCAGATCGCCGTCGCGCAGCCGGTAGCCGGTGGGGATGCCGTGCGACACGGCGTCGTTGACGGACGTGCAGATCACGGCCGGGAAGGCGACCGGGGCGAAGGACGGCCGGTATCCGAGGAAGGGCGAGTCGGCCCCGGCCTCGGCCAGGACCGACCGGGCCGCCTCGTCCAGTTCTTGCAGGGACACTCCCACGCCGGCTGCTTCTCGGACTGCGGCCAGGGCGCGGGCCACCACGCGGCCGGCCTCCCGCATCGCCTCCAGCGCGGCATCGGTCTTGATCTCCACCATGTGTCTGACTCCCCGTGGCGCGTCGACCCAATACTTATACCGGTATTAGTATCACGGTCATGGTGAGGACTCCTTTGACACCGTGGGAACGGGAACGCGGCGAGCGGTTCGGCGCGCTGCTGCGTCGAGCGCGCGGCAGCCGCAGCATGGCGGAGGTGGCGGCCGCGGCGGGGGTCTCCGCGGAGACCCTGCGCAAGATCGAGACCGGCCGGGCCCCGACCCCCGCCTTCTTCACCGTCGCGGCCCTGGCCGCCGCGCTGCACGTGTCCCTGGACGAGTTGGCGGCCGCGTGCGCGCCCGACCCGGACTGGCAGGAACCGGCGCTCTCGGCTTGAGGGTCGGCCAGGAACCGGAACTCGGTGGCGGTACGCGGCTGCCGCGATCTCGACGAACGACCAGGTCGACGAACGATCGGATCAATGGGTCGGTGTCGCCCCCGTCCCCCGCTGCCACCACGCGGCTCGGCGCCATGTCGGCCGGCGGCACGACGAGGGCGGGGCCGAAAGCCCCGCCCAGCGCCCAACTCCACGAACTCCCGGCGCAGGGCCACACCAGGCAGTACGGCTGATGCCCCGCCTCGTGCAGTCGGTGCGAGAAGTCCTGCCACTCGTGCAGTGAATGGGGGCGGGAGGGTGCTGACCTGGGGTTTCTCGGTGGAATATGCGTTGACCTGGGAAAACTCCTCTCCGTAGTTTTCACCGGTCAACTCCGTTTCCCAGACTCATGTGCCCTGGATGTGCCCTGGGATGCTCGCTCGTGGGCTGGGCTGGGCTGGGGAGCTGGAGCGGCTGGCATGACCTGTCGGAGGCGCCGAAGCCTCCTGTGCCGGCCTTTCCCTTCAAGTGCGTCCAACCGTCGCCTCTCCCGCCTGGCGGTGGGCGAGGGCATCGGCTTCTTCTACCTCGCCGACGTGGACACCCACGTCCGCCCGACCGTCAGCTCAGGCAGCCCTCCACGCCTTCCTGGAACGCAAGTACCCGTTCCCGCGCCGCTTGGAGGGCCCACGCCTGGCTGCGGAGCGTACGGCGAGTCGACCGCTTCGGTGCGTCTCCGTCTTACAGCACCAGCGGCCTCCATGTCGCCATTCTTGTTAAAGTGACAGGAACTGAAGTACCGTGTGTCACATGCAAGTTGATGAGTGGTCACCCACGCCCGTGCTACTGACGGTCGATCTCGTGATCCTGACGCTGCGTGAGGGGCGACTGTGTGTCCTGCTCGTGGAGCGGGGCGAAGATCCGTTTCAGGGCATGCTGGCTCTGCCCGGCGGATTCCTCAATCACGCTGGTGAGGAGATCCTGGACGCCGCCCACCGTGAGTTGAGTGAGGAAACCGCTCTGGCTGCCGGGACGGTGCATCTTGAACAGTTGGCCATCTATGGGGCCGCAGACCGTGATCCACGGGGACGAGTCGTTTCCGTGGCCCACTTGGCGATCGCGCCGGGACTCCCCGAACCGGTCGCGGGGACGGACGCCATGGATGCTGCGTGGATTCCCGCGGAAGCCGTCCTGTCTGGTGAGGTGGAACTGGCCTTCGATCACCGTCGGATCGTGACGGACGGAATTGAGCGTGCACGTACCAAGCTCGAATTCACGGCGCTGGCCACGGCATTCTGCGGAGAAAGCTTCACCATAGTCGAGTTGCAGCAGGTGTATCAGGCGGTTTGGGGCACCGAACTCGACACCCGTAATTTCTACCGGAAAGTCCAGGCCGTAAAGGGGTTCATCATCCCCGCCGGCTCGGGACGCAGGACCACGGGAGGACGGCCCGCGCGGCTGTATCGAGCCGGGCCGAAGAAGGTGTTGTTCCCACCACTGATCCGACCTGTGCCGTCCAGGACGGAAGAGGAAACGAGAGAGGAAGGGGAATAGATGTCGAAAGACATGGTGGTGATTCTCACCGCCCTCAATCTCGAGTACGAGGCCGTGCGCAGGAAACTGGCCGGTCCACAGGTACACCGCCATGAGCGTGGGACGCGGTTCGAAGTGGGAACCGTGCAGGGCACTTCATGTTGTGTCGCGCTCGGTCTGACGAACAAGGGGAATCATTCCGCCGCGGTGATCGCTGAGCGCGCGATACAGGAGTTTTCGCCGGCGGCCGTGTTGTTCGTCGGCGTCGCCGGTGCGCTGTGGGACACCGCCAGGCTGGGTGACGTGGTGATGGCGACACACGTGTACGCCTACCACGGCGGGACCAGCGAGGACGACGGGCTCAAGGCCCGTCCCCGGGTGTGGGAGACGGCACACGGTATCAGCCAGCTCGGCTCGCACCTGGCTCGCGTGAACGACTGGGCCGACGACACGCCCGGTCATGGGCGCGCGCCGCAGGTGCGCTTCGGCGCGATCGCCGCCGGTGAGGTCGTACAGAACTCGAAGATCTCGGCCGAGGCGCGGTGGATCCGGCAGCACTACAACGACGCGCTCGCGATCGAGATGGAGGCCGCCGGTGTGGCGCAGGCCGGTCATCTCAACGGGGCACCGGTGGCCATCATCCGGGGAATCAGCGACCGAGCGGACGGTACGAAGAACAGCGCGAAGGACCGTAACTGGCAACCACGGGCCGCGGCGAACGCGGCGGCATTCGCCACACGGCTGGCCGTGGAACTGGTGGGAGAACAGGAGCAGATCGCAATGTCCCAGGCAGACAGGGCCCATACGGCCGACAGGCTCGAAGAGCACGTCAGCAACACCGCCCATAACAGCACTGTTGGCATCATGGCCGGCTCGGTCAAGGGGAGCAGCGTCTACGTGAACGCGGACCCGAAGGTGACCGGTCCGGCGAACCTGGTCGCGGAACTGGACGGTTTCCGTGAGTCGTTGATGCGCCACCGCGCCGAGGGCGCCCTCGACGACGACACCTACCGAGAGGCACTGGCCGAGCTGGGCGTTGCCCACCGGGCAGCAAGGGAGAACACTCCCGAGGCGTCCAAGAGGGCGACCATGGCACTCAAGAGGTTACGCGGTCTGATCACGGAGTTTCCCGAGTTGGTGGCCAGGCTTGCACCACTGGTTGTCGCGGCGGGTGACTTGTCATGAACGACGGCAGGAGTGTCACGCACAATTCGGCCGCGTACGGCTCCATCGTCGGAATGCAAGCCGGGGTCGTACACAACGCCCACGTCTCCATCGGCCACCAGGATGCGTCGCCTCAGGAAAAGTACAAGGTCGGTGTGCGGTTCCTGGAGGATGGCGTCCCCAGCCGTGCTCGCGACTTGATCAGTGACGCGATCGCCAACGGACACGATAACGCGGAGGTCCGTTTCCACTGGGTGCTTGCCATGCTCAGTGGACGCGCCTACGACGACCTCAGCACCGAAGAGCTCCAGCGGCTGCATCGCGCCTCCGGGCTCGTACGGACCTATGCCGAGGGAGAGTGGACAGACACTCTGCGCGTCGCTTTCGAACTTCTGGAGATGCTCAGCACCCCGGACGGCGAAACAGGACGCGTGCTGGAGCGGTTGCGAGCCTTGTCACCCAGCCTGCGTGACACGATCCTCCACCACTTCGACCTGGTGCTCACCGGAGGGCTGAAGGACAGTCTGTGGGCCGAGCGCCGCGAGCGGGCCGAGGCGGCTCGCTTCGGCAACGACCGGGTCCAACGGGTCTGGGCCTATTTCGAACCCGACCCCATCGGGCCACGAGCCCTGCCGCCCCGTCCGAGCACCGCTACTGCCGCCCAGACGGCCCTCCCGGTCCGAGCTGGCCTGTTCGTCGTCGCCACCGCATTCCTCTGCGTCTTGGCCCTGGTCGCAGACCCGGTTGCGGCAGCCGTCGAGTTACTGGTGGCGCTCGGTGCGGGCCTGACGGCCACTCACTTCGGCCGCCGATGGTGGTTCCAAGAACATCGGCTGAAGACCAAGAATCGTGTGTTCCAGATCCCGCACCCACGCGAACCGGCCTCTGCCGAGGATGGGTTCACCAACCGCGTCCGTCATTCGTTCGACCACTACTTCAGCACCCGCGTGCCCCACGGGCTCGCCCCGCACGAATGGCTCGGTCATACCGTCCACATCCGCAACAGCCTCGTCGCCGAGATCGCGGTTCTCTACCGCGAAAGCCGAATCAGCGTGGACCGGGTCAACTGGCTGATCCGCTATCTCGCCGAGGATGCCCGGGACCGCCACAGCAAGGGTACTCTGCTCGATCATCACCACCAGAACCAGACGCCCGCGGGGGCGAAGGCGCTGTGCGTGGTCGCCCTCGGCGTTCTCTGCCTCACGACTCTGGCTCTGCTCGGAACAGTGGCCTCAGGCACCGACGCGTTGCAGCTGCTGCTGGCCGTCCTGGCCGTAGGCGGCGCGGTCTGGTCCGGACGCGCGGCTGGGTCCTCGTGGCTGGAGGCCCGGGGTGAGGACCACCGAGTGGCCGAGGAAACCAAGGAATACCAGGAGCAACTGGCCGCGCGGCAAGCCGCGTACCAGAACTGGAAGTCGTTCCTGGACGTCGCGCGACCCAGTGAGCTGGAAATGGAGACCTGGCTCGCCTGCGACAAGACGCTGTTCGTCGACGAAGCACTCCGCCACTACCAGCTCACCTGGCGCGATGTGATCGCCCACACCATCCTGGTGACACCCGCGCGCCCCTACAAGCGAGGGCGGGTGAAGGGCGGTCCTTGGCGGTACTCGCGCTACAGCTTCCGTCTTTTCCTGGTCACACAGGATGGCGTTCGTGAAGTCAGCTCGGAATTCGATTTCACCGATGCAAAGCGCGGGAACCGGCAGCGAAGCAATTACCGGTTCGACGCGTTGTCCTCCGTGCAGGTGACGGAACGCAGCGAGGTCGGCTATGACCTGGAGCTCTTCCTCACCAACGGACCGGCCAGGAACATTCGCGTCAAAGACGCCGATACCCATCAACTTGCGCCGGACGAGAACGCCGAGGAAATCGCCGAAATCAACCTCGATGCGGCTGGTTTCATCCACACCTTCCGCCTCCTGGAGGGAATCGCGGCGGACGGAAAGGTTTGGATCGAACGAAACAACCCCAAAAACGTGCCGTCCTTCCATGCTGTCGGCTGAGTCTTCCGGGCCTCCGGAGCGGGCAGGGTCCGGAGCGCCGGATCCCTGCCCGCCCACTCATCAGCCCAGCCGGGACCCGAGCTTAGGAATGGCCGTGGCCGCCACAGAAGACGTCACCGAGAGCAGACTGCTGCTGGCCGAGTACGACCGCATCAAGGAGGAACAGAAAACCCGGATAGGCTTCCGTGACAACCTGCTCTACTTCACGCTCGCCGCGGTCACGGCGGTCCTGGCGATCACCGTCCAGAGCAGGCAGGCTCAACTGCTGCTCGCTGTCCCTGCGGTCTCTCTGGTCCTGGGCTGGACCTACCTGGTCAATGACGAGAAGATCTCGGCGGTCGGCGGCTACATCCGCGACCAACTGGGACCGCGACTGGCCGAGCTCAGCGGCGCCCACGGCGCAGTGTTCGGCTGGGAGATCTACCACCGCGACGATGCGAGCCGCACCACACGCAAGCGACTACAGGCCGCTGTGGATCTGTTCACGTACTTGGCCTTGCCGATGATCTGCGTGACCGCATTCTGGTGCTCTCCCGCCGTCCAGCCTTTACTCGTGATCGTCTCCCTTGCACAGACACTTGCCCTGGCCGTACTGGGCTGGCAGTTCCTGCGCTATGCGGAGCGGTAGTGCTGCTCTGCCGCCCCGCTGCACGTTCAATTCGCCGTCCCGACCAGCACGGCCGAGCAACCGCCTCTGCGGCGCTGGGCTGCCCGCCGTAGAGCTCGGACCGTGCACCGGCTGCCGCCAGCTGAGGCGGCGCAATTACGTACGCCGAGGGGCCACACCGCGAACGGCGAGCCCTTCGGCATCGTGCCCGGTGAGGCACTGGTGGAGGATAAGACGGGTCAATACACCTAGCGCCTACAGGTTCCCGTTTTGGATGCTCGCGAGCGTCGCCGCCTGCTCCGCCATCCCCGACTTCCATGGAGTCGGGTCCACTTCGGCGATCTCCCGCCACAGGGCCGCCGTGGCCGAGCTGAACGCCGCGAGAGCCTCGGCCTTGGCATCCCGCCAGGACGGGAACCGACTTGTGAAGGCGAGGGCCTCCTCCACGGAATGCCCGGCGTCCATGAGCTGGAGGACAAGTGCGCCGGGGTCGATCCAGGCTGCCCCTCGCGTCGGCCAGGCCCAGTCGATGAGTCGTGCGCGGGCGCCGGTGATCAGGACGTTGTCCGGGGCGAAGTCGGTGTGCAGGAGAGTGTTGCCCTCGAAGTAGTGCAGCGTACCTGGCGGTGCGTAGTCCGCCCACCGGTCGACGGCGTCCTTGATCCCAATGCCGGCGGGTGCTGTAACGCCCTGCAGTTCGACAAGCGCGGTTTCCACGAGCGGCAGGTCGGGTGAGCCTGGCGTGTAGTCGGCGTGGCGGCCGTCGATCACCTCGTAGCCGAGCAAGCTCCAGCCACCGGACTCCAGGTGCCAGTACAGGCGGGGACAGGAGGCCGGCAGGTAGGGCGCGACGGCCACCTCGCGGCGCTGGGCAGCGACCTGGGAATGATCGGCTGGGATGCCCTTCACGAAGACCCGGCCGCCGTTCGTCTCCAGGACGGAGGCGATGCCGGAGTTCATGCCGCCTTGCACGGTCATCGCCTGGTGAACGGCGCCGCTCTTGTCGGCGACGGCTCGGCGGACGTCGGCGGGAAGCTGCTCGAACGGGATGCGGGACATGGACACACGCGGTTCCTCAAGGGGCTCGGGTACAGGGAATGCCGCCCCGGCCAGGGTACGGCCGGGGCGGCACTGAGGGGGTGGAAGGAGCGGGCGGCACGGGTGCCGTCCGTGGTGGATCTAGTACGGCTGGTCGTCCCCAGCGGAGCAGCTGCACTCGGCGCCCTCGGCCGCCTCGTCCAGGTCGGCGATGATCTGGAACTCGTCGTCCTTGATCGACGCGGCGGTCAGCGGTACTGGCAGGGCGCTGGTCGGGTTGTCCGCCGGATGTCGGCCGATGGTGAGCATGACCGGTTCGCGAGGCGGGGTCAGGAGTGTGGTGGGCGGGGTCATGATCCGTAACCTCCATGTTGGCAGTAGAGCTCTCGTCGGTCCCCCGCCTCCTGGTAGAGCCTGGCCAGCGGTCGGCACGTGCGGCACGTGCCGACCTTCGTGCAGCCGGAACATCCACCGGTGCGGAGCTGTAGGGACTCGGCGACCGCGCCGAGTCGGGGGAGGGCTTCGACGCCCTCGGTGATGAGGTTCACGCTCGGGTCACGGCCGACCTTGCAGATCGACGCGATGCCGTGTGGGTTGACGTGGAAGAACGTGTGGCCGGCGTTGCAGCCGGTGAAGATGCTGCGGGCCTTGAGATGGCCCAGCGCCTGCGTCGCCAGGGGGTTCGCCTCGCCGTCGATCGTGGGCGACATGTTCGTGAAGACCTGGTGAGGGAAGCCGTACGACTTCGAGAGGCGCACCATCGCGTCTGTCTCGTGCGCGTTGCCGTCCGACACGATCACGTTCAGGCGGACCGGCAGTCTGTCCTGGCGGGCGGCATCTAGGCCCTTCAGGAACCGGCCGAACGCCCCGCGGTTCCGCGTCACCTTGTCGTACGTCTCGGCGGTGGCTCCGTAGACGCTCAGGGTCAGTCGGTACGGCCGGTGGCGGGCGAACAGGTCCCGGATCGGCTGCTTCCGCAGCGAGGAGCCGTTGGACGAGACCTGGACCATCATCCCGAGCTGGTGGGCGTACTCGTACGCCGCGCCGAACTCGCGGTCGATCAGCGCCTCACCGCCGGTGATCTGCAACCACAAGACACCAGCGTCCCTCAGTGTCTGCAGCAGTGCCTGCTTACCGGCCCAGTCCAGGCCATCGAACCGCTTCTCCCCGAGGTAGCAGAACTCGCAGTCGTAGTCGCAGCCGAGGTTGATCTCCCACGACGCCTTGCCGTACCCGTACCGCGACCGCTCGCGGACGAGGACGATGTCGCCGACCGGCGGCGACGAGGACAGCTTGGTCCCCCACGCTTCCCTCGCCGCGTCGGCCAGCCAGTCCGGGACGGATCGCCCTTCCGCCCCCGCAGCCCGCAGCTCCTCGTAGCGGACCTCCGGGATGCGCACGCCGGCCGCCCGCCCGGGCTGGACGAGGAGGTACTGGGCGAGAAACGGGCTGGCCACGAGCTGCGGAGCTGCTTTGAGCCTCAGCCTCTTGGCGCTGGTGTTCGTCTCGATCATTGGACCTCCACGAGGTGGGTGTGAGGGGTTGGTCGGGCCTGGTGGTGGGCGGCGATCAGGTTGGCCGCTCGCTCGGCCGGTGGATCCCTTCACCAAGCGCGGGTCATGGCATGAGCCGTGCGGTCGAGGCGGCCACGCCGATCACGAAGCCGCACGAGGCAGACACGAGCACGATCAGCAGTGGTCCGGCGTAGCGGGCGGCCCGAGCTGCCTGGGCGGCGACACGGCGGTTCACGGCTTCCGCCAGGCCCGCCAGGGGCGGGTGATGATCTCCCGGTACGTATGGTGTGAGGGGTTGCGGCCACCATGCGTGAACACCCAGCTCTGCGGTTCGGCGAAGTCGGTGCCGGACAGTGAGGTTTCGCCACAGACCGTGCACTGCATCGCGTAAGTGGTGGGCTCGGCGTCGGGTTCCCGGTCGGGCTGGAGGGTCCACCGCTTGCGGCACATGATCGCGCGGCTGGTCATCGAACCGACTCCAGAGTTGTGGCGACGTAGGGGTGCTGGAGAGCAGCGCGGAGGGCGTGCGTGTCGGTGAGGGTGTCGTCGGCGGGTAGCTCGCACCATCCGCCGAACCAGCCGTCGAGCAGTTCCAGGCCGGGGGCGACGAGCCAGGAGTCGGTGGAGAGGTGCCGTACCGGCAGATCGTCCCAGCTGGCTTCGGAGCCGGTCGGGACGGCGTAGTAGAGACGCCCGTTGGGCCTGTCGTAGAGCACGGGGCCGACGGAGGCACCGGTGCCGCGCAGGTAGGCCAGAGCCAAGAGGCCGATCTCGGCCGAGGTGCGCACCACGTCCCAGCCGTCGCCGACCTTCAGTAGCCGCAGTCCCGACACGTCGTTCACCATGGGCGCGCTTCGCAACGCGTCACGCACGGACATCACACACCGCCCTGCGGCCGAAGACTTTGGCTCGCGCTGAGCGAAGAGGCGGATCGCGTGGTCGGCGTGAGGGGGCGGACCACGATCAGACGAGCGCCTGTTGCTGTTATCTGCCGCTCGCGCTCGGTGCCGAGGCCCTTGGGGCCGAGGTGGCTGAGTGCCGGAACTACGGCCCCGTAGGCATCAGGGAGTTCGAGCGCGTCGAGCAGACCGACGAAGGCGGGGGAGCGGACGATCACTGCGGCGTCGCGGTCGGTGAAGACGCCGCACAAGGCTAGTTCGTGCCGGTCGCAATATTCGGTGAGGCAGTCGACGAGAGCCGTATGGCGGGGTAGGCCGCCGGTGACGTGACGCAGGTAGCCGAAGACCTGAGGGAAGGCGATGGGGCGGCGTTCGGTGATGAGGTCGTCGTCCATGCCCACAGCGTCGGCCGTCGTGAACGGCCTTGAAATGACCTGCTGTTGTACTTCCGTTGCACTTCCCGCCCCACGTCGTCACTGACAGTGCTTCCATACGTGACGGAGGGAGGTCATCCGTGGTCAGCGTGCAGCAGTGGACAGGTCGGGAGGCGAGCGCCCTGCGCGCCGCGTTGCGTATGAGCATGCGCGCTTTCGCCGAGCACCTCGGTGTCGCGCTTCGCACGGTTGCGAAGTGGGAGAGCCTCGGCGCGGAGACGCAGCCCCGCCCGGACACCCAGGCCATCCTCGACACTGCGCTCGCACGGGCGGATTCCGCCTCCCAATCCCGGTTCGAGACAGTGCTGTTCCCTGAACGGCAGAGCATGCGGCCGACGGACTACGAGACCTGGACCGAGGACATCGAGCGCGCTGTTGTCTGCATCAGCCGCCAGGACTTCCCTTTCGCCTCAACCCTGTTGAACCGCTGGCTGGGCAGCCGTGCACCCCACCAACTGGACGACAAGGGCCTCTATTTGTACGGCCGTTCCCTCGTGCTCCTTGGCGACCTTCAGCGCGATCAGGGCGCGATCCTCGGCCCACTCTCAGCCCGGCACTCCTACCTGAGCGCTCGCGGCATGTTCACCGAGCTCGACATCCCGCGCCGGGTGGCCCAGATCGAGCTGTCCCTCGCTGTCGTCCAGGAGATGTCGGGCCAGCTGGAATCCTCCGCCCGCCACTACGAACTCCTCGCCGCGGACGAGCGCTTGAGCCTGCGCGACCGCGCCAGGGCCCAGCTCTGGGTGGGTACGGCGTTGAGCAAGGAGGGCGACAACGAGTACGCCACCGGCGTCATGGTCGAGGCCACCCGCTCCTTCGAGGACCTGGGCGAACCCGAGGACTGGTCGGTCGCGCACCAGAAGCTGGCCCTAGCCCACCGCGGTGCCGGCGACCTGAAGCAGGCCCTGCACTACATCGGCATCGCGCGCACGACCGGCACGGTCGACTCCCCGATGCAGCGGGTGCGGCTGGACACCGCGTACGGGCACATCCTTCTGTCGGATGCGGCGACCCGGAATGATGGGCTGTCCGTCCTCGATCAGGCGGCACAGGTGGCCCGCCAGTACGGGCTGAGCCACCAGCTGCGCAGCATCGAGGGCATCCGCAAGGACCAGCAGGGATGAGCCAGGGAGTGCCAGTGCCGGAGCACGAGCAGCGCCAGATCACCGATGAGCAGTTCCACGACGCGACGCTGATCTGGAACTACCACCAGATGGGCCACGAGCAGCGGCCCTGCTCGGCGGCGATCGGCCTGGGCAGCCACGACCTCGGGGTGGCTGCCGCGGCCGCCGATCTGTACCGCGCCGGCCTCTTTCCGATCGTGGTGTTCAGCGGCGGCAACAGTCCCACCACCCGGGCCCGTTTCCCACGCGGCGAGGCGGTGCACTACCGCGAGCATGCGCTGAGTATGGGTGTGCCGGACGGGGCGATCCTGGTAGAGCCGAAGGCGGCCAACACCGGCCAGAACATCACCTTCTCCCGCGAGCTGCTGGCC
The DNA here is from genome assembly GCF_042869095.1 of Streptomyces sp. NPDC007264. NCBI lineage: Bacteria > Bacillati > Actinomycetota > Actinomycetes > Kitasatosporales > Streptomycetaceae > Streptomyces > Streptomyces sp. NPDC007264. The sequence goes on from NZ_JBIAFD010000018.1 coordinate 73,562, forward strand.
GAGGCCGGTATCGCGGTGGAGTCGCTGCTGCTGATCTCCAAGCCGTACATGGAGCGCCGCTCGTACGCGACGTGCCGCAAGCTGTGGCCCGAGGCGGAGGTTGTCTGCGCCTCCGAGCCACTGGAGTTGGACGACTACATCAAGTCCATCGGCGACGAGAAGCTCGTCGTCGACATGCTCGTCGGCGACCTGCAACGGGTGATCGAGTACCCGAAGCTCGGCTTCGCCGTCGAGCAGGACGTACCGGGGGATGTGTATGACGCTTACGAGCGCCTCCTGGGCGCCGGTTTCGACAGTCGCCTCATCAGCAGCTGAACCACTCCACGTCGGGCCGCCGGGCGCGGTGTGCGCGATCCACCAACCGAACCTGTTCCCGCGGCTTTCCACGCTGGCCAAGCTGTACGCCGCCGACCGGTGGATCGTCCTTGACGACGTCCAGTTCGCCCGGCGCGACTACCAGCACCGGGCTCGTCTGGCGGCCCTGGACGAGCCCGCTCGGCAGCGGTGGCTCACGCTCCCGACCTACCTTCCCCACGGGCGCCCGACACCGATCGACCAGGCACGGCTCGTCGAACCCAGCCGATCCCGTCGCACCGTCAGCCTGTTGATACGCCAGTACTACGGCCGCAGCCGCTACTGGCCCGCGGTGCGCGACGTCCTGGACGCGGTTCTCGATCAGTTCGAGGACACCGACCGTGTATCCGACGTTGCCAAGGCGTCGACGGTCGCCCTGCTCACCGCGATGGGCTGGAGCGGCGAGGTACTGGACAGCAGCACGATTCCGACCCGAGAAGGCCGGTCAGAGCGACTCGCCGACCTCGCCGCGGCCACCAGCAGTACCCACTACCTCTGCGGCACGGGCGGCTGGCGCTACCTCGACACTCAGGCGTTCGATGCCCACGACATCCAGGTGCTGTCCTTCCACACCCCTGTGGACACGGGCGACCCACTCTGGCGGTTGGCCCGCCACATCAGCAGCCTCTGGGCGCTGAGCAGGATCGGGCCGGAGGCCCTGGCTGCCCTGCTGGCGGCCCAACGAGACCATCGGCTTATCGGGGGCTTCACGTGACCGAGCCGCAGATGTCGGGCAAGAAGCCGTTCCTGCACGTCGTCGTGTGTGCGGCCGGGGTCGCCGGCGACATCGCCAAGCTGATCACGGCTGCTCAGGAGGCGAACTGGAACGTGGGCGTTATCGCCACTCCGCAGGGCCTGGGTTTCATCGACACGGAGGCAGTCGAGGCCCAGACCGGCTACCCCATCCGCTCGGCGTGGCGCTCGCCCGGCGATCCTCGCCCACTGCCGCCGGCCAGCGCCATCGCGGTGGCCCCGGCCACCTTCAACACGGTCAACAAGTGGGCGGCAGGGATCTCCGACACCCTGGCGCTGGGCATCCTGTGCGAGGCGTACGGCATGGGCATCCCCACCGCTGTCCTGCCGTATGTGAATTCGGCCCAGGCTGCCCATCCCGCGTACCGGCAGAGCCTGGAGCGGTTGCGCGAGATGGGCGTTCTGATCGGCTCGTACGAGCCGCACCGGCCGAAGGCCGGGGGCGGGGCTGACCGTTACCGCTGGGAGGAGGCGCTGGAACTGCTTGCTCCTGAAGTGTCCGCCCCGGCCTGACCAGCGCCGCCGTATCGGAAGCGGCGGAGGAGTGGCTGCTGCAGGCTGGAGGGGAGTGGCCCGGCGTTGTGTGACGCTGCGAGCCCTGGCTGCCTCGGCTCGTGGACTGGGGCGTGGCGTTCGCCAAGGCGGCGTATGCGCGAGGTCAGGGTGCGGGTGAGGGCTGTGGGCGTCGTCCAGGGTGCCCAGGGCACATCATCAGTGCCCTCGCCGAAACCCATGTGCCCTCGAAGTGCCCTGGCGGCCTGACGGCCCCTCCCGGCACACGACGAGGGGCGGGACCCGAAGGCCCCGCCCACACCGCAAGAAACCCCGGCTCAGGGCCACACCAGGCAGTACGGCTGATGCCCCGCCTCGTGCAGCCGATGGCTGAAATCCTGCCACTCGTGCAGGAGCTGGTACACGTTGAACGCGTCCCGCGGGCCGCCGCGGTCCGGGACCGTCGACCAGATGAAGGCCGCGGCGCCCACCGCCTCCTCGCCGATGTCGCGCAGAGGGTCCACGACCGTCATGGGCAGCTTGACGACCGCGTAGTCGGGGTGCAGGACCACCAGCTCCAGCGGCGGGACCTTGTGCAGCGGGACGCCCTCGATGCCCGTGAGGACCATCGCCGCCATCGTCTCCGGCTTGATCTTGGTGAACATGCCGCCCATGCCGAGCTCGTCGCCACCGAGCTCCTCGGGCCGCATCGAGATCGGGACGCGGGCTGCCGTGGCGCCGTCCGGCGCGCCGAAGTATTTGTACGTCACCCCCACCCGACCACCATTCCCGCTCCCTGTCCTCAGCCGGTCGACCGTGCGTTCTCCACGGTCCATACGGGCCGCCCGGCCGATTCGCTCAGGATCTCCCTGCGAACGCTGTGAGCCCGGCGAAAGCTGCGAGCTCTGTGAACCCTGTGAAGGGGAGCCCTCCGGGCCGCGCGAACCATAGGGATCGCGCGCCTCCTGCGGCTCCTGTGCCCGACGTGTCTCTGTCGTCTCCTCCGCTTCGCGCCGGTGCCTTCCCCGCCGGGCACGCCGAGGACCCAGGTCATCGGTCCCCTCGCCCAGTCCGCCACCGCGATGCATATCTCCACCCGACTGCTTTTCTAGGACGCGTGGCCCCCGCCGCGCAACCCGATCATCGTGCCAGTGACCTCCCCCGCGGCCGCTCGCCGAAACGTGCGTGCAAACACCTGTCCGCGGGATCTTCGAGGGCTCTGACACCATGGCTAGTGTGAGCTATCCGTACGAAGCCCCAGTTTCGCAGACTCTTTTCGAGCGCGCGGCGGCCGTCACGCCCGGCGGCGTGAACTCTCCGGTGCGCGCCTTCCGCGCCGTGGGCGGTACGCCCCGGTTCATGGTGTCCGGCAGCGGTCCCTATCTCACCGATGCCGACGGACGTGAATATGTCGATCTTGTTTGTTCGTGGGGGCCCATGATCCTGGGCCATTCCCACCCCGAGGTGATCGCCGCCGTCCAGGAGGCAGTCTCCCGCGGCACCTCTTTCGGCACGCCCGGTGAGGGCGAGGTCGCGCTCGCCGAGGAGATCGTCGCCCGGGTCGGGCCGGTCGAGCAGGTGCGCCTCGTCTCCAGCGGGACCGAGGCCACCATGTCGGCGATCCGGCTCGCCCGTGGGTTCACCCGGCGGTCCAAGGTGATCAAGTTCGCCGGGTGCTACCACGGGCACGTCGACTCGCTGCTGGCGGCCGCCGGGTCCGGGGTCGCCACCTTCGCGCTGCCCGACACCCCCGGCGTGACCGGCGCCCAGGCCGGCGACACCGTCGTCCTGCCCTACAACGACCTGGACGCCGTCCGTACCGCCTTCGCCGCGCACCCCGGCGAGATCGCCTGCGTGATCACCGAGGCGTCGCCCGGGAACATGGGCGTCGTGCCGCCGCTGCCCGGGTTCAACCAGGGGCTCAAGGACCTCTGCCGGGACAACGGCGCCCTCTACATCTCCGACGAGGTCATGACCGGCTTCAGGACCAGCAGGGCCGGCTGGTACGGGATCGACGGGGTCGAGCCGGACCTCATGACCTTCGGCAAGGTCATGGGCGGCGGCTTCCCCGCCGCCGCCTTCGGGGGGCGAGCGGACGTGATGGCGCACCTGGCCCCGGCCGGGCCCGTCTACCAGGCCGGCACCCTCTCCGGGAACCCGGTCGCCACCGCCGCCGGCCTCGCCCAGCTGCGGCTGCTGGACGACGCCGCGTACGACAAGGTGAACGCGGTCTCCGCGGAGATCCGCACGCTGGTCACCGAGGCGCTCGGCAAGGAAGGCGTCGCCCACCGGCTGCAGAGCGCCTCCAACATGTTCTCCGTGTTCTTCACCGACCGCCCGGTGCGCGACTACGAGGACGCCAAGGCGCAGGAGTCCTTCCGGTTCACCGCCTTCTTCCACTCCCTCCTCTCCCAGGGCGTCTACCTGCCGCCCTCGTCCTTCGAGTCGTGGTTCGTCTCCACCGCCCACGACGAGCGGGCCGTCCAGCGGATCGCCGACGCCCTTCCGGCGGCGGCCCGGGCAGCTGCGGAGGCCACAGCAGCATGAGTGACATCACCGTCGTCCACCTGATGCGGCACGGCGAGGTCGCCAACCCGGACGGGGTCCTCTACGGACGTCTGCCCGGCTACCACCTGTCCGAGCTGGGCCGGCGGATGGCCGACCGGGTCGCGGAGCATCTCGCCTCACGGGACGTCACCCACGTCGTCTCCTCCCCGCTGGAGCGGGCCCGGGAGACGGCCACCCCGATCGCCAAGGCGCACGGGCTGGACCTCGCCGTCGACGAGCGCCTCATCGAGGCCGACAACGTCTTCCAGGGGAAGACCTTCGGCGTCGGCGACGGGGCGCTCAGACGACCCGAGAACTGGAAGCACCTGGTCAATCCCTTCAAGCCGTCCTGGGGGGAGCCGTACGTGGAGCAGGTCGTCCGGATGATGGGGGCGCTGCACACCGCCAAGGACGCGGCGCGCGGGCACGAGGCCGTGTGCGTGAGCCACCAGCTGCCGATCTGGATCGTGCGCAGCTTCGTGGAGAAGCGGCGGCTGTGGCACGACCCGCGCAAGCGGCAGTGCACGCTGGCCTCCCTGACCACGTTCACGTTCCAGGGCGACCGGATCGTGTCCGTCGGGTACTCCGAGCCGGCCCGCGAACTGGTTCCGGCGCATCTCCTCGCGGGTGCCAAGCCGGTGAAGGGGAAGGACAAGGCGTTCGGGGCCTGAGGGATTCCGGGTCCGGGCAACGGGTCCGGGTTCCCGGCGCTGCGCGCTTACACGCACGCTTCGTCACAAGACGTATCCAGTCCTGCCATGTGGGCGTATCTTCGTAAAATCCGCTATATAGGCTCGCGTTCGGCGGAACCGTCGTCTTCGTCGCGCCCTCTGAATGGGTGACCACCGAGAGGGCGCGATGAAATGGGGACGGGATGCGGGACATCAGCCGGCGGGGACTGATAGGGCTCGGGGCGGGTGCGGCGGCCACGCTGGGACTGGCCGCCTGCGGTTCCAAGGACGGGGACGGCGGACGGGCCGACGGCGGTTCCGGCCGGGGGGGTTCCAGCCCGTCCCACAGCCCCACGGCCACCGCGCGCCCCCTGGGTGACGGCTCCACCGCCGACAGCGGCAAACAGCCGAACCAGCCCGGAAAACCCGCACCGCTGGAGCCCGGTCAGACCCCGCCGCAGTTCGTGGTCTTCTCCTGGGACGGTGCCGGTGAGGTCGGAAACGGTCTCTTCCCGCGCTTTCTCGACCTCGCCAAGGAGCACGGCGCGCACATGACCTTCTTCCTCTCCGGGCTCTACCTGCTCCCGGAGTCGAAGAAGCGCAAGTACCTTCCCCCGAACAACGCGCCGGGCGCCTCCGACATCGGTTATCTGACGGACGATCACATCCGCGCCACGCTCCGGAACGTCCGCCGCGCCTGGCTCGAGGGCCACGAGATCGGCACCCACTTCAACGGCCACTTCTGCTCCGGCTTCGGAACGGTCGACCACTGGACCCCCAAGCAGTGGCGCAGCGAGATCGAGCAGGCCAAGTCCTTCGTCAAGGAATGGCGCACCAACACCGGCTTCACCGATCTGCCGTCGCTGCCCTTCGACTACGACAAGGAGCTGATCGGCGGCCGTACGCCCTGTCTCCTCGGCCAGGACAGGCTGCTGCCCACGGCGCGCGCACTCGGCTGGCGCTACGACGCGTCCTCGCCCGGCGGCCGCCAGCGCTGGCCGGTGAAGCGGCAGGGCCTGTGGGACTTCCCGCTCCAGCTGATCCCGTTCCCCGGGCACCGGTTCGAGGTCCTGTCGATGGACTACAACATGCTCGCCAACCAGTCGATCAGGACGACGCAGGCGCCCCCGTCCAACTACCCCGGCTGGCGCACCCAGGCGGCGAATTCGTACATATCCGGATTCAAGAGGGCGTACGAGACCAATCGCGCGCCCTTCTTCATAGGCAACCACTTCGAGCACTGGAACGGCGGCATCTACATGGACGCCGTCGAGACGGCCTTCAAGCACATCGCACGCGAGAAGGAGAAGGGCGCCGACGTACGGCTCGTGTCGTTCCGGCAGTTCACGGACTGGCTCGACGTGCAGCGGCCCGAGGTCGTCGCCAAGCTGCAGTCCCTGGACGTGGGGCAGCAGCCGGCGGGCGGCTGGAAGGAATTCCTGTCGGGCACCGGCAAGGGGGGTTCGGGCAGCCCGTCGCACGCGGCCTGACACGCGGGTCGCCGCCCGCGCCGCGTCCGCGAGGGGGGTGCGCAAGATCCTCGGAACGGACATGCGAAACTTTTCACATGAGTGCCGCCTGCCGCGCCCCCCGACGCCTGAACCGCACGCGTACCCGCACCCGCACCCGCCGACGCACCGCCCTCGTCGCCGTCGGTGCCGCCGTCGCGGCGCTCGCCCTGTCCGCCTGCACCTCCGGCGGCACCTCCGGGGGCTCCGGCAAGACCGGCTTCATCACCGGTGCGGACGGCATCGCGACCGCGGCGAAGGGCGAGCGGGACGCCGCCCCCGACCTGTCCGGCACGACGATCGACGGTACGAAGCTGGACGTGGCCGACTACAAGGGCAAGGTCGTCGTCATCAACGTCTGGGGCTCCTGGTGCTCGCCGTGCCGTGCCGAGGCGCCGAACTTCGTCAAGGTCGCCGCGCAGACCGCGGGCCGGGGCGTCCAGTTCGTCGGCATCAACACCCGTGACACCAGCACGGAACCGGCCCGCGCCTTCGAGAAGCAGTACGGGGTCACGTACCCGAGCCTGTACGACCCGACCGGCAAGCTGATGCTCCGCTTCCGCAAGGGCACCCTCAACCCGCAGGCGATCCCCTCCACGCTCGTCCTCGACCGGGACGGGAAGATCGCCGCGCGCACGTTGCAGCCCCTCAGCGAGGAGAAGCTGCGCCGGCTGATCGACCCGGTCCTCGCGGAGAAGTGACGTGACCGCAGTGTCCATGCTCGCCGCGGCCACCGACCCGAACCAGACGGTCCTCAACGGGGCCCTGCTGGTCGCCCTGCCGGTCGCCCTCCTCGGCGGCCTCGTCTCCTTCTTCTCGCCCTGCGTCCTGCCGCTGGTCCCCGGCTATCTGTCGTATGTGACCGGCGTCACCGGCACCGACCTCGCCGAGGCACGGCGGGGCCGGATGGTCGCCGGAGCCTCACTGTTCGTCCTCGGCTTCACCGCCGTGTTCGTGTCCGGGGGCGCGCTGTTCGGGTTCTTCGGGCAGACGCTGCAGGAGCACAAGGACACCCTGTCCAAGACGCTCGGGGTGCTCATGATCCTCATGGGCGTGTTCTTCATGGGCCTGATGCCCTGGCTCACCCAGCGCGAGTTCCGCTTCCACAACCGGCCCGCCGCCGGCCTCGTGGGCGCCCCCTTCCTCGGCGCGCTCTTCGGGATCGGCTGGACGCCGTGCATCGGCCCGACCCTCGCCTCCGTGCAGGCCCTCGCGTTCAACCAGGCGAGCGCCGGGCGTGGGGCCATACTGACCGTCGCCTACTGCCTCGGCCTGGGCGTGCCCTTCGTGCTCGCCGCGGTCGCCTTCCGCAAGGCGCTCGGCGCTTTCGGCTGGGTCAAGCGGCACTACGCCTGGGTGATGCGCATCGGGGGCGGCATGATGATCGTGACCGGACTGCTGCTGCTGACCGGCGTCTGGGACGGCATCGTGCAGCACATGCAGAGCTGGTCCAGCGGCTTCACGGTGGGGGTCTGATCCATGAGCGACACACGGAGCGCCGACGTGCACAGCGACGAGACCCCCGGGACGCCCGGGACGACCGGGACCCCCGGGACCTCGGAGACCCCCGAGACGACCGGGACCCCCGAACCCCCGGAGGCCCGCCTCGGCGCCGAACCCGACCTCGGGGAGGCCGGCTCGCAGTTGTCCACCGCGCCCGCCGAGACCGCCGTGCCCGGCTCCTTCGGCGGCACCCGCGCCCCCGGCGCCAAGGGATGGATCACCTGGACCGCGCGCGAGACCCTCGGCTGGGCCCGCTGGTTCTGGCGGCAGCTGACCTCCATGCGGGTCGCCCTGATCCTGCTGTTCCTGCTGTCGCTCGGCGCGATCCCCGGCTCGCTCATCCCGCAGTCCGGCACCGACGTGATGAAGGTGGCGGACTTCAAGAACCGGCACACGGTGCTCGGCCCGCTCTACGACAAGCTCGGGCTGTTCCACGTGTACAGCTCGGTGTGGTTCTCGGCGATCTACATCCTGCTGTTCGTCTCCCTCATCGGCTGCATCGTGCCGCGCACCTGGCAGTTCACGGGCCAGCTGAGGGGCCGCCCGCCGGCCGCGCCCAAGCGGCTGACCCGGCTGCCCGCGTACGCGGCCTGGCGCACCGACGCCGATCCCGAACAGGTCCGCGAGGCCGCCCTGAAGGTCCTCGGGCAACGGCGCTTCCGCGCGCATGTCGCGGGAGACGCCGTCGCCGCCGAGAAGGGCTATCTGCGTGAGTTCGGCAACCTGGCCTTCCACGTCGCGCTGATCGTGCTGCTGGTCGCCTTCGCCTGGGGCCAGCTCTACAAGTCCGAGGGCAACAAGCTGATCGTCGAGGGAGGCGGGTTCTCCAACACCCTCACCCAGTACGACGACTTCAAGTCCGGAAACCTCTTCACCAGCGACGACCTGGTGCCCTTCAGCTTCAACCTGAAGAACTTCACCGGAACCTACGAGCGCAGCGGCCCCAACAAGGGCACCCCGCGCACGTACCAGGCGGCCATCACCTACAGCATGGGCGCCTACGGCAAGGAGAAGAAGAGCACCATCAAGGTCAACGAGCCGCTGCACATCGACGACGCGAAGGTCTACCTCGTCAGCCACGGGTACGCGCCCGTCGTCACCGTGCGCGACGGCAAGGGCCATGTCGTCTTCCACGACGCGGTGCCGCTGCTGCCGATCGACGGCAACGTCACCTCACAGGGCGCGATCAAGGTGCTGGACGGCTACCGCAACGCCCAGGGGCAGCAGGAGCAGCTCGGCTTCCACGCGATCCTGGTGCCGACCTTCGCCGGCGCCGGCAAGGGCACGATGTTCTCCCAGTTCCCGGCGCTCGACAATCCGGTGCTGGCGCTGAACGCGTACCACGGGGACCTGGGCGTCAACGCCGGCATCCCGCAGAACGTGTACCAGCTGGACACCAAGAACCTGAAGCAGTTCAAGGACGCCAAGGGCGACATCCTCAAGGCCCGCCTGGTGCCCGGCCAGACCATGCAACTGCCGGGCGGCAACGGCTCGATCACCTTCGAGAAGGACATCAAGGAGTGGGCCGGCTTCCAGGTCGTGCAGGAGCCCGGCAGCGGCTGGGCGCTCGGCGGCGCGCTCGCCGCGATCTTCGGCCTGGCCGCCTCCCTGTTCATCCAGCGCCGCCGCGTCTGGGTGCGCGCGACGACCGGCGCCGACGGCGCCACCCTCGTGGAGATGGCGGGACTCGGCCGCAGCGAGTCCCCGAAGCTGCCCGAGGAACTCGGCGACCTGGCCGCGCTCGTCCACGACCGGGCACCCACGAAGAACGACGACCCTGACGCCGACCCCGATCAGGAGCCGGACGCCGCAACCCCCGTACCTGCCGCTGAAGGGGCTCGGAACAAGTGACCCTCGACCACATGACCCTCGCCGTCGCCACCAACGAACACCTCGCGAACATCAGCAACACGCTGATCTACTCCGCGATGGCCGTCTACACGCTGGCATTCTTCGCGTACATCGCCGAATGGCTCTTCGGCAGCCGCAGCAAGGTCGCCCGCACGGCCGGCGCGCTGACCTCCGCGGCCCCGAAGGAGGCGGCGGCGCCCGCCGTCACCGTCAGGAAGGCCGGGGGCACCGCGGTGCTCGAGCGGCCCGAGGTCGTCACCCGCGCCGCGGCCGGCGCCCGTGACGTGCCGGACGGCCCCGGTGCCCACGGAGGCGACGAACAGGGCGACCTGTACGGCCGGATCGCCGTGTCGCTCACCGTGGTGTCCTTCCTCGTCGAGTTCGGCGGCGTGCTCGCCCGCGCCCTGTCGGTGCAGCGGGCCCCGTGGGGCAACATGTACGAGTTCAACATCACGTTCTCCACGGCCGCCGTGGGCGTGTACCTGGCGCTGCTCGCGCTGAGGAAGAACGTCCGCTGGCTGGGTCTCCCGCTGATCACCACGGTGCTCCTCGACCTCGGCCTCGCCGTCACCGTGCTGTACGTGGACAGCGACCAGCTGGTGCCCGCCCTGCACTCCTACTGGCTGTACATCCACGTCTCCACGGCGATCATCTGCGGCGCGGTCTTCTACGTGGGCGCGGTCGGCACGATCCTCTACCTGTTCAAGGACTCCTACGAGAACAAGCTGCAGAACGGCGGCACGCCCGGCACCTTCGCCACCTCCGTCCTGGAGCGGCTGCCCTCCTCGGCCTCGCTCGACAAGTTCGCCTACCGCGTGAACGCCGCCGTCTTCCCGCTGTGGACCTTCACGATCATCGCGGGCGCCATCTGGGCCGGTGACGCCTGGGGCCGCTACTGGGGCTGGGACCCGAAGGAGACCTGGTCGTTCATCACCTGGGTCGCCTACGCCGGCTATCTGCACGCCCGGGCCACGGCCGGCTGGAAGGGCCGCAAGGCCGCGTACATCGCGCTCGCCGCCTTCTGCTGCTGGCTGTTCAACTACTACGGCGTCAACATCTTCGTGTCCGGCATGCACTCCTACAAGGGCTTCTGACCGCCGGGGCACCCCGTATACGCGAAGGCCGGTTCCCGTGATCCATGCCGCGGGCACCGGCCTTCGTGCACGGCCGCCGCGCCGGGCCTCACCGCGGCGCCGGACGCCTGGCCGCACCGCCTCCGCAACGGGTGCGGAACCCCCGTCCGCGGGCCACGCTGGTGTCATGACCAATCCCATCGAAGAGGGCACAGCCGAGCGCCGGGGGGACGCCCGCATACGGCACTACCAGCTGCGCCTGGCCCGGCCCGTGGAGGAGGTCTGGACCGCTCTGGCCACCCCCGCGGGCCTGCGGGAGTGGCTGGCCGTCGCCGAGCCCTTCGAACCCCGGCTCGGCGGCGCCGTGGTACTCCGGCTGCCCGGCGCGGCGGCCCGGGGACGGATCACCGCCTGGGACGTCGAGCGGGTCGTCGAGTACACGGTGGCCGGCCGCGACCGCATCCGCTTCCACCTGGAGCCGGACCGCCCGGCGGGCACCACCGTGCGGTTCACCCACGAGAGCGCCGACGACCGCGATCCGGGCTGGCGGGAACGCTTCGAGCGCCTGCTCGCCTCCGTGGAGGGCGGCATCCTGTGACGGCGCTCACGCGGGGGGCAGGCACTCCCTGGCCGGCGCCTTGCCCTCCGGCCAGGCGATCCTCACGAACCGCGACCCGCCCGACGGCGTCAGCTCCACGATCGGCACGGCCTTGTCGTACGGATTGCCGTGCGCGTCGAGGCAGATCCACCCGCTCGCCCCGTTCAGCCGCTGCGACCCCTTCATCAGCGACCACTCGTTGACGACGTCCCCCAGCGCCGGCGCCACCCGGCCGCTCGGCGTGGCCTCCCGCACTCCCTGCACCACCAGCCGCATGGCGTCGTAGGCGATGATCAGCTGCCCGTCGTCCAGGACGACCGGGCCGATCGGCCCGACGGGCTCCCGGCCGCTCCGGCCGATCAGCGAGTCCAGGGCCGCGGCGTCCGCCGGACTGCCCCCCGTCGTCGCCTTCTCGCCCTTCCACGCGTCCGGATGTGCCAGCGCCGTGTAGCGCACGGAGAGACTGCGGTTCAGCGCCGTCCGGTCGAGCTGCCGGTCGCCGGTGAGGTACGAGCCCTCGTCGCCCGTGAGCAGCGTCAGCCGGTGGTCCATGCAGCCGCGTGCCCCCAACGCGTTGACGAACTGCCGCAGTTGGGTGTGCCGGCCGGCGAACAGGATCGTGTCCGTGGTCTTCGGGGTGTCGCACACCAGCTGGGTGATCTGCCGGAACTGGTTCGCCGTCGTGCCCTCCTGGGTGCGGTCCGCGGGCGGGCTGAACGGCTGCGGCTGGTAGGGCGATCCGGCCGTCAGCCTCTCGAAGGCGCTCTGCAGGGTACGGGTGTACGGGTCGCCGGGCCTGTCGTACACCAGCATCGCCCTGCCCGCGGAGACCCGGGCGAAGGACGCGAGGGCGCGGGCCGAGTCGCTGTTGGTGGGGGCCACGCGGGCGAGCCCCGGGAAGGGGTCCTTTCCGCCGGGACCGTTGGCGAGGCTGTCGGCGGTGATGGAGGAGCCGACGACGGGGATGCCGCGGCCGGTCAGTTCCCTGACGGCCGCCCTGTTGTTGTCGGTGCTCAGCCCTATGCCGGTCACCGCCCGCAGCCGGTCGGGCCCCTCGGCCATCTCGGTCAGCCGGTCCACCACGTCCGGCCAGTACGTCCCGTCGCGGCCGGTGTTGGCCAGCACCAGCCGGATGTCGGGGGTCTCCCCGGTGGCCTCGTGGTTGGCGTGGTACTGGGCGAGATAGGCGCCCTGGAGCTCGTGCAGCGTGTCGTTGACGCTGTCCGGGTCGCTCGCGGTGAACGGCTCGAAGAGCGCGACGGTGACGTAACGTCCCGCCGTCAGACGGTCGTTCTCCCGGTCCACCGCCCGGATGACCCGGGTGAACCGGGGCTGCCCGAAGTCGTACGCCGTCGCCGACACGCCCACGCAGTCGTCGCTGTCCCCGGGACGGACCACCCCCTCGGCGCAGGACCGGTCCTGCTCGCCCAGCCGCAGCCCGCCCCACACGGCGGCGGCCGTGAGCACCGCGGCGAGCAGCAGCGCCGCATACCGGCGGAACGGGATCTCCCACACGTCCTCGCGCAGCCATCTCCACAGCCGTCCGGCCATCACCGGCCCCCGTCCTCGTCGTCCGGAACGCGCAGCGGCCGGCCGGCCAGCGCGTCCGACGGCCAGTCCCGCGACGCGCGCCACAGCAGGGCGGTGCCCCCCGGCCGCAGATTCGACAACTGCTCAAGTTCGAAGCGCAGCCGCTCGGCCACCTCCGGGTCGGGCAGGACCAGCGGATCGGTCAGCTGCCACACCGCGTGCAGCAGGCGCCGTACCCGCAGGTGCAGCACGGCGTCCGCGCCCTCCGGCGGCCGCTGAGCCGCGTCCGTGCGCCCCAGCGCGACCGCGGCCCGGTGGTCGGGGCCGCCCACGTCGCGGCCCTCGGCGTCGTGCGCGTGGTAGTAGGACGCGGAGGCGATGAACACGAGCGACCCCAGCCAGTCGCCGACGTCGGCGCCCGGGAAGGTGTCGCGCAGCCGGGCGACCGCGAGGTCCGTCCGGCCGAGGGCGAGTTCGTGGTGCAGGCGGTAGCGGGCGGCGTCCGCGGTGTCCCGCTCGCCGTAGTGGTCGACGAGGGTGCGGTGGGCCGCCGTCCACCGCTCGTGGCCGGCGTCGAGGTGGTGCAGCCGCAGCAGGAGCAGCGTCCGCAGGAACGGATCGCCGACGAACTGCCCCTCCGCCGTGGGCCATCCCTCCTCGGCGAGCCGCTCCTCCAGACCGAGCACCCCGGCCGCGCCGAAGTCCTCCGGGAGGTGTTCCCGCGCGAGCGCCAGCGCGGAGTCCCGGTCGTGGGCGGCGGCGAGCACGGTCAGCTCGTCGAGCCGGCCGCCGGGCACCAGCCGGTCCAGCAGCTCCTGGTGGGCGGGGCGGCCGGTGTGATCGGCGTGGAGGGCGACGTCACGGGTGAGCAGCGCGCCGAGGGAGGTGGCGCCGCGGGGCAGGTTCTGCCGGGCGGACTCGGCGAGCAGGGTGACACCGAGCGGGCTGCCGCCGGTCAACCGGTGGGTGGCGTGCGGGAGCTGGGGCGGTACCTCCAGGCCCCGGCACACGGCCCCCACGAGGTGCAGGGTGTGGTCGGGCGTCAGCGGCGGCAGCGAGACGACCAGCGCCCGGGAGGACGGGGAGGCGCCCGGTTCCCAGCCGGTGCCGCGGGCGACCTCGGCCAGGGTGCGGCGGCCCGCGTTGCGCAGCGCCGGGAGCGCGTATCCGCGCAGCGCCGAGAAGAAGACCACCCGGTCCCCGATGCCGTCCGCGCGGTCGCGCAGCACGGCCTCCATGAGGCCGCGCCCGGCGGGTTCCTGCACGTTGTCGATCAGCACGACCGGGCGGCCGGGCCGGTGGGAGCGCCGCACGACGCCCGCGTAGGCGTCGTCGAGGTCGGCGAGCAGCGCGCGCACGAGATGGCGCTCGGCGTGGGTACGGGAGTCGCCGCCGGCCCGGAAGTGCCCGGAGAGCAGGATGAGCCCCAGTTTGGGGTTGCCGCCCGCGTTCGGGTAGTCGCGGTACCAGGCGGCGGCTCTCCGCAGCCGGCGGTGGGTGGGCGAGACCCCTTCGCCGAAGGCTTCCAGCGTCGCCTCGATGATCGGCTCGACGGCGGGCCCGGTGCTCGACATGGAGACGATGAGCTTGGCGATCACCTTGCTCACCCAGCGCCCCGCGAACCCGTCGAGGAAGGACCGGGGGTCGTTCAGCAGCAGGATCCGCTCGGCCTCGTGCCGCAGACGCGGCAGGTCCCGGCTGTTCCAGCCGCCCGCCGCCACGGCCAGCAGCCCGGACACGAGCCGGGGGAAACCGATCCGCCGCGCGCCGGTTACGGGTTCGGCGAGCTGTTCGGCCACCGTGGTGAGCCCCTGCGCGACCGGCGACCACGCCCCGCCGGGCCGCTCCGCCGGCGGCCCGGCGAACTGGGTCTCCTCGCCGTCGATCAGCGCGACGGGCGTGCGTCCCTGGTAGGCGGCCCGCACCTCTGCGAGCAGCGCACTCTTGCCGAGGCCGCGCCCGCCCGCGAACACCACGAACGGCAGGTCGTCCCCGTGCTCGTACGGGGTGGACCGCAGCTGGTACGGGCGCAGACCCACGAGCCGTGCAGCGAGACCGGGCGGATCGGTGTCGAACAGCGGTTCCCGGCCGTGCAGCCCTCTGAGCACCGCATCCTCCCCCTGGCGCGGTCCGGTCCGATGTGCTGCTGTGAGTTGTATCAACACCACTGTAAAAAGGGGACGTTGATTCGTACCAGGGCGCGTGGTGTCCGTTGGGTCACGAATGCGTTCCGCGGCCCGCCCGCATGTGATCGACCGAGTCCGCCGCGCGCTGGCCCGGCGCGCGGGGAGGGCTCATTCGCCCTTCGGGTCCTCGTCCTGCTCGCGGCGCCGCAACTCGTCCTCGCGCCGCCGCAGGTCGGCCTCCCAGTCCTTCAGGAGCGCCTCGTCCTTCTTGTTCTCCTCCTTCAACGACCGCAGGAACTCGGGGTTGTCGTCGGGCGCGACCCAGGCCGTGCGGTGGTTGCGGTGCCACTCGGAAGGCGTGGCGCCTCCCCCGGAGGGGGCGTGGCGCACCTTGCCGACGACGAGCCAGGCGATGGGGCCGACCAGGACCTCGCCGAAGAGCAGGATGATGATGACCCAGACCACCTTGGGCAGCCCCCGCACCTCTTCCTCGGGGGTGTTCAGGCAGTCGATGAAGGCGTAGATCCACAGCGCCAGGACCAGCAGATAGGGCAGATACCGGAACATGGTGGTGCGATCCCCCAGCAGACGGTGACGGGGCATGGGACGGCCCCGGTGACGGGGCCAGGTTAGCCCTTGCCCGATACTGGAACGCATGGCCTACGACGATCTTCGGTCCCTGCTCCGGGCGCTGGAGCGCGAAGGGGATCTCAAGCGCATCAAAGCCGAGGTCGACCCGTGTCTGGAGGTCGGGGAGATCGTCGACCGCGTGCAGAAGTCCGGCGGTCCCGCGCTGCTCTTCGAGAACGTGCGCGGCTCCGCGATGCCCCTCGCCATGAACGTCTTCGGCACCGACCGCCGCCTCCTCAAGGCGCTCGGCCTGACGTCGTACGGCGAGATCTCCGACAAGATCGGCGGACTGCTCAGGCCCGAGCTGCCGCACGGGTTCGTCGGCGTGCGCGAGGCGTTCGGGAAGCTCGGCGCGATGACCCATGTACCGCCCAGGAAGGTCAAGTCCGACAACGCACCCGTGCAGGAGGTCGTGCTGCGCGGCGACGAGGTCGACCTCGACCGGCTCCCCGCCCTGTTCACCTGGCCCCAGGACGGCGGCTCCTTCTTCAACCTCGGGCTCACGCACACCAGGGACCCCGAGACCGGGATCCGCAACCTCGGGCTGTACCGCCTCCAGCGCCACGACAAGCGCACCATCGGCATGCACTGGCAGATCCACAAGGACAGCCGCAACCACTACCAGGTGGCGGCACGACGCGGGGAGAAGCTGCCGGTCGCCATCGCCTTCGGGTGCCCGCCGGCGGTGACGTACGCCTCCACCGCACCGCTTCCCGGTGACATCGACGAGTACCTCTTCGCCGGGTTCATCGCGGGCAAGCGGATCGAGATGGTCGACTGCAGGACGGTCCCGCTCCAGGTACCGGCCCATGCCGAGGTCGTCCTGGAGGGCTGGCTGGAGCCCGGAGAGATGCTCCCCGAGGGCCCCTTCGGCGACCACACCGGCTTCTACACCCCGCAGGAGCCCTTCCCGGCGCTGACGATCGACTGCGTCACCATGCGCCGGCGCCCCCTGCTCCAGTCGATCGTCGTGGGCCGCCCCCCGACGGAGGACGGGCCCCTCGGCCGGGCGACCGAGCGCTTCTTCCTGCCGCTTCTCAAGATCATCGTCCCGGACATCGTGGACTACCACCTGCCCGAGGCCGGCGGCTTCCACAACTGCGCGATCGTGTCGATCGACAAGAAGTACCCCAAGCACGCGCAGAAGGTGATGCACGCCGTCTGGGGCGCCCACATGATGTCCCTGACGAAGCTGATCGTGGTCGTCGACTCCGACTGCGACGTGCACGATCTGCACGAGGTCGCCTGGCGCGCCCTGGGCAACACGGACTACGCCCGCGACCTCACGGTCGTGGAAGGTCCCGTCGACCATCTCGACCACGCCTCGTACCAGCAGTTCTGGGGCGGCAAGGCGGGCATCGACGCGACGAAGAAGTGGCCCGAGGAGGGCTACACGAGGGACGGCGGCTGGCCCGACATGGTGCTGTCCGACCCGGAGACATCCGAACGGGTGACGCGACGCTGGAAGGAGTACGGGCTGTGATGCCTACCGACATGCTGGCAGCAGGCAGGGCGGAGAAGGGGTTTCCCCGCCGACGCGGGGATGGTCCGGGCCTGTGAGCAGCGCCTCCGCCGCGATCCCGCAGCCAGGACGCACCAAGGCGTTCCTGCGCCTGGTGATGATCGAGCACTCCGTCTTCGCCCTGCCCTTCGCCTACATCGCCGCGCTGACCGCGATGTACCAGCAGGACCGGAACATCCAGTGGGGCCGGCTGCTGCTCGTGACCGTCGCCATGGTGGGCCTGCGCACCTTCGCCATGGCGGCGAACCGGATCATCGACCGCGAGATCGACGCCCGCAACCCGCGCACGGCCCACCGCGAGCTGGTCACCGGCGCGATGACGGTGCGCCACGCGTGGACCGGTGCGCTGATCGCGCTGGTCTTCTTCCTCGGCGCGGCGGCCCTGCTCAACCCGCTGTGCCTGGCGCTCGCCCCCATCGCGGTGATCCCGATGGTGGTGTACCCGTACGGCAAGCGGTTCACGAACTTCCCGCAGGCCATCCTGGGCCTCGCCCAGGCGATGGGGCCCGTCGGCGGCTGGCTGGCGATCAGCGGCGCGTGGTCCTGGGACGCGGTGATCCTCGGCCTCGCCGTCGGCATCTGGATCGGCGGCTTCGACCTCATCTACGCCTGCCAGGACGTGGACACGGACCGGGCGACGGGGGTGATGTCGGTGCCGGCCCGCTTCGGCGTCCCGGCCGCCGTCCGGGGCGCCCGTGTCTGCCATGCCGTCACGACGGCGCTGTTCGTCTGGTACGGCGTCGCCACCGGGGCGGGCGGCTTCTTCTGGCTGGGCCTGCTGATCGTGGCGAGCGCCTTCGCCTACGAGCACACGATCGTCCGGCCCCACGACCTCAGCCGGCTCGACCGGGCGTTCTTCAGCGTCAACGGGTTCATCGGCATCGCCCTGTTCGTGTGCGCCCTTCTCGATCTCCTGGCTCGGGGCCTGACGGTGTAGGCGTCGGCGCGGGCGGTGCCGGCCCGCAGAGCCCGTAGAGTGCGCTCGGTGATGGTGGGCGCCCGACCTACAGGAAGACGCCCCCGATGTATGTGAGCCGGATCTGTGTGCGGAACATCAGATCGTTCCACGGCGACCGCGACGCCGTGCTCGGTCTCGCACGGCCAGACGGCTCCTACGCCGGATGGACTGTTCTCGCGGGGCGGAACGGATCCGGCAAGACGACGCTGCTGCGGGCCACCGCCCTCGCCGCCGCGGGACCGGACAACGCACGCCGGCTGGTGCGGGCCTCGCTGCCGCAGATCAAGCGGGTGATCCGGATGTTGGCGAAGGACCCGGACTTCTGGCACGACACGGTATGGAGCGCCGACTCGACGCCGGTGCCGTGCGGGATGTCCCGTCCCACGTCAAGCGGTCGGAGTCGGCGGGATGTGCGAACTACGGCTACTGCGCGTCGCATTCGCGGTTCCGCTGAACGTATCTGGACAGACTCGTCCAGGTGAAAACGGCGGGACCGGCCCGTTGTTCCCCGGCACAGCCGCGCGCACGCTGGAGTGAGCCGACTGTGGAGGTGATGGAGATGACATGGTCCGAGGCGGTGCAGTCCAAGGGGAATGCGGAACTGGTGGGCCGCTACACATGGGCGCAGGAGCTGCGGCCCAAGCACCTGCTGAACGCCGACGAACAGCTCGGTCCGCTGTTCGCCCCCCGCAATCCATACCAGAAGAGCCCCCAGGGCGGGGCCTTACTCTGCACGGAAGAGGAGTTACGACGCTGGCGGCAGGCCGTCGAAGTCTACGCCGAAGCCATGGACCAGGCCGACGTCGAGCTGGAGGCCGCTCGGGGCCGGGCGGCCCGCGCCCGGCGCTGGACGTTCGGCAAGTGGCGCCGCGCCGAGGCTGCCTGGCAGCAGGCCCAGGAGCGGTACACCGATGCCGTACGGGCGGCCGACACCGCGTACGCTCCCATACGCTCGGAGATCCGCGCGGGGATCGAGGCCGAGAACGAGATGGCGCGAGCCGAGGAGCGCGCCCGGCAGCAGGCGAATCGCCGCAGGGCGGAGCTGGCCGCACGGCGGCTGTGGGGCTGGGCGTCCTTGCCGGACGGCGACAGTGGCCGACCCGTCCTGTACGTTTTCCGTCACGACGTCGAGCCCGTCGACGTTCCGGAGCCAGCCGTCTCTGTGAGCGCGTCCGGGCTGCACCTGGGGGAGCTCCAGCGGGTCCTGTCCGAGCAGCGTGACCGGCACGGCGGCCGAGTCGTCTGGGACGGCGCCGCGATCGCCCAGACCGAGCGAGAGTTCGGTGGCGTCACACTGCACCACTGGTGGTACCGAACCTTCGGGGAGCACTATATCGGCGGGCCGTACAAGCCCCGCAGCAGCACCTCCCAGCACTACTACTACGGCGGCGGCACGGCCACCGGCGGCTTCATCGGCGGCCACTTCTAGGAAGGCTCTGCCACGCTGCCTGCCACCGCTGGAGCCAGGCGGCAACTGAACTGTGCGGACGCCGCCATGAACAAGGCCCCGGCGTAAGGGAGTCGGGTGCTCTCCGCCGTGGCCTTGCCGTGCGCGGCCACTCGGGACGCCGCCCCGCGTGCCTGGCGTCCGGCGAGGGCGAGGCGTTCGTCCGAAGAGTGTCGAGCGGTGTTGGCGGTGCCTTGGGCTGTGGAATTGGTGAGTTTGGGTCACAGCCACATGGAAAGTGCCAGTTCGCGATGGATTCGAGTGGCTCAAACCCGCCAATTGTCTGCACGTATTCCTGGAGGCCGTCCGTCAGCCGGCGGTCTCGTTCTCCGAGGCGTCGGCGGGTGGTTGTTCGGCGCGGACGAAGGTGCCCTTGATGGGCACGGTGATGACGAGGCCCTGGTCTCGGAGTTCGCGGACGGCCCGGCGGATCGTGTTGACGGCTACGCCGTACTGTTCCGCGAGGTCGCGTTCCGCCGGAAGTCGTGCTCCTACAGGGAGACGTCCCGTGCGGATCTGCTCGGCGATGTGGTGCACAACCTGGAGATACACGTAGACGTGGCTCGTCGGGTCGGGTCTCCAGTCGCGGTCATCAGCCATGACTGCACGCTAAGGCGCCTCGTAGCAGCTCACCACATGAGGTAACAACCACAGGCAGCCGGATGCTTCTAGTTGCTACCTAATGCTTCCTAAGGCAAACTGGGATCGAGTCGAGAAAGCAAAGACCCCGGCGGCCTGGCAGGGCCCCGGGGCGCGGCCAACGCTGAATCGGAGCGTCGACATGCGCAACCTTATCCACCGTGCCGCCCACCGGCTGGGCCTTCTGTTCGCGCCGGGCACCGGAACCCACCGCGCGGGACCCCGGCCGATCCACCGGTCACCGGTGCCCCGCTGCACCGCCCCGGCCATGACGCGGCACCTCGCGCCCCCGCCCCTCCCGCCGCACCGCTCTCCGTACGGGCTGGGCCTCGCCCTCGACGGCGCCGAATCCGCCCTTGTCCGCCCGTACCTCACCGTCCGTGATCAGGACCGTCCTCGGCGTCGCCGTGCCGCGCTCGTACCGGCCGCCGACTTCGGGATCGAACCGGACCGGCGCCTGATCGGCGTGGGGGAGGCGGCCGCCTGATGGAGCGGACGGAATCGCCGGAGCCGGTGACCGCGCTCCGCCTTCTGCCCTGGTTGTCCCCGGAAGGCAAGTCGTGCTATCTGCTGCCCGGCGGTGAGGGGGAGGGCGGATATGTCTCGCGTCTCGCCGACGCGGCGGAAGTCCGGCAACTGGCCACGGGCGTGGAGGTCCTCCAGGACGCACGCCGGGTGCTGGACGACCCGATGTCCCCCTACGCCGAGGTGCGGTACGCGGCACTCCGGCTCACCGAGTGCCTGGGCGACGCCCTGCGCATCGCCGAGTCGCGCGGCCTGCGCCTTCCCGTACCGGATGTCGGGGAGGCCGGAGGGGCCGGCACGGGTGATGCGGAGCCGGATGCGTCGGGGGTGTCGGCGGCGAACCGGTGAGACCGCTTTCCTGTACCGGAGCCTCAACCACTGCCTGATCGGGCATTCCCGAAGTGGCGACTGCATCCCCCACCGCCCGGCGGCGGAACAGGAACGCCGCCGCCACGCCCGCCGCGAGCCCGATCCGACGGCCCTGCCCGCTGATGTGCGTCTGCGTGGGGGCGAGGCCCGTGAGCGTCGTGTCACCCCAGACCGCGCCACCCGGCCCGCCATCAGCTCGGCCGCCGCCTTCGCGCGGTCCCGCTGCGACCACTCCGGGTCCGGGTCCGTGTCCGGCGTGACGACCCCGCCCTCGTCCCGCCCCCTCCGGGCATCGGCCCGGCACCGTTGACCCGCGCGGTGCCGGATAGGCTCGGTGTCGTGAACCCAGTCAAGCCAGGAGAGACGCCGCGTACGCCTTGGATCGTGGGGGTCTCCGGCGCCTCCGGCACCCCGTATGCCGCCGCCGTGCTGCGCGGGCTGCTCGCCGCGGGCGAGAGCGTCGATCTGGTCGTCTCCCGCGCCTCGCGGCTGACGCTGCTGGACGAGACCGGGATCTCCTTCCGGGACGGGCACTGGCAGGACGACCTGCGGGCCTGGCTGTCCCGGGGGGCCGACGGCAAGCCGGGGACGTTCGACGCGGACATCGCGCGGGTGCGGTACTGGAGCGCCGTCGACCTGGCCGCCGGGCCGTCCTCGGGGTCGTATCCCACGAAGGGGATGCTGATCGTGCCCGCCTCCACCGCCTGTGTGGCGGGGGTCGCGCTGGGGCTCTCGAAGGACCTGCTGCAGCGCGCCGCGAGCGTCACCCTCAAGGAGGGGCGGCGGCTGGTGGTCGCCGTCCGGGAGACCCCGCTCAGCGGTCAGACGCTCCGGCACCTGGTGGCGCTGGACGAGGCGGGGGCGGTCGTGCTGCCTGCCTCGCCGGCGTTCTACGCGGGGGCGACGCACATCCAGGACCTGGTGGACTTCGTCGCGGGCCGCGTGCTGGACGCGGCAGGGGTGCGGCACCGGCTCTACCGCCGTTGGGAGGGGGAGCTCGGCGGCCGAACCCGTGGGGCCGGGCCGTCGTGACAGTAACCGGGTAGTTCTCCGGGCACCCCGCAGCACCACTCATCACTTCAGACTCTTCGGATCTTTCAGCGGAAGGCTTCAATCGCATGGACGCGGTGGACAGGCAGCTCATCCAGGCCCTGAGGGAGAACGGCCGGGCCTCCTACGCGGAGCTGGGGCGCCTCGTCGGCCTGTCGGGACCCAGCGTCACGGACCGCATCAACCGCCTGGAGGCGGCCGGCGTCATCACCGGCTACCGCGCCACGGTCGACGCGGCCTCCCTCGGTCTCGGCGTCACCGCCCTCATCGGCATCTCGCTCTCCGACGCCGCCGACCACGAGGACGTGGCCCGCCGCCTCAAGGACCTCCAGGAGATCGAGGACTGCTGGTTCATCGCCGGCGACGACTCGTTCATGCTCAAGGTGCGCTCGACCGACGTGGACGGCCTGGAGAAGACCATCCGCCGGCTGTCCGGCACCAAGGGCGTCTCCCGCACACGGACCACGATCGTGCTCTCCACGAAGTGGGAGAACCGCGTGGGCGAACTCCCGGAAGAGCCCCGATAGGCGCGCGGCGCCGTACGGGGGCGTCTTCCGCCCCGGGGGCGGAAGGTACGGTGGGCACGGTTCGTCCGGAGGGAGAGGCACAAGCATGGACGTCGGGCTCAAGCGCGAGCTGGAGGACAAGGTCCGGGCCGGTGAGCGGCTGACCCGTGAGGACGGTGTCGCCCTGTACGAGTCGGACGACCTCGCCTGGCTCGGCGGCCTCGCGCACGAGGTGCGCACCCGCAAGAACGGCGACGTGGTCCACTTCAACGTCAACCGGCACCTCAACATGACGAACGTGTGCACCGCGTCCTGCGCCTACTGCTCCTTCCAGCGCAAGCCGGGGGAGAAGGACGCGTACACGATGCGGATCGAGGAGGCCGTCCGGCTCGCCAAGGCGATGGAGCCGGACAACCTCACCGAGCTGCACATCGTCAACGGACTGCACCCGAACCTGCCGTGGCGCTACTACCCGCGGTCGCTGCGCGAGCTCAAGGCGGCGCTGCCCGGCGTCTCGCTGAAGGCGTTCACCGCGACGGAGATCCACCACTTCGAGACGATCTCCGGCCTGTCGGCGTCGGAGATCCTCGACGAACTGATCGACGCGGGTCTGGAGTCGCTGACCGGCGGCGGCGCGGAGATCTTCGACTGGGAGGTCCGGCAGCACATCGTCGACCACAGGACCCACTGGGAGGACTGGTCGCGCATCCACCGGCTGGCCCACGAGAAGGGTCTGAAGACCCCCTGCACCATGCTGTACGGCCACATCGAGGAGCCGCGGCACCGGGTGGACCATGTGCTGCGGCTGCGTGAACTGCAGGACGAGACCGGCGGCTTCCAGGTCTTCATCCCGCTGCGCTACCAGCACGACTTCGTGGACATGAAGGACGGCAAGGTCCGCAACCGCCTCCAGGAGCGGACGACGATGGCCACCGGCGCGGAGGCCCTGAAGACCTTCGCGGTCTCCCGCCTCCTGTTCGACAACGTCCCGCACGTCAAGGTCTTCTGGGTCATGCACGGCGTGCAGACCGCGCAGCTGGCCCTGCAGCACGGTGCGGACGACATGGACGGCTCGGTCGTCGAGTACAAGATCACGCACGACGCGGACGACTTCGGCACGCCCGGCAAGCTGACCCGCGAGGACCTGCTCGACCTGATCCGCGACGCCGGCTTCCGGCCGGTGGAGCGCAACACGCGGTACGAGATCATCCGAGAGTACGAGGGGCCGGACCCGGCGCGCCGGGACGAGCCGCAGCCCATGCGGGTGTGAGCCCGTGCCCCTCACCTTCGAGCTCGATCCGGCCGTCACCCCTGCCCTGCGGGACGGCGTCCTCGACCTGTGGGCGGACGTGTCCAACGCGGGCGGGGCCGTCGGGTTCGTGCCCCCGGTGACGCCGCAGGCCGTCCGCCCGGAGCTGGTGAAGCACCTGGTCGCGATGAGCGAGGGCCGCACCCGGCTGCTGGTCGGGTACGACGAGGAGCGGCGGGTGGCCGCGACCGCGTTCCTCACCGCGAACACGCACCGGCTGATGACGCACTGGCTGTGGCTCTACACGGTGATGGTGCACCCGCGGCACCAGGGCAAGGGGTACGGCCGGGACCTGATGTCCGCTGGCGCGGACGCGGCCCGCCGTATCGGGGGCGTGGAGGCGATACGGCTCACCTGCCGGGGCGGCGCCGGCCTGGAGCGGTTCTACGCCTCCTGCGGCTACAAGGAGGTCGGACGGGTGCCCGGCGCGATCCGGGTGGCGCCGGGGGACGACCGCGACGACATCACGATGCTGCTGCCGCTCGGGTGAGGGGCGGCCACCCCCCTGCAAGATCGGGTGCCGAGCGTGCTTCACTGGACGTGCCGTGCCCTTTGGCAATGTTCGGAACGGAAGAGTGGTTTGGGATGCTCCGCTACACGCTGATGCGCCTCGGTATCTTCGCGGGCAGCCTCGTGGTCGTCTGGGGCCTCGTCTACTCGGGCCTCGCCCCGCGCGGCCTCGGCGACTCCAACGGCCTGTGGGTCGTGCTGCTCGCCCTGGTGATCTCGGCCCCCATCAGCTTCGTGGTGCTCCGCAGGGAGCGGGACCGGGCGTCCGAGCGGATCGTGCAGCGGGTCGACCGGATGAAGGCCAACCTCCAGGCGAACCGCGAGCAGGAGGACACGGCGGACGACGCGGCGCGGGCGCAGGGACAGACTTCGTAACCTCGGCCCGTACCGGAGCGGGCCGACCGTAGGCTTGCCCGCATGGGTTCCGTGAAGACCAGGCGGATGCCGCGCGCGGTCCGTGAGCAGCAGATGCTGGACGCTGCCGTGAAGACCTTCGGCCAGCGCGGCTACATGGCCGCGTCCATGGACGAGATCGCCGAACTCGCCGGTGTGTCCAAGCCGTTGGTGTACCTGTACCTGAACTCCAAGGAAGACCTTTTCACCGCCTGCATCCGCCGCGAGGCCGCCGCGCTCATCGAGGCCGTGCGCACCGGTGTCCGGCCCGGGCTCGGCGCCGACCGGCAACTGTGGGAAGGGCTGTGCGCGTTCTTCACGCACACCGCCCGCAACCCGGACGCCTGGGCGGTCCTGCACCTCCAGGCCCGTACGCACCCGGAGCCCTTCGCCGCCGAGGTCGCCGCGATGCGCGAGGAGATCGTCGCGTTCGTGACGCACCTCATCGTGGTGGCGGCCCGGCAGGCGCACCGGGATCCGGACCTGCCCGAGCGGGAGGTCGCCGGGCTCGCCGAGGCCCTGGTCGGCGCCGCCGAGTCGCTCGCCGACTGGGCCAACACCAACCCCGGCGTCTCCGCCCGGCAGGCCGCCGCCACCCTGATGAACTTCGCCTGGGCCGGCCTGGGCAACCTCATGGAGGGCCACCCCTGGTCGCCGCCCGACCACGACAGCGAACCCTAGGCCCTGTCGTCACATTCGCGTCGTCCGCCCGAAGGGCGGGCCGCGCGGCGTCGTGGGGGTCCCCCCGCTCGAGCGGAGCCGAGAGTGGGGGAGCGTGCTCTCGGCGTACTGGGCCCTGACCCACGTACTGGATGTACTTGGGTCCGGGCCCGGGGCGGCGAGTGGGGGTGCCCCCTGCTCGAAGAGCTTGGGGGAGCGTGCATGGCGTCGCACGGCAGACGGGAATGTGACGACAGGGCCTAGGGGGCACCGCCGAGGAGGGCGGGGTGGGGACGACCTGTGGATTCAGCCCGCCGGGGGCCGCAGGTCGCCGGTGAGGTGCGGTCTGTCCCCGCCGCGCAGTTCGAAGCGCCCGGCGTCGGCGGCGTAGGTCACGGTGCCCGGCAGCAGGACGGGCGCCTTGAAATCGGCCCGCATTCGGACGGCTGCGCGGGCCGGCTGCTCCGCCAGACACCGGGCCACGGTCCACATGCCGTGCGCGATGGCGCGGGGGAAGCCGAAGAGGCGGGCCGTGAGGGGGTGCAGGTGGATGGGGTTGCGGTCCCCGGAGACGGCCGCGTACCGCCGCCCGACGTCCTCGCCGAGCCGCCATTCGGCGCGCGCGGGAAGTGCGGTGCGGATGTCGGCGCCGGGCGGCGCCCCGGCGGGGTCCGCGGGGGTGCGATGCCGCGCCAGGTAGGTGCTGCTCGACTCCCAGACCAGCCGGCCCCCGGTCCGGGCCTCGGTGACGACGACCGCCTCGGTGCCGCGCCGGTGGGGCGCCAGTTCCCGCACGCCCACGGTGAGTTCGTAGGCGTCGGTGGGGGCGAGCGCCTCCCGCTGGGTGATCTCGATGGAGGTGTGGACGAGCCCGAGCAGGGGCAGGGGGAACTCCCGGCTCGCCATGATCCGCATGGCCAGCGGAAAGCCGAGGACGTGCGGGTAGGTGAGCGGGAGCGCGTCGACGCCGGTGGGGAAGCCGCAGACGCGCTCGTAGGCGGCGAGACGGGCGAGGTCGATGCGGACGCCGGGCAGGACGAGGAGGGTGCGGGGCGGGGCGGCGCCGGGCCGGGGGCGCTTGAACGGCGAGCGCAGCGCGCCCAGGGCGAGGAGCGGAGCGAGGGAGGGGGAGCCGGGCAGCACGATCTGGTGGCTGGCGGTGGTCATGGTCTACGCCCCCAGCAGGCTCTGGCCGCACACGCGCACGACCTGCCCGTTCACGGCGCCCGAGGCGGGGCCGGCCAGCCAGGCCGTCGTCTCCGCCACGTCCACCGGGTGTCCGCCCTGTCCCAGGGAGTTCATCCGCCGCCCGGCCTCCCGGATGAACAGCGGGACCGCGGCCGTCATCTTCGTCTCGATGAACCCGGGCGCGACCGCGTTCACCGTCACCCCGTGCTCGGCGAGCGCACGCGGCGCGAGCGACCGCACGAGCCCGATCACGCCCGCCTTGCTCGTCGCGTAGTTCGTCTGGCCCGCGTTCCCGGCGATCCCGGAGATCGACGCGGTGGCCACGATCCGCCCCCCGGAACCGAGCACCCCGCGCGAGAGCAGCACGTCCGTGGTGCGCAGCACGCTCCCGAGGTTCACGTCGAGCACCGCGCCCCACCGGTCCGCCGCCATGTTGGCCAGTCGCCGGTCCCGGGTGATCCCGGCGTTGTGGACGAGGACGTCCAGTCCGCCGGGCAGCGCCTCGGCGATCCGCGCGCCCGCGTCGGCCGCCGTGATGTCCAGCGCCAGGGTGCTCGCGCCGAGGCGTTCGGCCGTCCGCCGCAGTTCCGCCTCCGCGGCCGGCACGTCGAGGCACACCACGTGCGCCCCGTCCCGCGCCAGCGTCGCGGCGACCGCCTCGCCGATGCCGCGCGCGGCCCCCGTCACGAGCGCGGTCCGCCCGGCGAGCGGCCGGCCCCAGTCCTCCGGCGGCTGCGCCGGGCCGCCGGCGACCTCGATGACCTGCCCGCTCACGTACGCGGACCTGGGCGAGAGCAGGAACCGCAGCGTCGACTCCGCCGCCCGCGCGTCGGTGAGCCGTACCAGCGTCACGGTCCTCCCGCGCCCGATCTCCTTGCCGAGCGAGCGCGTGAACCCCTCCAGGCCCTGCTGGGCGGCCGCCTGGTGGTGGTCGGCGGGATCGAGCGGCGCGCCCAGGACCACCACCCGCCCGCTGTCGGCGACCGAGCGCACGACGGGATGCAGCGCGGCGTGCACCTCGGCGAGCCCGTCGACGTCCCGGACGCCCGTGGCGTCGAGGACGACCGCGGCCGGCCGGCCGTCGCCGGCCGCGACACCCGTGCGGGCCAGGACGGGGGCGAGGGCGAGCTCCGACTTGCCCGCGGTCAGGTGCAGCAGCGGGCCGTCCAGCGTGGGCCGCTCGGCCGACCAGCGGCGCAGGGCCACGGGCTGCGGCAGCCCGAGCCGCCGGGTGAGGAAACGACCGGGAGCGGTCCCCGTGAAGCGCAGGTAGCGGTCGGCCATGGCGTGACTCCCAGCTGGTTCGTTTCTTTACTCTGGAGTAAGGTTACCGGGGGTAAGCCTATGTCACGGGTGAGGAGCAGGTCGAGATGAGCAACCCCCTCCACATCGGAGAGGTGCTCCCCCAAGCTCTCAACTCCGTTCGAGCAGGGGGGACCCCCACCGTCGCCGTCGTCGGCGGCAGCCGCATCCCCTTCGCCCGCTCCGACGGCCCCTACGCCACGGCCTCCGACCAGGAGATGCTGACCGCGGCCGTGGACGCCCTGGTCGAGCGCCACGGACTCCGGGCCCCCGGCGCGGTCGGCGAGTTCGTCGCCGGGGCGGTGCTCAAGCACAGCCGCGACTTCAACCTCGCCCGCGAGACCGTGCTGGGGTCGCGGCTGGATCCCCGCACCCCCGCCTACGACATCCAGCAGGCGCGCGGCACCGGCCTGCAGGCCGTGATCACCGCCGCCGACAAGATCGCCCTGGGCCGGACGGAGTCCGCGATCGCGGGCGGCGCGGACACGGCGAGCGACGCGCCCCTGGGGGTCGACGACGCGCTGCGCCGCATCCTCCTGGAGGCCCGGCGCGCGAAGACCACCGGCGCCCGGCTGCGGGCCCTTGCGGCGGTCCGCCCGCGCCATCTCATCCCCGACATCCCGCGCAACGCCGAGCCGCGCACCGGCCTGTCCATGGGCGAGCACGCCGCCGTGACGGCCCGCGCCTGGGGGTTCCCCAAGCTCTCAACTACGTTCGAGCAGGGGAGGCCCCTATCCCGCGAGGCCCAGGACGAACTGGCGGCGACCAGCCACCGGCGGTTGGCGGCGGCGTACGAGCGGGGCTTCCTGTCGGACCTGGTGGTGCCCTTCCGGGGGCTGGAGCGCGACCAGAACCTCCGCCCGGACTCGACGCCGGAGAAACTGGGCCGCCCTCAGGCCGGTGTTCGGCACCGACGGCCCCGATCCGACCATGGCGGCGGGCAACTCGACCCCGCTCACGGACGGCGCCGCGGTCGTCCTGCTGGCGAGCGAGGAATGGGCCCGGCGCCGGGGCCTGGAACCGCTGGCGTATCTGACGGCCCACGAGACGGCGGCCGTCGACTTCGTCGGCGGGGACGTGGCGGGCGGCGAGGACTGCCTGCTGATGGCCCCGGCGTACGCGGTCCCGCGCCTGCTGGAGAAGGCGGGGCTCGACATGACGGATTTCGACTTCGTCGAGGTCCACGAGGCGTTCGCCTCCCAGGTGCTGGCGACGCTCGCGGCCTGGGACAAGCGCGGCCTGGCCCCGGTGGACCGCGCCCGGCTGAACGTGGCCGGATCGTCCCTGGCCACCGGTCATCCCTTCGCGGCGACGGGCGCTCGGATGGTGGCCACGCTCGCCAAGCTGCTCGCCGAACGGGACGCCCCCGGCCGCGGCCTGATCTCGATCTGCGCGGCCGGGGGCCAGGGCGTGACGGCGATCCTGGAACGCGCCTGACGGACGTGGGGAGGAGAGTCCACAGCCCCGGCCCCGAATCCTCCATAAATCCACACATTCTCCCCATGGGAGGCCCGTACGATCCTGTAGATAACCGGCGGTAACACCGAGTCGCGCGCCGTCGGCGACCGTCTCGGTGCGCACGGCGCGTACCTCGTGCAGCGAAGCGGTGCACAGCCTCAGGCCCCAGGAGCCGCCCATGCCCATCTCGTACTCGTCCGCGCCCGTCCCCGTCTCCCCGGCCGATCTCGACCACGACGGCGGGCCGGTGTTCGTGGAACCGGAGACGCGGCGGCTGGGCGGTGAGGTGCGGGAGGCGTCCGTACCCCCGCTGGTGCCGCCCGTGACCCATGGCTCACTCGCCGACCTGCCGTTCGAGAACGCGAGCGCGGCGCCCGGCCACCGGGTCCTCAGCCGACGCGGCCCGGACGGCGGGTGGACGGACGTGACGGCGGCGCAGTTCGCCGACCAGGTACTGGCCGTGGCGAAGGGCCTGATCGCCGAGGGCCTGGTGCCGGGCGACCGGATCGCGATCATGGCGCGCACGACGTACGAGTGGACGCTCCTCGACTTCGCGGCCTGGGCGGCCGGCCTGGTGACGGTGCCCGTCTACCCGACCTCCTCCCTCTTCCAGACCCGCTGGATCCTCCAGGACTCGGGCGCGGTCGCCCTGGTGACGGAGACGGCCGGCCAGGCGGCGGCCCTCGGCCCGGAACGCAGCCGTCTGCCCGACCTGCGCCACCTGTGGGTGATGGAGAAGGGGCACGTCGAGCGGCTCGCGGAAGTGGGCGGACAGGTCCCGGACCAGGAGGTGGCCGTGCGCCGCGGCGTACTGGGCCCGGACACGCCGGCCACCCTCGTCTACACCTCGGGCACGACGGGCCGTCCCAAGGGCTGTGTGCTGACGCACGGCAATTTCCTGGCGGAGGTCGACAACGCCGTCGAACTCCTCTACCCGGTGTTCAGGTCCCGGACGGGCGGCGAGCCCTCCACGCTCCTGTTCCTGCCGCTGTCGCACGTCTTCGGCCGCATGGTGGCCATCGCCTGCGTGCGCGCGCGGGTACGCCTGGGCCACGCGCCGAGCATGGCGGCGCAGGACCTGCTGGCCGATCTGGCGGCCTTCAGACCCACCTTCCTGCTGGCCATCCCGTACATGCTGGAGAAGGTGTACAACAACGCCCGGGCGACGGCCGAACGCGGCGGGCGGGGGGCGCTGTTCGATCGCGCGGCAGGTGTGGCCCGGCGCTACGGCGAGGCGCTGGAGGCCCGGCGGCACGGCACGGGTCCCGGCCCGGGCCGTGCCCTGAGGGCCGCCCGCGCCTGCTACGACCCGCTCCTGTACCGCCGTATCCGGGGCGCTCTGGGCGGCAGGGTCCGCCATGTCATCTGCGGCGGCTCTCCGTTGGGCCGCGACCTGGCCGCCTTCTACGCGGGCGCGGGCATCGAGATCTACGAGGGCTACGGCCTGACGGAGTCGACCGGCGCGGCCACCGTCACACCGCCGCTCAGACCCCGTCTGGGCACGGTGGGCTGGCCCCTGCCCGGCACGAAGGTCCGTATCGCGGCGGACGGCGAGGTACTGCTGTCCGGGGGGCAGGTGTTCCGCGGCTACTGGGACCCGCACGCGGGCGGAGTCGTCCCGGCGTCCACCGACGGCTGGTTCCCGACGGGTGACATCGGCCGCCTGGACGACGAGGGCTATCTGACGATCACGGGCCGCAAGAAGGAGATCCTGATCACGGCCGGCGGGAAGAACGTGGCCCCCGCTCCCCTGGAGAACTGGCTGCGCTCCCACCCCCTGATCTCCCAGTGCATCGTCGTCGGCGACGGCCGCCCCTACGTCTCCGCCCTCATCACCCTGGACCCGGAGGGCATCACCCACTGGCGCCGGATGAACGGCAGTCATCCCGTGCCGATGGAACTCCTGGTGGACGACGAGGAGGTGCGCGCGGTCCTGCAGCGCGCGGTGGACGAGGCCAACAAGATGGTCTCCCGCCCCGAGTCCATCCGGCGCTTCGCGGTCCTGCCCGTCGACTTCACCGAGGAGGCCGGGCATCTGACGCCGTCGATGAAGCTGCGCCGGGATCTGATCATGCGGGACTTCGCCCGTCAGGTGGCGGGGCTGTACGCGGGTTAGGCCCTGCCGTTCGGATCGGGCCGGCTGTGGGCCCCGGCGCCATCCCGCTCGGGTCGGCGGGGTGATCCGAACGACAGGGCCTGGGCCCCGGGGCGCCCTCACCCGATCGCGAGCGACTGCTTAGCCCAGCCGGCCCCGGCAGCGGTGGCGATGCCCCGGAGTCCGTGATCCGCCGTGCTTCCATCTCGCCAGGAGGCGCAGATGATGGCTGAGGACGGAGCACGCGGCACCCCGTCACGAGGGGGTGCGTCACGCCGGCGGGTGCTGGCCGCGATGGGCCTGGCTCCCGTGCCGGCCGTGGCGGCCCCGGCCGGCGCCGCGGCCGCCGCGGCGACGGCGAAGGGGACCGGCCGGGTGCCGGCCGTACCGATGCCCACCACGCTGTCGGACTGGACCGCCGTGGCCGACGTGCTGGGCCGCCAGGGCGAGATGAAGCGCGTGATGTACCACACGGGCCTCCCGCGCCGGGACCTCGTGGTGATCTCCCGCGGCGTCATGATCAAGCCCGCGCTGGCCCTGGGATCGCACGTCTCCTTCGTCCGGTACTCCGACGGCGCCACGCTGCTGATGGGCGACGTGGTGGTCACGGAACGCGAACTGCAGCCGTTCGGTGACGCCCTGTACGAGCACGGGATCGAGCAGACCGCGCTCCACAAGCATCTGCTCTCCCAGTTCCCCGACATCTGGTGGGTCCACGTCCACGCGCACGGTCACGACCCGGCGGTCATCGCCCGCGGCCTGCGCGCGGCGTTCGACCGCACCGGCACCCCGCCCCCGTCGCCTCCCGCGCCGGCGCGGCCCCTCGATCTGGACACCGCCGGCATCGATGCCGCGATGGGTGTCCGGGGCGTCGTCGACGACGGGGTCTACAAGAGCATCTTCGCCCGACGCGAGACCGTCACCGACGGCGGCCGGATCCTGCCCTCGGGCCTCGGATCGACCACCGCGATCAACTTCCAGCCGCTGGGTGGCGGTCGGGCCGCGGTCAGCGGCGACTGCGTCATGGTCGCCGACGAGGTCCAGGACGTCCTCGGGGCCCTGCGCCGTGCGGGGGCCGAACTCGTCGAGGTGCACCACCACGGTCTGCGGGACGAACCCCGCCTGTTCTTCACCCACTTCTGGGCCGTCGGCGACGCCGTCGGGCTCGCCCGGGGACTGCGCGCCGCGGTGGACGCCACCCATGTGGTGCCGGTGGCGCCGGCCGACGCGGGCTGACCGACGGCTGGATACGGAGAACCGCGCGATGACATCGAGCAGCGAAGCAGTCAAGTGCCCCTTCGACTTCAGCGAGGGCCTGGAGTTCGATCCCTCGCTCGCGGCGCTCATGGCCCGCGACTCCCCGACCCGGATCCGGCTGCCGTACGGCGACGCCGACGCCTGGCTGGTCACCGGGTTCGACGAGGTGCGGCAGGTGACCACCGACCAGCGGTTCAGCCGGGCGGCGATCATCGGATCCGACTATCCGCGGCTGACACCGGAACCGATCGTCTCGCCCGAGTCGATCAACGTGCTGGACCCGCCGCACAGCAGCCGCCTGCGGCACCTGGCGTCGCAGGCGTTCACCAAACGGCACGTCGAGCGGATGCGGCGGACGATCATCCGGCTCGCGGACACCCTGCTCGACGGGATGGCCGCGCAGGGCCCGCCCGCGGACCTGGTGCACCACCTCTCCGACCCGCTCCCGCAGCACACCGTCTTCGACCTCCTCGGGATCGAGCAGGACGACTGGCCCCGGATGCAGCGGTACATGCACCAGTTGCTGTCCACCGGACCCGACAGCCGCGCCGCCGCCGCCAACGCCAAGGCCGAGCTGCGGGCGTACTTCGGCGAACTGGTCGAACAGCGGCGGCGCTCCCCGGGCACCGATCTGATCAGCGCGCTGGCCGCCGCCCGGGAGGGCGAGGACGTGCTCGACGACCAGGAGCTGGCCGTCATGGCGCTGACGCTGACGCTCAGCGGTCAGGACACGGCCACCTGCCAGATCAGCGACATCTGCTATCTGCTGCTGACCCGCCCCGGCCTCATGGAGCACCTCAGGAACCGGCCGGAGACCCTGACCGACGTGCTGAACGAACTGCTCCGCTACATCCCCTTCCGCAAGGGGGTGGGCATCCCCCGGATCGCGTTGGAGGACGTGGAGCTCGGCGGGGCGCGGATCCGGGCGGGCGACTTCGTCCACGTCTCGTACCTGACGGCCAACCGGGACCCAGGGCGCTACCCGGACCCGGACGTCATCGACCCGGACCGGCCGCCCGTGCCGCACATGACCTTCGGCTGGGGCGGACACCGGTGCATCGCCGTGCCCCTGGCCATGGCGGAGCTGGAAGTGGCCGTCGGGCGGCTGCTGGAGCGGTTCCCCGGGCTGCGGCTGGCGGTGGCGCCGGACGAGGTGCGCTGGGACACGGAGACCATCCGGCGTTTCCCGCTGGAGCTGCCCGTGACCTGGTAGGGCGGCGGGGCGCCCGGGAAAAAGCAGGAGCCCCTTGCGCCGGGTGGCGCGCGGGGCTCCTTGGGTACTGCTGTCCGTTCCGGATCACTGCATCGGACTCATCGAGCCGACGACCTGGAACCGAAGACCTGCAACTCCGAGACGAAGACTCAGATGGCGGTGACGTTCTCCGCCTGCGGGCCCTTCGGGCCCTGGGTCACGTCGAAGCTCACCTGCTGGTTCTCCTCGAGCGAGCGGAAGCCGTTCGCGTTGATCGCGGAGTAGTGGACGAAGACGTCGGGGCCGCCGCCTTCCTGGGCGATGAAGCCAAAGCCCTTTTCGGCGTTGAACCACTTCACGGTTCCGGTAGCCATAAGCCCTCCTTGGGCCCAAAGGGTTGCCCTGCTCCAGAACCTGCAAGTGTGAAAACTTGAACGCCGCACAACTGCATGCCTCTGAAAACGACGAGAGCCCGCGGTCACATGCTCCGCAGGCTCTGTACTGCAAGGAAACCAAACTGCAACTTGCGGCGAGCCTAGCACGCGGGCAGCCGAAAGCAACAGAGGTCAAGATCACGTCACCTTGATGTTTGAAGGGTTCCCGACGTGGGTTGACGTTGCTGTGGCGCATTCTAGTCATAGGGGTTGACACGGATCGGCCGGGGGGTCTCCGAAGCCGCCTGCGGACCCTGGGCCGAGCGTGGTAGCGCACGGGGTCTAGTCTCGCGATGTGGACAATTCTCGCACCCGGCCGCGCGTGGGCCACATCCAGTTCCTGAACTGCCTGCCCCTGTACTGGGGGCTCGCGAGAACCGGGACGCTCCTGGACTTCGAGCTGACCAAGGACACCCCCGAGAAGCTCAGCGAGAAGCTCGTGCAGGGCGACCTCGACATCGGGCCGATCACCCTGGTCGAGTTCCTCAAGCACGCCGACGAACTGGTCGCCTTCCCCGACATCGCGGTCGGCTGCGACGGCCCGGTGATGTCCTGCGTGATCGTCTCGCAGGTCCCGCTGGACCGGCTGGACGGCGCCCGGGTCGCCCTCGGCTCGACCTCCCGGACCTCCGTACGCCTCGCCCAGCTGCTGCTCGCCGACCGGTACGGGGTGAGCCCCGACTACTACACCTGCCCGCCCGATCTCAGCCTGATGATGCAGGAGGCCGAGGCCGCGGTGCTGATCGGCGACGCCGCCCTGCGCGCCAACCTCCTCGACGGGCCGCGCTACGGCCTCGCCGTGCACGACCTCGGTGCGCTGTGGAAGGAGTGGACGGGCCTGCCGTTCGTCTTCGCCGTCTGGGCGGCGCGCCGTGACTACCTGGAGCGCGAGCCCGTCATCACCCGCACGGTGCACGAGGCGTTCCTGGCCTCCCGCAACCTCTCCCTGGAGGAGGTGGGCAAGGTCGCGGAGCAGGCGTCGCGCTGGGAGGCGTTCGACGAGAAGGTCCTGGAGCAGTACTTCACGACGCTCGACTTCCGCTTCGGGGGCCCGCAGCTGGCGGCGGTCGCCGAGTTCGCCCGGCGGGTGGGGCCGACCACGGGCTTTCCCGCGGACGTGCAGGTGAAGCTGCTGGAGCGGTAGGCGGCCGCGCTCCGTGCCCGTGCTCCGTGCCCGTGCTCCGCGCCCGCGCCCCGGGGCGCGGGCACGCAGCGCACGGGGCACTACGCTGCTGGGGAGTCGTACGGGGGAGGGGTGGAGGCCATGCAGCCGCTCGAAGCCGGTGAACCCACCGTCGTGGGGCCCTACCGGCTGCTCGGCCGGCTGGGCTCCGGGGGAATGGGCCGCGTCTACCTCGGGCGCAGCGCGGGCGGGCGCACGGTCGCGGTCAAGGTCGTGCATCCGCACTTCGCGCTCGACGAGGAGTTCCGTGCCCGTTTCCGCCGCGAGGTGGAAGCCGCGCGGCGCGTGGGCGGCGCCTGGACCGCGCCCGTCCTGGACGCGGACCCGGAGGCATCGGTGCCGTGGGTCGCGACCGGGTACGCGGCCGGGCCCTCGCTGGCCGCGGCCGTCGGGGACGTCGGCCCGCTGCCCGCGCACTCGGTACGGGTCCTGGGCGCCGGCCTCGCGGAGGCGCTGACGGCGGTGCACGGGCTGGGCCTCGTCCACCGGGACGTGAAGCCGTCGAACGTGCTGCTGACCCTCGACGGCCCGCTCCTGATCGACTTCGGCATCGCGCGCGCCACGGACGGCACGGCGTCGCTCACCTCCACCGGCGTCTCCATCGGTTCGCCCGGCTACATGTCGCCCGAGCAGATCACCGGGAGGGGCGTCACCGGCGCGGCGGACGTCTTCTCCCTGGGCGCGGTGCTGGCCTACGCGGCGACCGGCGAGTCCCCCTTCCGCGGCGACTCGTCCGCGGCGCTGCTGTACAAGGTGGTCCACGAGGAGCCCGAACTCGGTGGGCTGGACGGTGAGCTGCGGGCCCTGGTGACCGCGTGCCTGGCCAAGGACCCGGCCGGGCGCCCCACACCGGCGGAGGTGGCCCGACGGCTCGCGCCGAGGGGCGCGGCCCCCCTGGTGACCGGGGGCTGGCTGCCGGGCCCCCTGGTGGAGCAGGTCAGCCGCAAGGCCGTCCAACTGCTGAACCTGGAGCCCGCCCAGGCACCGCCGTCCGGCCCGGTGGGCTTCAGCAGCCCCTCGTTCGGCGAACCGTCCGCATCCGGTGCGCCGGTGTCCGACGCCCCGGTGTCGAGCCCCCTGGCGCCTGACGCCTCGGTGTCGCGCCCCGCGTCGCCTGGCACCCCGGTGCCTGACGCCCCGGTGTCGTACCCCGCGTCGTCCGAGGTCCCGGTGTCCGACGCCCCGGTGGCGCACCCCCTGGTGTCGAGCCCCCTGGCGCCTGACGTCCCCGTGGCGCGCCCCGCGTCGCCTGACGTCCCGGTGGCGCGCCCCGCGTCGCCTGACGTCCCGGCGCCGGACGCACCGGTGCCCGGCGTTCCGGCGGCCGGTGGGCCCGCGGGGTCCGCGGGGTCCGCGGGCGTCCACGTCCCACCGGGGCCCGGTGTCTTCGGCCCGCCGCCCGCCGGGGTCTTCGGTCCGCCGCCGGGCCTGGGCGCCCCCGCGACGGCCCCCGCCCACCGGCCGCCCCGGCCCGGCGCGGAGCCGGCCCCGCGGGACGTGCAGGGCCCGCCGGGGAAGCTGTCCGTGAGCGTCGCCGCGACCTCCGCGCCGGGCGCGAACGGCCGTGGCAGGCGGGTCAGCTGCACGGTCGCGCTGGCGGTGGCGGGAGCGCTGGCCGCCGTGACGGTCGGGTCGGCCTTCCTCTTCGGGCCGCTGGGCAAGGGCGGTGCGGGCAAGGGCGACGCGGCGGGTGCCCCCTCCCCGGGGCTCACCAGCGGTTCGGGCGATCCCGGTGCCGGGGATTCCGCCGTGCCCGCCGCGTATCTCGGCACATGGGAGGGCGACGGCCTCGCGCTCGGCGGCACGCTGCCCGCGGGCACCTTCCGCGTCACCGTCCACCGGGCGGACGTGGGCCAGGAGATGGGCACCTTCAGGTCCACCGACCCGCTCGGCGGCGTCTGCGACGACGTGCTCTTCCTGAAGCGGGCCTCGGACCGGCAGCTCGTCGCCTCCAGCGTGGCCAGGAAGTCCAACCCGTCGACGTGCACGACGGGACGGCACGAGATCCGGCTGACGCCGGTCGGCGCCGACCTCAAGTACACGTCCGACAACCCGGACGCCGGGAACCCGACCTCGCGGCTGGCGAAGATCAAGTAACCGATCCGGATCCGCTGCGGCCGGACGGATCACGGGAGTTGGGCCGCCGCATACTCTGTCCGCGTGGATCTGGACCTCTGGCTGACCGCCGGTGCCGCGCTGTGGGGCGCGGCGGCCGGTGCGCTGGTGCCCCGGGCCGCGTACCGGCTCTGCGTCGAGCCCGAGCAGCCGTGGCGCGACCGCTGTCCGGACGGGCATCCGATCGGCGGATGGGTCGGCTGGGCGCGGTGCGCGGACGGGCGGGCCTACGGGCCCGGGACCGCCCTGGTGTGCGGGGCCACCGCCCTGGTCTGCGCGGGGTTCGCGCTCGCCACCGGCAACCGCCCCGAACTGGGCGTCTGGCTGCTGCTCGCGCCCGTCGGCGTGCTGCTGACGATCGTGGACTTCCGGGTGCAGCGGCTGCCGGACGTGCTCACCCTGCCGCTCGCGGCCCTCGCCCTGGCCCTGCTCGCCGCCGCGGCGGCCCTGCCCGGGCACGCGGGGGTGTGGCTCACCGCGCTGCTCGGCGCCCTGGTGCTCGGCGGCGCGTACTTCCTGCTCTTCGTCCTCCCCCCGAACGGCATGGGTTTCGGCGACGTCAAGCTCGCGCTGGGCCTCGGGGCCGTGCTCGGCTGGTACGGCTGGGGCGCCGTGCTGCTCGGGACCTTCGCCGGGTTCCTCTTCGGCGGTCTGTACGGGCTCGCGCTCGTGGCGCTGCGGCGGGCCGGGCGGCGGACCGCGATCCCGTTCGGGCCGTTCCTCATCGCGGGCGCCTTCGTCGGGCTGCTGATCGGCGCCCACGCGGCCTGACGTCGGTGGCCGGGGGCCCCTGGCGTAGGCTGGTCCGGTCCGTCCGCAGCCCCTGCGTCCGTCCACAACCCTCGCGAAAGGGACGCCCGGTGACCGAGAAGGCCGACCTCCAGTCCGTCCTCGACCGTGCCGCCGCCGGTGGGCGGATCACCCCCGAAGAAGCGCTCGCCCTCTACCGTGACGCCCCGCTGCACGCGCTGGGCGCCGCCGCCGACGCCGTGCGCCGCCGCATGTACGCCGGCATCGAGCACATCGCGACCTACATCATCGAGCGCAACATCAACTACACGAACGTGTGCGTGACGGCGTGCAGGTTCTGCGCGTTCTACGCGGCCCCGAAGGACACCGACAAGGGCTGGACGCGCGATCTCGACGACATCCTGCGCCGGTGCGCGGAGACGGTCGAGCTGGGCGGCACGCAGATCATGTTCCAGGGCGGGCACCACCCGGACTACGGCGTCGAGTACTACGAGAAGCACTTCCGCGCCATCAAGGAGTCCTTCCCGCAGCTGGTCATCCACAGCCTGGGTGCCTCCGAGGTCGAGCACATGGCGCGGATCTCGGGCGTGACGGTGGAAGAGGCCGTCACGCGCATCCACGCCGCCGGACTCGACTCCTTCGCCGGTGCGGGCGCCGAACTGCTGCCCGAGCGGCCGCGCAAGGCGATCGCGCCCCTGAAGGAGAGCGGCGAGCGCTGGCTGGAGATCATGGAGATCGCGCACCGGCTGGGGGTCGAGTCGACGTCCACCATGCTCATGGGCACGGGCGAGACCAACGCCGAGCGCATCGAGCACCTGCGGATGATCCGCGACACACAGGACCGCACGGGCGGTTTCCGGGCGTTCATCCCGTACACGTACCAGCCCGAGAACAACCACCTCAAGGGCCGCACCCAGGCGACCGTCTTCGAGTACCTGCGGATGATCGCGATCGCCCGCCTCTTCCTCGACAACGTCCGGCACATCCAGGGCTCGTGGCTGACCACCGGCAAGGAGATCGGTCAACTGTCGCTGCACTACGGCGCCGACGACCTCGGCTCCATCATGCTGGAGGAGAACGTGGTCTCCTCGGCGGGCGCCAAGCACCGCTCCAACCGCCAGGAGATCATCGACCTGATCCGGAAGGCGGGCAGGGTGCCCGCCCAGCGGGCCACGACGTACGAGCACCTCGTCGTCCACGAGGACCCGGCGAACGACCCCGTCGACGAGCGGGTCGTCTCCCACATCTCGTCCACGGCGATCGCGGGTGGCACGGCCCACCCCGAACTGAAGCTGCTGGCTTCCAACTGACCCGCCCGTGCTGACGATCCACGCCGCCGACCTGCTGCTCACCGGCGACCGCCGGCCCGCCGTGCCGGGCGGCGCGGTGCTGGTCGACGGCCGGGGGTGCGCGGCCCTCGGCCCGTACGACGAACTGGTGGCGGCCCACCCGACGGCCCGCGTCCGGCGCTGGCCGGGCCTGCTCACCCCGGGCCTGCTGAACCCGTACGGGCCCGAACTGCTGGAGCGGGCCTACCATCCCGATCCGCGCGAGGCCGACGAACTCGGCACCGAGCCGCTCATGGGCAGCGCCCTCGAGGCGATCGGGGCGCGCGGCATGAGCGACGCCCGCTGGGGCGCGAGCGCCCGGCGCGGCGTGCAGCGGATGCTGGCGCACGGGACCGTCGCCGTGGCGGGCGACCTGTGGCGGCCCGCGGTGGTGGACGTCGTCCACCGGGCGGGACTGACCGTGGAGGAGCGCTTCGGGACTCCCGCGGGGCCCCCGGCCCTCGACCCGCTGGCCGGACGGAGCCTGGCGGAGGCGATGCCCCGGCCGCTGCCGCCCGACGGCTCGGTCGGGTGGGACGCGACGTTCGCCGTGTTCGACGTCCCGGACGAGGCGGCGCTCGCGGAGCGCGGGGCCGGGACGTGCGTGGCCACGGTCGTCGCGGGCCGGCTGGTGCACCGCCGCCGCTGAGGCGATGTGCCGGGTGCGGCGCGCGGGTGCCGTACCCGGTACTGCCACAATGGGCGGCGTGACCCGCGCATCCCTGGACAAGCAGCCGCACGAAGTCGCCTCGATGTTCGACGACGTGGCGGAACGGTACGACCTGACGAACGACCTGCTGTCGCTCGGCCAGGACCGGGTGTGGCGCAAGGAGGTCGCGAAGGCGGTCGACGCGCGCCCCGCGCAGAAGGTCCTGGACCTGGCGGCCGGCACGGCGACCTCCTCGCTGCCCTTCACCCGCACCGGGGCGTACGTGGTCCCCTGCGACTTCTCTCTCGGCATGCTCCAGGTCGGCAAGAGGCGGCACCCCTGGTTGCCGTTCACCGCGGGGGACGGGACGCGGCTGCCGTTCAGGGACGACGTCTTCGACGCGGTGACGATCTCCTTCGGGCTGCGCAACGTGCAGGACACGGACGCGGCGCTGCGCGAGCTGTACCGGGTGACGAAGCCCGGCGGCCGGGTGGTGATCTGCGAGTTCTCGCACCCGACCTGGGCGCCCTTCCGGACGGTCTACACCGAGTACCTGATGCGCGCGCTGCCGCCGGTGGCCCGCGCGGTGTCGTCCAACCCCGACGCGTACGTCTACCTCGCCGAGTCCATCCGCGCCTGGCCCGACCAGCCGGCCCTCGCCGACCGGCTGCTCAAGGCGGGCTGGTCCCAGGTGGCGTGGCGGAACCTCACGGGCGGGATCGTGGCCCTGCACCGCGGCTTCAAGAGCGTCTGACGGTCCCCGCGGCGGCTTCGCGCCGGTCCTGCCGTCGACGCGCCCCTGCCTCAGGGGGATCGACGGGAACCAGTGCATGGAGGACGTTCGTCCGTTGATGACGTCTGATCACGGCACGAGTTCTTACGTCGACGGAGCGTTCCCATGGCGTCGTACTGCCCGCACTGCGGGACCCAGGTTCCCGACGAGGCCCGCTACTGCATGGGATGCGGGCGGGAGCGCGTACCGCTGACCGCGGCGGGGGACGAGCCCCAGGGTGCCCCGGAGGGTCCGGGCGCCCCGCCCGGACCCTCCGGCCCGCCACCACAACCGCCGACCGCTCCGCCCGGTTCGTCGACCGCCCCACCGGCCCCGGCGACGGCTCCGCAGACCTCTGCGGGCGCCCCGTCGGCACCGCAGACCTCTGCGACCGCCCCGACGGCTCCAGCGACCGCTCCGTCGGGTTCGTCGACCGTCCCGCCGGCCTCGGCGGGCGCTCCGTCGGCTCCGGCGGGCTCTCCGGCCGCCCCGGCGGCCGCCTCGCCGGCCCCGGAGAGCGTGCCGCCGCGCCCGGCAGCCCTGCCGTCGCCTCCCGCCGCCGTGCCGCCCGCCGTCGTGCCTCCCGCCGTCGTGCCTCCCGCCTCTCCGCCGCCCCCCTTCCACGCGCCCGTCCCGGCCTCCCCGCTCGGGGCCTTCTTCGGGCGGGCCTTCCGTGGGGACTGGGGCGGGGCCGCCCGGGCCGCCGCGTGGCCCGTCGGGCTGATGGCCGGCGCCGCCGTGGCGCTGGCGATCCCGTCGTACGGGCAGGACGACGCCGTGGTGGTCGGCTTCGGGGACCGGCTGCGGATCGCGCTCGCCGCGCTGCTGCAGGCACTCGGCGGCGGGTTCGAGGTGACGGACCCGACCGGTTCGATGCTCGGTGACGACACGTCCGGTGGGTTCTTCTCCGGCGTCCAGGGCGGTGGCTCGCTGTCGCTGATCCCCCTGACCGTGACCGCGCTGTGGATCGCCGCGCTCTGCCTCGGCCTGCGCGCCCTGCGCCGCGGCCTCCCCGCCCGCGGCCCGCGCGAGGGAACCGCCGGACTGGAGGCGGCCGTACGGGTCGCGCTGCTCGTGGCCGCCGCCACCCTCGTGCTCGCCCTGTGCGCGCGCCCGACCCTCGCGACCGGGGTGCGGGTCTCCACCTCGCCCTGGCTCGCGGCCCTCGGCGCCCTGCTGCTCGGGTTCGCCGTCGCGGGCGGAGTGCTGCATCGCGACGACCTCGCCGAGCGGCTGACGGCGCGGCCGGGCGGCGCGGGCTCGGCCCTGCGGGCGGCCGGGACCGCGCTGCGGGCCTTCACGATCGTGCTGGCCCTGTGCTCCGCCGTCGCGTTCGTCGTCTGCCTCACCCGGATCGACGACCGGACGGGCGGCTCGGACGTGTCCCCGGTGCTCTCCGCGCTGCTCCTGCTGCCCAACCTCGCGGTCCTGGCGCTCGGCCTGTCCTGGGGCGCCTCCATCGACGCGCGGGCGAGCGGGAGTTCGGCGTACGGCGGGTCGTACCGGCACGAGAGCTTCGGCCTGTCCGAACTCGGGGACACGGCGGGCTCATGGGCGGTGGTCGGGGCGCTGGCCCTCGGTCTGGTGTGCGCGCTCACGCTGGGCGTGATCGCCGCGCGCCGCTCGGCGGACCGGCGCGAACAGATGCTGGCTGCCGGCGTCTTCGTGGCCCTGTTCCTGCTGCTCGCCTGGATCGGCGGCTTCGGCTGGCGACTGTCGGCGAACGCGTCCCCGGACTACGGCTCCGGCTCCGGTTACGGCTCCGGTTTCGGCTCCGACTACGGCCTCGGCCTCGGCCTCGGCTACGGACCCTCGGGTGGATTCGGAGGCTCGGCCGAGGCGGGCCTGAGCCTGCCGGAGGGGCTGCTCTTCGGCCTGTTGTGGGTCTTCGGGGCCGCGTTCGTGGCGCCGTACCTGGTGCAGATGTTCGGCGGCCGTACGTCGGTCTTCCCCCCGCCGATCCCGCCGATGCCGAGCGCTCCGGCGGGCGCGTGGGGCACTTCCGTGGCTCCGGCCGGCCCCGGGCCCGCCACGCCCCCGGCCCCCGTCCGGCCCCCGGCGGCTCCCGGCGGGCCGCCCGCGCCGTCCGCACACCACCCCGTTCCCCCGGCCGCCTTCGCGCCGGGCGCTCCCGTGGGCCTCCCGGAGCAGCGCCGCAGCCGCGTGCTCGTCTGGGTCGTCACCGTCGTCGCCGCGGGCGCCGTCGGCGGTGGCGCGGCGGCGGGGCTGCTGTTCTGGCAGCGGCACCACTAGTTCCAGGGCTGGTGCTGTGGCCGGGAAGGTTTGCCGGAAGCTCGCGGCGTCCGGTGCCGGGGGCACCTCCCGCGCCCTTCGGGCTGCGGGGGAGCATCGCAAGGCGGAGTGTCGCCCGCGTACTGGATGTACGCGGGTGATGCGACAACGCGGCGGTGGGGGCCCCTCCCGCGCGAGCGCAGCCGAGCGTGGGGGAGCCGTGCCGGGCGTCGCGAGCCGGTGAACCTTCCCGGTCACAGCACTAGGGTCGGCCTCTCCGCCGCCGGGCGCACGGGGACCGCGCACGGCGGGGGCGACGGGCGTGTCGCCACGGGCCGCGGCGCGACGGGAACTCACCTGAGCAGTTCGAACGCGTTCCCCGGTTCGTCGAGTTCGCGGCGCAGTCCGCCCGGTGGCGGAATGGGCAGGCGTGGCTCGCGCACCCCGGCGCCCCCGCCGCCCTCGCCCTCGCCGAGGTCGAACCACACGGTCACCACGGCGCCCCGCGGCACCTGCGCGCCGGGCAGGGGATATTGGCGTACGACGTAGTCGACGACGGTGAGATGGAAGTCCGGCCGGTCGGGTGCGGCGAGCAGCACACCCTGCTTCTCCGCGGCCTCGCGCGCGTCCATGGCCATCAGACCGATCAGCCGCGGAACGCGCACTTCGGGTGTTTTTGGCGTTATGGGCACAGATGTCACCCCCAGCGGTACTGGAAGGGTAACCGGCCGAGGGTGTTGCCCGGAAGCGTTGCGTGGCTATCTGTAGCAGTCCATCACCCAGCGTCACAGTTCCAGCCGGTAGCAGTGCGCGGGTTCGCCCTGTACGGGGTCGGTGAGGACCTCGGCCAGCTCCATCCCGAGGCGCCGGGCCACGGCTGTCGACCGCTCGTTGGCGGGCCGGACCATGGCGACGACCCGGGGCACGCCCGCCGCCCGCACCCGCTCCAGCGTGGCGAGGGCGGCCGCGGTGACGTACCCCTTGCCCCAGTGCGCCCGCGCGAGCCGCCAGCCGATCTCGATCTCGCCCTTCGGACCCCAGTCGCCCGGCCACGGCTGCGCGCCCGTGAACCCGATGACCTCGCCCGACTCGTCCAACATGGTCCACAGGCAGAACCCGTACTCGGCGTCGTGCCTGCGCTGGCGGGCGGTGAGCTCCTCGTAGACGGACAGCTCGGCGGCCCGGCCGCCGTGGAACCTCATGACCTCGGGGTCGGCGAAGATCCCGTGCCAGGCGAAGGCGTCCTCGTCGGTGGGAACGCGCAGCCGTACGTCGGGGAGAGCTCTGGTCACGGGGCAGCCCTTCAGCCGGGGGATCGGTACCGCTGAATAGACTGCCCATGTCCAGTGCCCGTCAGCACGTCGTTTTCGCCGATTGTCTCCGTTGCTGACGCCGCTGACGCCGTT
This sequence comes from Streptomyces sp. NPDC007264, assembly GCF_042869095.1. Classification (NCBI taxonomy): domain Bacteria; kingdom Bacillati; phylum Actinomycetota; class Actinomycetes; order Kitasatosporales; family Streptomycetaceae; genus Streptomyces; species Streptomyces sp. NPDC007264. The sequence goes on from NZ_JBIAFD010000018.1 coordinate 118,447, forward strand.
GTCGCCGGTGTCGTCGCTGCCGTCGCCGCCGGTCCCGCCTTGTCGTCGTCGAGTCTTGGGGAGAACCCGCCGTGACCGAGCCCCAGCCCCTTACCGAACACACCGCCGACGTGATCGTCGTCGGGGCCGGGCCAGCCGGTTCCACCACCGCGTACTACCTGGCGAAGGCCGGACTCGACGTCCTGCTGCTGGAGAAGACCGCCTTCCCGCGCGAGAAGGTGTGCGGCGACGGCCTCACGCCCCGCGCCACCAAGCAGCTCGTCGCGATGGGCATCGACATCTCCGAGGAGGCCGGCTGGCTGCGGAACAAGGGACTGCGGATCATCGGCGGCGGGGTGCGGCTCCAGCTCGACTGGCCGGATCTCGCCTCGTACCCGGACTACGGACTGGTCCGCAGGCGCGACGACTTCGACGAGCAGCTGGCCCGGCAGGCGCAGAAGGCGGGCGCGCGGCTGTACGAGCGCTGCAACGTGGGCGCGCCGATCGTCGACGACCGCACCGGCCGCATCACCGGCGTGCACGCGAAGCTCGGCGACGACAAGCGCGAGGTCACCTTCCACGCGCCGCTGGTGGTGGCCGCGGACGGCAACTCCTCGCGGCTGTCCCTGGCGATGGGTCTGCACCGCCGCGAGGACCGCCCGATGGGCGTCGCGGTCCGCACCTACTTCACCTCCCCGCGCCACGACGACGACTACCTGGAGTCCTGGCTGGAGCTGTGGGACCGGCGCGGCGGCCAGGAGCGGCTGCTGCCCGGCTACGGCTGGATCTTCGGCATGGGCGACGGCACGTCGAACGTCGGCCTGGGCGTCCTCAACACCTCCGCCTCCTTCAAGGAGCTGGACTGGCGCGAGGTCCTCAAGGCGTGGTGCGCCTCGATGCCGGAGGACTGGGGCTACACCCCCGAGAACATGACCGGTCCGATCCGCGGTGCCGCCCTCCCCATGGCCTTCAACCGGCAGCCGCACTACACGAAGGGCCTGCTGCTCGTCGGCGATGCGGGCGGCCTGGTCAACCCGTTCAACGGCGAGGGCATCGCGTACGCCATGGAGTCGGGCCAGATCGCCGCGGACGTCATCGTGCAGGCCGTGGCCCGCGCGACCCCCGCCCAGCGCGAACTGGCCCTGCACAACTACCCGAAGATCCTCAAGGACACCTACGGCGGCTACTACACGCTGGGCCGCGCCTTCGTGAAGCTGATCGGCAACCCGAAGGTGATGAGGATCGCCACGCAGCGGGGCCTGACGCACCCGCTGCTGATGAAGTTCACCCTGAAGCTCCTGGCCAACCTGACGGACCCGACGGGCGGGGACGCGATGGACCGGGTGATCAACGGCCTGTCGAAGGTGGCCCCGAAGGCGTGACCCACGCCGGGGGCGGCCTCGGCCGGCCCCGGTTCCGTGGCCCCCGGTTCCGTGGCCCCCGGTTCCGTGGCCCCCGGTTCCGTGGCCCCCGGGTTCGCCGCGCCCCTCGGTCCCCCCCGGCGCGCTCCGGGCTCACCGGCCGCGTGCGCCGGCAGCTCCGCCCCGTCCTGGCCGCGGACGACGGCGTGGTCGGGCCGCGCCTGTTCCCGCTGGTGTGAGACCCGCACCGTCGGTGAGGATGCTGTGGGTGACCGAGCGGCGACCTTCCGTCGTGCGGCGCGTCTCTCTGCCCTCCCGTAGCCATGACAACAGAACACCAGGGAACGACCCGCAGACGCTTCCTCGCCGGCGCCTCAGGCACCGCCGCCGCCGTCTCGTTACGGCCGGGCGCCGCCGCGTCCGCGTCCTCCGCCCCGGCCGCCTCCGCCTCCGCCTCCGAGGCGACCCGGGTGGCGGTCCTCGGCGGCGGTGTCTCCGGACTCAGCGCCGCCCAAGAACTGGCCGAGCGCGGCTATGCCGTCACCGTCTACGAGTACTACGACGTCCTCGGCGGCAAGGCCCGCTCGATGGACGTCCCCGGAACCGGCTCGGGCGGGCGCAGGCCGCTGCCCGGGGAACACGGCTTCCGCTTCTTCCCCGGCTTCTACCGGAACCTGCCGGACACCATGCGCCGCATCCCCTTCCCCGGCAACGCGGGCGGCGTCCACGACAACCTCCGCAGCGCCACCGAGGCGCTCTTCGCCCGCGCGGGCGGCCGACCCGACCTCCACTTCCCGCTGCGCCGGCTCACCACTCCGCCCGCGCCCGGCGACATCACCCCGTCCTGGATCCGCGACCAGGTCCTGTCCGTCCTCGACCTCGGCACCCGGCTGCCCGCGTACGAGGCCGCGTACTTCGCCGACCGTCTCCTCGTCCACCTCACCAGCTGCGACGCCCGCCGCGAGGACCAGTGGGAGAAGACCTCCTGGTGGGACTTCATCCGCGCCGGGCAGATGAGCGAGGAGTACCGCACGCTCCTCGGCATCGGCCAGACCCGCAACCTGGTTGCCACCCGCGCCGAGGTCGCCTCCACCCTCCCCCAAGCCCTCAACTTCGTTCGAGCTCGGGGGGACCCCCATCGTCGGCCGCGTCATCGTCGAGGCGCTGCTGCTGTGGGGAGTGCTGGGGCGCGGCATGGACGGCGACGCCGACATCGACCGGGTGCTCAACGCCCCCACCAGTGAGGCCTGGATCGACCCCTGGGCCGCGCATCTGCGCTCTCTGGGCGTCGAGTTCGTGTTCGACGCGCAGGTGCGTGAGGTGCTGTACGAGGGCGGGCGCGTCACCGGCGTGCAGGTGTCCGCGCGCGACGGGAGCCGCGAACGCACCGTCTCCGCCGACCACTACGTCTCCGCCCTGCCGGTCGAGCACGCCCGGCGCACCTGGGGGGCGGCCCTGCGCGCCGCCGACCCGCAGCTCGCCCGGTGCGACGCGCTGCGGACGGACTGGATGACCGGCGTGCAGTTCTATCTGCGCACGCCCACCCCCGTGGTGCACGGGCACATCAACTGCCTGGACTCCCCGTGGTCGGTGACGGGGATCGGGCAGGCGCAGTTCCGGGACGTGCGGAACTTCCCGGAGGACTACGGCGACGGGAGCGCGCGCGACTGCCTCTCCGCGATCGTGTCGGAGTGGGACAAACCGGGGATCCTGTACGGCAAGAAGGCCCGCGAATGCACGCGCGAGGAGATCGTCGAGGAGTGCTGGGCGCAACTGAAGGACGCCCTCGACGACTACGGCGGGGCGACGCTCACCGACGCCGACCGGCTCGGCTGGTTCATGGACCCGGCGGTGACCGGGCTCGGGGGACCCGATCCGCAGAACCGCGAGCCGCTGCTCATCCACCCCACGGGCACGCTCTACCACCGCCCGTCGGCGAGGACCGCGGTGCCCAACTTCTTCCTCGCGGGGGACTACGTCCGCACGGACGTGGACCTGGCGACCATGGAGGGAGCCAACGAGTCGGCCCGACGGGCCGTCAACGCGCTCCTGGACGCGGACGGTTCGGGCGCCGAGCGGTGCCGCATCTGGGAGCTGTACCGGCCGCCGGAGATGGAGCCCCTGAAGCGCGTCGACGAGGTGCGCTACCGGCTGGGGCTGCCCAACACCTTCGACGTGGGCTGAGCCGTCCAGGACGCCTGTCCGGACAGGGCCCCGCCGGCCCGGACGGGACGAACCGAAGGGCCGCCGCCCCCGAGCGGCTGCGGCCCTTCACCCTGTCCGGCTTGTACGGTGCGCGGGAGATACGGCTGCGGCTCAGAGAACCCGCACGGCTCCCGTCGCCGGGTACCCGGAGAGGTCCTGGATGACGACGCCCTTGGAGGGGTTGGCCGCGTCCAGGTACTGACCGTTGCCGATGTACACACCGACGTGGTACGCGGAGCCCTTGGCGCCCCAGTAGAGGATGTCCCCGACCTGGAGGTTGGAGAGCGAGACATCGGTGCCGACCGTCGACTGGTCCTGCGAGACGCGCGGCAGGTCGACGCCGACCTGCCTGAAGGCGGCCTGGACGAGGCCGGAGCAGTCCCAGGCGTTCGGCCCGGTGCCGCCCATGACGTAGGCGTCGCCGACCTGTGCCTTGAGGAAGGAGATCACGGTTCCGACGCTGCCGCTCGGCGCGGAGGCGGTCGTCGTCGTGGAGAGGACGGTCCGCGCGGAGCTGCGCGTGGCGCTCTCGGCGGCCGCCTTGCGGGCCTCCTCGGCCTTCTTCTTGGCCTCCGCCTTCTTCTGCGCCAACGCGAGGTCCGCCTTGGCCTGCTTCGCGGCCTTTGCCGCGGCCGCGTCACGCTCGGCCTGCAGCTGGTAGTCGGCCGCAGCCTGCTGGGTGGCCTCCGCGGACTGCGCGACCTGCGTGGCCATGTCGGCCGTGAGGGTGGGCAGTTCGAGGGTCTGCGTCACCGGCTCGGCGGCGTTCGCCGATGCGGCCGCGCCGACCGCGGCCATGCTGAGGACGCCACCGGCAACTCCGGCCCGCATCGCGAGATTCGACGCGCTGCGGTTCCGGGGCTTCCGGTGGCTGCGTATGTGAGCGGTGTGGGACATGGGTACAAGCGGTATCAGGGGCTCCTCCATACCTTCAAGGAACGTGTGCTGCGCCACAGTTGTTCAATGGGCGCCGTGAATCCCGGGTGTGTCGTTCTTTATTGACGCCGTAACGGGCATTGCGGACACGAGTGATCAAGCCTGTGATCACGGTCTTTCGTCGTTACGTCCGGATTGCCCTGCGCCTACCACCGGTGGGGACGTGTGGCCAAGCCCGGTTTATGGGCTCTCTCGCGGATGTGGCGCAGGTCACGGAACGGTCACCGCGGCGGGGGCGTCTCGCGCGGGGCGCGCTCCTCCGTCCCGGGTGAGGCGCCTGATGTGCGACGGGGGCCGGGATCGCGGACGGTGTGCGGTCGATGACGTGCTGTGGTCGCCGGTCGATCGAGGGGAGGCGGGGCGCTTGTGAACGCGTGCACCTCGGCTCGCGAACGCGTGCACCTCCCTCGTGAACGCGTGCACACGTCCACCTCCGGCCCGCCCCTCCCCGCCCGTGGGGGTGCGCCCCTCTATCAAGGGATCCGGCTCGGTGCGAATTTGCCTCGGGCGGTCGCCCTTTGATAGTGCGAGACGGCTCTGACCAGCGACAACGAGCGAAAATGTCATCTCTTGGTGATCGCTTGGCCGCTTCGCATACGAAGATCACCGCTCATCCGACTTCATGATCGTTCGACGGGTGGTAGAGATCACAAAGTACAAGGACACCCCCGTGTCGCAGATCACACACCCCCGGGCATAGGATGCACCGCAGTTGGGCTTGTGACCTCCTTCACATGTGCACGATCTTCGCTGGGGCAAGTGGGGTTCGCGGTACAGGCGGGGCCGGCGTGAGCCCAGCGCAACCGCCAGCAGTCAGTGCCGACTGAGAGGAGCGAGGAGCGGTGAACGCGTATGCGCCCATCCTCGTACTGGGAGCCCTCGGGGCAGGCTTTGCGATCTTCTCCGTGGTCATGGCCACGCTGATCGGTCCGAAGCGGTACAACCGGGCCAAGCTCGAGGCTTACGAGTGTGGTATCGAGCCGACCCCGACACCGGCCGGTGGCGGGCGTTTTCCCATCAAGTACTACCTGACGGCGATGCTCTTCATCGTCTTCGACATCGAGATCGTCTTCCTGTACCCCTGGGCCGTCACCTTCGACGCCCTGGGGATGTTCGGGCTCGTGGAGATGCTGCTCTTCGTGCTCACCGTCTTCGTCGCGTACGCGTACGTATGGCGGCGCGGCGGCCTGGAATGGGACTGAGGGGCTTGTAACCATGGGACTCGAAGAAAAACTGCCGAGCGGTTTCCTTCTGACCACTGTCGAGCAGGCGGCGGGATGGGTGCGCAAGGCATCCGTCTTCCCGGCCACTTTCGGGCTGGCCTGCTGCGCCATCGAGATGATGACCACCGGCGCCGGCCGCTACGACCTGGCGCGCTTCGGCATGGAGGTGTTCCGCGGGTCGCCCCGCCAGGCGGACCTGATGATCGTCGCGGGCCGGGTCAGCCAGAAGATGGCGCCGGTCCTGAGGCAGGTCTACGACCAGATGCCGAGCCCCAAGTGGGTGATCTCCATGGGGGTGTGCGCCTCCTCGGGCGGCATGTTCAACAACTACGCGATCGTCCAGGGCGTCGACCACATCGTGCCCGTCGACATCTATCTGCCCGGCTGTCCGCCGCGGCCCGAGATGCTGATGGACGCGATCCTCAAGCTGCACCAGAAGATCCAGACCTCCAAGCTCGGCGTCAACGCCCGGGAGGCGGCCCGTGAGGCGGAGGAAGCGGCGCTCAAGGCCCTCCCGACGATCGAGATGAAGGGGCTGCTGCGATGAGCGACGCGAAGAGCAACGGCGCGAACACGCCGCGCGACGGCGCGACCGGCGCCGACGGCGACGGCGTCAACCCCGAGAAGGACCTCGGCGCCGCCAACCTCCCGGGCATGCGCGGGGACCACGGCGAGGAGATCCGCGTCCAGCGCGGCATGTTCGGTGCCAACAACGGCGGCGACACCTCCGGCTACGGCGGTCTGGTGCGCTCCATCCGGCTGCCCGGCGCGGCCACCCGCCCCTACGGCGGCTGGTTCGACGAGGTCGCCGACGAGTTGGAGGGCGCCCTGGAGGAGCAGGGGCTGCTTCCCGGGAACGTCATCGAGAAGACGGTGGTCGACCGCGGCGAGCTGACCTTCCACATCGAGCGCGAATACCTCGTCGTCGTCGCGCGGACGCTCCGCGACGACCCGGCGCTGCGCTTCGAACTGTGCACGGGCGTCAGCGGAGTGCACTACCCCGGCGACAAGGGGCGCGAGCTGCACGCCGTCTACCACCTGCGCTCGATCACTCACAATCGGCTGATCCGCCTCGAGGTCAGCGCCCCCGACGCCGACCCGCACGTCCCGTCGCTCGTCCCGGTCTACCCGACGAACGACTGGCACGAGCGCGAGACGTACGACTTCTTCGGCCTGGTCTTCGACGGCCACCCGGCGCTGACGCGGATCATGATGCCCGACGACTGGCTGGGCCACCCGCAGCGCAAGGACTACCCCCTCGGCGGCATCCCCGTCGAGTACAAGGGCGCCCAGATCCCGGCTCCGGACCAGCGGAGGTCGTACTCATGAACACCCAGACTCCGTCCTCCGCCTCTCCGCGCGAGACCACCGAGGGCACCGTCTACACGGTCACCGGCGGCGACTGGGACGAGGTCGTCCAGTCCGCGGCCCGCGCCGACGACGAACGCCTCGTCGTCAACATGGGACCGCAGCACCCCTCCACACACGGCGTGCTCCGGCTCATCCTGGAGATCGAGGGCGAGACCGTCACCGAGGCACGCTGCGGCATCGGCTACCTCCACACCGGCATCGAGAAGAACCTCGAGTTCCGCACGTGGACGCAGGGCACCACGTTCGTGACGCGCATGGACTACCTGACGCCGTTCTTCAACGAGACGGGCTACTGCCTCGCCGTGGAGAAGCTCCTCGGCATCGAGGACCAGGTCCCCGACCGCGCCTCGGTCATCCGCGTGCTCCTGATGGAGCTGAACCGGCTCTCCTCCCACCTGGTGTGCATCGCCACCGGAGGCATGGAGCTGGGCGCCACCACGATCATGATCTACGGCTTCCGTGACCGGGAACTGATCCTCGACGTCTTCGAGCTGATCACCGGCCTGCGGATGAACCACGCCTACATCCGCCCCGGCGGACTCGCCCAGGACCTGCCGCCGGGCGCGGTGGACCAGATCCGCGAGTTCGTGAAGAAGATGAAGAAGAACCTCCCGGAGTACGACAAGCTCGCCACCGGGAACCCCATCTTCAAGGCCCGCATGCAGGACATCGGCTATCTCGACCTGGCCGGCTGCATGGCCCTCGGCGCCACCGGCCCGATCCTGCGGGCGGCGGGACTGCCGCACGACCTGCGCAAGGCGCAGCCCTACTGCGGCTACGAGACGTACGAGTTCGACGTCCCGACCGCCGACACCTGCGACGCCTACGGCCGCTTCCTCATCCGCCTTGAGGAGATGCGCCAGTCGGTCAGGATCGTCGAGCAGTGCCTGGACCGGCTGGAGCCCGGCCCGGTCATGGTCGCGGACAAGAAGATCGCCTGGCCCGCCCAGCTCGCCCTGGGGCCCGACGGGCTCGGCAACTCCCTCGACCACATCAAGCAGATCATGGGCACCTCCATGGAGGCCCTGATCCACCACTTCAAGCTGGTGACCGAAGGCTTCCGCGTCCCGCCGGGACAGGCGTACGCGGCCGTCGAGTCACCCAAGGGCGAACTCGGTGTGCACGTCGTGTCCGACGGCGGCACCCGGCCCTACCGGGTCCACTTCCGGGACCCGTCCTTCACCAACCTGCAGGCCACGGCCGCGATGTGCGAAGGCGGCCAGGTCGCCGACGTCATCGTCGCCGTCGCGTCCATCGACCCCGTGATGGGAGGCGTCGACCGGTGACCACCAGTTCTTCGGATCACGGCGTCAGCCTGGGCATGCCCGAGCTGCCCGCGCCCGACTACCCGGACGACGTTCGAGCACGGCTCGAGCAGGACGCCCGCGAGATCATCGCCCGCTACCCGGACTCCCGGTCCGCCCTGCTGCCGATGCTGCACCTCGTGCAGTCGGAGGAGGGCCATGTGACGCGCACCGGGATGCAGTTCTGCGCGGACGTGCTGGAGCTGACCACGGCCGAGGTGGCCGCGGTCGCCACCTTCTACACCATGTACCGGCGGCGGCCCTCCGGCGACTACCAGGTCGGCGTCTGCACCAACACGCTGTGCGCCGTGATGGGCGGCGACGCCATCTTCTCCGCCCTCCAGGAGCACCTCGGCGTCGGCAACGGCGAGACCACCGACGACGGCAAGGTCACCCTGGAGCACATCGAGTGCAACGCGGCCTGCGACTACGCGCCGGTCATGATGGTCAACTGGGAGTTCTTCGACAACCAGACCCCCGAGAGCGCCAAGCGTCTCGTGGACGACCTGCGGGCGGGGCAGCAGGCCGAACCCACCCGTGGCGCCCCCCTGTGCAGCTTCAAGGAGACGGCGCGGATCCTGGCCGGCTTCCCCGACGAACGGGACGGGGCCGTCGAGGCGTCCGGTGGCGCGGGCCCGGCCTCGCTCGCCGGGCTGCGGCTGGCCAAGGGGGAGCAGCCCGCCGCGCGTGTGGTCCACCCGCGGGAGGGCCGACCGCACCACGAGCCGCGGACCGGGACGGCAGCGGACGCGGACGTGCACCCCAGCTCGCACGACGCGCCGCAGGACACATCGGCTTCAGACCCGAGCCACCCGGCCGGGCCCGTCGCCGAGGAGGGGCAGTGATGACCGTGGCAGCCGAGAACGGGGGCACCGCCCGCCCGAGCGGCTTCGAGGGCGCGGGGGAGACCAGCTCCGAGAAGCTGCTCGCACCCGTGCTGTCCGCCTTCTGGGACGAGGAGAAGTCCTGGTCGCTGGACGTCTACCGACGGCACGACGGCTACGAAGGGCTCCGCAAGGCGCTCGCCATGTCGCCGGACGACGTGATCGCGTACGTCAAGGACTCCGGACTGCGCGGACGCGGCGGCGCGGGATTCCCGACGGGATTGAAGTGGCAGTTCATTCCCCAGGGTGATGGCAAGCCTCACTATCTTGTTGTCAACGCCGACGAGTCGGAGCCCGGAACGTGCAAGGACATTCCGCTCCTCTTCGCGAACCCGCACAGCCTCATCGAGGGCATCGTCATCGCGTGCTACGCCATCAGGTCGTCGCACGCCTTCATCTACCTGCGCGGTGAGGTCGTCCCCGTGCTGCGGCGGCTGCACTCCGCCGTGCGCGAGGCGTACGAGGCGGGCTACCTCGGCAAGAACGTCCTCGGCAGCGGGCTCGACCTCGACCTCACCGTGCACGCGGGGGCGGGCGCGTACATCTGCGGTGAGGAGACCGCGCTGCTGGACTCGCTCGAAGGCCGCCGTGGCCAACCGCGGCTGCGTCCCCCCTTCCCCGCCATCGCGGGCCTCTACGCATGCCCCACTGTCGTGAACAACGTCGAGTCGATCGCGTCGGTTCCCGCGATCCTGCACCGGGGCAAGGAATGGTTCCGGTCGATGGGCAGCGAGAAGTCCCCCGGCTTCACGCTCTATTCGCTCAGCGGCCACGTCGCGAACCCCGGCCAGTACGAGGCCCCGCTCGGCATCACGCTCCGCCAGCTGCTCGACATGAGCGGCGGCATGCGGCCCGGCCACCGCCTCAAGTTCTGGACTCCGGGCGGCTCCTCGACGCCCATGTTCACCGACGAGCACCTCGACGTCCCGCTCGACTACGAGGGCGTGGGCGCCGCCGGTTCCATGCTCGGCACCAAGGCCCTGCAGTGCTTCGACGAGACGACGTGCGTGGTCCGCGCCGTCACCCGCTGGACCGAGTTCTACGCCCACGAGTCCTGCGGCAAGTGCACCCCGTGCCGTGAGGGGACGTACTGGCTGGTGCAGCTGATGCGGGACCTCGAGGCCGGCAAGGGCACCATGGCCGACCTCGACAAGCTCGCCGACATCGCCGACAACATCAACGGCAAGGCGTTCTGCGCCCTCGGCGACGGCGCCGCCCAACCCATCTTCTCCTCCCTGAAGTACTTCCGCGCGGAGTACGAGGAGCACATCACAGGCCGGGGCTGCCCCTTCGACCCGGCCAAGTCCACGGCCTGGGCCGACCGCACGGAGGTGAACGCATGACCGTACAGCAATCCGACAGCGGCTCCGCCGCGGGCCAGCGCCCCTCCGGAAAGGGGGAGGCGGCCATCCCGCCGGAGGACCTCGTCACGCTGACCATCGACGGCATCGAGATCAGCGTGCCCAAGGGCACCCTGGTGATCCGTGCCTCCGAACAGCTCGGCATCGAGGTACCCCGCTTCTGCGACCACCCCCTGCTCGACCCGGTGGGCGCCTGCCGCCAGTGCATGGTCGAGGTCGAGGGCCAGCGCAAGCCCATGGCGTCCTGCACGATCACGTGTACGGACGGAATGGTGGTGAAGACTCAACTCAGCTCGCCCGTGGCCGAGAAGGCCCAGAAGGGGATGCTGGAGTTCCTGCTCATCAACCACCCGCTGGACTGCCCGGTCTGCGACAAGGGCGGCGAGTGCCCGCTGCAGAACCAGTCGATGTCGCACGGCGCCGCCGACTCCCGCTTCGACGGCAAGAAGCGCACCTACGAGAAGCCGGTGCCGATCTCCACCCAGGTGCTGCTCGACCGCGAGCGCTGCGTGCTGTGCGCCCGCTGCACCCGCTTCTCCCAGCAGATCGCCGGCGACCCGATGATCGAACTGCTCGAACGCGGCGCGCTCCAGCAGGTCGGCACCGGCGAGGGCGACCCCTTCGAGTCGTACTTCTCCGGGAACACCATCCAGATCTGCCCGGTCGGCGCGCTCACGTCGGCGGCCTACCGGTTCCGCGCCCGTCCCTTCGACCTCGTCTCGTCCCCGTCGGTGTGCGAGCACTGCTCCGGCGGCTGCGCGACCCGCACCGACCACCGGCGCGGCAAGGTCATGCGGCGTCTCGCGGCCAACGAGCCCGAGGTCAACGAGGAGTGGATCTGCGACAAGGGGCGCTTCGCGTTCCGGTACGCGCAGCTGAAGGACCGGCTCGACCAGCCGCTGGTGCGGAACGAATCGGGTGAGCTGGAGCCCACGTCCTGGCCGGAGGCGCTCCGGGTGGCGGCGCAGGGCCTGCTCGCCACGCGGGGCCGGGCCGGTGTGCTGACGGGCGGACGGCTCACCGTCGAGGACGCCTACGCCTACAGCAAGTTCGCGCGCGTGGCGCTCGACACCAACGACATCGACTTCCGCGCGCGCGTGCACAGCACCGAGGAGGCCGACTTCCTGGCCGCCCGGGTCGCCGGGCGGGGCCGCGACCTCGACGGCGGCGGCGTCACGTACACCTCCCTGGAGAAGGCGCCGGCCGTCCTGCTCGTCGGATTCGAGTCCGAGGAGGAGGCGCCCGGCGTCTTCCTGAGGCTGCGCAAGGCGTGGCGCAAGCACAAGCAGCTGGTCTTCTCGCTGGCCACGCACGCCACCCGGGGCCTGGAGAAGGCGGGCGGAACGCTGCTGCCCGCCGCGCCCGGCACCGAGCCCGAGTGGCTGGACGCGCTGGCGAGCGAGGTCGGCCTGGAGGAGGGCGGCGTCCGGGCCGCCGAGGCACTGCGCACCCAGGGCGCGGTGATCGTCGTGGGCGAGCGCCTCGCCGGCGTGGCGGGCGGGCTCACCGCCGCCGTCCGGGCCGCGGCGGCGACCGGCGCCGAACTGGTGTGGATCCCGCGCCGGGCCGGGGAGCGCGGCGCCGTCGAGGTCGGCGCGCTGCCCTCGCTGCTGCCGGGCGGGCGTCCGGCCACCGACCCGCGGGCCCGGGAGGAGGTCGCCGCCGCCTGGGGCGTCGCGGTCCTGCCGAGCGGCTACGGCCGTGACACGGGCCAGATCGTGGACGCCGCCGCGGGCGGCGAGCTGCAGGCACTGGTGGTGGCCGGCGTCGAGGTGGCCGATCTGCCCGATCCGGCACGCGCGCGTGCGGCACTCTCCGCGGTGGACTTCCTGGTCTCGCTCGAGATGCGCCCCAGCGAGGTCACCGAGCACGCCGACGTGGTGCTGCCGGTGGCGGCGGTGGCCGAGAAGGCCGGCACGTTCCTCAACTGGGAGGGCCGGGCGCGCTTCTTCGAGGCCGCGCTCAAGCCCGAGCAGATGACCCGGCGGCTGCCGCCCACCGACGCGCGGGTGCTGCAGATGCTCGCCGACGCCATGGACGTCCACCTGGGACTGCCCGATCTGCGCACGGTGCGTGCGGAGCTGGACCGGCTCGGCGCATGGGACGGGCCGCGGTCCGCCGACTCCCTGGGCGTCGGCGTTCAGCTGCCCCGCCCGGCCGCCGGGGAGGCCGTGCTCGCCGGCCACCGGCTGCTGCTGGACCAGGGGCGTCTGCAGGAGGGCGACGACGCGCTCGCCGGCACGCGGCACGCGGCACGCGCGCGTGTGTCGGCCGCCACCGCCGCTGAGGCCGGCGTCGAGGACGGGGCGGTGCTGACCGTGAGCGGCCCGTCCGGAACCGTTGAGCTCCCGCTGCAGATCACCGAGATGCCCGACCGCGTGGTGTGGCTCCCGATGAACTCCACGGGCGGCGGCGTCATCTCCGACACCGGGGCGCTGCCCGGCACCCTCGTCCGCATCGGCCCGGCGACGTCCGCCGACGAAGCCCCCAAGGAGGTGGAGGCATGAGCCCGTACTTCGCAGCTGAAGACCTCTCCATGTTCGGCCGCGACCCGTGGTGGCTGGTCGCCATCAAGGCGGTCTTCTGCTTCGCCTTCCTGATGGTGACCGTGCTGTTCTCCATCGTGTGGGAGCGCAAGGTCGTCGCCTGGATGCAGTTGCGCATCGGCCCCAACCGGCACGGCCCCTGGGGCATGCTCCAGTCGCTCGCCGACGGTGTGAAGCTGATGCTCAAGGAAGACCTCATCGTCAAGCGCGCCGACAAGGTCGTCTACATCCTGGCGCCGATCGTCGCGGCCATCCCGGCCTTCATGGCGATCGCGGTGATCCCGTTCGGGCCCGCGGACAACGAGATCTCGATCTTCGGCCACCGCACCGCGATGCAGCTCACCGACCTGCCGATCGCGATGCTCTACGTCCTTGCGATCGCCTCGGTCGGCATCTACGGCATCGTGCTCGCGGGCTGGAGCTCCGGATCCACCTACCCGCTGCTCGGCGGCCTGCGCTCCTGCGCGCAGATGATCTCCTACGAGATCGCCATGGGCGCCGCCTTCGCCTCGGTGTTCCTCTACTCGGGCTCGATGTCCACCTCGAGGATCGTCGAACAGCAGCACGACCGCTGGTACATCCTGCTGCTGCCGGTCTCGTTCATCATCTACATCGTCACGATGGTCGGCGAGACCAACCGCGCCCCCTTCGACATGCCGGAGTCCGAGGGCGACCTGGTCGGCGGCTTCAACACCGAGTACTCGTCGATCAAGTTCGCGATGTTCATGCTCGCCGAGTACGTGAACATGGTGACGGTCTCGTCCGTGGCGACCACGCTCTTCCTGGGCGGCTGGCGGGCCCCGTGGCCCATCAGCACCTTCTGGGAGGGCGCGAACCACGGCTGGTGGCCGCTGCTCTGGTTCGTCATCAAGGTCCAGTTGCTGCTGTTCTTCTTCATCTGGCTGCGCGGCACGCTCCCGCGCGTGCGCTACGACCAGCTGATGAAGCTCGGCTGGAAGGTCCTCATCCCGGTCTCCGTGGTCTGGCTGATGCTCGTCGCGACGGTACGGGTGCTGCGCAACGAGAACTACGCCTTCGGCGACATCGCCCTGTACGTGGCCGGCGGCGTCCTCGCTCTGCTGCTGCTGTCGTTCGTCGCCGACATGTTCCGCGAGAAGGCGAAGGAGACCGCGCGCTCCGCCGAGGAGCCCGCGGCCTTCGACCCGATGGCGGGCGGGTTCCCCGTACCGCCGCTGCCGGGACAGACGTTGCCGCCGGTGCCGAGGCGCCGCCCGCACCGGGAGCGGGAGCTGATTGTCAGTGGCGGGGCGGACACTGTCAGTGACGGATCTACGGATGGAAAGGAGGCGTCCGATGGCTGAGGAGCCCAAGGAGACCAAGCCCGGTTTCCTGAACCCTGTGGCCGGCTTCGGCGTGACCTTCAAGGCCATGTTCAAGAAGCGGCTCACCGAGCAGTACCCGGAGCAGAAGAAGACCACGGCTCCGCGGTTCCACGGGCGGCACCAGCTCAACCGCCATCCGGACGGCCTGGAGAAGTGCGTCGGCTGTGAGCTGTGCGCCTGGGCCTGCCCCGCCGACGCGATCTACGTGGAGGGCGCCGACAACACCGACGAGGAGCGCTACTCCCCGGGCGAGCGGTACGGGCGGGTGTACCAGATCAACTACGCCCGCTGCATCCTGTGCGGCCTGTGCATCGAGGCGTGCCCGACCCGCGCGCTCACGATGACGAACGAGTTCGAGCTGGCCGACTCCAGCCGCGCCAACCTCATCTACACCAAGGAGCAGCTGCTGGCCGGCCTCGAAGAGGACATGGTGGACACCCCCCATGCCATCTACCCGGGGATGGACGAGCAGGACTACTACCGGGGCCTGGTGACGGAGGCCGCGCCCGGCACGGTGCGCCAGGTCGCCGTCTCCAAGGGCGAACAGCCCTCGGGGGAGGAGGTGGACGCATGAGCGCGCAGCTCGCCGCCTACACCACCTCCACCGGTGAGGCGTTCCAGTTCTGGGTCCTGGGCACCGTCGCGGTGATCGGCGCCCTGTGCACCGTCTTCATGAAGAAGTCCGTGCACAGCGCGCTCTGCCTGGCCGGCACGATGATCGTCCTGGCGGTGTTCTACCTCGCCAACGGCGCCTACTTCCTGGGGGTCGTGCAGATCGTCGTCTACACGGGCGCGATCATGATGCTGTTCCTGTTCGTGGTGATGCTGGTCGGCGTCACCGCGGCGGACTCCCTGAAGGAGACCATCAAGGGCCAGCGCTGGCTGGCGCTCCTGTGCGGCGTGGGCTTCGGCGTCCTGCTGCTCGGCGGCATCGGCAACGCGGCGCTGAAGGACTTCGACGGCCTGGGCCAGGCGAACGCGCACGGCAACGTGGAGGGCCTGGCCGCCCTCATCTTCACCAAGTACGTGTTCGCCTTCGAGATCACCGGCGCGCTGCTCATCACGGCCGCGGTCGGCGCCATGGTGCTCACCCACCGCGAGCGCACCGAGCGCGCCAGGACCCAGCGCGAACTGTCCGAGCAGCGCGTACGGGAAGGCAAGCACGTTCCGCCGCTGCCGGCCCCCGGCGTGTACGCCCGGCACAACGCGGTGGACGTCGCGGGTCTCCTCCCGGACGGCACCCCGTCCGAGCTGACCGTCAACAAGACGCTGCGCGACCGCGGCCAGATCCGGGACGTGTCCGAGCAGGCACTGAACGATCTGAAGGCCCTGGAGCACCGCACCGCCGAGCGCCTGGAGCGGACCGAGGAAGAGCGGCCCGCGCTCAAGAGGACCGAGGAGGCATCGAAGTGAACCCGGTCAACTACCTGTATCTCGCCGCCCTGCTGTTCACGATCGGCGCCACCGGCGTGCTGATCCGGCGGAACGCGATCGTGGTGTTCATGTGCATCGAGCTGATGCTCAATGCCTGCAACCTCACGTTCGTCACCTTCTCCCGGATGCACGGCAATCTCGACGGCCAGATCATCGCCTTCTTCACGATGGTCGTCGCCGCCGCGGAGGTCGTGGTCGGGCTCGCGATCATCGTGTCGCTGTTCCGTACCCGCCACTCGGCCTCGGTCGACGACGCCAGCCTGATGAAGCTGTAAGGGGTCGCTGAATCGTGGAGAACCTGATTGCGCTGCTGATCGCAGCGCCCCTGCTCGGAGCAGCCGTCCTGCTGTGCTGCGGCAGAAGGCTGGACGGGGTCGGTCACTGGATCGGCACGCTGCTGTCGACCACCTCCTTCGCGTTCGGCGTCGTCCTCTTCGCCGACATGCTGGGCAAGGGCGCCGACCAACGCACCATGACGCAGCACCTGTTCAGCTGGATCCCGGTGGCCGGTTTCCAGGCCGACATCACGTTCCGGCTCGACCAGTTGTCGATGACGTTCGTGCTGCTGATCACGGGCGTCGGATCGCTCATCCACCTGTACTCGGTCGGGTACATGGAGCACGACGAGCGCCGGCGCCGCTTCTTCGGTTATCTGAACCTGTTCCTCGCGGCGATGCTGCTGCTCGTCCTCGCCGACAACTACCTGCTGCTGTACGTCGGCTGGGAGGGCGTGGGCCTCGCCTCGTACCTGCTGATCGGCTTCTGGCAGCACAAGCCCAGCGCCGCCACCGCCGCGAAGAAGGCGTTCCTCGTCAACCGCGTCGGCGACATGGGCCTGTCGATCGCCATCATGCTGATGTTCACGACGTTCGGGACTTTCGCCTTCGAGCCGGTCCTCGCCGGCGCGGACAAGGCGGGGGAGGGCAAGCTCACCGCCATCGGCCTGATGCTGCTGCTCGCCGCCTGCGGCAAGTCGGCCCAGGTGCCGCTCCAGTCCTGGCTCGGGGACGCCATGGAGGGCCCGACCCCGGTCTCGGCCCTCATCCACGCCGCGACCATGGTGACCGCGGGCGTGTACCTGATCGTCCGCTCCGGTGTGATCTTCAACGCGGCGCCCGACGCGCAGCTGGTCGTCACCGTGGTCGGCGCCGTCACGCTCCTCTTCGGTGCGATCGTCGGTTGCGCCAAGGACGACATCAAGAAGGCACTGGCCGGTTCGACCATGTCGCAGATCGGCTACATGGTGCTCGCGGCGGGCCTCGGCCCCATCGGCTACGTCTTCGCGATCATGCACCTGGTCACGCACGGCTTCTTCAAGGCCGGGCTGTTCCTCGGGGCCGGCTCGGTCATGCACGGCATGAACGACGAGGTCGACATGCGCAAGTACGGCGGCCTGCGGAAGTACATGCCGGTCACGTTCGTCACTTTCGGCCTCGGCTACCTGGCCATCATCGGCTTCCCGGGCCTGTCCGGCTTCTTCTCCAAGGACAAGATCATCGAGGCGGCGTTCGCCAAGGGCGGCACCGAGGGCTGGATCCTCGGCGGCGCGGCCCTGCTCGGCGCGGCCCTCACGGCGTACTACATGACGCGCGTGATGCTGATGACGTTCTTCGGGGAGGAGCGCTGGCGGAACCGGCCGACCGCCTCCCCGGACGAGCCGAGTTCCCCCAGCCTCGAATCCGCTCGGCCGGGGGGACCCCCATCGCCCGCCGCGGAGCACCGCGGTGAGCACGCCGAACCGCACCCGCACGAGTCGCCCAAGGTGATGACGATCCCCATGATCGTGCTGGCCTTCGGGTCGGTGTTCGCGGGCGGTCTCTTCTCGCTGGGCGACCGCTTCCTGCACTGGCTGGAGCCGGTCACCGGTCACGCGGAGGGCCACTCGCCGGTCAGCGCCGGGGTGGTCACGGGCGCGACCCTGGTGCTGCTCCTGGTCGGCGTCGGCATCGCCTACGCCCAGTACGGGCGTCGCCCCGTCCCCACCGTCGCCCCGCGCGGATCGCTGCTCACCCGGGCCGCCCGGCGCGATCTGCTGCAGGACGACTTCAACCACGTCGTCCTCGTCCGCGGCGGAGAGCACCTCACGCGCTCCCTGGTGTACGTGGACCACACCCTGGTCGACGGCGTCGTCAACGGCACGGCGGCCTCGGTCGGCGGCCTCTCCGGACGGCTCCGCCGGCTGCAGAACGGCTACGCCCGGTCGTACGCGGTCTCGATGTTCGGCGGTGCGGCGGTGCTCGTCGCACTGACCCTGCTCATGAGGGCGGTCTGATAGCGATGTCCTTTCCTCTGTTGACAGCGACGGCGGCGCTCCCGGCCGTGGGGGCGATCGCCACCGCCGCGGTCCCTGCCGCACGGCGCACCGCCGCGAAGTGGCTGGCGCTGCTCGTCTCGCTGGCCACGCTCGCGCTCGCCGCGGTGGTCATGGTCCGCTTCGAACCGGGCGGCGCCCGCTACCAGCTCACCGAGTCCCATGCCTGGATCAAGGACTTCGGGGTGCGGTACGAGCTGGGTGTCGACGGTATCGGGGTGGCGCTCGTCGCGCTGACCGCGCTGCTGATCCCGTTCGTGATCCTGGCGGGCTGGCACGACGCCGACCCGCTGGAGACCGGAAGCCGGCGCTGGCGGCCGACGCAGGGCTTCTTCGCCCTGATCCTGGCCGTCGAGGCGATGGTGATCCTCTCCTTCGAGGCCACCGACGTCTTCCTCTTCTACATCTTCTTCGAAGCCATGCTCATCCCGCTGTACTTCCTCATCGGCGGCTTCGGGGACCACGCCCACGAGCACGGGGAGGAGGCGGCGGCCACCCAGCGGTCGTACGCCGCCGTGAAGTTCCTCCTCTACAACCTGGCCGGCGGCCTGATCATGCTGGCCGCGGTGATCGTCCTCTATGTGCAGGCCGGGAACTTCTCGCTCCCGGAGATCGTGCAGGCGCGGGCGAACGGCTCGTTCCACATGGCGACCAGCACCGAACGCTGGCTGTTCCTCGGCTTCTTCTTCGCCTTCGCCGTGAAGGCGCCGCTATGGCCGCTGCACACCTGGCTGCCCAACGCCATGGGTGAGTCCACCACCCCGGTCGCCGTGCTCATCACAGCGGTCGTCGACAAGGTGGGCACCTTCGCGATGCTGCGCTTCTGCCTCCAACTCTTCCCGGAGGCGAGCAAGTGGGCGACGCCCGTCATCCTCGTCCTGGCGGTCGTCAGCATCATCTACGGCGCCCTGCTGGCGGTCGGCCAGCGGGACATCAAGCGGCTGGTGGCCTACGCGTCGATCTCGCACTTCGGCTTCATCGTCCTGGGCATCTTCGCGATGACCAGCCAGGGCCAGTCGGGCGCGACGCTGTACATGGTCAACCACGGAATCTCGACGGCTGCCTGGATGCTGGTGGCGGGCTTCCTCATCTCGCGCCGTGGCTCGCGTCTGATCGCGGACTTCGGCGGTGTGCAGAAGGTCGCGCCACTGCTCGCCGGGACGTTCCTGGTGGGTGGCCTCGCCACGCTGTCCCTGCCGGGGCTCGCGCCGTTCGTGAGTGAGTTCCTGGTCCTGGTCGGCACGTTCACGCGCCACCCGGCCATCGGGATCGTCGCCACCTTCGGCATCGTCCTCGCGGCGCTCTACGCCCTCGTCCTCTACCAGCGGACGATGACGGGCCCGGTGAAGGCGGAGGTCGCCGAGATGCCGGACCTGCGCGTACGCGAACTTCTGGTGATCGCCCCGCTGATCGCGCTGCTGATCTTCCTGGGCGTCTACCCGAAGCCCGTCACCGACATCGTCAACCCGGCGGTCCAGCAGACCATGTCGGACGTACACCAGACCGATCCCAAGCCCGAGGTGGAGGCGGCCAAGTGAGCACAGCAGTCGTCCACAACCTGTGGACAACCGCGGCCGATCCGATCTCGAAGATCGATGCGCCGAAGATCGAATACGGGCAGCTGTCACCGACGTTGATCGTCATCGGTGCCGCGCTCGTCGGGGTGCTGATCGAGGCGTTCGTGCCGCGCAGGTCCCGCTACTACGCGCAGGCCTTCGTATCGGTCGTCGCGCTCGTCGCGGCGTTCGCCGCGGTGGTGGCGCTCGCCGCCAACGGATACGGCACCACGAAGGCCCACATCGCGGCGATGGGCGCGATCGCGGTCGACGGACCGTCCCTGTTCCTGCAGGGGACGATCCTGCTAGCCGGTCTGCTCGGCGTGTTCACGTTCGCCGAGCGGCGCCTCGACCCGGAGGCCCACGGCAACCGCGTCGACTCGTTCGCGGCCCAGGCCGCGTCCGTACCGGGCAGTGACAGCGAGAAGGCCGCCGTGAAGGCGGGGTTCACCACGACCGAGGCGTTCCCGCTGCTGCTGTTCGCGGTGGGCGGCATGCTCGTCTTCCCCTCGGCCAACGACCTGCTGACGCTGTTCGTGGCCCTGGAGGTCTTCTCGCTGCCGCTGTACCTCCTGTGCGCGCTGGCCCGCCGCAAGCGGCTCATGTCGCAGGAGGCCGCCGTCAAGTACTTCCTGCTCGGCGCGTTCGCCTCCGCGTTCACGCTGTTCGGCATCGCGCTGCTGTACGGCTACGCGGGCTCGGTGTCGTACGCGGCGATCGCGCGGGTCGTCGAGGGCACGGTGCCCAACGTCGACCCGGCGCTCGCCAACACCATGGGCAATGACGCGCTGCTGCTCGTCGGCGCCGCGCTGGTCGTGATGGGGCTGCTGTTCAAGGTGGCCGCGGTGCCGTTCCACATGTGGACGCCGGACGTGTACCAGGGCGCGCCGACCCCGGTGACCGGCTTCATGGCGTCGGCGACCAAGGTGGCGGCGTTCGGCGCGCTGCTGCGGCTGCTGTACGTCGTCCTGCCGGGCATGCGCTGGGACTGGCGGCCGGTGATGTGGGCGGTCGCGATCGCCACCATGCTCGGCGGTGCGATCGTCGCGATCACGCAGACCGACATCAAGCGGCTGCTGGCGTACTCGTCGATCGCGCACGCGGGATTCATCCTCGCGGGTGTCATCGCGACGACACCGGACGGCGTGTCCTCGGTCCTCTTCTACCTCGCCGCGTACTCGTTCGTGACGATCGGCGCGTTCGCGGTGGTCACCCTCGTGCGCGACGCGGGCGGCGAGGCCACGCACCTGTCCAAGTGGGCCGGGCTCGGACGCCGGTCCCCGCTGGTGGCGGCCGTGTTCGCGGTGTTCCTGCTGGCCTTCGCCGGCATCCCGCTGACCTCCGGCTTCGCCGGGAAGTTCGCCGTCTTCAAGGCGGCGGCGGAAGGCGGAGCGACACCACTGGTCGTGATCGGTGTGATCTCGTCGGCGATCGCGGCGTTCTTCTACATCCGGGTGATCGTGCTGATGTTCTTCAGCGAGCCGAATCCGGAGGGCCCGACGGTGGCGGTCCCCTCGCCCCTGACGATGACGGCGATCGCCGCGGGCGTGGCGGTGACGCTGGTACTGGGCGTGGCGCCCCAGTACTTCCTGGACCTGGCCAGCCAGGCGGGCGTCTTCGTCCGCTGACCCGCACCGGCACGGAACGGCCCGGCACCCGCTCAGGGGTGCCGGGCCGTCGTGTCTGCGGGAAGACGAGGCTCGCGTCGATCAACTGCGTGTGCGGCGGAAGGCACCGTGGGGACAAGGTCCTGTCGGTCGCCCGATGCCATCGAACGGTGACGCAGCGGAACGGGTCGAGTCTGTGGACAAACCCGGAGGCTGTCGGCGGCGGCGCCTATCGTGGATGCAGTGGGTCGAGGGACGACGTGCGGGGGACGGGCGATGGACGGGACGGGCGGGATGACCGAGGCGGGTGGGATGACCGGAGCCGGCGTGAGGCCGGCGCCGGACGAGGGCAGCGAGGCGCTCGCCGCGCTGCGCCGGGTCTTCGGGTACGAGGCATTCCGCGGTGAGCAGGAAGCGATCATCGAGCATGTGGTGGCCGGCGGCGACGCCGTCGTGCTCATGCCGACCGGCGGCGGCAAGTCGCTCTGCTACCAGATCCCGGCCCTGGTCAGACCCGGCACGGGCGTGGTGGTCTCCCCACTGATCGCGCTGATGCAGGACCAGGTGGACGCGCTGCGGGCGCTCGGTGTGCGCGCCGGATTCGTCAACTCCACGCAGGACTTCGACGAGCGGCGCGTGGTGGAGGCCGAGTTCCTGGCCGGCGAGCTGGACCTGCTGTACCTGGCCCCGGAGCGGCTGCGTCTGGAGTCCACCCGCGATCTGCTCTCGCGCGGCAAGATCTCGGTGTTCGCCATCGACGAGGCGCACTGCGTGTCCCAGTGGGGCCACGACTTCCGCCCCGACTACCTGGCCCTGTCCCTGCTGGGCGAGCGCTGGCCGGACGTCCCCCGGATCGCGCTCACGGCGACGGCGACGCGGGCGACGCACCAGGAGATCATCCAGCGGCTCGGCATGCCGGCGGCGCGGCACTTCGTGGCGAGCTTCGACCGGCCCAACATCCAGTACCGGATCGTTCCGAAGGCCGACCCCAAGAAGCAGTTGCTGGCGTTCCTGCGCGAGGAGCACCCGGGCGACGCGGGCATCGTCTACTGCCTCTCGCGGAACTCGGTGGAGAAGACGGCGGAGTTCCTCACCCGCAGCGGTGTCGAGGCGGTGCCGTACCACGCGGGACTGGACGCGGGCACGCGCGCGGCCCATCAGTCCCGCTTTCTGCGCGAGGACGGCCTCGTGGTGGTCGCGACCATCGCGTTCGGCATGGGCATCGACAAGCCGGACGTGCGGTTCGTCGCCCATCTGGACCTGCCGAAGTCGATCGAGGGCTACTACCAGGAGACGGGCCGGGCGGGCCGCGACGGGCTGCCGTCCACGGCCTGGATGGCCTACGGGCTGAACGACGTCATCCAGCAGCGCAAGCTGATCCAGTCCGGAGAGGGTGACGAGGCGTTCCGCCGCCGCGCCCAGGCGCATCTGGACGCGATGCTGGCCCTGTGCGAGACGGCCCAGTGCCGCCGCGGCCATCTGCTCGCCTACTTCGGCCAGGACCCCGAGCCGAGCGGCTGCGGCAACTGCGACACGTGTCTGGTTCCGCCCGACACCTGGGACGGGACGATCGCGGCGCAGAAAGTGCTGTCCGCCGTGTGGCGGCTGCACCGGGAGCGGCGGCAGAAGTTCGGCGCGGTGCAGATCGTCGACATCCTGCTGGGACGGCGCACGGCCAAGGTGATCCAGTTCGACCACGACCAGCTGTCCGTCTTCGGTATCGGCGAGGAGCTGACCGAGGGCGAATGGCGGGGTGTCATGCGGCAGTTGCTGGCGCAGGGGCTGCTGGCGGTCGAGGGCGAGTACGGCACGCTGGTGCTGACCGAGGAGAGCGGTGCGGTACTGCGGCGGGAGCGTGAGGTGCCGCTGCGCAAGGAGCCGAAGAAGCCGGAGGTGCCCCGGTCGTCGGGCTCGGCACGGCCCGAGCGCAAGGCGAAGGCGGCCGCCGCCGAGCTGCCCCCGGAGCTGCTGCCCGCCTTCGAGGCCCTGCGCGCGTGGCGTGCCGAACAGGCCCGGGAGCAGGGTGTCCCGGCGTACGTCGTCTTCCACGACGCCACGCTGCGGGAGATCGTCATGCGCCGGCCCGGTTCGGTGGCGGAGCTGGGCACCGTCGGCGGGGTCGGCGAGAAGAAGCTGGCCACGTACGGCGAAGGGGTGCTCGGGGTGCTCGCGGCCCTGGGCGGCCCCGCCGAGGCCGCCCCCGCCCCCGCCCCCGCCCCCGCCGAGGCCGCCCCCGCCGACGCCGACGCCGACGCCGACGCCGACGCCGACGCCGACGACGGCGCCGGACCCGGCCCGGAGCCGGACCGGGACATGGGGCAGGAGCCGGAGCCGGAGCCGGACGACTGGTTCTAGAACGGCGCCGGGCCCCAGCGCCCGGCGCGCCTCAGCCCGCGGTGTCCACCGCCGGTACCACCCGGCCTGTCACCTCGCCGAGCCCGACCCGTGTCCCGTCCGGCCCGGGCGCCCACGCCGTCAGCGTGACCACGTCCCCGTCCTCCAGGAACGCCCGCTTGCCGTCGGGGAGTTCGAGAGCGTCGCGGCCGTTCCAGGTGAGTTCGAGGAGCGAGCCGCGTTCGCGCTCCGCCGCGCCGCTCACGGTGCCCGAGCCGTACAGGTCGCCCGTCCGCAGCGACGCCCCGTTCACCGTCATGTGGGCCAGTTGCTGGGCCGCCGTCCAGTACATGGTGGAGAAGGGTGGCCGGGAGACGACATGGCCGTTGATCGCGACGGAGATGCGCAGGTCGTAGCCGGCCGGTTCCTCCCGCGCGTCGTCCAGGTACGGCAGCAGCGGATGGGTGCGCTCCGGCGGCGCCACCCGCGCCTGCTCCAGCGCGTCCAGCGGGGTGATCCACGCCGAGACCGATGTGGCGAACGACTTGCCGAGGAACGGCCCCAGCGGCACGTACTCCCACGCCTGGATGTCCCGCGCCGACCAGTCGTTGAGCAGGCACAGCCCGAAGACGTGGTCACGGAACGCGGACAGCGCCACCGGCCGGCCCAGCCGCGACGGGACCCCCACCACGAAGCCCACCTCCGCCTCGATGTCCAGGCGGACGGACGGGCCGAAGACCGGAGCGGGGTCCGTGGGGGCCTTCCGCTGCCCCTGTGGACGCACGACGTCCGTGCCCGACACCACGACGGTCCCCGACCGCCCGTGGTAACCGATCGGCAGATGCTTCCAGTTGGGGGTCAGCGAGTCCTCCGCGTCCGGACGGAAGATCCGCCCCACATTGCGGGCGTGGTTCTCGGAGGCGTAGAAGTCGACGTAGTCCGCGACCTCGAAGGGCAGGTGGAGGGTCACCTCGGACAGCGGGCGCATCAGCGGCTCCACCGTCTCCCGGTGCGCGGGCACCGTCACCCACGCCGTCAGCGCCCGGCGCACGTCCGACCATGCGGTGCGGCCCGCGGCCAGCAGCGGTCCCAGGGACGGCCGCGCCAGCAGGGAGGCGTACGGGGAGCCGAGGGCCTCGGCCGCCGCGCCGGCGTCGAGCACGTGGTCGCCCAGGCGGACGCCGACGGTGCGCTCGTCGGAGCCTGCGGGGGAGAACACGCCGTAGGGGAGGTTGTGCGGGCCGAAGGGGTCGCCCTCGGGGACGTCGAAGGGGGGCATGGGATGCTGCCTCGCTCTCGTGCGTTCCGGTGGTGCCGTGCAGGGGTGGTTGCAGGTGGTCGCGGCACACGTTACGGGTGGGCCGCCCGTCGTGGACAGCGTCTACCGGCTGCGGCGGCGGACGGACCCGCACCCACCGGACCGTTCTCCCACAGCTCCCAGCACCACGAGATGATCACGTGGCTGCGCGACCGCTTCGAAGGCGGGGTGCAGGTGCGCGAGTGATGCGCTTCGTGTGCTGCGGCACGGGGTTCGCGTCGTCGCGGCGGGTACGGCATCTGGCCGCGGCGCACGGCTGGATCCTCGTCCGGTTCGCGCCGAGCACGCCGGGGTGTTCCATCCGTATTCTCTGATCATGGCCGCACCCCTTGCATATGCACTCATCGCCACCGACCTGGACGGAACCCTGCTGCGTGGTGACGACACGCTCTCCGACCGGTCGAAGGCCGCGCTGGCGCGGGCCGTGGCGGCCGGCGCCCAGCACCTGGTGGTCACGGGGCGTCCGGCGCCCAGGGTGCGGCCGCTGCTCGACGACCTGGGCAGCAGGGGGCTCGCGGTGTGCGGACAGGGCGCGCAGGTGTACGACGCCGGCGCGGACCGGCTGCTGTTCTCCGTCACGCTGGACCGGGAGTTGGCGGAGACCGCGCTCGGCAAGGTCGAGGCCGAGGTGGGGCAGGTCTACGCGGCCGTCGACCAGGACGGGGTGCACGGGCTCACCCTCGTCGAGCCCGGCTACCGGATGCCGCACCCCACCCTGCCCGCGGTGCGGGTCGAGCGGCGCGACGACCTGTGGTGCGAGCCCATCAGCAAGGTGCTGCTGCGCCACCCCACCCTGTCCGACGACGAGTTGGCGATGGCGGCCCGCGGTGCGATCGGGTCGCTGGCGACGGTCACCATGTCGGGGCCCGGAACCGTCGAACTCCAGCCGTGCGGCATCACGAAGGCGACGGGACTCGCGCTGGCCGCCGAGCATCTGGGCCTGAGCCCGTCCCGGACCATCGCCTTCGGCGACATGCCCAACGACATCCCCATGTTCGACTGGGCCGCGCACGGCGTCGCCATGGCCAATGCCCATCCCGAACTCAAGGCGGTCGCCGACGAGATCACCCTGTCCAACGAGGACGACGGCATCGCCGTCGTCCTCGAGAGACTCTTCGGGGTCAGTACGCGCTGTTGACGTTGTCGATCGAGCCGTACCTGTGGGCCGCGTAGTTGCAGGCGGCCGTGATGTTCGCGATCGGGTCGTAGGGGTCGTACGCCGTGCCGGGCACGTGGTAGGTGCGGAAGGTCGGGTCGATGACCTGCAGGAGGCCCTTGGACGGGATGCCCTTCGCGGCGTTGCTGTCCCAGTTGTTGATGGCCCTCGGGTTGCCCGACGACTCGCGCATCACATTGCGGTAGATCCCGTTGTAGGACCCGGGAATCCCGTGCTTCGCCATGACGGTCAGCGACTGACGGATCCAGCCGTCGAGGCTGCCGCGGTAAGCCGTGGCGGTCGCCGGTGCGGCGGCGGGAGCGGCGGCCGAAGCGCTCGTCGCACCCACGACGGGAAGAGCGAGCACGGCGGCACCGGTCGCCGCGGCGGCGAGGGTGCGGCGGATGCGGGCGGCCTTGGACCGGTCGTTCCGACGGCGTGCGGGCAGGGCGAAAGCGGGCATGTCGTTTTCCTCTCCGGCGCCTGCGAGGTGAGCTGTCGGGTTCGGGCTGGGAGGTGCCCGGCCGTGTCCTCGGTTCCGAGGGCGTGGCTTCACCCCGAGCCGTTCCGGCGCGGTGTCCGGTTCGGCGACCTACCTGGGTCCCCCGCTCCTGCCGTCATCGGTCGATGGGCCCTCGAGCGGCGGCAGGATTCGGCGATCCGCTCGGGTCGAGAGGAAGGTAAGCGAGGGGAGATGTCGGGAACAAGCCGGAAGTCGCGGTCCAGCCGAAATGACCTTGAGATTCCGCAATGTGGATATTGGTCCCCCGTGGAGTCGGCAGTCAACATGCCCTTTGTAGAAGGAAAGTTGACTACATGACCGAAAAGAGCCATATAGTGGTGGCGTGACCGAATTCACTGGCGCCCTGCCGACGGTAAGGAACTTGGCGTTATGGGAAATCGGGTGCCAATTCGGGCAAATGGGGTGGAGGTCGCCGGCCCCCCCGAGGATCCCCGCACGCCTTCGATGTCCTGGTGGCGAAGGTCACAGGAAGTGAGCCCTTAATGCCCCCTATTCGGGCATTTCGCTGGTGCGGGGGAGGTGGGCGTCGTACGGGGAATCCGCGTCACCCATGTCCGGTGGAACACCACTTCGTCGCCGTCCCCGCAGACGAGCTCGTCCGACACGACGAACTCCGCCGCCGTGCAGACGATCCCGGAGTGCGTCTCCACCCTGGCGTCCCATCCCGTCTCCGGGCGGTGCATCCGCACGGACCGGTCCCAGCGGGCGCGGGCCGTCAGCGGGTCGGCGTCCTCGACGGTGTACGTCTCCCGGGCGTCCTCGGCGACCTCGAGACCGTCGGGGTACACCAGAACACCCTCCCGGCAGGGGGCGAGTTCCAGGCGCCACTCGCCCTTCGCCACGTCCCGGACCACCAGCCGGCTCGGGCGCGGTTCGTCGAGCGTGGCCGGGGAGCTGACGCCCAGCGGCTCGGCGTGCTCCGGCTCCCCGAACACGAGGGGCGGCCCCGACTGCGCCGTGCGCACGGGAAGTTCGAGCCGACTGCCCGACGGATCCAGGACGAGGCCCGCCTCCGCGCCCGGTTGCGGCCACAGCCACGGCCAGTACACGGAGGACACGGCTAGGCGGATGCGGTGGCCGGGCGGGAAGGCGTGGCCGGTGCCGCCCAGCTCGACCACCACGTCCTCGGTGGCCCCCGGGGCCCGGGAGGCCGTCCGGTCGCCGCCGGCACGCGCGGACAGGTCCAGGACGCCGCGGGTGACGAGGACCGACGTCCCGTCGGGCGCCACGTCGCACAGCCGGGCGACCACCTGCCCGCACGGCGCCGGGCAGGTCAGCCGCAGTCGTACCCGGGGCCGCCCCAGCACCCAGGTCTCCTCCTCCGCCCCGAACTCGAAGCACACCGACCTCGCGTCCTCCTCGCGCTGGTCGGGCGGCAGGTCCGCGTCGCCGCCGCGGGGGACGAAGCGGCCGGCGTCCAGACCGGTGTGCAGCGGGGACCGCACGGGCACAGGGGCGCCCCGGAGCGCGTAGGGGACCGGGGTGACGTTCGGCGACGGCCACGACGGCTCGCCGACCCAGCGGCCCGGCAGCCCCTCGCACCCGGCCGCGGGAGGGCGGGCGCCGGTGACGTACGCGCGCAGCAGCGGCTCCGCCATGACCCCCGTGTCCCTGCCCCTGAGCCAGTGGTCCCACCAGCGGAGGGTCTCCTGGAGGAAGCCGATCGCCGGGCCGGGCGGCAGACCGTGGTCGGGGTACGCGTGCGGCCACGGCCCGATCAGGCCCCGTACGCGGTCGGCCGGAAGGCGCTCCAGGAGGGCGAGCACGGTGTCCCGGTACGGGTCGTGCCAGCCGCCCACCGCGAGCACGGCGGCCCGGACCGCGCCGGCGTCCCCGGAGAGGGTGCCGTGGCCTTCTCGGGTGCCCTGCTCGCGCGGGTCCGCCCGGACACGGGCGGGAGGGTGGAGTGCCTCCAGGCGCCTGAGCCAGTCGTCGCGCCACACCGTGCCCACGTACCGGGGGTCCGGCGGCTGGGCCGCGAGACCGAGCACCGCCGCCGCCCGGGCGCGAGTGGGGCCGGAGAGGACGGAACCGCCGGGGTGCTCCGCGTCGCGGTCGCACGGGTGGCAGGGGCGGTACGGGTCGTACGGGTCGTACGGGTCATGCGGGTCGTACGGCTTGTACGTGCTGTACGGCTCGTATGGGTCGTACGGGTCGTCGGCGGGGCAGACCGCGACGACCGCCTTGAGCGGCTCCGGGGCGAGGGCGGCGACCCGGAGGGCGGCGGAGCCGCCCCGGGAGAGGCCGAACATGCCCACGCGGCCGTCGCACCAGGGCTGCGCGGCCAGCCACTCGACGACCTCGACGCCGTCCGAGGGCCCGGTCGCCCCGCCGGCGCCGGCGGGCGGCCCGTCCGAGTTGCCGTACCCGCGGGCGTCCACGCGGACGGAGGCGTAGCCGTGGCCCGCGTACCAGGGATGACGCTGGTGGTCGCGGGCCGCGGTCGCGTCGGTGAGGCGGCCCGGGTGGTACTCGAGCAGGGCGGGGACGGGCTCATCGGTGAGGGGCCGCCATACGCGCGCGTACAGACGGGTGCCGTCCTGGAGCGGGATCCAGACGTCGTCGTGGGCCGTTTCATGGGGGAAGGCCGTACGGATGCGCATGTGCCTGACCTCGGACTGCTGTTCGGACTGCTGCTCGGGCTGCTGCTCGGGCTCCCGGATGCCCGCCCTCGCCCTCGGCGGACCGGGCGCGCCGCGGCCGCACCCGACGGTGTACAGCACCATAGAAGGTGCACTTCGGGTATATCGGTAAATATCTGTTCGTATCGGCTGATCGAGAACATACCGTTCGTGATCCGATACCGCCCGGCCTGGAACAGCGGGCGCTCGTGGTGATCGAAACCTGACCGGATACGCTGACTTGAGTGGTGGCGACGACAGATCGACAAACGCGGTGAGCCGAGTCGACCGGCGACGTCATCGCCCCAGTGACCGTCCTTGAGACCGACCGTGTGAGCGTCAGCAGACGTCAGCAGACAGGAGACCCCTCGTGACCGTCGTCGGGCCGTTCGGGCTGAGCGTGCGGGACCAGGCTCTGGAAGCCGATGTCCAGGCCGGATTGGCCGCTGTCGAGGAGGGGCTGCTCGACGCCACCAAGAGCGAGGTGCCCTTCATCACGCAGGCCGCGCAGCATCTCGTGCGGGCGGGCGGGAAGCGGTTCCGGCCGCTGCTCGTGATGCTCGCGGCCCAGTTCGGTGATCCGTACGCGCCCGGGATCGTCCCCTCGGCCGTGGTCGTCGAGCTGACCCACCTCGCCACCCTCTACCACGACGACGTGATGGACGAGGCCGAGGTGCGGCGCGGGGTGGACAGCGCGAACACCCGCTGGGGCAACTCGGTGGCGGTCCTCACCGGCGACTTCCTGTTCGCGCGGGCCTCGCACATCCTGGCCGATCTCGGCCCGGAGGCGGTCCGCATCCAGGCGGAGGCGTTCGAGCGGCTGGTCACGGGCCAGATCCTGGAGACGGCGGGACCACGGGACGGCCGCGACCCGGTGGAGCACTACCTGGACGTGCTGGGCGGCAAGACGGGCTCGCTGGTGGCCGTGGCGTGCCGCTTCGGGGCGATGATGTCGGGCGCCGACGAGACCGTCGTGGACGTGCTCACGCAGTACGGCGAGCGGCTGGGCGTGGCGTTCCAGCTGGCCGACGACGTTCTGGACATCGCGTCGGACTCGCACGAGTCCGGAAAGACTCCGGGGACCGACCTGCGCGAGGGCATCGCCACCCTGCCCGTGCTGCGTCTGCGTGAGCGCGCGGAGCGCCTGGGGCTGCCCGAGGACATCGCCCTGTGCGAGCTCCTGGGCTCCGACCTCACGGACGACGCCCGGCACGCCGAGGCCCTCTCCCGACTGCGGGTGCACCCGGCGCTCGAGCAGGCCCGCCGTGACACGATCCGCTACGCGGAGGACGCGCGCGCCGCCCTGGCGCCGCTGCCCGAGTGCGGTGCGAAGGCGGCCCTGACGGAAATGTGCGACGCGGTGGTGCACCGGGCCGGCTGAGCCCGCCCGCTGCCCCCGCGTCGCCCGCGGCGCACCTCTGGCGGCGGGCCACCGTCGGTGATCGCCGGGAATGTGGTCCGGATCACTTCCCCGGGGCGGGTCCGGCGTCCGATCCGTTCGGCCCCGGGGCGAGACGGCGCACCGGCCTGATCGCCACCGGAGTCGCCGCTGCCGGGCGGACCATGTCCCCGTGCGGGGCTGAACCAGGAGTTCGCGCGTCCGGAGGCCGGGGAATCCCCGAAAGGCCCCGGGGCGGCGGCCCCCTGACGACCCCTACGGGTGGGTGGAGGTCCCGCCTTGCCATGTCATACCCCAGCAGTACGCCGAGTTGAGCCCGCGGTCTGACGCTTCCCCGCGGCCGTTTTGGTCAGATTGAGGCATCGACTTTCCCGGGGAGACCCCCCGGACCCCCCACCTGACAGGAGTTCGGGTGACAATGGCGGCGCAGGGGTGGACGAGTGCACTGACGGTAGGCCGCCGCCGACGACGGAGGTAAGGCAGACAATGGCACCGTACGAATCCGATCACAACGCACCCGCCGGGCAGGCGGAGGACGTACGCGACGGACGGCGCAAGGCCGCGCGGTACGTCGTTCCGGTCGCGGTGGTGGGGGTGGCGGCGGCGACCATCGGGCTTGTCCCGGCGTTCGCCGGATCCGGCGACCCCGACCTGCCGAAGATCAGCGCACAGCAGCTCATCGAGAAGATCGCCGCGTCGGACGTCCAGCAGCTGTCCGGCACGGTGAAGATCAGCACGGACCTGGGCCTGCCCAACCTGGGCGGTCTGCAGAACAGCTTCGCCTCGGGCGCCTTCTCCCGGGGCGCCGGAGGCGGCGGCAAGGACGGCTCGGCCGCCGACCCGAGCTCCAAGCTGCTCGAACTGGCCTCCGGGACCCACACGCTGCGCGTCGCCACGGACGGCCAGGACAAGCAGAAGCTCTCCCTCATCGAGAAGGCCGCCGAGTACAGCGTCATCCGCAACGGCACCGACCTCTGGGCGTACGACAGCGCATCCAACGAGGCGTACCACGCGACCGGCGCCGCCGACCGCAAGGACGAGCGGACGACGCCCCGGGACATACCGGCCACGCCCGGGGACCTGGCCCAGGAGGCGCTGAAGGCCGCCGACGAGACGACCTCGGTGACGGTCGACGGAACCGCCCAGGTCGCGGGCCGGGACGCGTACAAGCTGCTCATCAGGCCGAAGCAGTCGGGCACCACGGTCGGTGCGATCAGCATCGCGGTGGACGCGAAGAGCGGGATGCCGCTGAAGTTCACGCTGACCCCGGCGGCGGGCGGCGCGGCCGTCGTGGACGTGGGCTTCACCGAGGTCTCCTTCGCCAGGCCGGCCGCGTCGACGTTCGACTTCACGCCGCCCAAGGGCACGAAGGTCACCCAGGGGGACGACCTGCGGGCCGAGCGGGGGAGCAGGTGGCACGGCGAGGGCAAGGCCGCTCCCAAGGGTCTGCCCAAGGCACTGCCCAAGGACATGGAGAAGCCGGTCCCGGGTGCCGGGCCCGAGACCATCGGCGAGGGCTGGAACACGATCGTCGTCCTCGGCGACGGCAAGGGCAGGATGCCCTCGGGCGGCCCGGCGTCCGGCGACAGTGCGGTCTCCGGCTTCCTCGGCTCGCTCGGCGACCACGTCAAGGGCAAGTTCGGCTCGGGCACCGTGTTCTCCACCCGCCTGGTCAACGCCCTGATCACGGACGAAGGCAAGGTGTACGCCGGCGCGGTCACCAAGGACGCGCTGGTGAAGGCGGCGAACGCGGGGAAGTAGGCCCCGCGGGACAGGTCCGGCGGGACAGGTCCGGCGGGACAGGTCCGGCGGGACAGGTCCGGCGGGACAGGTCCGGCGGGACACCGGCGGGACAGGTCCGGCGGGGACGGCAGGAGCAGGAGAGCCCCAGGAGCAGGAGAGCCCATGGAGGAACTGTCCGCCGTGGAAGCGGAGCCGGAGGAGGCGGAGACGGCGGTGAGCGGACCGGAGGCCCCGGTCATCGCCACCCGCGCCCTCACCAAGCGCTACCGCGGCGGACAGCTCGCCGTGGACGGGCTCGACCTGACCGTCCCGGTGGGCAGCGTCTTCGGCTTCCTCGGGCCGAACGGCTCAGGCAAGACCACCACCATCCGCATGCTGATGGGCCTGATCGAACCCACCTCGGGCACGGCACGCGTCCTGGGGCGGCCCATGCCCCGGGCCGCGCGCGCCGTGCTCCCGCACGTCGGGGCCCTCATCGAGGGCCCGGCCCTGTACGGCTTCCTCTCCGGCCGCGACAACCTCCTGCGGTACGACGCCGCCGACCCCACCGCCGACCCCCGCACCCGGCGCGCACGCGTTGCCGCCGCGCTGGACCGGGTCGGCCTCACGGCGGCCGGAAGCAAGAAGGCGAAGGCGTACTCGCTGGGCATGAAGCAACGCCTCGGGCTCGCGGCGGCGCTGCTGCGGCCCCGCAGGCTCCTGGTCCTGGACGAGCCCACCAACGGCCTCGACCCGCAGGGCATGCGCGAGATCCGCTCCCTGGTCAGGGAGTTGGCGTCCGACGGCACGACCGTCTTCCTCTCCTCCCATCTGCTTGGCGAGATCGAGCAGGTGTGCACGCACGCCGCCGTGATGGCGCGGGGCCGGCTGATCACCCAGGGCGCGGTGCGGGACCTGGCGGCCGGTGCGCGCGGACGTCTCGTGGTGACCACCCCGGACGTGACCGACGCGGCCCGCGTCCTGAAGGAACAGGGCGTGGTCGACGTCACCGCGGCGGAGGACCGGGTGACGGGCGAACCACCGGACCGTGAACTGGCCGACGTGAACGCCGCGCTGGTCACCGCCGGCGTCCGGGTACGCGGCTTCGGAGTCGAGCGGGCATCCCTGGAGGACGCGTTCGTGGCGCTGACGGGAGAGGGCTTCGATGTCGCGGGCTGAGCGGGCCGCGGAGGCCGAGGGGGCCGCGGAGGCCGAGGGGGCCGAGCGGGCCGAGGCGGCCGGGCCGGGGCCGACCGGAACGCCCCGGCGTCCGAACCCCCTGTGGGCCTTCGGGCTGCTGCGCAGTGAGCTGGTGACCACCTTCCGGCGCTGGCGCACGCTCGCGCTGCTCGCCGTCCTGGCGGCCGTGCCCGTCCTGGTCGGAGTGGCGGTCAAGATCGAGACGAGCGACGGCTCCGGTGTCGGCGGGGGCCGGGGCGGCGAGGGCGGGCCGGCCTTCATCACCCAGGTCACCAACAACGGGCTGTTCCTGGTCTTCACGGCGCTCGCCGCGACGCTCCCCTTCTTCCTGCCGATGGCGATCGGCGTCGTCGCGGGCGACGCGATCGCGGGCGAGGCGAACGCCGGCACGCTCCGCTACCTCCTGGTCGCCCCCGCCGGCCGCACCCGACTGCTGCTCACCAAGTACGCGACGACCATGGCCTTCTGCCTGGTCGCCACCTTTGTCGTCGCCCTCTCGGCGCTCGCGGTGGGCGCGCTGCTCTTCCCCCTGGGCGACCTGACGACCATCTCGGGCACGCGCATCGGCTTCGCCGACGGTCTGGGCCGGGCCCTGCTGATCGCTCTGGTCGTCGCCGTGTCCCTGATCGGCGTGGCGGCCCTGGGACTGTTCGTCTCGACCCTCACCAACAGCGGTATCGCGGCGATGGCCACGACCGTCGGCCTGCTGACCACGGTCCAGATCCTCGACCAGATACCGCAACTGCACGCGCTCCAGCCGTACTTCTTCTCGCACTACTGGCTGTCGTTCGCGGACCTCATGCGCGACCCGGTCTACTGGGACGACCTCGTCCACAACCTGGGCCTGCAGGCCCTGTACGCGGCGGTCTTCGGCTCGGCGGCCTGGGCGCGCTTCACCACGAAGGACATCACCGCGTAGGACCGGACGCGGCGGCCTCGTACGGGAACCGCGCGAGCCCCCGCGGCCGCTCGGCGAAGAACGTCTTGGCGCGCGTCAGGGCCGCCGTGTCCTTCAGTACGTCGCCTGGGCTGCTGCCGTTGCCGAGCAGGACCCCGCCGAAGCGCATCTTCATGTACGCGGCGGAGTTGTTGAGCGTGCCGATCAGCGGCTCGGCGACCGACGGTTCCTCGCCCGCGAGCACGGTGACGCCCCACAGCGTGCGCCCGGCCAGGGTCGCCCTGAAGTCGAGGCCGGGGGTGCGCAGCCAGGCCGACCAGTGATCCAGGTAGCGCTTGGTGTGGGAGGACACCGAGTACCAGTACAGCGGCGAGGCGATCACGATGTCGGTCGCGGCCAGGGTGGCGTCCAGGAGCGTCGTGAGGCCGCCCTCCTCGGACTGTCGATGGTCCGCGTCGTGCCGCAGGTCGGCGAAGTCGGGGAGCGGGTGCTCGGCGAGCGCGATCCACTGCTGCTCGACGTCGGAAGGCAGTTGCTCGGCGGCCCGGCGGGCCAGCAACTCGGTGTTGCCGTTGCTGCGGGCGCTTCCGAGAAGGAAGAGGAAACGGCGATTCATGGGTCCCCCAGGGGCTGGATGGCATGCCACGGATACCTGTACACGCATTATATGCATGTGCAGATATCTTGGGGGAGTCCCGGAGTCCCGGAGTCCGGAGTCCCGGAGTTCGGAGTCCGGAGTCCCGTGCGGGCCTCGGTGCGGGCCTCGGCGTGGGTCTCGCAGAGTGCCCGGGTCAGCCCGCCGAGGGGATGATGTCCAGCAGCAGGGCCATGACACCGACGAGCGTGGCGCTGCTGACGATCTCCCGCCGCGCGATCATCCCGGCGAGCCGGGAGAGCGGGATCCATTCCAGGCGGTCCGATTCGTTGCGTTCGGTCGGTGCCCCGATCCACCGGGCGTCGTCCGTGCGGAACACCAAGTGACGGGCGTCGGTGATGCCGGCCGCGGGCTCGGCGTGGACGAGCGGCCGCAGCGAGCCCGCGCGCCAGCCCGTCTCCTCCTCGAGTTCGCGCCCCGCCGCCGCGTCGGGCTGCTCGCCGTCCTCCACGAGGCCCATCGGCAGCTCCCAGCCCCAGGTGTCGGTGACGAAGCGATGGCGCCACATCATCAGCACGCGCCGCTCGCGGTCGACGGCGGCGGTGACCGCCACGTCCCGCAGCCGGACCACGTGGTAGTCGCCACGCGTCCCGTCGGGCTGCTCCACGTCGAGCGCGCGCAGCCGCACCCAGGGCGTCTCGTACAGGGAACGCTCCCCGTGCACGGTCCAGCGCATGCTCACCGCTGCCCCCGCCATCCGCCCGACGGCGTGAACACGCCGGTCAGCCGGGCGAGTTGCTCACACTCGCGGGGCGGCTGGCCAGCCAGGTCGCCGATCCGCCAGGCCGGCACCCACGGCACTCGGTAGACGTCGATCATCGACTCGATCACCTTGATGCGCTGGGCGAGTTGCCGTGGCAGTCGGCCCGGCGCGTCCGCGACCAGCACGATGGCGTCGAGGTCGAGGCCGGGCGGCGCGTCGCCGCGCCGGAAGATATCGAGGGAGTGCAGCACGGCCCGCAGACCGGCGTCGTGCGTCCGTGCGACCAGGAGCACCGAGGCGGGTTCGCTCCGGTCGGGCAGGGGCCAGCCGCGGCCCGCGTCGAATCCGCCGAAGACCGTGGCGAGCGTCGAGGTGCCGGCCCCGCCGTGCGTGGCCACCCAGGAGAACCGCCGCGGAGCGGCGACGCCTTGGGCCGCCTCCGGCCGCGGTCCTGCGTCGTCCACCGGGCCGCGAACCCAGATCTCGGGCCCGCCGGGCCCCTGTTGCGCGATCCCCTGCATCGCCACTCTCCTCGGTCGGTCGTCGCACCCCCGATCTTCACGGCAGGACGGGGAGTTCGGTACCGGGGCACGGGTACCTGCGACGAGCCTGTGACGCTGCGGTGACGCGAGGCGGGGCCGCGCGCGGGACACTCGGATGCGTACATACGTCTCCGTACGAATGTCCGGAGCCGGAGAGCGAGGGGAGCCGATGCCGAGCGGGAAGGCGAGTGCCGTGGACAGAGCGCCGTGGGCCCGAACGGGCGTCGCGGGCCCATGGGTTGCGGCGCCCGCCACGGGCCCGGCGGATGCCTTCGGTGACGTCCGGGCCGGCTTGCGTACGCTGGTCCCCGGTGCGCTCTTCGTGGCGGACGCGGCGCCGACTTCTTCCTCCGCCACTGCCACCCTTTCCTCGACCGACCGACCCGAGTGAGGGAACGATGTCTCGACTCAGCCGCGAACAGAAGCGGGGGCGCTCCGCAGCGGGGGCAGCGTCCCGGGCGGGAGCGGGCTCCGGCGTGACCCCGATCGAGGTCCGGGTCCCCGCGACCGGGCGGGACGGGGTTGTGGGCGCGGGGGCCACCGTCGGTGGGATGCCCGTGGTCGAGGCGCCGGGCGAACCGGTCCAGCAGGCCGTTCTGAACTACCTCCACCGCCTCGCGCTCGCCACGGGCCACCCGGTCCTCGCCACGGTCCACGACGAACGGAGCGGCTTCGTCGTACCGATCCGGGTGTACGTCGACGGCTCCAGCGCGTTCACGGGGGAGCCGGTGCGCGTCGGGGCGCCCGCACCGGCCGCCGCGGGTGCGCCGGCGCCGGAACCGGGCGCGCCCGCACCCCGTGGCCCCTTCCCGCCCATGGCCGCGGGGCCCGCCGGACGTCCGGCACCGGCACCGGCACCGGCACCGGCACCGGCATCGGCACCCGCCGGCGTGACCGGCGCCCCCGCCTCTGCGCCCCGCGCGGCGGCCGAGGACGACGATCCGGTCCCGGCGGTCGCGGTCGCGGCACCCACCTGGCCGGTCGAGGGCCTGCCCGGCGCGGAAAGGCACGCGGCGGGAGGCGCGCCGTCCGTTCCCGCCGTGCCGGAGGCCGAGCCGCAGCGCCCGCGCCGCGACAAGCCCACGCATGTGCTGCGGGCGGTGGACACCCAGCAGCCGGCCCCGGGCACCACGGCCCCGACGTTCCCCCTGCGGGCGGTACCCGACCCGACGGCACCGCAGGCCGCGCGCCGCGCCGTCACTCCGGAACAGGCGCCCGCCGGGCACCGTACGCCCGGACACCACAGGCCCGCGGAGCATCCTGCTTCCGGCGCCCCGGCGTCCACGACCGACGCCCTCCCACCGTCGGAACCGGAGGGGGCGGACAGGGCGGTGGGGTCGGCGGAGGCCCTGGGATCCGCTGGCGCCCTGGGGGTCGCCGGGGCCGCCGGGGGAGCGGGGCCCGCCGGTTCCACCGGATCCGCCGGGTCCGGCCGGGACGGCGTCGCGCCGGGCCGGGACGGAGCGCCGGTCCGCCCCGGCGGCACCGTCGCCACGTTCGCCCTGCGCGCGGTTCCCGAGCAGGCGGCGCTGATCACCGCGACGCCCGGCCCGGCCCAGGTGCTGCCGGGCGCCTCCGACGACGGTGTTCCGCTGCCGCCGCGCGGCACGACCACGTCCGAGCCGCAGGCTCCCGGCACCGTCCTGCCGCCGACCGGAGCGTTCGGCCCGCCGTCGGCGACATCTGTCCGGCCGCCCGCCGGGCCCGTCGCGTCGCCGTCGCCCGTCACCACCGAGGCACCCCCCGCGCCCGCGGTCATGGCGAAGCCGCCGACCTGGCCCACGCCCGCCCCGTCGTCCGTGCAGACTCCCGAAGTGGTCGTGCCCCCCACCGCCGACGTGGACGGGGATCCCGTTCCCGCTCCCCGCCCCACCGCTGTTCGCCGCCCCGAGCCGAGCCGCAGGCACGCACCGCTCCTGTCGTTCGCTGCGAGCGCCGACGCGGAGGAGGACGAGGTCAAGGAGCCGCCCGTGCGGGAGTTCGACTCGGTGGCCGTGGCGGTCCTCGGGGACGAGTCCGAGGTCGTCCCGGCGGCCGGCGCGGGCGGGCCGGTCGCGGAGTCCATGGCCCGGATCAACGCGGCCGTGAAGCAGGGCCGCATCGAGGACGCCGCCCAACTGGCCGAGCGGGCCGTCGCGGAGTCCGCGTCCGAACTCGGCACGGACCACCCGGACGTGCTGCGCCTGCGCGAGCTCACCTCCTACATCGCCTATCTGGCCGGGGACCCCCTGCGGTCGTTCCATCTGTCACTCGACCTCGCCCGGATCCGCCACCGCCTGGGCGACCCGCGCGGAGCGTACGGCAACGTGCAGAGCGCGGCCGCCGCCTGGCGTGCCGTCCGCGACCCGATGCAGGGCCTGCACCTCGGCCGTGACCTCATCGCCGTCTGGACCGAGCTCGCCGCCGACGAGGGTCCCGCCGCGGACGACCTGGACCAGTTGGAGCGGGCCCGCGGCCGCATGGGCCGCCTCGCCGAACGCGCCCGCACCGCGCTCGGCGGCGAGTGACCCACCACGTGGTGGCCCGAAGGACCCGGAGACCTCGGCCGGCCGGGACCGGCCGGCCGAGGTCTCCGGGCCTACAGCGTCGTCTCCACCGGATCGGTCCCCGCCGCGGCACCGTCCGTCCGCTGCGGCGGGGTGCGCACCGCTCCGGCGGCGATGCCGGTGCCGGGTGAGCTGGTGCCGGGTGCGCCGACGCCGGGTGAGCTGGTGCCGGGCGCGCCGACGCCGGTCCTGAGCGCGCGGGCCGTCCGATGGGCCGTGCGCAGTGCGTCGCCGGTCAGCAGGGACAGCGCGAGCCAGACCAGCCCGAAGCCCATCCACCGCTCGGGCGGCATCTCCTCGTGGAAGTAGAAGATGCCCAGCAGGAACTGGAAGACCGGTGTCATGTACTGGAGCAGGCCGATCGTGGACAGCGGCACGCGGATCGCCGCGGCGCCGAAGCAGACCAGGGGGAGGGCGGTGACCAGGCCGGTGGAGGCGAGCAGCGCCGCGTGCCCGGGACCCTGGGAGGTGAACGTCGAGTCGCCCCGCGCCGTGAGCCACAGCAGATACACCAGCGCGGGCACGAACTGCACGGCGGTCTCCGCCGCCAGCGACTCGACGCCGCCCAGGTTGACCTTCTTCTTCACCAGACCGTAGGTGGCGAAGGAGAAGGCGAGGCAGAGGGAGATCCACGGCGGCCGGCCGTAGCCGATGGTCAGCACGAGGACGGCGGCGAGACCGACCGCGACCGCCACCCACTGGAGGGGCCGCAGCCGCTCCTTCAGCAGGAGCACGCCCATCGCGATGGTGACGAGCGGATTGATGAAGTAGCCGAGTGACGCCTCCACCACGTGGCCGGCGTTGACGGCCCAGATGTAGACGCCCCAGTTGACGGTGATGACAACCGCCGCGATGGTTATCAACCCCAGCCTGCGCGGCTGCCGCAGCAGCTCCCCGGCCCAGGACCAGCGCCGCATCACCAGCAGCGCCAGGGCGACCAGACCCAGCGACCAGACCATGCGGTGGGCGAGGACCTCCGCCGCCCCGGCGGGCTTCAGCAGGGGCCAGAAGAGGGGGACGAGCCCCCACATCCCGTATGCCGCGAAGCCGTTCAGCAGACCTGTTCGCCGCTCGCCCTTCGACTTCCCGGTCACGGGCCCCTCCTTCTCGCGTGGCTGCTTCCACGCAGCTCCCCGAAGGTAGCGCCGAGAGTCCCCGCCTGTCATGCTCGTATCGCCATACGGTCATGACAGGCGGAGGCCGCGGGGATGCCGGGGCCTCGGCGAGCGGGCTCACTCCTGGAGCGCGGCGGCGATCGCGTCGGCGATCGGGGTGGTGGGGCGGCCGGTGAGGCGGGACAGGTCGCCCGTGGTGACGGCCAGCTCCCCCTTCTCGATGGCCACGTCGACGCCCGCGAAGACCGCGGCGACCGGCTCGGGCATGCCGACACCCGTCAGGATGCCGGCGTAGACCTCGACCGGGACGGGGGTGTACGGGATCTGCCTGCCGGTCTGCCGGCTCAGCTCGGCGGCGTACTCGGCGAAGCTCCACGTGGTGTCGCCGCTCAGCTCGTACGTCGTGTTCTCGTGGCCCTCTCCGGTGAGCACCGCGACGGCGGCCGCCGCGTAGTCGGCGCGTGCGGCCGTGGCGAGGCGGCCCTCGCCGGCCGCCTGGACGACCGCCCCGTGCTCCAGGACGGGGGCGAGCTGCTCGGTGTAGACCTCGTGGTAGAAGTTGTTGCGCAGCAGCACATAGGGCAGGCCCGAGGCCAGGATCGCCTCCTCGGTACCCCGGTGGTCGTCGGCCAGCGTGGCCGTCAGGCTGCCGGGACCACTGGTGTAGGCGAGGAGCGCGACACCGGCGGCCCCGGCGGCGTCGAGGACGGCCCGGTGCTGGGCGACGCGGTCCCGGCCCACCTCGCTGCTGGAGATCAGCAGCACCTTGTCGCCGGCGGAGAAGAGACCGTCGAAGGTCTCGGGCGCGTTGTAGTCGGCGATCGCGACCCGGACGCCCCGTGCCGCCAGATCGGCGGCCTTCTCTCGGCTGCGCACGACGGCGGTGACCCGCTCGGCCGGAACCTTCTCCAGCAACTGCTCGATGACGTGACCGCCAAGATGTCCGGTGGCTCCGGTGACGACGATGCTCATGACGTAACTCCTCGTGGGCTGGTCCTGCCACTCACCCTAGGAGCTGCGCTAACTCATTGAAAGTACCCACTTTCAAGTAAGGTACAGGCATGACGGTAAGTAAGTGGGGGGCCGGAGCCGGGGCCAACGGCGAGGCGATGTGCCCGCACCGGCTGGTCCTGGAGCATGTCACCAGCCGCTGGGGCGTCCTCGTCCTCATCGCGCTGCTGGAGCGCCCGCACCGCTTCAGCGAGCTGCGCCGCGCGATCGGCAGGGTCAGCGAGAAGATGCTGACGCAGACGCTGCAGACACTGGAGCGCGATGGCCTGGTCCACCGGGACGCCCGGCCCGTGATCCCGCCGCGCGTCGACTACTCCCTCACCGAACTGGGCCGCGAGGCCGCCGCCCAGGTGAAGGCGCTGGCCCTGTGGACCGAGCGGCGGATGGACGACGTGGAGAAGGCCCGCAGGGCATACGACGAGGCCCGGGCGGACGGCGCCCGGGCCTCGTGAACCGGGTGGTGCCCCCGGCGGCGGTCCGGCCGTCGGCTAGCCGACGACGGTCCAGGTGTCGTTGCCGGTGAGGAGTGCGGCGAGGTCGCCTTTGCCGTTGTGCTCGATGGCGGTGTCGAGTTGGTCGGCCATGAGGGTGTCGTAGACGGGCCGTTCCACGTCTCGGAAGACGCCGATGGGGGTGTGGTGGAGGGTGGTGGGGTCGGCGAGGCGGGAGAGTGCGAAGGCGGTGGTGGGGCTGGGGTTGTGGGCGTCGTGGACGAGGAGCTGCGCCTCGTTCTCGGGGGTGACGGGGACGACCTTCAGGTCGCCGGTGGCCGTGTCCCGTACGACTCCCTTGGAGAGGCCGGCGCCGAAGCGGATGGGCCGGCCGTGTTCGAGGCGGATGACTGCTTCTTCGGCCTGCTGCTTGTCCTTGAGGGTGTCGAAGGCGCCGTCGTTGAAGATGTTGCAGTTCTGGTAGATCTCGACGAGTGC
>NZ_JBIAFD010000019.1:0-152592 GCF_042869095.1 Streptomyces sp. NPDC007264
ACCGCCCGCACCTGATCGAGGGCTGCCTGCCGACCACCGGCCTGGACCTCAAGGGCCTGATCAACCAGCCGGACATCGCGGATTCAACCTGAGTACCCGCGAGCAGGCCGAGGCTGCCCTTGGGCAGCTGAAGGTCCTGCTGGCCGAACTCGGCCTGGAGCCGAAGGCGGCCAAGACCAGGATCGTGCACCTGGAGGTCGGAGGTGGGGGAGTGGACTTCCTCGGCTTCCATCACCGGTGGGTCACGTCCCGGCCTCGCGGCGGGCGGCATCCGATCGCCTTCCTCGCTCGCTGGCCCTCGGACAGGGCAGTGCAGCACGCCCGTGACCGGATCCGTGAACTCACGGAACGGCGCAGGATGCTGCGGCCGGTCAAAGTGATCGTGGAGGATGTGAACGCGTTCCTGCGTGGATGGGGCGCGTATTTCCGGTTCGGGAACTCGGCCCATCGCTTTGACCAGATCAGCTCGTACGCACGGATGCGGATCGGCGGGTTCATCGCCAAGAAGCACCGGCGCAGCCGGAAGTTCGGCTGGTCGGTGGTCGCCCACGCGGCCTCCGACTCGTTGGGGCTGGTCGCCCTGCACGGGACCGTCGTTGCACCCAGACCCTTCCGGGACTGGCGGGGCAGGCCGAATGCCGGTGGTGAACGGCGTCGGTGAGCCGTGTGCGGGAGAACCGCACGCACGGTTCGATGAGGCGGGGGCTGGAAACGGAGCGTACGTACTACGCCACCGCGCCAGCCCCCGACCCTACATGACGGCCCACCGACTCCGTCGGCGGACCGTCATGCAAGATCGAGGTTAGATGTAGGTCCAGCGCCATGCGTTTGATCTGTAAGTGCACTTGATCTTCGTGCCGCCCGCGGTGGTGGTAATGGCGCCGTGGTCGCTGTTCCGGCAGAACTGTCCCGCCGAGTAGCAGTTTCCCGCGTTGGAGACGATCGAGCACGTGCCGGTGCTGTCCTGGCCGCCGCTACTCCCGCTGCCGCTACTGGCGGCCTTGGCGGTGGTGGTCTTGGTGACAGTGACCGTGGGGCCGGGCTTCGCCTTGGCCTTGACGGTCTCAGTGACGGTCGGGCCGGGCTCGGGCCTGGCCGTGACGGTCGCGGTGATGGTCGTCGCGGGTTTGACCTTGGTCTCGACGGGCTGTTGCCCGTCGCCCCCGGCGGAGCCGATGAGCGCGCCCGTGATGAGCAGGGCCGTGCCGCCGACCCACACGAGTACGCGCTTGTGGAGCGGACGGGTGTCTGGTGGGCGTGGTGTCGGCGGTATGGGTGTGGTGTACGGGTTGGTCATCTCGTCCCCCAGGATGTTTCGGGTGGAGCGACCGTAGTGCTCGGCAGGGTCGTGTGTGCAGAGTGTGTAGGAGGGGTGGCCATTCTGTGACCAGCGCTCGGTCGGTGCTCCAGCGCGCAGGATGGTGGCGCCAGGCCGCACAGATCTTGGCAAGGTGTGCGAGGGCTTTCAGGAGCAGATCAATGAAGCAGTAGCCTGTATGACCACCAATGACCGATCTCTCCAGAGCTACGGATCAGAAGGTTGCAGGTTCAATTCTGCCGAGTGCGCACAGGTCAGAAGCCCCGCCGGTTCTTCCGGCGGGGCTTCTGACATCAGCGGGTGGCATCAACGCCCCCGCGCAGTGCCGTTCAGGCCGCGCTGTCGTCTTCCGTCTCGTCCCCGTCGTCGAGCCCCGACGCGTCGTCCAGCCGACCCGGCGGCGGCCCGCAGCGTCGTCCCCATCCCGTGCGCGTACGTGTCCAGCGTCATCGTCTGCGTCAGCTGTCGGGCGGGACTGCTCCGTCGGCCCGGGTGTCGAAGCTCAGCGTCCGGTGAACAGTGCGAGCAGGTTCAGGACGACCAGGCCGGTCGCGGCGGCACCCCCGACGACAACGGCTCCGGTGCCGGATCGGGCGGCGCCCTTCCTCCGGGCCCGGAGGCCGAAGAACAGGGTGGCGACCGGGGGGATGACCAGCACGAGGAGGGAGGGGCCACCGGCCCACAGCGACGCGGACACCGGAATCGAGTCGTCACCGCCGTGATAGCCCTGCAGCGACAGCAGCCAGTCGCCGAGAAACGCGGCGGCCACGAAGGAGACGGGCAGCAGGACCAGCGAGAGCCAGGCACGGCGTACGTCCCGGTGGCCGGCGTCGGACTGCCGTGGCGTCGGGACGGGACGCCCAAGCGGAGCGGTCATGATGTGCCCCCTTCGGCTGTGGTTGTCAGCGTAGTTCGCCACGGGCG
Source organism: Streptomyces sp. NPDC007264 (assembly GCF_042869095.1). NCBI lineage: Bacteria > Bacillati > Actinomycetota > Actinomycetes > Kitasatosporales > Streptomycetaceae > Streptomyces > Streptomyces sp. NPDC007264. The sequence continues at coordinate 2,243 of NZ_JBIAFD010000019.1, forward strand.
CGTTCGACGGGCCGGGCTGCCCGGCTGTCTGGCCCGTCGGTCGGCGGTATGGCCGCAGGGCGTGTGTTTGAGGACGGGGGCGCCCACGCCCCGGCCGGGAAAGGCGTCCGGCACCGGCGTTGTCAGTGGTGGCCCCTACGCTCGGTGGTGATGGCACAGGTGTGGCGATGCGCGGGGCTGCGGTGGGGTGACGGCGTGCCCGTGCTGGCGTGGGAAGGCGGGCGGTCCAGTGGTCTGGGGCGGGGCAAGCGGGTGGCCTTCGCGGTCGTGGCGGGCGGCGTGCGGACCTGCGTGGGCGCGCGGGGGCACGGGTGTCCGGCGCGGGCCGGGGTGCCGGGACGGAGCACCGGTGCGCGGTGCGAGGAGTGCGCGCGCCTCGACCGGGCCCACTCGGTCGCCGCCGACACGCTGGCCGACGATCCGCGGCCGTACCGGGTCTACCTCGCGTGGTTCGGTCCCGGCATGGTCAAGGTCGGGATCACCGCGGTCGGGCGCGGACCGGCGCGGCTGCTGGAGCAGGGCGCCGTCACCTTCAGCTGGCTGGGGTGTGGGCCGCTGATGGCGGCCCGGCGCACGGAGGAAGTGCTGCGGGCCGCGCTCCGGGTGCCGGACCGGATTCCGTACGCCGACAAGCGGGCGGTGCGGGCCGCGTTGCCGCCGGCCGGGGAGCGGGTGGCCGAGTTGGCGGAGCTGCATGCGCGGGCGCTGGCGCTCGACGGCTGGCCGGAGACGCTGGAGCGGGCGCCGTTCCGGGCCGTCGACCACGGCGCGGTGTTCGGGTTCGAGGGGCTGCCGCGCACGGACGGCGTGGTGAGCGAGTTGGTCGCGGGCGGAGTGGTGAGTGGGGATGTGCTGGCCGCCGCCGGGCCCGACCTCCATCTGGCCACCGGGCGCGGGGCCGTCGTCCTGGACACGCGCCTGATGACGGGATGGGACCTGACGGCTGCCGACCGGGACGCCTTGACCGTGCCGGTGCGCGAGGTGGGGGACGCGGCGGCGCAGGAAGGGCTGTTCTGACTTGTCACCGCGGCTTCCCGGGGACTCCTCCGAGGCGTACGCGGTGCGCGTCGCCGGGGCCGAGGGCAGCCACACGTTTCGGTGCGCGCGGGCGGTGCCGCAGGCGGTGGGGAGGCGGCAATCGAAGCGCGGCCCATGGTGACGTGCCGTCAGGCGGGTGCGCCCCAGGTGCGGTTCCGTGGATCCCAGGAGTTTCCTGAGAGGTGCCTGTGCGTTTCTCAGAGAAATCACAGACGGGTGAAAGGGCGCTCTCAGCGGGCCCCGACAAGGTGTCCAGCATGACCATGACCTCGCCCCAGGGGCGCACCGAACTGCTGAGGCCGGACGGGAGCCCCGTCCGAGTGCTGGTGGTGGACGACGAGCTGTCGATCACCGAACTGCTGTCCATGGCCCTGCGCTACGAGGGCTGGCAGATCCGCAGCGCGGGTGACGGACATGGCGCCGTCCAGACCGCGCGAGAGTTCCGGCCCGACGCCGTCGTCCTCGACATGATGCTCCCGGACATGGACGGCCTGGCCGTGCTGGGACGGCTGCGGCGCGAACTGCCCGACGTGCCGGTCCTCTTCCTCACCGCGAAGGACGCCGTCGAGGACCGCATCGCGGGTCTGACCGCGGGCGGCGACGACTACGTCACCAAGCCGTTCAGCCTGGAGGAGGTCGTGGCGCGGCTGCGCGGACTGATCCGGCGGTCCGGTGCCGCCGACCGCCGCTCCGACTCCGTGCTCGTCGTCGGCGACCTCACCCTCGACGAGGACAGCCACGAGGTGTCGCGGGCCGGTGAGAACATCCACCTCACCGCCACCGAGTTCGAACTGCTCCGGTTCCTGATGCGCAACCCGCGGCGCGTGCTCAGCAAGGCGCAGATCCTGGACCGCGTGTGGTCCTACGACTTCGGCGGGCAGGCCAACGTCGTCGAGCTGTACATCTCCTACCTGCGGCGGAAGATCGACGCCGGGCGCGAGCCGATGATCCACACCCGGCGCGGCGCCGGTTATCTGATCAAGCCCGCAGTGTCATGAGCGGACGACGGCGGTCGCGTGCCCGAAGGGCAGGACGACAGCCGCGCACGCTGCGGACGCGGCTCGTCTTCTCGGCGGTGGCGTTGATCGCCGTGGTGTGCGTCGTGATCGGCACGGTGACGACGATCGCGCTCGGCCAGCACCTGTACCAGCAACTGGACAGCCGGCTGGGCGAGGTGGCGGCGCGGGCGACGGGCGGGCCCATGGTGGGCCCGGACAGGCCCGAGGAAGGGGTGCCCGAGCACCTGAACGAGACGTTCACGCTGGAGGACTTCGTCGCCCGTGGCCCGCAGCCGATGAACACCATCGCCGCGAAGGTCGAGAACGGCGGCATCACCGAGGCCAGGATCGGCAAGCGGTACAAGGACGCCAACGGCGTCCCCCAGTCGAGCGCGCGCACCCTGAGCGCGGCCCAGGTCGCCGCGCTCGGTTCCGTCCCCAGGGACGGCCGGCCGCACACCGCGGACATCCCCGGTCTGGGCGAGTACCGCGTCGAATACCGGGCCGGCGCCAACGGAAGCTTCTACGCGGCCGTGCCGACCGCGGACGTCACCAACACCATCGACACCCTCGTCATCGTCGAGGTCAGCGTCACGGCCGCAGGTCTGGTGGCGGCCGGCATCGCCGGCTCCGTGCTCGTCGGTCTCGCCCTGCGCCCCCTGCGCAAGGTCGCCGCGACCGCCACCCGCGTCTCCGAACTGCCGCTGCACGCCGGCGAGGTGACCCTCAACGAGCGTGTACCGGAGTCCGAGACCGATCCGCACACCGAGGTCGGCCAGGTCGGGGCCGCACTCAACCGCATGCTCGACCACATCCACGGCGCGCTGCACGCACGGCAGCAGAGCGAGATGCGCGTACGGCAGTTCGTCGCGGACGCCAGTCATGAACTGCGCACCCCGCTCGCCTCCATCCGCGGATACGCCGAGCTGACCCGGCGGGGGCGGGAGGAGACCGGCCCCGACACGCGGCACGCCCTGGGACGGATCGAGTCCGAGGCGGGGCGCATGACCCTGCTCGTCGAGGACCTGCTGCTGCTCGCGCGGCTGGACGCCGGGCGACCGCTCCAGTTCGAGCGAACCGACCTCGTCCCGCTCGTCGTGGACACCGTCAGCGACGCGCGCGCCGCCGGGCGGGACCACAACTGGCGGCTCGACCTGCCCGACGAGCCCGCGCTCGTGTCGGCCGACGCCGCCCGGCTCCAACAGGTCCTCGTCAACCTGCTCGCCAACGCGCGCAACCACACCCCTGCGGGCACGACCGTCACCGCACGGGTGCGGCGGAGCGGGCCCTGGCTGTGCGTGGACGTCCAGGACGACGGCCAGGGCATTCCGCGCGGTCTGCTCCCGCACGTCTTCGAGCGGTTCGCACGCGGCGACTCGGCACGGTCCCGGGCCACCGGCTCGACCGGACTCGGGCTCGCCATCGTGCAGGCCGTCGCGGCCGCGCACGGCGGTGCCGTGACCGTGGACAGCGTGCCCGGCCGCACCGTGTTCACCGTGCACGTACCGGCGCTCACCGCCGATGTGCCGCCGCACAGCCCGGAAACGGAACCGCAACGCCACTCACAGCCGCACCACAGCGCCACCACACGGGTGCGACAGGGCGCTTGAGAAGAGTCGGTGCCATGCGAACCGATTCCTCTCCCGGCACGCTGCCGGCGCGGGAGCACCTCCCGGCCGCCGGAGCCGGTACGCCTGTCCTGGACGTAGTGATCCCCGTCTACAACGAGGAGAAGGACCTCCAGCCATGCGTGCTCCGACTGCACGAGCACCTCAAGCGCACGTTCCCGTACGCGTTCCGGATCACGGTCGCGGACAACGCGTCCACCGACGCCACCCCGCAGGTGGCCGCGCGGCTGGAGGCGCGGATTCCCGAGGTGACGTCCTTCCGGCTGGAGCAGAAGGGCCGGGGCCGGGCGCTGCGGACCGTCTGGTCCGCCTCCGACGCCCCGGTCCTCGCCTACATGGACGTCGACCTGTCGACGGATCTCAACGCGCTGCTGCCCCTGGTGGCGCCGCTCATCTCCGGCCACTCCGACCTGGCGATCGGCTCCCGGCTCGCCCGCGCCTCCCGCGTGGTGCGGGGACCCAAGCGAGAGTTCATCAGCCGCGCCTACAACCTGATCCTGCGGGGCTCGCTGCAGGCCCGCTTCTCGGACGCGCAGTGCGGCTTCAAAGCGATCCGCCGTGACGTGGCCCAGGTGCTGCTGCCGCTGGTCGAGGACACCGGCTGGTTCTTCGACACCGAGATGCTGGTCCTGGCCGAGCGCGCGGGCCTGCGCATCCACGAGGTGCCGGTCGACTGGGTCGACGACCCGGACTCCACGGTGCACATCGCGCGGACGGCGACCGAGGACCTCAAGGGCGTGTGGCGCATCGGCAGGGCCCTGGCCACCGGTTCGCTGCCGCTGGACCGGCTCGCCCGGCCCTTCGGCGACGATCCGCGCGACCGGGAGATCAAGGACGTGCCGCGGGGCCTGGCCCGCCAGCTCGTCGGCTTCTGTGTGGTCGGCGGTCTGTCCACCGTCTTCTACCTGGCGCTCTACAGCCTCTTCCGCCAGGTCTCGGGCGCTCAGTTCGCCAACGCGCTCGCCCTGCTGGTCTCCGCGGTCGCCAACACGGCGGCCAACCGCCGGCTCACCTTCGGTGTGCGGGGCCGCGGCGGTGTCGTCCGCCACCAGGCGCAGGGCCTGGTCGTCTTCGGCATCGGCCTCGCCCTCACCAGCGGCTCCCTCGCCGCCCTGAACGAGGCGACGAGCGACCCCTCGCACGCCACGGAACTGGCGGTGCTGATCGCCGCCAACCTCGCCGCGACGGTCCTCAGGTTCCTGCTCTTCAGGGCGTGGGTGTTCCCGGACCGGCACGAGGGCTCCCAGGACTCCGCGCCGCCCGCCGCCACCCGCCTGCGCCACGACCTGCACCCGCAGCACCCACAGTGCCGGCAGCACCCGTACGCCACCCCGGACACGTACGGCACGACCGGGTTCCGTGCCGGTGCCGGTGCCGGTGCCGACGCGGACGGCACCACCTGGAGGGACGCGACCATGCCACTGCAGCCGGTGCGCCCGCAGACCACCGATGCGAGGAACCACGATGACCACTGACCACCCCCGCACCACCCTTCCGGGAGACACGGCGCCCTCCTCATGGGGGCCGCCGCCCCACCCGGCGGGCGAGCCGCAGCAGCCGCCGCCGGCGCACAGACTCCGGCGCGGCCGGCCCGAGGACCCGCGCTGGGTGCGCCCCGCCTTCGTGGGCCTGCTGCTCGCCACCACGGTGCTGTACGTGTACGGCCTGAGCGCGTCCGGGTACGCCAACTCCTTCTACTCGGCCGCGGTCCAGGCTGGCAGCACGTCCTGGAAGGCGTTCTTCTTCGGCTCGCTGGACGCGGGCAACGCGATCACCGTCGACAAACCCCCGGCCGCGCTGTGGCCGATGGCGCTGTCGGTGCGGATCTTCGGCCTCACCTCATGGGCGATCCTCGTCCCCGAGGCCGTCATGGGCGTCCTCACGGTCGCCGTCGTGTACGCGGCGGTCCGGCGCCGCTTCAGCCCCGCCGCCGGGCTGATCGCGGGCGCGGTACTGGCGCTCACACCGGTCGCGGCCCTGATGTTCCGGTTCAACAACCCGGACGCGCTGCTCGCGCTGCTGATGTCGCTCGCGGTCTACTTCGTGCTCCGGGGCCTGGAGGACGGCCGCACCAAGTGGCTGGTGTGGGCGGGCGTCGCGGTCGGCTTCGCCTTCCTGACCAAGACCCTCCAGGCGTTCCTGATCCTGCCGGCGCTGGCGGCCGTGTACGGCGTCTGCGCACCCGTGAAGCCGATGAAGCGGCTCGCGCAGCTGGCCCTCGCCACCGTCGCGCTGGTGGTGGCGGGCGGCTGGTGGGTCGCGATCGTCGAGCTGTGGCCGGCGTCGTCCCGCCCGTACATCGGCGGCTCGCAGAACAACTCCTTCCTGGAGCTCACGTTCGGCTACAACGGCCTCGGCCGCATCAACGGCGACGAGACCGGCAGCGTCGGTGGCGGTGGCGGTGGCGGTGGCGGCGGCGGCGGCAACGGCGGCCAGTGGGGCGAGACCGGCTGGGACCGGATGTTCAACGCGGAGATCGGCGGCCAGATCTCCTGGCTGCTCCCGGCCGCGCTGATCCTGCTCGCCGCGGGCCTGGTGCTCACCCTTCCCCACTCTCGACTTCGCTCGAGCGGGGGCACCCCCATGGCCACCCCCATGGCCACCCGCACGGACACCCGCACGGCCACCCGCACGGACACCGTCCGCAGCGCGTTCCTCGCCTGGGGCGGCTCGCTGGTGATCACCCTGGCCGTCTTCAGCTACATGGCCGGCATCTTCCACCAGTACTACACGGTGGCGCTGGCCCCGTACATCGCCGCCCTGGTCGGCATGGGCGTCACGGTCCTGTGGGAGGAGCGGTCGAGGACGTGGGTGTCGCTCACGCTCGCGGCCGCCGTCACGGCCACGGCGGCGTGGGGGTACGTCCTCCTCAACCGCACGCCCGACTATCTGCCCTGGCTGAGGTGGCTGGTCCTGGTGGGCGGTCTGGCCGGTGCCCTCGGTCTGGTCTTCGCAGGCAGGATCGGGCGGCGGCTCGCCCTCGCGGCGGTGGGCGTGAGCCTCGTGGCCTGCCTCGCGGGCCCGACGGCGTACACCCTCACCACGGTGAACCAGGGCCACACCGGCTCGATCGTCACGGCCGGTCCGGCGGGCGCCGGCATGATGGGCGGCCGCGGCGGTCCGGGCGGCGGCATGCCCGGTGGCTTCGGGGGCGGCATGCCCGGCCGGAACCAGCCGAACGGCACCGCGCAACTCCCCAACGGCCGGCAGGGCGGCGGCCTCCCGGGCGGCGGCACCGGAGGCTTCCCCGGCGGCGCGCCCGGCCAGAACGGCCAGAACGGCCAGAACGGCCAGAACGGCCAGAACGGCCAGAACGGGCAGGGCAACAGCACCGGCCCGAACCAGCAGGGCGGCTTCCCCGGTGGTGGCCGGACGGGCGAGGGCGGCATGGGCGGCGCCGGCGGCATCGGCGGTCTGCTCAACGGCGCGAACGTCGGCTCCGCGGCCCGGAAGCTGCTGGAGAAGGACGCCGGGGACTACACCTGGGTGGCCGCGTCCATCGGGTCCCAGAACGCCGCCAGCTACCAGCTCGCCACGGGCGATCCGGTGATGGCGATCGGCGGGTTCAACGGCAGCGACCCGTCCCCCACACTCGCCCAGTTCCAGAAGTACGTGGCGCAGGGCCGGATCCACTACTTCATCGCCGGTGGTGGCCTCGGCGGCGGGGGCAACGGCAACGGCGGGACCTCGGTGTCCTCGCAGATCACCACCTGGGTCGAGAAGAACTTCACCAAGGTGACGGCCGGTTCGTCCACCTTCTACGACCTGACCCGCAAGACGGGCGGGAGTTGACGGTTCGCCGTGAAGGCCGTGGGCGGGGCACTCCGGTGCCCCGCCCACGGGCTTCTCCGGCGGCGTTGGCGCACGGAGCGCAGCGGGCAGACTCGCAAGGAACGGTCGCCGGGGAGCCCGGTCCGCAACGTGGCCGGACGAGCGTGGGACGCTCCGACCGAGGTGCGGATCCGCGCGTTCCGGCAGGGCCTAGCATCGTGACCAGCGGTCGGAGTGTCGAGGAAGGTGCGCCATGGTGAAGGCAGCCCAGCGGGCGGGGCGCCCGGCACGGACCAGCGTCTGGCTGGAGGGCAAGGCGTCCCGGGGCGGGGGATCGCGCGGTGGCGGCGGTCAGCCGTCCGGCCTGGACCGCGGTCGGATCACCGAGGCGACCGTACGGCTGCTGGACGCGGAGGGCCTCGCCAGGTTCTCCATGCGCCGCCTGGCCGCGGAGCTGAACGTCACGGCGATGTCGGTCTACTGGTACGTGGACACCAAGGACGACCTGCTGGAGCTGGCGCTGGACGCGGTCTTCGGCGAGATGCGGCTGCCGGTCGCGGACTCGGACTCGGACTCGGACGACGACTGGCGCGACCAACTGCGGGCGCTCGCCACGGAGTACCGGGCGCTGCTGGTGCGCCACCCCTGGCTGTCGCCGCTCGCCGGGACCTTCCTCAACATCGGCCCGCACTCCATCGACTTCTCGCTCGCCGTGCAGCGGGTGATCCGGCTGACCGGGCTGCCCGCGCACGGCCAGATGGGCGCGATCTCGGCGGTCTTCCAGTTCGTGTACGGCTTCGGCACGATCGAGGGCCACTTCATCGAGCGCTGCGCCGCGGCCGGGATGAGCCAGGACGAGTATTTCCGCCATGCCATGAGCGCGGTGACCCGGAGCCCCGAGCTGAGCGAGGTCGTGCACCGGTCCGCGGACCTCATGGAGGCCCGCGGCGGCGACACGGTGGAGGAGATGCGCGAACGCGACTTCGCGTTCGCGCTGGAGATGCTGATCGCGGGCATCGAGGCGATGGTCGGCCGCGACCAGCCGCGTTCCTAGCGACCAGCCGCGTTCCTAGGGCCTGTCAGGACAGGGCCTGGTCGTCCGAGGATGTGAGGCGGGCCGGGAAGCCGCCCGTCGCCACCGGGCCCCATCGCCGCGGGGTGACCCGGATGATCGACTTGCCCTGCCTGACCATGGCCTGACGGTACTCGTCCCAGTCCGGGTGCTCGCCCGCGATGGTGCGGTAGTACTCGACCAGGGGCTCGACGGAGTCCGGCGCGTCGATGACCTCGGCGGTGCCGTCGACCTGGACCCACGGCCCGTTCCAGTCGTCGCTCAGCACGATCAGGCTGACCTGCGGATCCCGCTTGGCGTTGCGCGTCTTGGCGCGCTCCGGGTACGTGGAGACCACGATCCGCCCCGAGTCGTCGACCCCGCAGGTCAGGGGCGACCCCTGGGGGCTCCCGTCGGTGCGCCGCGTCAGCAGGATCGCGCGATGACGGGGTCGTACGAAGTCCAGCAGTTCGTCCAGCGTCACGGCGGTGTTGGTCGCGATGTTCGGTGCCATGGGACGCAGCCTAGGCGCTGGGACCACCGCGGAGCGTGACCCTGCGGTGCCTACGTCTGGGTCGGGGATTCTCTTCGCGGCACGGTTCGCGCCCGAGCCGGTGGGCCGGCGGCGGGCGCGTCCGCAGGGCGGAGAAACCGGCCCGTGGGGTCGCGCCCGCCGCTCGGAGCGCCGCCGCCACGGGCCGGTGTGCGGCCACCACTACGGGCCGGTGTGCGGACCACTACGGGCCGGGTGCGGACCCACTACGGGCCGGTGTGCGGGTCGCTCCGGCCCGCGTCCGTGTCCGGACCCGCTGCCTCGGCGCCCGGCTCCGGGCCCGCCACCGCCCGGCTCGGCGCCTTCTCCGCGACGGGCGCCTGCTCCGCGGCCGGGGCGGGTGGCTCCGCGGCGGCGGGCGGCTCGGCGGACTCGGACGCGGCCTGCGCGAGGGCGCCCCTGGTCCGCAGCGGAACCTCCTTGATGAACAGCGTGATCAGGAAGGCCACGAACGCAAGGGGGGCGGCGATCAGGAAGACGTCGGCGATGCCGTGGCCGTACGCGCTCTCCATGACCGTGCGCAGCGGCGCGGGCAGGCTGTCCATGTCCGGGATGGAGCTGTTGGAGCTCGAACCGGCGGCGAGAGCCGCGTACTTGGGGCCGAGGGCCGCGAGGCCGTCCTTGACGTAGTCGGTGATCCGGTGGGCCATGACCGCGCCGAGCGCGGAGACACCCACGGCACCGCCGAGGGACCGGAAGAAGGTGACCGTCGAGCTGGCCGCGCCGAGGTCCGTCGGGGACACCTGGTTCTGCGTGGACAGCACCAGGTTCTGCATCATCATGCCGATGCCGAGCCCCAGCAGCGCCATGAAGGCCGCCATCTTCCAGTAGGCCGTGTCGTAGCGGATCGTGCCCAGCAGCCCCAGACCCGCCGTCACCAGCACGCCGCCGCCGACCAGCCATGCCTTCCACCTGCCGGTCTTGGTGATGACCTGGCCGGAGATGGTGGAGGAGACGAACAGGCCGCCGATCATCGGGATCGTCAGCACCCCGGACATCGTCGGCGACTTGTCCCGGGCCAGCTGGAAGTACTGCGCGAAGAAGATCGAGCCGGTGAACATCGCGACGCCCACGAAGAGCGAGGCGAGCGACGACAGCGTGATGGTGCGGTTGCGGAACAGCCGCAGCGGGATGATCGGCTCCGCGGCCCTGGACTCGACGAGGACGAACGCCAGTCCGAGGACGATCGCGCCGCCCACCATCGTGTACGTCTGCCACGACAGCCACGCGTACTTGTCACCGGCGAAGGTGACCCAGAGCAGCAGCAGGCAGACCGCGGCGGAGACGAAGAACGCGCCGGCCCAGTCGACCTTCACGTCCCGCTTCACCACGGGCAGGTGCAGGGTCTTCTGCAGCACGATCAGGGCGATCACCGCGAAGGGCACGCCCACGTAGAAGCACCAGCGCCAGCCGAGCCAGGAGGTGTCGGTGATGACGCCGCCGAGCAGCGGGCCGCCGACGGTCGCGACGGCGAAGGTGGCGCCGAGGTAGCCGGAGTACCGGCCGCGCTCGCGCGGGGAGATCATCGCGGCCATGACGATCTGCGCCAGTGCGGACAGGCCGCCGACGCCGATGCCCTGGACCACCCGGCAGGCGATCAGCGTGCCGGGGTTCTGCGACAGGCCCGCCGCCATCGAGCCCAGGACGTAGACGACCAGGGCTGTCTGGACGAGCGCCTTCTTGCTGTACAGGTCCGCGAGCTTGCCCCACAGCGGGGTGGTCGCGGTCATGGCCAGCAGCGAGGCGGTGACGACCCAGGTGTAGGCCGACTGACCGCCGCCGAGGTCGCCGATGATCTGCGGCAGCGCGTTGGAGACGATCGTGGACGACAGGATCGCCACGAACATGCCGAGCAGCAGCCCGGAGAGGGCCTCCATGATCTGCCGATGCGTCATCGGAGCGCCGTCGGGGGAGCCTCCCCCGGGTTCGGCGTGGGCCCGCACACCGGCCGGTGTGGTCGTTGCCATGGGCTTCCTTTTCCTATGTTCTGTCTGTGGGTGTACGGGGGGTCCGTTCGGCAACGGGTTCCGCGGCGAGCGCGGCCTGCGCCGGGCGAGGTGCGGAGCGGCAGTCGCCGAAGCTCTGGCGCAGCCGCGCCAGCAGCCGGGTGAGCCGGCCGATGTCGTCGTCGGACCAGTCGCTCAGCCGCTCGGCCAGCAGTTCGGTGGTGCGCCGGGACAGCTCGTCGAGCTGGGCGCGGCCGGGCGGTGTCAGGCGCAGGATGCGTGAGCGTTTGTCCGCGGGGTCGGGGGAGCGTTCGATCCAGCCGCGGTCCGCGACGTGCGCGACATGGCGGCTGGTCACCGACATGTCGACGGCGAGCAGCTCCGCGAGCTTGCTGATGCGCATGTCGCCGTGGCGGCCGAGCAGGGTGAGCACGGCGGCGGAGCCGCCCGGGCAGTCGGGCGGCAGGATGCGGCCGAGGTCCCTCTTCACGGCACCGGCCCCGCTGAGCTGACGCGCCAGCTCCTCGTACTGCGCCCGCTCGGCCATGTCCCCTCCCAGCTTCGTTGCTTTGGGCAACCATAAGGAAAATTGGTTGCTGCAGGCAAATGAAAGCGTGCGGTACGGGCTAAAAAATTGGCAAAGGCACATGTGGGCGGGCGCACATCAGCAGGTGGGCCGGGGGAAGCGCGGGGGATCCGGTGTTCGAGGGGGTGCCCTTCCGGGACGAAGCGGGGCACGGCGGCGCGGCCCCCACTTGGGCACCGCCGCACGTATTCGCTAGTGTCCGGCCATGGCTAACACCCAGGGCCCCCAGGGCAACTACGACCCCGCGGGCAGCACCCAGATGTTCCGTGCCTTCGTCGACGAGTCTCCGCAGGGCGGTCGGCAGGAGGCGGCCTCGTCGGGGCCCCGCGTCGGTCTGATCCTCGGCGTCGTCGTCGCCGTGGCGATCGTCGCCGCGGTCGCCTGGCTCGCGCTGAAGTAAGCCGACAGGCCTGGGCCTGGCCCAGGCCCTACGCCCACCGGACGGACACGTCGCGCGTCTCGATGTGCATGCCCAGCGGCACCCGCCAGGCGTCGACGCACACCGTCCAGGTCTTCTTCACGGTCGCTCCGGCGGCGATCGGCGCGGGCAGCGTCCAAGTCGACTCGATCGTCGCCCAGTCGATCCCGAGCGCCCCGATGATGTGCGTCCCGAAAGTCACCGTGCCCGAACCCACCGCGCTGCCGCCGGCGTTGCCGAAGGAGACGGTGACGTTCTCGCACCACCGCTGGTCCGTGGCCTCCCGTACGGGCTCGCCCACGCTCAGCACGGCGGGTCCGGCGGGTGTCGTACGAGAGGGCGTCGGCGTCGGGGAGGACGGTCCCGGGTCCGCGCCTGCGGGCGCGGTGGCGGGAGGCGAGGCGCTCGTGCCGCCCGGTGCGCCACCCGTGCCGGGGGTACCGCCCGGGCCGCCGCCCGGCGCACCCGCGGACGAACCACCGCTCGGCGCATCCCCCGAAGCCGTCGACGACCCCGCGGACTCGGCCGTGCGGCTGCCGTGGCCGCCGGCGCCACCGGGCCGGTCCTGCCCCTGGAGCGGCACCAGCGTGACGTCTCCCGTGGGCGCCACCGCCGTACCGGAGGCGGCGGGGGCGCCGCCCGCCGGCCCGACCGCGACGTATCCGTCCCTGCCCGCGCCGCCCGCGCACGCGGCCGGCAGTCCGGCCAGGCACGCGAGAACCGCGGAGGCGCCGACCACGGCCCGTCGGCGGCCCCGCAACCATGTCGCTCGCAGCATCGCGCCAGTGTCGCTGACGGACCGTCAATTCGGAAGGCTTCGGAAACCACGGGAAGCCCCGGAAGTCGCGGGAACCCCGAGAAATCCCGGGAAACCCGAGAAGCCCCCGGAAGCCCCGCGAAGCCCCCGGAAGCCCCGCGAAGCCCCCGGAAGTCACGGGAAGCCCGGCGGGCACGGGCCGATGCCCGAACACCCCGGCGGGCCCCGTGCGTCAGTCGGAGATGAGTCCGTCCCGCAGCTGCGCCAGCGTGCGGGTCAGCAGCCGGGAGACGTGCATCTGCGAGATGCCGACCTCCTCGCCGATCTGCGACTGGGTCATGTTCGCGAAGAACCGCAGCATGATGATCCGCCGCTCCCGGGGCGGGAGTTTGGCCAGCAGCGGCTTGAGGGACTCGCGGTACTCCACGCCCTCCAGGGCCGAATCCTCGTAGCCCAGCCGGTCCGCGAGCGATCCCTCGCCGCCGTCGTCCTCGGGGGCCGGGGAGTCCAGCGAGGACGCCGTGTACGCGTTGCCGACGGCGAGGCCGTCGACCACGTCCTCCTCCGAGACCCCCAGCACGGAGGCGAGTTCGCCGACCGTCGGGGAGCGGTCCAGCTTCTGCGACAGTTCGTCGCTGGCCTTGGTGAGGGCCAGGCGCAGCTCCTGGAGGCGGCGCGGCACCCGCACCGACCACGACGTGTCCCGGAAGAACCGCTTGATCTCACCGACGACCGTCGGCATCGCGAACGTCGGGAACTCCACGCCCCGTTCGCAGTCGAAGCGGTCGATCGCCTTGATCAGCCCGATGGTTCCGACCTGGACGATGTCCTCCATGGGCTCGTTGCGGCTGCGGAAGCGGGCGGCCGCGTAGCGGACCAGCGGGAGGTTCAGCTCGATGAGCGTGTCCCGGACGTAGGCGCGCTCCGGGCTGTGCTCGTCGAGTGCGGCGAGCCGCAGGAAGAGGGAGCGGGACAGGGTGCGGGTGTCGATGGCTTCCGATGACGGCAGGTCCTGGGCCTCGGGAGCCGGGACGGTCTCGGCAGCCGGGAGGTCCTGAGGGGCCTGAAGGTCCTGAAGCGCGTCGGGCGCGGAGTCGCTCTGCGCGAGCGTGAGCACCTTCGAGCTGCCCTGATCTGCGGACATGCCACCCCCTTTGGGTCGCGGGACGGTCGCGGCGGACGCTCCCGTCGGAGGAACGCAGCCTCCACCTGAATACCGGCCGCGAGGCTGCGGCAAACGCGCTTCCGGAAGAATGTCACATGTCGGCAACACGCTGTAGTGACATGTCGACATGTGAAAGTCGAATGCGCCCTGGTTGGAAGGGTTCTGAGGGTTATTCAGCGGAGAACCCCCGGCAAGGGAAGGTTCAGGTGATTCGCTCTTGTGAGCTACGCATCGATCCTGTTTGCGGATCGTAGCCGCGCGAAGCTCCTGGCGAGGAGCCTTGACACATGCATCTGGGAGACGCCCAGTTCGGCGCTGATCTGTGACTGGGTGAGGTTGCTGTAGTAGCGCAGCAGCAGGATCCGCTGCTCGCGCTCGGGCAACTGGACGAGCAGGTGCCGTACGAGGTCACGGTGCTCCACCCCGTCGAGCGCGGGATCCTCGTAGCCGAGCCGGTCGAGCAGGCCGGGCAGGCCGTCGCCCTCCTGGGCGGCCTCCAGAGAGGTCGCGTGGTAGGAGCGGCCGGCCTCGATGCAGGAGAGCACCTCCTCCTCGGTGATGCGCAGTCGCTCGGCGATCTCGGAGGTCGTCGGAGAGCGCCCGTACGCGGTCGTCAGGTCCTCGGTCGCGCTGTTGACCTGCACCCACAGCTCGTGCAGCCGGCGCGGGACGTGGACGGTGCGGACGTTGTCGCGGAAGTACCGCTTGATCTCCCCCACGACGGTGGGCATCGCGAAGGTCGGGAACTGCACGCCGCGGTCGGGGTCGAAGCGGTCGATGGCGTTGATCAGGCCGATGGTGCCGACCTGGACGACGTCCTCCATGGGCTCGTTGCGGGAGCGGAAGCGGGCGGCCGCGTAGCGCACGAGCGGGAGGTTCGCCTCGATCAGCGCCCCGCGCACGCGGTGGTGCTCCGGCGTGCCCGGCTCCAGCTCCTTGAGCTGGGCGAAGAGCACCTGGGTGAGCGCCCGGGTGTCGGCACCCCGGCGTTTCTGGGGGGTGGCGGCCGGAGACGGTCCCCGGGGGTGGGCGGGAGCGGTGGCGGGTGTCTGTGCCCGGTCGGGAGCCGGGGCCGGAGCCTCGTCCTGGGGTGGCGCAGTACTGGCCGACACGGTCAACGCCACCTCTTCATCCGTCCACGCATCCATCAATTCACGTCAAAAGCGGTCATAGCATCACAAGAAATGGACACTGTGTGCAAGCACCGCATAACTCCGTGTTGAGGGGGAGTTGATGCGGAGGACGTGGGTGGTCCCCATCGTTGCGGTGAGGGGCTCCGTGCGTGGGTGCGCCCCCGGAATCCGGGGGCGGTGTCGCTCAGATTTCGTAGTCGGCGATCACCCAAGTGGCGAACTCGCGCCACAGCGCGACACCCGCCTGGTGCGCCGGGTGCTCGAGGTAGCGCCGCAGCGCGTCCAGGTCGTCGACCGCCGAGTTGATCGCGAAGTCGTAGGCGATGGGCCGGTCGCTGATGTTCCAGGCGCACTCCCAGAAGCGCAGGTCGTCGACCAGGCCGTCGAGGGACTCGAAGGCGCGCACGCCCTCGACGACGCGCGGGTCGTCGCGCTGGACGCCCTCGTTGAGCTTGAAGAGGACCAGATGGCGGATCACGGGTGCTCCCAGGGGTACGACGGCGGCCGCCCGGCCGTGGGTGCGGCGGGACGCCTCACTTGGCGCCGTCGGCGAGCCACGTCATGAAGTGGCCGATGGCCTTGGCGGCACTCGAAATGCCCTCGAACCCTATCTGCACGTAGCCGGCGGCCTTGGCCGGGTCGGTGATGATCACGTAGAGCGCGAAGACCACGAGCGCGTACAGTGCGATCTTCTTTCCCTGCACCGCCACCGCGGCCTCCCCCGTATCCTCCGCCCCGCGGGGCCCGGCTTGCCGCGGCCGAGTGTAACCCGACCGGGTGTTCGGGTCCGCAAAAGATCACGTATGCACCATGCCCTCGCGTCGATCTTCTTTATGTGGTCTTTAGGGACCAACGGCCCGGGGGCCTGGGCCCTTTGTCCCGCCCACGCGGGTGGTCCGCGGTCGCAGGATGGTGTGGACCCGACGGATCTGGCAGGAGTCCCGAGGGCCGGGACCGGACCCGACTGCGGGGTTCGCGCCGCGGGCTTCCCCGAGACGTGGCGTGGGCTTGGGGCCCGATTCCTCACCGGGGAAGGCGGTTCGACCCCCGTAGCCGCCTTCCCCGTCACCGGAAGAGGCCCCGGCGAACGAGCGGCGCCGGGGCTTCGTCGTGCCGCCGAGCACCGCGCCCACAAGAGCGCCGCGGGCGGTTCCGCCGAGCGGCTCGGGCCGGGCGGTCGTGGCCGGCGGGAGTCCCTGAGGGACGGCCCCCGCGGACGTTCCCGGCGATTGCGGGTGATTCCGGTAAGCGGTCCCTGCGGGCGGTCCTTGCGGGCGGTGTCCGCAAGCGGTCCTTGCGACCGGTCCCGGCAAGGGGCCGGGGCCCCTGTGGCGGTCCCTGTGGTGGGCCGATGCGCTCCCCGGCCGGGGGACACCTGACGCGTCCCCCGGCCGGGGCTCTCCCCGCTCGGGCACTACTCGGCCCGGGTGCCAGGGCGTCGACCCCCGGCGCCGGCCGGAGTCCACCGTGCTCAGGCGAGCCAGTCGGTGTAGCGGGTCGGGGCGATGCGGGCGTCGCCGTGGGTGATCAGGACGTCTCCCTCCACGGCCGCGAACATGCCGGCGGTGTCGTCGACGACGACCGAACGTCCGTCGCCCTTGGCGGTGAGGGTGATCCGGCCCAGTTCGTCGAGGGTGTAGACGTCGGGACCCGCGACGTTGAGGATGCCGTTCAGGGGGGTGTTCGCGGCGACTTCGGCGACGGTGGCGGCGACGTCGGCGGCGGCGATCGGCTGGATCGGCGTGCGCGGCAGACGGACCGTCTCGGCGTCCGCCGTCCATGACAGGACCGCGTCCATGAACTCCATGAACTGCGTGGCCCGGACGATGGAGTACGGGATCGGGCCGTCGGCGAGGAGGTTCTCCTGGAGCGCCTTGGCCTGGTAGTAGGCCAGCTGGGGCACCTGGTCCACGCCGACGATGGAGAGCACGACGAAGTGGCCGACGCCGCCTTTCTCGCTCGCGGCCAGCAGGTTGGCCATCGAGGTGCGGAAGAACTCGGGCGAGGCGTCGTCGAACGTCGGGGAGTTGGTCAGGTTGACGACGACGTCGGCGCCTGTCACGGCTTCGTCCAGGCCCTGGCCTGTGATGATGTCGACGCCTGTGGACAGGGAGTGCGGTACGGCCCGGTGTCCGGCCGCCTTCAGGTCCTCCACGACCTGTGACCCGATCAGTCCGGTTCCCCCGACTACTGCGATCTTCATGGCTGTCCCTGCTCTCGAGACTGGTTGTCCGATATGTACCTCATGGGGGGCCGGGTGGCGCCCCGGACTTGAACTCGGACATTCTTTGTCCGAGAACAATACTCGGACAACGTGTATCCGAGTCAAGGTGGGCGTTGTTACGATGCCGACGTGAAGATGTCCGGTGGTGTGGAGTGGGCCCTGCACTGCTGTGTCGTGCTGACGTCCGTGCGTGAGCCCGTCCCCGCCGCGCGGCTGGCGCAGCTGCACGACGTCTCGCCCACCTACCTCGCCAAGCAGCTCCAGGCCCTCTCGCGGGCCGGACTGGTGCGATCGCTTCAGGGAAAGTCGGGCGGCTACGTCCTGACCCGGTCCCCGGCGCAGATCACGGTGCTCGACGTCGTCGACGCGGTGGAAGGGCCCGGCGCGGCCTTCGTGTGCACGGAGGTTCGGCAGCGCGGCCCGCTGGCGGCGAGGCCCGAGGAGTGCACCGAGCCCTGCGCCATCGCCCGCGCGATGGCCGCGGCGGAGACGGCGCGGAGGGAGGCCCTGCGGGCCGTCACCATCGCGGACCTGGCCGCCGACGTCGAATCCGACTCGGGGGACGGGACCCTGGCGGGCGTCGGCGCCTGGCTGAACGCCGCTGACGCGTAGCCCCGGGCCCGGACACCGAGAGTCCGCGCCCTGCTGTGGCCCCGACTCGGCACACGACCTTTCCGGGCCGGCCTCGGGCCCCGGACGCCGGCCCCGCCGCGCAACCCGACGCGCAACCCGCCGTGCCGCGTCCACGCCCCGCGCGCGGCCCGGCTCCGCCATCGGCCCGGGGACGCGGGCGCTGCCCGTACGGGTGAGCCCTCCGCTCCGGACGCGCGAAGGGCCCCGTCCTTCGACGGGGCCCTTCTTCGGCGGTAGCGGAGGGATTTGAACCCTCGGTGACTTGCGCCACACTCGCTTTCGAGGCGAGCTCCTTCGGCCGCTCGGACACGCTACCGAGGGAGACCCTACCCCACCGGGGGCCGTGCGTTGAAATCCGTTTCCCGGTTCGTCCGGGAGGGGCCTCAGCGGGTCCGGAAGAAGTCCGTGAGCAGCCGTGCGCACGTGTCGGCGAGCACGCCCTCGATCACCTCGGGCCGGTGGTTGAGGCGCCGGTCGCGCACCAGGTCCCACAACGAACCGACCGCTCCGGCCTTCTCGTCGCGCGCGCCGTAGACCACCCGGTCCACCCGGGACTGCTGCAGCGCGCCCGCGCACATCGTGCACGGTTCCAGGGTGACGACGAGCGTGCAGCCGGCCAGCCGCCATGCGCCGAGCGCGCTCGCGGCCCGGCGCAGCGCGAGGATCTCCGCGTGGGCCGTCGGATCGCCCGTGGCCTCGCGCTCGTTGTGCCCGGTGGCGAGCACCGAGCCGTCTCCCGACAGCACGACGGCGCCCACCGGGACGTCACCGCCCTCGACGGCCCGCCCGGCCTCGTCCAGAGCGAGCCGCATCGCGGCCCGCCACCGGTCGCGCACCGGATCGGGGGCCGGCGTCCTGTCGTCCGTCATCTCGCGTGCCTAGCGGACGGTCTCCAGGACCTCCGAGGCGCCGAGGGCCTCGGCGATCGTGTTGAGCGCGTCCTCGGCGTCCAGGGCGCGCAGTTCCTTCTCGCCGACGCCGAGGTCGTCGAGGATCTCGCTGTCCCCGACGGGGCCGTGCGGCACGGAACTGTCCGCGCCGGCTCCGTCCTCGTCGTCGGCCTCGGGCTCACCGTCCTCCGTGCCGTCGAGGTCGAGGGAGTCGAGATCGGCGCCGTCGTCGCCGGGCTCCCTCCCGAGCAGTTCGTCCGTGAGCAGGATCTCGCCGTACGAGCTGCGGGCCGCGGCCGCGGCGTCGGAGACGTAGATGCGAGGGTCGTCCTCGCCGTCCACGCGGACGACCCCGAACCAGGCGTCCTCCTGCTCGATGAGGACGAGCACCGTGTCCTCGTCGACGGAGGCGTCACGGGCCAGGTCGGTCAGATCCGACAGGGTTTCCACATCGTCGAGCTCTGTGTCGCTCGCTTCCCACCCGTCTTCGGTGCGCGCGAGCAGTGCGGCGAAGTACACCGTGACTCTCCCACTGGTCATAGGCGTGCCGGTTGGGGGTCCCCCCGGCGGAGGTTGCGGGCGGGGAGTGCTTCTCCGAGCCCCACCCACTCGGAATCGTGGCAGAAACAAGGCGTTCAGGGGACGTCTTCGGCTCCCTGTGTCTGGCCGTTTCGATCGCGGATGCTCCGATCAAAGCGGTCGGCTCACCAGTGCGCTCATTGCCGCCACCTGCGGATCGTACGCGGCCCGGGGCGGTGTGGTCGCACGGCCACCCCCCACGTGGCGCGCCACTACCAGCGGAATGTGCGCATGCGCAGGGCGTGACGCAGTCGCGCGGCCTTGGCGCGCCGGGGCTGGACGCGGTCGCGCAGTTCCCGCGCCTCCGTGAGTTCGCGCAGGAACAGGGCGCGGCGCCGCCTGCGTTCGGCGTCGGTCTCCTGCGCTTCGGCTTGCTCGTGGGACTCCCGGTCGGGCATAGGCACACCACCCCAGTCGCGTCCCCTTCACTTTCCCTCTGATGGGGGGATTGATGCAGGCCCGGACGGAAGGGGCGCGACCGGCGCCCCCAGGTCCCGTCCAGAGCGCGCGACGGGGGCGGGACGCCCGCCGGCGGAGCGGGATGCGCTGCCGGACGGCGGCGCGGGCGGGCGCGGAGGGCCCCGTTACTGTGGGGGCCATGCGTCTCCACGTCGTCGACCACCCGTTGGTCGCCCACAAGCTCACCACGCTGCGCGACCGGCGCACCGACTCCGCGACCTTCCGTCGGCTCGCCGACGAGCTGGTCACCCTGCTCGCCTACGAGGCCACGCGGGACGTGCGCACCGAGCAGGTCGACATCGAGACGCCGGTCGCCCCCACCACCGGCGTCAAGCTCTCCCATCCCCGCCCGCTGGTCGTGCCGATCCTGCGGGCCGGCCTCGGCATGCTCGACGGCATGGTCCGGTTGTTGCCGACCGCCGAGGTGGGCTTCCTGGGCATGATCCGCAACGAGGAGACGCTCAAGGCGTCCACCTACGCGACACGCATGCCGGAGGACCTCTCGGGGCGTCAGGTGTACGTCCTGGACCCGATGCTCGCGACCGGCGGCACGCTCGTCGCGGCCATCGAGGAGCTGATCAGGCGCGGCGCCGACGACGTGACGGCCGTGGTGCTGCTCGCCGCCCCGGAGGGTGTCGAGGTCTTGGAGCGCGAACTGGCCGGGCGGCCGGTCACGGTGGTGACGGCCGCGGTCGACGAGCGCCTCAACGAGAGCGGCTACATCGTGCCGGGGCTGGGCGACGCCGGGGACCGGCTCTACGGCGCGGCGGAGTAGGAGTAGGAGCGGCGGACTTCCAGGACGGGCGGCGGCCGCACGAGACGGGGTGAGGCCGGTCGAGGCGCGGCCGGACGACACGCGGTCGTCCGTCGCCGCCCCGTTCGCGGCTCGGGCGCCCGCCCCGGGCTCAGCAGTCCTTCTTGCCGCCGCCGCCCGCCGGTGACGCCTTCGCCGACGTGGTCAGCACGGTCAGGGCCTTGTTCGCGGCCGCCTTGTCCGCCAGCGACTTGAAGCCGTCGCCCAGGACCAGATCGACCGTGGTGTTCGTGCGGGCGTCCGCGCGGTGCTCGGCGCCCGCCAGCTGCGTGCCGAGGACGGGCAGCGAGGTGTCGAGGGACGCCTTGGGGCCGATCAGCACCCCGGCGCCCTTGACCTTCTTGTCGTACTCCTTCGCCGCATTGCCCACGTCGCCGATGCGGAAGCCGCGCTTCTTCAGCTCGTCCGCCGTCTCCTTGGCGAGGCCGGCGCGGGTCGTGGCGTTGAAGACGTTGACCGTGATCTGGCCGGGCCGGGGCAGCGCCCGTGCGGCGGCCGTCGGTGCCGTCTTCGCCCTGGCCGCGCAGCCCGCTCTCCCACCGGACGCCGACGACGTGCCGCCGCCGCCCGTGAAGACGTCGATGAGCTGCAGGATTCCCCATCCGATCACCCCGATGGCGGCGACGGACGCGACGACGGCGAACACGAGCCTGCCGCGGCGCCGCGGTCGACGCATCCGCGGGTACTTGTCCCCCGTGATCCGGTACTGGCCGCCCATGCCGGGGGGAGTCAGCATGCTCATGAGCGCAGCGTAGTGGGCCGGAGCGGCAATGCCTACTAGATGATCATTGGATGCCGCACAGTCCAACCGAAAGGATCAACGAGCGGGCCACGCGGACGCGTCCGCGGCGCTCAGTCGAGCTCGAGGACCCTCGCGTGCAGGACCTGGCGCTGCTGCAGCGCCGCGCGCACCGCGCGGTGGAGACCGTCCTCCAGGTACAGGTCGCCCTGCCACTTCACGACGTGCGCGAAGAGGTCGCCGTAGAACGTCGAGTCCTCGGCGAGGAGGGTTTCGAGGTCGAGCTGCTGCTTGGTCGTCACGAGCTGATCGAGGCGGACCGGGCGCGGCGCGACATCCGCCCACTGCCGGGTGCTTTCCCGGCCGTGGTCGGGGTACGGCCGGCCGTTTCCGATGCGCTTGAAGATCACACGGAAAGCCTACCGGTCAAGACCTTCCGGGCGCAGCCATGGCGACCGAGTACGACGCCGGAAAAGACGCGGTAAACGGGCGCAAAAGGGGAACAGGTGCTCGAAGTTGGTGGGCGAGGGCGGCCGCCCGATCGGTCGGGCGGCCGCTGTCGGTGCTACTCGTGCTCCTGCTCGTGGGCGGCCGGGGGCAGGGGCTCCTCCCCGGGCTCCGGGTCCCGCTCCGGGTTGGGCTTCGTGGTGCGCACGGCCTCCGCGAGCACCAGGGCGTGCAGAGCCGCGTAGGGGTCACTGGGCATGAGTGTGTCCTCGCCTTGCTGATGGGGGGTGATGGTTCCGGGAGCCGGACCTGTCAGCAGAGGAGGACCACGGTGTGCAGGGCCCGCAGGGCGGGGGAGTACGGCGGCCGCACGAGGGTGCGGGACGGCGGGGCCGGCGCCGACGGCACGTCGCCGGTCCGCGGCCCGGGGCGCTGCGGTGTCACACCGCCCTGCCCCTGGGGAGCCGTGGGCCGCAGTGCCCCGTCGAGCACGTCGTGCTCGGTGTCGCACGTCCCCGTCCCCGTCGACGCCGACGCGGACGCGGAGAGGGCCGGGTCCGCCACCGCCTCGGTGTGCGCGCCCAGTGCGAGCAGCGCGACGAGCACCACGAACACCCGCAGCCAGGCATACCGACGAACGGTGCGAGGGCCGTGCGGGGTGGGGCTCATGAGTGTCATCTCCCCGCCCGGCACGCCTCGTTCACCGTGTCGGCGGCGAGGTTCGCTCGCACGAGGGATCGGCGAGGTGTGATGTTGACGCTGGTCGTACGGGGTGCGGGGCCGGCGGGGTCACACGGTGTGCGGGATCTCCTCGGCGTGGCCGCGGATCCGGATCCCCGTGACGATCTCGACGACGCCGACCACCACCAGCCACCAGCCGGCGACCAGGGTGAGCACGGCGAGCGACGCGAAGGGAGAGATGATCAGCACGACCCCGGCGAGGAAGGTGACGAGGCCGAGGAAGATCTGCCAGCCGCGCGCGGGCACCGTCGGGTCGTGGGCGGCGGCCACGGTCTGGGTGATCCCGCGGATCAGCCAGCCGATGCCGATCCACAGGGCGAGCAGGAGGATCGACTCCATGGGGCCCCGGAAGCAGAACAGGCCCAGCAGGATCGCCAGCGAGCCGCTGATGAACGCGAGGACGCGCAGCGAGGTCGCCCTGTGCGTGCCGAACGCGGCGACCAGTTGGAGGATGCCGCTGATGAGCAGGTAGAGCCCGAACAGGACCCCGGCCACGAGCAGGGACGGGCCCGGCCAGACCAGGACCAGGACCCCCAGGACCAGGGACGCGACACCGGTCATCAGGACGGCCTGCCAGGCGGCACGGCTCAGGAGGTGGAAGGGGCCTTCGGGTTCCGGTGGCGCGGTCCGGTGCTGACTCCGCTGGGCGTGGACCCGCCGGTCGTCGTACTCCGGGTTCCAGGAAGCACCGCTCGATGACTCGGTCATGATCCATGCTGAGGCCGGCGACGAACGGGCCGCCAGCCGGGCGGGTCCGGCCGGCTGACGGGTCGTGCCCGGCACACGCCCCGGCACACGCCGTGTCGGGCGTCGCGAGCCGGGGAACCTTCCGGTCACGGCACCAGTGCCCCGGCGGACGTTGCCTGTCGGGGCACTAGCCTGCGTGCCGTGACCCCTGACGAGCTGATCGCCCACTACAGCCTGGAGCCCATTCCCCGCGAGGGCGGGCGGTTCCGGCGGACCTGGGCCGGGCCGGTGCGGGCCGACGGGCGGCCGGAAGGCACCGCGATCGTCGCCCTGCTGACGGCCGCACCGGACGACTACTCGGCACTGCACCGCCTCCCGG
The DNA here is from genome assembly GCF_042869095.1 of Streptomyces sp. NPDC007264. Classification (NCBI taxonomy): domain Bacteria; kingdom Bacillati; phylum Actinomycetota; class Actinomycetes; order Kitasatosporales; family Streptomycetaceae; genus Streptomyces; species Streptomyces sp. NPDC007264. Next base: position 25,879 of record NZ_JBIAFD010000019.1, read on the forward strand.
CGGACGAGATCTGGCACTTCTACCTGGGCGACCCCCTGGAGCTGCTGTTCCTGGCCCCGGACGGCGGCGCCCGTACGGCCGTCCTGGGACCGGACGTCCTCGGCGGCCAGCAGGTCCAGCTGACCGTGCCGGCCGGGACGTGGATGGGCGGGCGGGTCGCCGCGGGCGGGTCCTGGGTGCTCTTCGGGTGCACGATGGCCCCGGGCTTCTCCTCCGAAGGGTACGAGCACGGCGAGGCGGCCGAACTGACCGCGCGCTACCCGGCGGAGGCGGCCCGGATCGCCGGGCTGTGCCGGCCGTGAGCGGCCTGCTGGAGGGGCAGGTGGCCCTGGTGACCGGGGCGGGCGGCGGCATCGGCCGCGGTGTCGCACTGCGGTTCGCCGAGGAGGGGGCCGCCGTCGCGGTCCACTGCCGCACGGCGGTGGGGGCGGCGCGCGACCTGGCCGCGCGCATCGGTGGGGCGGGCGGCCGGGCGGTCGTGCTCCGGGCCGACCTGACCGTCGAGGACGCGTGCCGGCGCCTGGTGGGGGACGCCACCGAGTGGGGTGGCGGCCGGCTGACGGCCCTCGTCAACAACGCGGGGGTGCAGCCGGTGCAGGAGCTGGCCGGCATGACGGTCGCCGACTGGCGGGCCGTGGTGGACGCCAACCTGTCGAGCGTGTTCGCGTGCACGCAGGCGGCGGTGGAGGTCATGCGGGAGACGGGTGGCGGCACCGTCACCCACATCGCCTCCGTCGAGGCCACGCACCCCGCCCCGCTGCACGCGCACTACTGCGCGTCGAAGGCGGCCGTCGTCATGCACGCGCGGTCGGCGGCGCTCGAGTACGGCCCCCTCGGCATCCGCGTCAACACCGTCTCGCCCGGCCTCGTCGATCGGGAGGGCCTGGCGGAGGACTGGCCGGAGGGGGTGCGGCGGTGGAGGGAGGCGGTGCCCACCGGCCGGCTGGGGCGCCCGGAGGACGTCGGCGACGCCTGTGTGTTCCTGGCCTCGCCGCTCGCGTCCTGGATCACGGGCCACGACCTGGTGGTGGACGGCGGGATGTCGGCCCGGCCCACCTGGTGACGCGGCCGCCGGTCATGATGGCGTGACCTCGTACGGGCGCCCGGCGCCGCCGCCGTGTTGAGCACGGCGCTCCCCGCGTCCGTACGTAACCGGGACCCGGGACAGGCGATGCGGGAGACATGACGTGGGCGGAGCACGCGGGGGCGGCGGGAGTTCGGCGGCGGTCGCGCGCGGGCGGCGCCCGCGGCGCCTGGCGTTCGTGCTGCTGCTGATCCCCCTGCTCCCCCTCGTGCTTCTCGCGGGCGCCGGTTCCGCGTCCGCGCACGCCGTGCTGAAGAACGCCGACCCGGCGGACGGCACCCTGCTGAGGACTGCGCCGAAGGCGGTCACCCTCACCTTCTCCGAGTCGGTCGGGCTGCTGGAGGACTCCGTCCGTGTGATCGACCCGGGCAACCGGCGGGTGCACACCGGCCGACAGGAACACGCGGCCGGCCGGGCGAACACCGCGCGTGTCACACTCCCCGCCCGCCTCGCCCAGGGCACGTACATCGTGGCCTGGCGGGTGGTGTCGGCGGACAGCCACCCCGCGTCCGGTGCCCTCACGTTCTCCGTGGGCGAGCGGTCCGCGACGACGGCCGTCCTGCCGTCCGACACGGCCCAGGACGCGGCCTCCACGATGCTCTACGACATCGCCCGCTATGTCGCGTACGGCGGTTTCGCCCTGCTGCTGGGCACCGTCGTCTTCACCCGGGTCACCGGTGTGGCCGCGGCCCCCGGGCTGCTGGTGGGCGGCTGGTGGACGCTGATGGCCGCCACCTCGGCGCTCCTGCTGCTCCGCGGCCCGTACGAGCGGGGGCGCGGCCCCGCGACGGCCCTCGACCTCGGCGTGCTGCGCGACACCGTGACGAGCCGCCCCGGACTCGCCCTGCTGGCACGGGTGGTCGTGCTGGCGGTGGCGGCGGTCGCCCTGGGCCGGACGGGAGGGGCGGGGCACGGCAAGGGGCGGCACGCTGCGACGGTGGGGCTGTCGTCGCTCGCGCTGGCCGTCACCTGGGCGGTGTCCGAGCATGCCGCCGCCGGCACCCAGGTCCCCCTGGCCATGACCTCGGCGGTGCTGCACCTGCTGGCGATGGCGGTGTGGCTGGGCGGCCTGGCGGCCCTGCTCACGGCGCTGCACCGGACGCCCGAGGCCCTCCCGCCGTCCGCGGTCGCGCGCTTCTCGCGCCTGGCCTTCGCGGCGGTCGTCGTGCTGGCCGCCACCGGCGCGTACCAGTCCTGGCGGGGGCTCGGTTCGTTCGACGCGCTCACCTCCACGACCTACGGCAGGCTGCTGACGGCCAAACTGGTCGCGGTGGTGGTGCTGCTGGCGGCGGCGGCGTCCTCGCGCCGCTGGACGGCACGGTGGGCCGCGGCGGGGGCGGGGGCCGGTGCGGCGGGTGCCACGCTGCCGGAGCGGGTGCGGCAGTCCGTGGGGGCGGCGACGGGGCGCGCGGTGGCCGCCGTCCCCCACGAAGACCACGCGGCGGCCGGCGACGGCGCGGCGGGCGACGGCGCGGCCGGCGACGGCGCGGCGGGCGACGGCGCGGCGGGCGACGGCGGCGCGGTGGACGCGGCGGCGGATGCGGAGCCGGTGCCCTCCCGGCGGGAGCTGCGCCGTTCGGTACTGGCCGAGGTCGCGACCGGGATCGTGGTGCTCGTGATCACGACGCTGCTGACGGGTGCCCAGCCGGGACGCGCGGCGGCCGAGGAGGCGGCGTCGAGGGCCGCGGCCGAGCAGCCCCTGGGCCTGACCGCCACCGTCCCCTTCGACATGGGTACGCCCGGTGGGCGCGGCAGGGCGCAGATCGAACTGACCCCGGCCAGGGCGGGGGAGAACGCGGTCCAGGCACTGGTCTTCGGACCCGACGGCGGCATCGCGACCGTTCCCGAACTGCGGCTGACCTTCACGCTCGAGGAGCGGAGCATCGGCCCCCTCGACGCGAAGGTCACCGACCGGGGCGGCTACTGGGCCGCGGCTTCGGTGAACCTCCCGCTGCCGGGCACCTGGACGATGAAGGCGACGATCCGCACGACGGACGTCGACCAGGTCACCGTCTCGCGCAGGGTGCGGATCGGCTAGCGCCGAGCCGAGCCGAGCCGGGCGGGCCGGGCGTCGCGAGCCGGTGAATCTCTCCGCTCACGGCACCAGGCCCTCCGCAGGGGTGCGAGCACCCGTACTCCGGGGGAGTTGGCCCCATTTGGGAGGGCGTCCCGGGCTGTCCGACGGTGAGCGGCAGTGATCGGGCTTGTGTCGATTACGTTTCCACAAATCCGGCCCCCAGCCCTTGACGGGATACCGAACGTACCGCTCTTATTACGCCACGATGTTTGGTCAAGTTGGTTTCTGATCGATTATGACTAACTCGATACGGCGCATCGTGACCGACCCTCGCCTCCAGGAGCCGTCATGCACCCCTCTCCGTCCGGTCTCTCCCTCCCCGGCCCGAGCCGGCGCACCCTGCTGCGCGGCATAGGCGGCGCCGCAGCGCTCGGCGCGGCCGTACCCCTGCTGAGCGCCTGCGGTGGCAGCACCGGGGCGGGCGACGCGAAGACCGTCACCCTCGGCTCCAACGCCTCGGACGCCGTGCCGAAGAAGGCGTTCGCCGACATCTACGCGGCCTACAAGACGAAGTCCGGGATCACGGTCGACGTGAACACCAAGGACCACAACACGTTCCAGGAGCAGATCAACTCCTACCTCCAGGGCACGCCCGACGACGTGTTCACCTGGTTCGCGGGCTACCGCATGCAGTTCTTCGCCGCGAAGAAGCTCGCCACCCCGATCGACGACGTGTGGCAGACCATCGGGGGCAACTTCCCCGACGCGATGAAGGCCCTGAGCAAGGGCGAGGACGGCAAGTACTACTTCGTGCCGCTGTACACGTACCCCTGGGCGATCTTCTACCGGAAGAGCGTCTTCCGGCAGCACGGCTACCAGGTCCCCACCACCTGGGACCAACTCGTCGCGCTGTGCAAGCAGATGAAGAAGGACGGGCTGATCCCGATCGCCTTCGGCGACAAGGACGCCTGGCCCGCGATGGGCACCTTCGACCAGATCAACTTCCGCCTCAACGGCTACGACTTCCACGTCCAGCTGATGGCCGGCAAGGCCGACTGGACCGACGCCAAGGTGAAGGCCGTCTTCGACCACTGGGCCGAGCTGCTGCCGTACCACCAGGACGGCGCGGTCGGCCGCACCTGGCAGGACGCCGCCCAGACACTGGTGGCCAAGAAGGCCGGCATGTACCTGCTGGGCAGCTTCGTGGCGCAGCAGTTCACCGACAAGGCCGACCTCGACGACCTCGACTTCTTCGCCTTCCCGGAGATCAACCCGGCCTACGGCCAGGACACCGTCGAGGCGCCGACCGACGGCTTCATGCTCAGCAAGGCCCCCAAGAACAAGGCGGGCGCCCGCAAGCTGCTGGAGTACCTGGGCACTCCCGCCGCCGAGCAGATCTACCTGAAGTCCGACTCCAGCGTGGTGGCCGCCTCCAGCAAGGCGGACACCTCCTCGTACACCGCCCTGCAGAAGAAGGCGTACGAGATGATCAGCGGCGCCAAGAGCCTCACCCAGTTCATGGACCGCGACAGCCGCCCGGACTTCACCTCCACGGTGATGCAGCCCTCGCTGCAGAACTTCGTCCGCAACCCGAAGGGCATCGACGGTCTGCTCTCGTCCATCGAGCGCCAGAAGAAGACGATCTTCGCCTCCTCATGACCACCGACACCAGCACCCGAACCCCGGAGGCGGCCGCCGTGCCGCCTCCGGGCGCGCGCGAGACGAAACGCGCCCCCCGAGGGCACCGCCGCCTGCTCACCCGCCGCGACCGGCTCGTCCTGGGCCTGATGGCGGGTGTGCCGACGGTCCTGCACGTCACGCTCGTATGGATCACGGCCCTCGCCTCCGTCGCCCTGGCCTTCACCACCTGGGACGGCATCGGCTTCGACTCGATCACCTGGGTCGGGCTGCAGAACTTCAAGGAACTGTTCACCAACAACCCGCAGTTCTGGCCCGCCGTCCAGCACAACGTGATCTGGTTCGTCGTCCTGATCCTGATCCCCACCCCGCTCGGCCTCTTCCTGGCCGTGCAACTGGACAAGAGGATCCGGTTCAGCAGGGTCTACCAGACGGCGTTCTTCCTGCCGGTCGTGGTCTCCTTCGCCGTCATCGGCTTCGTCTGGCAGCTCGTCTACAACCCCGACACGGGCCTGATCAACAGCCTGTTCGACGCCAACAAGCCGGGCCACTACATCGACTGGATCGGCGACCCGGACCTCAACCTCTGGGCGGTCCTCATCGCCGCCTCCTGGCGGCACACCGGCTACATGATGATCCTCTACCTGGCCGGGCTGAAGGGCGTCGACCCGTCCCTGCGCGAGGCGTCGGCCCTGGACGGCGCCAACGAGTGGCAGACCTTCAGGAACGTCATCTTCCCGACGCTGCGGCCCACCAACACCATCGTCCTGGTGGTCACCATCATCGAGGCCCTGCGCGCCTTCGACCTCGTCTTCGTCTTCAACGGCGGGGCCCACGGCACCGAACTGCTGTCGATCCTGGTGACGAACAACATCATCGGCGAGTCCAGCCGCATCGGATACGGGTCCGCGATCGCGGTCGTCCTGCTGCTGATCTCGCTCGGCGTGATCATTCCGTATCTGGTCGGCACCTTCCGGAAGGAGCGCCGCTCGTGAGCACCTCCACCGTCACGACGACGCCGCCGGCGGCCGTGACACCGAAGCGGCGTCCGCCCGTCCGCCCCGCCCGGGTCCTGCTGCACGTCTTCCTCGCCGGGACGGCGCTGGCCTGGCTCGCGCCGCTGCTGTGGGCGATGTACGCCGCGCTGCGGCCGTACTCGGAGACCAGCACCAAGGGTTATGTGTCCTGGCCGGACAAGCTGAGCCTCGAGAACTTCACGAACGCGTTCACCCAGTCCGACATGACGCGCTACTTCGGGAACACGCTGCTGATCGCCGTGCCGGCCGTGCTGCTGACGCTGTTCCTGTCGTCGTGCGTCGCCTTCTACGTCAGCCGTTTCGACTTCCGCCTCAACCTGGCGCTGCTGCTGGTCTTCACGGCGGGCAACCTGCTGCCGCAGCAGGTCGTCATCACCCCCCTGTACCGCCTCTACCTCCTGGTCGACCTGCCGGGCATCACCGTCAGCGGCAAGCTGTACGACTCCGCGCTCGGCCTGGTGCTCATCCACGTGGCGTTCCAGTCCGGCTTCTGCGCCTTCGTGCTGAGCAACTACATGCGCATGCTGCCGCACGAGCTGACCGAGGCCGCGCTCGTGGACGGGGCGTCGGTGTGGCGGATGTACTGGCAGATCGTGCTGCCGCTGTGCCGCCCCGCCATGGCGGCCCTGGCCACGCTGCTGTCCATCTGGATCTACAACGACTTCTTCTGGGCGATCGTGCTGATCTCGACCGGCGAGAACATGCCGATCACCTCCGCCCTGAAGAACCTGTCCGGGCAGTACTTCACCGACCCCAACCTCGTCGCCGCCGGCGCCCTGCTCACCGCGATCCCGACGCTGATCGTGTACTTCGCGCTGCAACGCCAGTTCGTCAGCGGCCTGACCCTGGGCGCCAACAAGGGCTGACGCCCCGGATCCGGGATGGGCGGGGTGTGCGCGGTGTCATGGCGGGCGGAGGGCAGGGGCGCATCCCGGGAGCGGTCCCGGGATGCGGTCGGCGGGTGGGCGGCCTCATGTCCCCGGCAGACTTCTCGCGATGCTCCTGACCACCGCGGCCGACAGCTTCCGGGCGGCGTCGCACGGCTTGTCGGTCCCGCCGGTTCCCGGCCGCCGCCGCTCGCTCACGGACAGCCTGAACAACTCGATCGTCCGGTCGCCGACGGAGTCGGTGTACGTCCGGTGCGGTGTGCGTACGACGCAGCTGTCGTCACCGTCCTCCTTCGGTGACACATAGCTCGTCGTGCCGGCCACGGCCGCCGGGCCGCCATCGTCCTTCAGGTCGTTGTCGCGGGTGAACTGAAGCTGCACCCAGGCCGATTCGCCGTCCGGGCTCGCCCACCCGCAGGACCAGTCGCCGAATCCGCGGTCCGCCGGCTGCCGCCCGACGCCCGGAAGCCGCTTCAGCGCGGTCCCGTCGAGCAGCGCGCAGGCGTCCAGGCGGGCGAGGGAGTCGGCGGCGGGCGGCGACGCGCGCCGCGGCACCGGGCCCTCGTCCAGCACGCCCACCAGATGATCGGTGGCGGCGTCGGCCAGGGCGCACGGGGCGGGCGCCGGGGAGGCCAGCCGCTTCCCGATGACCACGATCTGCTGGTCGTCGGGGCTGGCGACGAACCGCACGCACTCGTCCCCGTTGCGCTGCATCGCCGCGATCCGGACGTTGCCGGCTCTTCTGGTGCGCACTCCGCCGTCGAAGTGCGCCGGCGTGCGGGAGAAGTCGACCTCCACGTCGGCGACGTCGTCCCCGCCGTTCCCCCGCACCAGCACGTCGCATCGGTCCAGCTCGCCGTAGTCCGGGTCGAGTTCGGTGTCGCCGAAGCGGCTCAGCGAGGCGGCGTCGAGCAGGGCGCAGGGATCGGCCGTGCGGGCGACGCCGATGGCGCCGGCCTGCGCGGTGACCGAGGGCCGTACGGTGGCCCCGTCCGTCGCGCCCGCCTTGCCGTCGCCGCCACGGTCGGGACGCCACGGACCGTAGAGGATCAGACCGGTCACGAGGGCCGCCGCCGCGGTCAGCGCCGTGGCCGTGATCACCAGTCGGCGGCGGCCGGGGCGCGGGGGCCGCGGCAGGCGGCGCGTGAGGTGCAGGGTGCGGCCGCCCTGTGGTCGGTCATGGCCGTCATGGCCGTCATGGCCGTCATGGTGGTCATGGCCGTCATGGTGGTCATGGCCGTCATGGTGGTCATGGCCGTCATGGTGGTCATGGCCGTCCCCCTGCGGGACGCCGTCCTGCCGACCGGGGGCCTGTAGCTGCTGCCGGATGTACTTCCGGACGGGCGGGGGTGGCGGGGCGGCGCGGTTCAGCAGCTTCTTCGCCTCGGCGGCGCCGGGGCGGCGCCGGGGCTCCACCTCCAGCATCGCGGTGAGCGGTCCGGTGAGCGGGCCGGCTCGGCGGGGCGGCTCGACCCGGCCTTCCAGGGCCCGCGCCAAGTACCCCATGACGTGCTCGAACTCGCCGTACGGCGACCGGCCCTCGACCGCCGCGCACAGCGTGGCGCCCAGCGAGAAGACATCGGACTTCATGTCCGCCGGCCGGCCCCTGGCCATTTCGGGGGCGAGGTAGCGGGGTTTGCCGCGCACCCCGCCGGTCGTGGTCTGGGTGGCCTCGCTCCACAGCGCCCGGGAGATCCCGAAGTCGGTCAGCCTGGCGACGCCCCGGTCGGTGACAAGGATGTTCTCCGGTGTCACGTCACCGTGCACCACGCCCTCGCCATGGGATGTGGCCAGCGCGTCCGCGATCTGGCTGCCGATCGACCCGGCCTCCTCGGGCGTGAGCGGGCCGCGGTCCGCCATGATCTGCGCCAGGCTGCGCGAGGGCACGTACTCCATGATGATCCAGCAGGCGTCGTCCCTGGTCTCGAAGTCGAAGACCGCCACGATGTTCGGATGGCTGACCCGCCCGGCGTTGCGCGCCTCCTTCATCAGCCGTCGCGCGGCCGGGTGGTCGTCGAATCGCGCGCACTTGGCGGCGACCGCCCGCTCCAGCCGTTCGTCCCACGCCCGCCAGACGACCCCCATTCCGCCCCTGCCGATGGGCTCCTGCAACTGATACCGGTCGGCGACCCTGTCCCCGGCCTCTGGCGCCACGAGCACCGCCCCACTCCCCGCCGCGTGATACACGCGGTTGTGCAACGGTGACGGAGTGTACTCGGCGGCGTCCCGCCCGGCGGGGCTTCGAGGGGGCCGGCACAGGATCCCCCCGGCATGCGACGATTACCTCCCGGTACGGTCAACGGCCCTACTGTGTACGGCAGTTGAGGCGCTCTTGGGGCTCTCCACACCGGGTGTCCGCGCCGCCGCGGCCAGGGGTGGCCGGTCGCTTCGCAGGGTTGACGCACGGGCTGCCCGGCAACGTCATTGAACGGTGGCAAAACAATTCGGTCACCGATGTAATCTGGGGACATGGCCACCCGTCTCACCTCTCGCCCCACCGGGCGGCGCTGGTCCGCCGTCCTCACCGCGGAGCGGCCCCGTCCGGAGGGGATCCGGTCGCGGCCGAACGCCTGGTGGCTGGCCGTGGGCACGGTGTGCTTCGGGGCGTTCATGGGCCAGCTGGACGCCAGCATCGTCACGCTGACCTACGGCAGCCTGCGCACCGGGTTCCACGCCTCGCTCGCGGCGGTCGAGTGGGTGTCGCTGGCCTATCTGCTCACCCTGGTGGCCCTGCTGGTGCCGGCCGGGCGGCTGGCGGACGCACACGGCCGCAAGCTGCTGTACCTGTACGGCTTCGCCCTGTTCACGCTGGCCTCCGCCGCCTGCGGTCTCGCACCCTCGCTGGCGGCGCTCGTGGGCTTCCGCGTCCTGCAGGCCGCCGGTGCGGCCCTGATGCAGGCCAACAGCGTGGCGCTGGTGACGACCAGCGCTCCGCCCGAGCGGATACGCGGCGCGCTCGGCGTGCAGGCCGCCGCACAGGCGCTGGGGCTGGCACTGGGGCCGACGGTCGGCGGCGCACTGGTGTCCACGCTGGGCTGGCGCTGGGTGTTCGGCGTGAACGTGCCGATCGGGCTGCTCGCCCTGGTGGGCGGGCACTATCTGCTCCCGCGCACCCGGGCCCGTACCCGCGTCGCACGCTTCGACCGGGCCGGGCTCGGGCTGCTGGCGCTGACGACCACCGGCGCGCTGCTGGGCGTGTCGGCGGCCTCGGGACTCGCGGTGCCCGGCTGGGCCGTGGCCGTGCTGTTCGCCGTGGCGGGCGCGGCGGGCTGGGGCTTCGCCCGCCACCAGCGGCGCGCCGCCGCGCCGCTGGTGGATCCGGCCCTGCTGCGGGTGCGGGCGGTGGCGTTCGGTCTCGCCGGGGCCCTGAGCGGGTACCTGGTGCTCTTCGGCCCCCTGGTCCTGGTACCGGTCGTGCTGACCGCGCGCGGTTCCTCCGAGCTGATCGCAGGAGCGGTCCTGACCGCGCTGCCCGCCGGCTTCGCGCTGGCCGCCGCCGGCGGCGAACGGCTGCTGCCGCGCACCCTGACGGACCGGGCCAGGTGCCTGCTGGGCGCCACCGTCTTCACCACCGCCATGGCCGCCCTGGCGGCGGTCCCCCTGACGGCCGCCTGGGTGGTGCCCGTGCTGGCGCTCTCCGGGCTGGGGCTCGGCGCCTTCACCCCCGCCAACAACACCATGATCATGCGGGCGATCCCCGCCCGGTCGTCCGGCACGGGCGGCGGCCTGGTGAACATGGCCCGCGGACTGGGCACCGCGCTGGGCGTCGCGCTGGTCACCCTCGCCCTGCACCTGGCGTCCGGCGCGGGGGTGGAGGCCGGGGCCCGGTGGTCCGCACTGATCCTTGCGGGCGTCTCGGGTGTCGCCATCGCCTCGGCCCGGCTGGCCACGGACCCGGAACCGGCCGGGCCGCGGGCTGACGGGGCGGGAACCGGCAGGGGTGTGGGCTGACGGGGCGGGAGCCGACAGGGCCGTGGGCTGACGGGGCCGTGGGCTGACCAGGCCGCCGGCCGCGGGCTGACCGGGCGGCCCCGCCCCCCGGGCCCGGATACCCTTGCCCCATGTCCGCGCAGCCCCGCCCCGAGGTCTCCCTGCCCCGGCCCACCGGCGAGGCACCGGACGCCCGCCTGCTCACCGAGGCCGTGACCCGGCTGCGCCGTGCGCTGCGCGCCTCGATCCGGACCGACTATCCGTGGGAGAGCCTTCCCATGGCCCAGGTCGAGCTGCTGCAGGTGCTGGGCCGGCACTCACCCGCCAGGATCAGTGCCCTCGCCGCCCGCCAGCGGCTGGCCCCGAGCACCGTCAGCGGACTGATCGGCCAGATGATCAACGCCGGACTGGTCGTGCGCGAGGTGGACCCCGCCGACCGGCGCGCCTCCGTCGTCACGCTCACCGACGCCGGACGCGAACAGCTCGCCGCCTGGACCGCCGCGCACGAACGCCGCATGGCCGCCGCCCTGTCCGCCCTCGACGACGCCGAGCGCACCGCCATCTCGGGCGCGCTGCCCGCCCTGTTCCGGCTCGCCGAGAACCTGGGCGAACCCCTCGACGACGAGTAGCCGCCGCCGCGGGACGGCCCGGGGGGACGTGCCGGGGGACGGCCCAGGGGGACGTGCCAGGGGGCGTGGCCCGAGGGACGTGGCCGGAGGGACGTGGCCCGCGTCCTGGCGCGGAGCGGCCCGCACGCCCTGCACGAGCCCCCGTCCTGCCTCGCCGCGCTCCGTGACGGCTTCCGCACCGCCGCCGGTGTCCCCGGGCCGCGCAGGATCACGCACCACCTTCGCGCCGGGTCCCCTCCCCGCCGTTCGACAGCCGTGACCCCGCCGGGGTGCGGTGATACAGCACCGACCGCCCGGACCGGGCGCGGGAGACGAGACCCGACCGGTACAGCACCCCCAAGTGGTACGACACCGTGGCGGGGCTCAGGAAGTGACGTGCCGCCAGCTCCCCGGTGGAAGCCGGCCGCGCCAGCGCCGCCAGCAGCCCGGCGCGGGTGGGCCCGAGCAGCCGGGCGAGTTCGGCGGAGGGGGTCGCCGGTGCGGCGGTGGTTCTGCCGCGTACCGGAAAGGCCACCATCGGCGGCCGCCCCCCCACCCGGCACCGGGTCCACGGCCACGCCCGGCCCGGCCGCCACCAGCGACGGCACCACGACCACCAGGGGCACGGCCAGCTCCACCGTGAACCGGCTGTCGACGCGCAGCGTGCCGTCGGCCCACCGGATGCCGGGGTGCAGCGAGTTGAACAGCCCCGCCGCACCGCGCCGGGCCAGGACCCCGGCGCACCGGTCCACCTCCGAGTCGAGAGTGGCCTTCGCGGCCGCCCAGTGCGGGGCGAAGGCCAGGTCCCAGTAGCGCCGCAGTTCGTCCGCGGCCTGCCGGGCGAGGTGCCCGCCGCCCCGGGCCATGGCCCGCCGCACCTCCGGCGGCAGCTGCGACCCGGTCAGGCCGGTGCACGGGCGGCCGTCGCGCAGCGCCGCCAGTTCGCCCATGACGCGCTCGGGCGGGGTGGAGCGGACCCGCTCCAGTTCCTCCTCGACGGTGGGTGAGGGACCGGACGGGTGCGGGCTGAGGAAGTCGGGCACATACCCCCCGGCGTCCAGGGCCAGTTCCGACAGCAGCGGCAGCCGCGCCCGGCGCAGCACCCGTTGGGCACGCGCCACCCACGGATCGGCGGCCCCGCCCGGGTGCAGACCCCACGGCAGCAGCGTCGCCACGACCTCGTGCAGCGGCGAGACCGCGAAACGGGACCTTGCCAGCCCGCAGGCGTCGACAGTGAGTTCGATCACGGCCCTCCCGGTGTCTTCCGTGGCTTCTTGCCCGTCGCCTCTTGCCCGTCGCCTCTTGCCCGTCTCCCGCCGCCTGTCCCGTGGCGCGCGTCCTTTCGAAACTGCTCGAATCCTGGCACGGAAGCTCCCTGTGGCAGGGCCGCTCGGCGCATTGTGGTGGCCGACGCGGATGACGGGGTGTCACGAAGCGCAGGAGACGGGGGAGGTACGGGGATGCTGCGGAGGCGCACGACGCGCACGACGGCCATGGCGGACGCGACGGCCCGGGCGGGCGTGGCGGACAGGACGGGCGTGGCGGACAGGACGGGCGAGAAGGACAGGGCGGAACGGATGGACAGGACCCGGTGGAGGGCGGGGAGGGGCCAGGAGACGGGGAGGACGCGGAGACCGAGGGCACTGGCGGCGGCCGCACTGGCCGTCGCCGGGGCGCTGGTGCTGTCGGGGACGTGCACCTCGACGGCGCAGGACCGGGGGACCGCGGCGCCTGCCGGAGAGCACAGGGGACTCTCCGGCACCGCGCCCTGCCCCGGCGTGGCGGGCTTCAGCTGCGCCACCCTGACCGTTCCGCTCGACCACAGCGGCCGCGTGGCGGGCACGCTGGGCCTGAAGGTCGCGCTGGCGGACAACGCGCGGGCCCCGAAGGGCGTCCTGCTGTTCCTGACGGGTGGTCCGGGCCAGCCGGGTGTGCCGTTGGTGGACCGGCTGCGCAAGAAACTGGCGCCGCTGCTGACGGACTACCGCCTGGTGATGATCGACCAGCGCGGTACCGGCGGGGGCGCGCTGCAGTGCCCGCAACTGCAGAAGGAGATGGGCTCGTCGGACCTCACGCCGCCCACCGAGCGCGCGGTGACGGACTGCGCCGCGGCCATCGGACCGAACCGCCGCTTCTACGGCACCGGTGACACGGTCGCCGACCTGGACCTGCTGCGCCGGGCCCTGCGCGTACGGAAGATGACGCTGGACGGCGTCTCGTACGGCACGTACACCGCCGAGCGCTACGCCCTGGCGCACCCGCACCACGTGGCACGGCTGGTGCTGGACTCGGTGGTGCCGCAGACCGGCTACGACCCCATGGACCGCGCCGCCCTGCGCGCCGCGCCGCGCGTCCTGACGGCTGCGTGCGCGGCGATCGGCTGCCGCACCGACCCGGCGGCGGACCTGGCCGAGGTCGTCCGCACCTACCACAACGGCGTCGATGTGCTCGACGCCCTGACCACCTGGGAGTTCGTGGACCCGGACTACGCGGCGATGATCGACGCCCTGCACACGGCCGCGGGCGGTGACCCCGGCCCGCTGCGGGGCCTGATCGCGGGCGTACGAGAGGGCAGCGCGGCGACGGCGGAGGAGCTGAGCCAGGGGCTGCACGCCTCGACCCTGTGCCTGGACGGCCGCTATCCGTGGGGCAGGGCGGACGCGCCGGTCGCCGGGCGCCAGGAGGCCCTGCGCGAGGCGGGCGCGGAGCTGACCCCGGCCGACTACGGCCCGTTCGACGCGGCCACGGCGACGGGCCTCGGTACGATGCTCAGCTGTCTGTACTGGCCCCGCACACTGGTGCCGCCGCTGCCGTCGAGGCATCGCCGGCTCCCGGGAGTTCCGGTGCTGCTGCTCGGCGGGGACCGGGACCTGTCGACGCCGCTGGAGTGGCTGTACGACCAGAGGAAGCTGACGCCGCGGGCCCGGGTCGTGGTGGTGCCGGGAGCCGCGCACTCCGTGCAGAGCAGGGCAGTGAGCGACATGGGCCGCCAGGCGGTGTTCGACTTCCTCCTGGACCGCTGAGCCGGGCCGGACGTCTCAGGTGAGATGGAAGGGCGGGCCCGGGGCGCAGCCGGGGGGCGTGTTGTTGCCGCTGACGTCGAAATCGGCACAGGTGAGGAACAGGTAGTTGAATCGGCCGAGCAGATAGGCCAGGACCCCGACGGCGACCGTCACACCGACGGCCGCGAGGCGCTGGCTCGTGGGCAGGTGCGCGTAGTCGGTCAGGAGGATCTTCGACAGCAGCCAGGTCAGCGTCGGAGCGCCCAGCATGGTGATCCCCACCATGAGGTAGTGGAGGTAGGCGCCGTAGCTCCTCGGCGTCACCATGGCCAGGACGATCCAGAGCGAGGGCACCACCAGGACGATCCAGCCGCTCCAGGGCACGGCCACTTTCCGGTGCAGCAGCACTCCCGAGAAGAGCACGGCCGTGGCCACCGCCCAGAGGGTCATCACGTCGTCGAAGAAGACGGCCCTGTACGCGCCGAGCGTGAACGCGGGCCACCAGATGACGAGCGTTCCGCCCGCGGCCGCGGTGGCGGTGGCATGCAGAGCCGGGTTGATCTCGGGCAGGCGGCGCGTGCCTCTGGGGCCCGGATCGTGGCGCTCGTCACCGGTCATGTCCACTCCACCCGTCCACCGCCAGCCCGCTCGACCCTATAGAGAAGCGGATTCGCGGGGGACGGCAACACGCCGTCCGCCGCAGGGAGCCGAAGGCCGCTTCCGTGCTTCGATGAACCCCCCGGGTTTCCGTCCGTCACCCCGCAGAAGGACGCCCCCCATGCCCGAACTGCCCGACGTGGAAGGGTTCTGCGAGGTGCTCCGGGCCTGCGCGACGGGCAGGACCGTCCAACGCGTCCAGGTGCGCGACGCGGGCGTGCTGCGCGGGGTGAGCGCGCGGCGGCTGCGCCACGTCCTGGAGGGCCGGCGGTTCACCGAGCCGGAACGGCACGGCAAGTGGCTGCTCGCCCGCACCGGCGACGGCCCCACCCTCATGCTGCACTTCGGCATGACCGGCTCACTGGTCTGCTGCCGTCCCGGCGACGCGCCCGAGGCTCACGACCGGGTCCTGTTCACGGTGGACGGCGACCGCCAACTCCGTTACCGCGACCAGCGCAAGCTCCAGGGCCTCTGGCTGGCCGACGACGACTCCGACGTCGCCCGGCGGCTGGGGCGCCTGGGCCCCGACGCGCTGGCGGTGGACCGCGAGGAGTTCGACGCCGTACTGACCTCGCGCCGCGGCAGGGTCAAGACCGTCCTCCTCGACCAGTCCGCCCTGGCCGGGCTCGGCAATCTGCTCGCCGACGAGATCCTGTGGCGGGCGCAGGTGTGGCCCGCGAGCCGGGCGTCCGATCTCACCGGGGCGGAACGCCGCCGCCTGTACGTCCAGATGCGCCGCACCCTGCGCTCCGCGGTCACCGCCGGCTGCGTCCCGCCGCGCGACTCCTGGCTCACCGGCCACCGCGACGACCCCGTACCGGCCTGCCCGCGCTGCGGCGCCCCGCTGCGGCGGTCCCGTATCGCGGGCCGCGGCACCGTGTGGTGCCCGCGCTGCCAGCCGGACGGCGCCTGAACCCCGGGCGCCCGCCCGCACCGGGAGCTCTCCACCGCGGGCCGTGGACCATGCACCGCGGACCGTGGACCGCGAACCATGCACCGCGAACCACGGATCACGGACCACGAACCGCGAACCACGGACCGCGAACCATGCACCGCGAACCACGGACCGCGAACCATGCACCGCGAACCACGGACCACGGACCACGAACCGCGCACCACGGACCGTGGACCGCGGCACGGCGTGCGGGCGGGCGGGGTGGCGCGGATCTCCGCTCGAGGCCGGGACTCCTCCCACTGGCCGGAAGACCGGCCGCGGGGCGGATACGGGGCCGTGCCGGGTCTCCGTAGCGTCCGTCGCATGAACAGCGGCACGGAGCGGGACATCCTGACACAGCAGGCGGCGGTGACGGCAGCGGGCTCGGCGGCGGTGGCCGACGAAGAGGAGGACGACCTGCCGGACCAGGCCATTCGCGTGCGGGGACTGCGCAAGTCCTACGGCACGTTCGAGGCGGTACGCGGGCTCGACCTCACCGTCAGGCGGGGTGAGGTCTTCGCGTTCCTCGGGCCCAACGGGGCCGGCAAGACCACCACGGTGGAGATCCTGGAGGGCAACCGACACCGCAGCGGCGGTGACGTGCGCGTCCTCGGCGTCGATCCGGCGCGTCCGACGGCCGCCTGGCGAGCACGCGTCGGGCTGGTGCTGCAGTCCTCCCGGATGCCGCCCGAGCTGACCGTGCGGGAACTGGTCGCGCGTCACGCCGGCTACTACCCGGCACCACGCGACGTCGACGAGACGATCGAGCTGATCGGGCTCGCCGGTGAACGCCACTGCCGGGTGGGCAGACTCTCCGGCGGGCAGCAGCGGCGGCTGGACGTGGCGCTGGCGCTGGTCGGCGACCCCGAACTCGTCTTTCTCGACGAGCCCACGACGGGCTTCGATCCGGCTGCGCGGCGCCAGGCGTGGTCCCTGATCGAGGCGGTCCGTGAGCTCGGCAAGACCGTCTTCCTGACCACCCATTACATGGACGAGGCAGAGGCCCTGGCCGACCGTGTCGCGATCGTCGTGCGCGGACAGGTGGTGGCGTTGGGGCCGCCCGCCACGCTCGGCGGACGGGAGACGATGCCCTGCGAGATCCGCTTCCGCCGTCCGGAGGGGATGGACCCTGCCCTGCTGGACGGCGCCACCCCGGCGGAGGTCGGCCGGCCGGTGACCCTGCGCACCGCGGACCCGGTCGGCAGACTCGGTCCGCTCATGGACTGGGCCCGTGCACGCGGCACCGGTCTTCCGGGACTCGAGGTACGCCGGCCTTCCCTCGAGGACATCTACCTGGCCGTCACCGAGGAACACACGGACCGTGCGGAGGAGACGCGATGAGCACCGGAACCGCCGCGCTGCTGCGACGCGAGACGGGTTGTGCGGCCAAGGTCGTGCTGCGCAACCCGCAGACCGCGTTCCTGGTCGTCGTACTGCCCCTGCTGTACCTGTTCGTCATCGCCTCGATCTTCGACGGCGAACAGGTCCATGCCCCGGACCGGTCCTGGACCCTCGACGTCTCCACCATCATGACCGCCTCGGTGGTGGTCATCGGTGTCGTCTCCGCAACGTTCCAGAACCTGACGATGACCCTCGTCGAGGACCGCGAGTACGGGGTGCTCAAGCGCCTGCGCAGCACACCGGTGCCCGCACCGGTCTTTCTCGCGGGGCATGTGGTGACCGCCACCGTGATGTCGCTGATGCTCTCCGGCCTCGTCACCTGCTTGGGCGTGCTCGTCTTCGACGTGCCGTTCCCGGGGCCGCGGATCCCGGCGGCCTTCGTCACCGTGCTGGTGGGAGCGCTCGCCTGCTGCCTCCTGGCCTTCCCCTTCAGCGTCCTGGTCAGGAAGGCGTCCGCGTCCCTGCCCATGGCCTTCGGGGCCGGCCTGACGCTGTTCTTCGTCTCCGGGAACTTCTTCCCCGGGAAGGACCTGCCCGTGGCCATGCGCGGGGTCGCGGATCTCCTGCCGGTGCGGCACTTCTTCCTCGCCATGCTGACCGCGTTCGATCCCCACACCACCGGCGCCGGATTCGAGTGGGGCCACCTGGCGGTGCTCGGGATCTGGGCGGTCGCGGGTGCCGTACTCGCGGTCGTGTTCTTCCGCTGGACACCGACCGGGGAGGAGTAGGCCCGGGGGCGGCGACGGCCGACGGCCGGTCCCGGGCCGTGCCCCACCGTGTGCGCCGACGTGCCGTCGGCCCGGTGCCGTCGGCCGTACGGCCCCGCCGTCGCCCGCTCTTCCGGCCGCGGGTCCGCCCGCGGGCCGGTCAACCGGGCGTGGCTCCCGTCCGGGCCGCCAGCACCGCGAGCCGGACCCGGTTGGTGGCGCCGGTCTTGGCCATGAGGCTGGAGACATGCGTCTTGACGGTGGTCACTCCGACGTGCAGTCGTTCGGCGATCTCGCCGTTGGACAGTCCGGCGCCGACCAGGGACAGCACCTCCCGCTCGCGCTGCGTGAGATCGGCGGGCGGCTCGGCCCGCCGCTCGCCCTCGCCGTCACGCGCCTGTACGGCCCGGCCGACCAGACGGCGCAGCACGGACGTGCTGAACGGGTCGTCCCCGCGCGCGGCCCGTCGTACGCCGTCCAGCAGCTCGGCCGGTGCGGCGTCCTTGACGAGGAAGCCGCAGGCGCCGGCGGCGAGCGCCGGATAGAGGTGATCGTCGTCGTCGAAGGTGGTCAGCGCGACGATCCGGATGGACGGATCGGCGGCGAGGATCCGGCGGGTCGCCGTGATGCCGTCGACGCCGGGCATGCGCAGATCCATGAGGATCACCTCGGGTCGCAGCTCCTCGGCGAGACGTACCGCCTGCCGGCCGTTCTCGGCGTCGCCGACGACCCGCACGTCGGGGGCGGCCTCGCACAGCATCCGCAGCCCGGCACGAACCAGTTGCTGATCGTCCACGAGCAGCACGCGGATCATCTCCGGCCTCCGTCCTCACGCATGCCTCCCGACCGCACACCGTCCGGGCGGCGGTGACCCGGGCCCAGCGGGTCGGCCGGGTCGGCCAGGCTTGCTGCGGCCGCCGGGTGGGCCGGGGCCGCTGGGTCGGCTGGGCCCGCCGGGTGGGCTGGGCCCGTCGGGTGGGCCGGGGTCGCCGGGTGGGCTGGGCCCGCCAGGTCGGTTGGGCCCGCCGGGTCGGCTGGGCCTGCGGAGTCCGCCGGGTCGGCTGGCCCTGTTGGGTCCGCTGGGCCCGCCAGGTGCGCTGGGCCCGCCAGGTGCGCTGGGCCCGCCAGGTGGGCTGGGCCCGTCGCGTCAGCCGGGCCTGCGGAGTCCGCCGGGTCGGCTGGCCCTGTTGGGTCCGCTGGGCCCGCCAGGTGGGCTGGGCCCGCCAGGTGCGCTGGGCCCGCCAGGTGGGCTGGGCCCGCCGGGTCGGCTGGGCCTGCGGAGTCCGCCGGGTCGGCTGGCCCTGTTGGGTCCGCTGGGCCCGCCAGGTGGGCTGGGCCCGTCGCGTCAGCCGGGCCTGCGGAGTCCGCCGGGTCGGCCGGCCCTGTTGGGTCCACCGGCCCTGTTGGGCCCGCCGGGTCGGCCGGGTCTGTCGGCCCCGCCGGGTCGGCCGGGAACGTCGCGGAGAGCTGCCAGCCGCCGTCGGCCGGTCCCGCGCTCAGCGACCCGCCGAGCAGCCTGACGCGCTCCCGCATGCCGACCAGCCCGAGCCCCGGCCCGCCCACGGTCGGCATGTTCCGATCGTCCCCGGGCACCGCGCCGCTGTCACAGATGCGCACGCGGACGGCGCCCGTCTCCGCCAGGCCCACCGCCACCCTCGCACGCGCCGACGGACCGGCGTGCCGGGCGACGTTGGCCAGGCCCTCCTGGACCAGCCGCAGGACGGCGAGGCCGCGCACGGCGTCCAGGCATCCGATCTCCGGGTCCGTCGACTCCTCGATGTCGAGCCCGATCCGCCGACCCTGCTCGATCACCGCGTGCAGGGCGGCGGGCAGCCCGTCGGGGGCCACCAGCGCAGCCGCGCCGTCCTCCTGAGGCATCTGCTCCGGGTCGCGCAGCACGGTCACCAGACGGCGCAGGTCCGTCAGGGCCGCGAGGCCGGTGGCGTGCAGATCGTCGAGGACATCGCTCACCCGCTGGTCCGGATGCGGCAGCACGTGCCGGGCCACCCCCACCCTCAGCACCATGGAGGAGACATGGTGAGCCACCAGGTCGTGCAGCTCCCGGGCGATCGCGGTGCGCTCGGCCACCCGCGCCGTGCGCACCCGCAGCTCATGGCCGCGCCTCTCCTCTTCCGCGCGCCTGCGGGCGTGCCAGGCGGCCTGACGGGTGGCGCGTATGCAGCCGCCCAGCAGCAGCGGCCCGATCACCGTCACGGCCACCCGGTACAGCAGGGAGGGCACCTGTGCGGGCAGGTCGTCGCTCGTGTGCACGAGGTACACCGCGGCCAGCGCGGCGGCGCCGATCGACGCCTGCCGCCACGGCCGACGGATCGCCAGCTCCAGCAGGGAGAGAACGGCGATGTACTTCACCAGGGCCGCCGGACCGTGCTCGTAGGTGCCGTACGCGTCCGCGGCGAGCAGCAGGGCCGCCTGGCAGAGGGTGGTGGTCAGCGGCCGGACGGCGCCGAACAGGCCGATCGCCACCGCCGCGAGCGCGAAGCCCCAGTCGGTCGCCGACGACCGGTCGCCGGTCTGCAGCAGAGCAAGGTCTCCCACCGTGACCAGCAGCAGGACGACGAGGCGGAGCACGACGTTCGGCTCGTCGAGCACGCGTTCGGGCCAAGAGGGTGACACGTTCCGATCGTCGCACAGGACGCCGGCACCGATCCGGCCGCGGCGGGAGCCACCCGTGCGCGGCGGCGAACGGCCCTGCCGTCAGGAGAGGTCGGAGAGATCCCCGGGGGTGAGGGCGATCGACCCGGCCGCGGTGTTCTCCTCGAGATGGGCGAGGGAGCCGGTGCCGGGGATGGCCAGGGCGACGGGGGAGGATGCGAGCAGCCAGGCCAGGGCGATCTGCCGGACCGTGGCGCCGTGCCGCTCCGCGACCTTGACCAGGCGGTCACCGGTGAGGTCGCTCAGGCCGCCGCCCAGCGGGAAGAACGGCACGTAGGCGATGCCGGCGTCCTCGCAGGCCGCCAGGACCTCCGTGTCATCGCGCTTGGCGGCGTGGAAGTGGTTCTGGACGGCCGCGACGGGTGCGATCGTGCGGGCCTCGGCGAGGTGGCCGGCGTGGACGTTGCTCAGACCGAGATGGCGGATCAGGCCCTCCTCGCGCAGCGCGGCCAGTACCTCGAAGCGTTCGGCGACGGATTCGTCGTGCGGCGGCGGCAGGATGCCCCCGATGCGCAGATAGACGAGGTCGAGGCGATCCACGCCGAGGGTCTCGAGGTTCTCCTCGACCATCGGCCGCAGGACCGTGGGGTCGGTGGTTGCGGCCAGGCCGCCGTCGGGGGTGCGGGCCGGACCGACCTTGGTGGCGACGACCAGGCCGGCCGGGTAGGGGTGCAGAGCCTCCCGGATCAGGGTGTTGGCACGAACGGTGCTGTCGCCGCTGGTGTAGAAGGCGGCGGTGTCGATGTGGTCGACGCCGAGCTCCACGGCACGGCGCAGGACGGCGCGGCCGGTACCGGGATCGCGCGCCGGACCGAAGAAGCTGTCGGTGGGCAGGCGCATGGCCCCGAAGCCGATGCGGTTGAGCGGAAGGTCGCCGCCGAGGCGGAAGTCGTTTGCCATGGATCCAGCCTGGACCGCGGCGGGCGCGGGCCGGGAACCCGTGGCAGCTTGCTGCCATCGGGCAGAATGACGAAGTGGCAGACGTAGACGTCGTGACGATCCGCGGTGACCTGGAGCTCCTCGCCCGTACCGAGCACGTCTTCTCCTCCGTCCGAGAGGAGTTCGTCTGTGCCGCCCGCGACCTCGACACCTGGTCCCGCCCGGAGACCCGGCAGGCCGCCGGCGACCGGCTCCCGGACGGGAGCATCCGGCAGATCCGCAAGCTGTTCAGCCCGGCCTCGCTCGCCGACCGGCGCAGCCGCGAGCACCTCGGCAGGCTCGTCGACCAGGGCGCCCAGGTGCGGATCGCCGCCACCGCCCTCCCCCACGAGACGATCATCATCGACCGCCGGTTCGCGATCCTGGCCGGCTCCGCCGCCCCCGGCGGCCGCGAATACACCCTGACCACCGCGCCCACCCTGGTCGGCGGCGTGTACGCGCTGTTCGAAGCCGCCTGGGAGACCGCCACCGATCTCCAGGTCCTGCTGCGGGGCGAGCACCCTCACCTCGACGCCGAGAGCCGGACGGTCCTGCGGGCCCTGGGATCGGGCGCCACCGACGAGACGGCCGCACGGCAGCTCGGCATGTCGGTGCGAACCTACCGTCGCCGCGTCGCCGGCCTGCTCGACGCCCTCGACGCGGCCTCACGGTTCCAGGCCGGCGTGCGCGCCGGCGAGTTGCGCTGGCTCGGCCGGCCCTGAGGCACGTCCCTCCCTGCGCGGCCGGCCCCACGCCTGGCCCCCTCCCGGGTGGTTGATCGCGGAGGACCGCGGCATGCGTCCTCGACGTACCTCTGACGTCAGACGTGGCATCCAGGTTGCTTCGGCCCGCCGACTTCTTTCGATGGAGCATGCAACCATACGGTTCCTTTGCGGGTCCTTCACATGCACACCACGAAACCCTGGGGAGACCTTGAACAACAGCACCCGCACCAGACTCGTCGCCGCCGTCGCCGCTGTCGGCATCGGCGCGCTCGCCCTCACCGCCTGCAACACCGGTGACACCGTCACGAACAAGCCCAAGGCCAAGGCGTCGGCGAACAAGACCGGCGGCAAGAAGCCGAGCGCCAAGAAGACCGCGACGCCCGACGTCGCCGAGGTCGGCGACACCATCGCGCTGAAGGGCATGGAGGACGGCAGCAAGCTCGACGTCACCCTCGTCAAGGTCGTCGACCCGGCGAAGCCCGGCAACGAGTTCATGACGCCCGAGTCCGGCAAGCGATACGTCGGCGTCCAGTTCAAGCTGGTCAACACGGGCACCGCGACCTACGGCGACAGCCCCGGCAACGGCGCGCAGATCACCGACACCGACGGTCAGCAGTTCGAGTCCACCTTCGCCGACATCACCGCGGGCCCCTCCATGTCCAGCGACGTGAAGCTGAAGCCCGGTGCCAAGGCGCTGGGGTGGATCGTCTTCGAGGTCCCCAAGGGCTCCAAGCTGGCCACCGCGCAGTTCACCATGGACTCCGGGATGGCCGACCAGACCGGTGAGTGGAAGCTGTCCTAGCCCAGTCCTGGCCCCACTGGCCGACCCGGCCGTTCTTCCGAGACGGCCGGGCCCGCCCTTTCCTCGACATCGTGGACGAACCGGCCCCTCCAGCCGTACTGCGAATCCGGTTCGAGTGGGAGTCGTACACCACTTCTCGGGACGCAACCGCCATCGGCGCCCTGGGACTGACGACCCGTCCGGCAGACGACCCGTCCGGCAGACGACCCGTCCGGCGGACGACCGTCCGGCACGTGACAGCAAGCCTCACACCAGCCTTACAACCATCCTCCCGCCTCAAGGGTCTTGATCATCGTCGGCGGACATCTCTCGGCGCCGACGTTCAAGGCATGCAGATCACGACCACGGTCGCGATCACGGCGTTCCGGCACCAGAACCGAAGGACCAGATGACCCCAGCCAGACGCACGACCGCCGCGGCCGCGACCGCCGTCGTGCTCGCCACCGCAGGCGCCCTGCTCACCGCGACGGCCGCCCCCGCCTCCGCCGCCACCACCTGCACATCGCCCGTCTTCAAGCGGGAGTTCTTCACGAACACCACCTTCTCCGGCAACCCGAAGAAGACCGACTGCGCCAGCGTCATCGACCAGAACTGGGGCACGGGCGCCCCGGCGACCGGCCTGCCGTCCAACTACTTCGGCGTCCGCTGGGGGGTGACCCGCGACTTCGGCTCCGGCGGCCCGTTCGCCTTCACCGCCTCCGCGCAGGACGGCATCCGTGTGTACCTTGACGGCGTCCGCAAGATCGACCTGTGGAAGAACGTCTCGTCCACGGTCTCGAAGACCGTCAACGTCACCATCCCGTCCGGCAAACACACCCTGCGCGTCGACTTCGTCAACTGGACCGGGACGGCGAACGTCAAGTTCTCCTACGCGCCCCGCACTTCGGCGACGGTCGACACGGTCAAGCCCCTCACCCCGACCGGGATCTCGGCGTCGTACGACACCACCACCGGCAAGGCCGGGCTGACCTGGGCGAAGAACAAGGAGATGGACCTTGCCGGTTACCGTGTCTACCGCCGTCTCCAGGGCAGCAGCAGCTGGACGAGGCTGACTACCACAACAGCCACCTCGTACACCGACACCCCGCCGATGACCGGCGCGACGTACTACTACGAGGTCCGCGCCTACGACAAGGCCGGCAACGTGTCGACGGGCACAGCCGACCAGCCCGTGACCACCGTCGACCGCACCGCGCCCGCCGTGCCCACCGGACTGAACACCTCCTCCGAGCCGGAGGGGCTGCGGGTCGGATGGAGCGGGGTCGAGGGGGCGGCGTCGTACGGTGTGTACCGTGCACCGAGTGCGGACGGGACGTACGCCAGGGTCGGGAGCACCACGGACCAGGTCTCGTACGTCGACACCTCGGCCGCCGAGGACACCGCCTACTACTACCGGGTGACCGCCCTCGACGCAGTCGGCAACGAGTCCGCACGGTCCGTCGCCGTCGGCGGCACGCGTAAGGACCTCACCCCGCCGTCCGCTGTCACCGGGGTGACCGTCACCCCGACCGAGTACGGCTTCGAGGTGCGCTGGGACGCCAACCCGACCGCCGACCTGGCGAGGTACGTGGTGCGCCGGGGAGAGCTGCTCGGGGACGGGGAGGAGCGGATGTGCTCCCTCTACTCCGGCTACTACGTGTCCGCCGACACCACCTCGTACTCGTACACCGTCCTCCCGGACGGCGAGGAGACCTGCTTCGTCGTCGACGCCGTCGACGCCGTCGACGACGCCTGGAACTCCTCCTTCCAGTGGACCGGCGAGGCCCAGGTCGTGATCGCGACCGAGCTCGACATGACGCCGAGCGTGGCGACACCGGAGGGCTCGCCGCTGACGCTCGACGCGACCGGCGCGGAGGGCGGCGAGGGCAACCGGCTGACCTGGAGCGGGCTGAGCAAGGACGCCCCGCAGGCCGCGGGCGGTTACCGCGTCCACCGCTGGAACCCGGCCACCGGCGCGTACGAGAAGATCGCCGACCTCGGTGCCGGTGCCTTCGAGTACTTCGACACCGGCGTCCGGCGCGGGACCACGTCCTACTACTGGCTGACCGCCGTGGCCGCCGACGGCACCGAGTCCCTGCCCGCGGGAGACTGGGCGGTCACCGCACCGGCCAACTGATCCCGCTCACGGGGACATCGGCATGACCGTCACCGAGGCTTCGTCAAGGAATGTCTGTTCGGCGCGCTGACCGTCCGCCTGGACGCCGAGCGGGGGCCAAGCCGTCGAGGACGGGGCGATGCCACGGATCCTGCCGAGACGGGTCGCCGGTACCGATGCCGAGGATCACATCCCCGTCCAAGGGGCCGCCTCCCACGGGAGGCGGCCCCTGGCGGTAGGCCTGTGCGCCGCCCAGGAATTCGTCTGACCGACAGTGCGTTCCGTCACCGATCCAGAAGGTGGTGCATGACGGCTTCGGGGATGGCGGGGTTGGCGGCGGCGCTGGCTGCGGTCGCAGTGTCGTGCAGGAGGGCGGCCAGGACACGGGTGGGCAGGCGCGGGTCGGCGGCTGCCTCGTCCCGTATGCCGTGGTAGGGGTCGTCGAGCATTCGGATCACGGATGCGGCGGACAGGCGCTGGTCGCGCAGGGCGAGCCAGCGGATGCCTGAGTCCGCGTCCCGGCTGAACCGTTCCACCAGCTCGGCGGTCGACTTCGGATCGAGGAGGGCGAACTCGCGCGTACGGGGGTTGGGATCGTCCGCGTAGCGCAGGGTTCCCTGTCGGGGGAAGTTGGGGTGCTCGATCATCCGTGCGGCTGAGTAGCCGTTCCAGCTCTGCGCCATCTCCAGCAGTACGTCGGCCGGCGCCTGGGCACAGTGTTCGGCCAGGAAGAGCCGGACGACCCAGTCCTCGTCGTGCGCCAGCAGGTCGACCACGTCGGGTGGCAGGTTCTTCGCGCACGCGGCGCTGCGCCGGAGCATCACGTGCGCGGAGGTGGCGCAGCGGCGCATGGCCTCCTCGTCGTCCTCCAGGTCCCGGACCCACCGGAGAGGATTGCAGCGGGCGGTGGGGTCGAACTCGACGGCTATTCGGGAGCGTTCCGCTTCGGTGAGGTCCGGGCGGACGGAGACCGGCCGGCGAACGTTGGGCTCCGGGTCCTGGCCGAGCAGGGCCACCAAGTCGGTGTCCAGGTTCGGGTTCTGCGCGGTGGCGCTGCGCAGAACGGTCTCGGTGCCGTGGACGAGATCTTCGGCCAGCTCACGGGAGAGCAGGCAGGTACGGGCAGCGCGTTCTCGCGCACCGTCGCTGGGGAGTTCGGCGAAGTCGGCCGCCGAGAGCGGGGCGGAACAGTGGTACTGCAGGAAGGCTTCGGTTCGCACCTCGGCATCCGGGTCTGCGAGGAGGGCTGCCTGCGCCGAAGGGGCCAGGTGAATCCAGGCACGTGGGACGGCCACCTTGCGTACCTGGGGGTCCGGGTCGGCGGCGAGCGCGGCTAGATGCCGCACCGGCAGGTCGCGGTGGAGGGCCAGCTCGGCGCGCACGCGCGGGCTGGGATCGGCGGCGAGCTGGGCGTACGTCGTGGCGGTGAGCGCTGATCGGCCGCCCACTGCGCACGTGAGGAGGATCCACCGATGACGGGGATCGGGATCGTGGAAGAGTTCGGCGCGCTGTTCGGCGCTGAGCTGCCATCGCTCCGCCAGCGCCTTGCGTACCCGCCACTCGGGGTGCGCGACCCAGGCCCGGACCACGTCTTCGGGGAGTTCCCGATGGACGAGCCAGGATGAGGGCCGCTCTTCGGGAGCAACGTCGAGGAGACGGAGCAGCACGGACGAGGACGCGAAGCGGTTTCTGGCCAGCCCGTCGCGCCATGCTCGGTGCAGCCCGGCCGAGGCGGTCTTCCGCCGCAGGACAGTGTTCCAGCCGGCCTCCCGCTCCTCCGGGCTCTCCGCAGCCCGCGCCTGTGCCGACGACTCCAGCCAGTCGGTGAACGGGGTGATGGCGACGAACCAGACCGCGTACTCCTCGGTGGTGGCGCCCAGGACGCTCTCTCCGTCCAGGGACATGGCCACGAACTCCGGTTGTCCCGCCTTCGGGCCGAGAAGCCCGGCCAGATCCCAGTGCTCCGCCAGCCGCACTTTGGTCCAATGGCCATGTTCGCAGCAGGTGCAGCCCTGGTTGGCGACGCTGATCAGGAACTCTCCGTCCATGTTGATCACGTCGTGCTCGACGGCGATTCGGTGCCATTGCCGGTTCAACTCGGCGACCAGGTCGGCATGGTCGCCCGGCACCGCGAGCGTGGGCTCTGTGCTTCCCGCGACCACTGGGCGCCAAGCGGCCGCTGTGGGCCGCGCGTTGGAGACCCGGCCGTGCCCGACCACCTCCAGGCCGGCGCGGTGGAGCAGTTCGCTCAGTTCACTCTTCCCACCCGTCATGACGGCCATCTTCCTTCACGGCCAAGGAGATGAGCCCGGAAACCTGCTGGGTTCCCCTCCCCGGCGCCCTGGTCGTGATGCTCCGCGCTCACAAGGAAGCGCAGGAGCGAGAGCGCGAGACTGCCGAGAACCTGTGGGGGGAGTCGGAGTACGTGTTCACCGAGCGGCTGGGTGGCCCGCTCAGTCCGAACACGGACTGTCACGACGGGAAGCGACTGCTGGAAACGCGGGGGTCCATGACGGTCGACTGCACGACGCCCGCCACACGGCCGGCACGGTCCTGATGCTGCTCGGGGTCCCTGACCGGGTCATCGACCAGATCATGGGGGTGGGAGGCGGGAGGCGCCGCCAGGATGCGGGCGCGGTACCTGCATGTGACCGACCCCATGGTGAAGGAGGCGGCTCGGAAGATCGAGCGAGCCGTCTGGGGAGCGCCGGAAACACCGCCTGTGGACAAGAACCAGGACACCGACGGCTGAGTGAACAACGAAGCGGCCCCGCTTGATCAGCGGGGCCGCTTCGTTTCGCCTGTACAGGCGGCTGCGGAGGATACGAGATTCGAACTCGTGAGGGGTTGCCCCCAACACGCTTTCCAAATGTTCGTTTGGGGGTTCGAAGGTGGTCGTGGGCGTCCTGACCTGCCGTGGAGCGGACTGATCAGCGGCGTCCGGACACGGCTGAACGTAGGTGAATGAGACCAGAACTGAGACCACGAGGCGACGGGTGGGCGGCTCGCGTCGTTCGGCGGATGCTGCGCCCAGGCCAAATTCCTACTTGTTTGATAATGTCGGCCCCATGGGCGAGATTTCTTACAGCGTCGGTGAAGGGCCAGCCACCAGGGTCAGCCTCTCCCTCCCCGAGGGGACGGCGGAGGCGATCCGCCGACGGGTCGGCAAGCGTGAGTTCTCCGCGTTCATCACCGAAGCGGTGGAGCGCGAGCTGCGCGGTCAGATCCTGGATGAGTACCTGGCCGACTACGAACGCCGCCAGGGGCCGATCTCCGAGCACGAGCAGGAGCGGGCACGCCGGGTCTTCGACGAGGTGTTCGCCGAGGAGGGGCAGTGGCCCGCCGCAAGCTGAGCCACGAAGGCACCCTCGTTCTCGACTGCGAGGGCCTGTCGAAGTTCGTCAGTGATCATGAGCCCGTCGTCGCCCTCATCGCCGAAGCCCGCAAGCGGGGCATGGAGGTGGTCATCAGCGCACTCACCATCATCGAAGCGGTGCATCGTCGGACCGAGAAGGCGCGGCTCGCCTGGGTCCTGTCCGGCGTCCGGATCGTGCACATCGGTGACGAGGAGGCCAAGGCCGCCTCAGCCATGCTGATCAACGCCGGGCTTCATGGTCACAAATACGCCATCGACGCCGCTGTGGCCGAGATGGCGCTGCGGCAGCGCCGCCCGGTCGTCATGCTCACCTCGGACATCGACGACATGACGAAGCTCTGCGGCGACAGAGTGCGCCTCGTTGCCGTGTAGCCGACGCCCAGGACCTGAACGTCGGGGATGTGAGGTCGGCCCGTGCGCCTTGTCTGAGCGCGGCGTAGCGGGGTCGGTGGACCAGTCCGTAGCACCCAGAGCCGCGAGTGGTGGCGTGGCCGGACGGCTTGTCGCTCATGGTGCCGTGAGGCGCAGCAGCCGCGCGTTGGCCTCGTCCGGCGCGAAACGGTCAGGGGAGAATTCCGCGGCGGACCGGAGTCCGAGCCACATCAGCATGTCGTGGTGTTCCTCATGCGCGGGGTCGGCGAGGATCACTTTGAGATCGCTGTAGCCGGGGCCGCCGCCGCAGTCCTCGGGCGGGCACGCCCCGGCACCGACCACGCAGTGCGGATAGTGAAGCCCGGCTGAGGCTTGCTGGACCTGTTCCACGGTGATGAGGTGCTCCCAGGAGTCCCCGAAGTCGTACGTGTACACGAAGTGGGCACCCGGCGTGAGCAGGGCGCCCAGTGTGGCGGTCCGCTCGTCGCGGAACCCGAGTTCGCTGTCGGGACGGCCGTACTGGACGCCGTCGATGGTGAACGCGTGCATATGGCAGTTCTGCCAGCCCATCGCGGCCTGGATCACGGAGTGAAGCCTGTCCAAGTGGATGGCGGCGGGCACCAGCAGCTGCCGCCAAACCCGCGGATCGTCCACGTCGGCGAGCTCGACGCGGATCCGCAGCACCGCGTCGCCGGGCTCGGGCTCGCCGCGCATCCGGGCTGTCTCGGTGCGTCCGTCCGCCGTCAGTTCGGCGGTGTCCTCGGTGAGGAGGACGGTGCCCAAGGAGGCCATGGCCTTCAGGACCCGTTGGACGTCGTGGTCGTTGGCGGCACGCACATGCCGGAGGCGGTCGGGGGACAGGTCGTCGAGCACGTACAGCGGGCTGACCGCCTGCCACACCACCTCGTACAGGTCACTGAGCGGCACCGGGGTCATGGCCGCGTACAGCTGCTGCAGCAACGCCCGCAGGCCCCGGTCGTACTCGTGCGTGAACAGGGACTCCAGCCAGCCGGAGACCGTCACGGCCGGGCCGATGTGGGGCAGCGCGGCGAACAGCGCGCCACGTAGCTCGTCGGGTCGGTCCAGCAGCTTGGCGTTCTTCTTCACCGGCAGCAGGCGCCCGCCCGCGGTCCGCAGCAGTCGTGCCGCCTTCGCCCACTCGACCAGCAGCGTGAGGTGGTACAGCTCCTCGCTGGACTTCGTCTTGAACGTACGGTCTCCGATCACCGGGTCCATCCGGTCGCCGGTGTCCAGAACCTCCACCAGCGCTCGCGCGTCGGCAAGCGTCACACGGCCGGTCTGGGTCAGCCTGCGGCCCGTGCCGACCCAACCGACCAGCGCTCGCACCTGCTCGACGGCCCCGCCCACTGTCTCACCCATGCTGACCTGCCCGTTCGGTTCTTATCCCGTATCACCCGAACCCAGGATGGCAGCACCGCCGGCGCACCCTGTACTTCACACTGGGTGACACGGAGGTGCCCGACTGTGACGGTGACAGCGTACGACGAGGAACTGCTGGCCCGGGTCCGGGAGATGAGGGAGCGCGGCAGCGCGCCGAAGCGGATCGCGAAGGCGTTGGGGCTGCGCCCGGCCCAGGCCACCGCGCTCCCACTCGTGGTCTCCCCTGAGCAGCTGCCTGCGTTTCGCGAGGCCACTCGCGCCCTGGGCTACCCACTCTGGGATGAGGCGAGCAGACGACTACTTCGGGGGGCCCCGGGCCCCGGCCCGGGGCGCACGTCGATGGGCGATTGCTGGTCACCAGGGGAGCGGTGCGCCGTGCGAGCGAAATAGGCTGAATGTCGGAAATAAATGAGACCAAAACTGAGACCAGAGCACAACGGAATGCCGGACCGCGAGCTGCGGTCCGGCACTCCGTTTCGCCTGTTCAGGCGGGAGCGGAGGATACGAGATTCGAACTCGTGAGGGGTTGCCCCCAACACGCTTTCCAAGCGTGCGCCCTAGGCCTCTAGGCGAATCCTCCGCCGGAAACATTACATGACGGTGGGGAGTGCTAGCGAACTCGTTCGGCGCCCCCGCGATCGGGTACGCTGGGCCCCAGCCCCTCACGCGGCGCTATCTGACTGAACTCCCCCAGGGCCGGAAGGCAGCAAGGGTAGGTCGGCTCTGGCGGGTGCGTGGGGGGTCTTCTGCATGGCGGGGGACGGGCGCCCGGGAAGGGGTCCGAGGGGGAGCGGCTCGGGCGCCGCACGTTGTCGGTGGGCGCCTATAACCTCGTATGCGTGTCGTCTCTCGCGCTGTACCGCCGCTATCGCCCGGAGTCGTTCGCCGAGGTCATCGGGCAGGAGCATGTCACCGACCCGCTGCAGCAGGCGCTGCGGAACAACCGGGTCAATCACGCGTACCTGTTCAGCGGACCGCGCGGCTGCGGGAAGACGACCAGCGCGCGGATTCTGGCGCGGTGCCTGAACTGCGAGAAGGGGCCGACCCCGACGCCGTGCGGCGAGTGCCAGTCCTGCCAGGACCTGGCCAGGAACGGGCCGGGGTCCATCGACGTCATCGAGATCGACGCCGCGTCGCACGGTGGTGTCGACGACGCCCGTGACCTGCGCGAGAAGGCGTTCTTCGGGCCCGCGAGCAGCCGGTACAAGATCTACATCATCGACGAGGCCCACATGGTCACGTCGGCGGGGTTCAACGCGCTGCTGAAGGTCGTCGAGGAACCGCCGGAGCACCTCAAGTTCATCTTCGCCACCACCGAGCCCGAGAAGGTCATCGGCACCATCCGGTCGCGGACCCATCACTATCCGTTCCGGCTCGTGCCGCCGGGGACCCTCCGCGACTACCTCGCCGAGGTCTGCCAGAAGGAGGAGATCCCCGTCGAGGAGGGGGTCCTCCCCCTGGTCGTGCGGGCGGGTGCCGGGTCCGTGCGTGACTCCATGTCCGTCATGGACCAGTTGCTGGCGGGCGCGGGTGCCGACGGTGTGACCTACGCCATGGCCACCTCGCTCCTCGGATACACGGACGGGTCGCTGCTCGACTCCGTCGTCGAAGCCTTCGCGTCCGGGGACGGAGCCGCCGCCTTCGAGGTCGTCGACCGCGTGATCGAGGGGGGCAACGATCCGCGGCGGTTCGTCGCCGATCTGCTGGAGCGGCTGCGGGACCTGGTGATCCTCGCCGCCGTGCCCGATGCCGCCGAGAAGGGCCTCATCGACGCCCCGGCCGACGTGCTGGAGCGGATGCAGGCGCAGGCGGGCGTCTTCGGCCCGGCCGAGCTGAGCCGCGCCGCCGATCTCGTCAACGAGGGCCTCACCGAGATGCGGGGGGCCACCTCGCCCCGGCTGCAGCTCGAACTGATCTGCGCGCGGGTGCTGCTGCCCGCCGCCTACCGGGACGAGCGGTCGGTCATGGCCCGCCTGGACCGGCTCGAGCGGGGCGTCGACTTCTCCGGCGGTGGCGCGGGACCGGCCATGGGATATGTGCCGGGCCCCGAGGCGCACGGCGGGACGCCCGGGGGACCGGGGCTCCAGGGGGCGGCGCCCGCCGCACCCGGCGGTGGCGCCGCGGCGGCCCGCGCCGCCGTGCGGAACGGCGGAGGCGCCGCAGCGACCGGCGGCGCGCCGAGTGCGGGTGCGAGTGCGAGTGCGGGTGCGGGTACGGGACCGGGAACGGCCGACGGTGGGGCGACGTCCGTCCCCGGGCCGCCG
Organism: Streptomyces sp. NPDC007264; assembly: GCF_042869095.1. Classification (NCBI taxonomy): domain Bacteria; kingdom Bacillati; phylum Actinomycetota; class Actinomycetes; order Kitasatosporales; family Streptomycetaceae; genus Streptomyces; species Streptomyces sp. NPDC007264. The sequence goes on from NZ_JBIAFD010000019.1 coordinate 58,407, forward strand.
GCCGTGTCACGGGACTCCGTGCCCGCCGCCCCGGCGCCCCCGCCGCAGGCCGCGGCCGCGGCCGCGGCCGCTCCGGCCTCCGCGGCTCCCGGCTCCTGGCCCACCGCTGCTCCCACCGGCGGTGGTCGACGGCCCGGTGGATGGCCCACTGCGGCGCCGGCGGGCGGCCGGCAGTCCCCGGCCGCGCCCCCGCAGCCGACGGCAACGCCCACCCCACCGCCCGCGTCCGCTCCGGCCGCGGCGCCCGCGTCGGCACCGGGCGGGCTCGACCCCCGCATGCTGTGGCCGAACATCCTGGAGGCCGTGAAGAACCGCCGTCGTTTCACCTGGATCCTGCTCAGCCAGAACGCGCAGGTCGTCGGCTTCGACGGGACGATATTGCAGCTCGGCTTCGTGAACGCGGGCGCGCGGGACAACTTCGCGAGCAGCGGCAGCGAGGACGTCCTGCGCCAGGCGCTGGCCGAGCAGTTCAACGTGCAGTGGAAGATCGAGGCGGTCGTCGACCCGTCCGGCGGCTCGGCCCCGCCGCCCGCGGGCCCCGGTCCCGGCGGCGGCTTCAACGGCGGAGGCGGTCGCCACGGCGCCGGCGTCGCACCGGCCGCCGTGCGTCCCGAGCCCTCGCAGTCCGCCCCGGCGGCGCGTCCGGCCGCACCCGCCGTCCCGGCGGCTCCGGCTCCGGGTCCCGCCTCGGCGGCCCCCGCCGCGGCCTCGCCGCCCGTGCCGCAGCGGCGCGTGGTCGCGCCCGAGGACGACATGCCCGAGGACGACGACCCCGATCTCGACGAGTCGGCTCTGTCGGGCCACGAACTGATCGTCCGCGAGCTGGGTGCCACGGTGGTGGAGGAGATCTCCCACGAGTAGGACGGCGGCCGTCCCGCACGGGCGGCCCCGGCCGGGCCCGGCCGGGGCCGGAAGCACTGGTCCGGAGAGCGGCGAGCGGCCGTTCTCCGGACGAAGCCACACACCGTCGCCCACGCCTCCTTCGGCGGCCCGCACAAGGCCGTGCGTCTCCGCCGGTTAGGCTGACCCCCGTGAAGGTCCTCGTCATCGGCAACGGTGCCCGCGAACACGCCCTGTGCCGTTCCCTCTCCCTCGACCCCGCCGTCACCGAGCTGCACTGCGCCCCCGGCAACGCGGGCATCGCCGAGGTGGCCCGGCTGCACCAGGTCGACGCCCTCGACGGCAAGGCCGTGGCCGCGCTGGCCGGCGAGCTCGACGCCGGGCTGGTCGTCGTCGGCCCGGAGGCGCCGCTCGTCGCGGGTGTCGCCGACGCCGTGCGCGAGGCCGGCATCCCCGTCTTCGGCCCCTCCCGGGAGGCCGCGCAGCTGGAGGGTTCCAAAGCCTTCGCGAAGGACGTGATGGCGGCCGCGGGCGTGCCGACGGCCCGTTCGTACGTCTGCACGAACGCCGCCGAGGCCGCCACGGCCCTCGACGCCTTCGGCGCCCCGTACGTCGTGAAGGACGACGGGCTCGCCGCCGGCAAGGGCGTGGTCGTCACGCCCGACCTGGAGGCGGCGAAGGCGCACGCGGCCCACTGCGAGCGCGTCGTCATCGAGGAGTTCCTCGACGGCCCCGAGGTGTCCCTGTTCGCCATCACGGACGGCGAGACGGTCCTCCCGCTCCAGCCCGCCCAGGACTTCAAGCGCGCCCTCGACAACGACGAGGGGCCCAACACCGGCGGCATGGGCGCCTACTCGCCGCTGCCGTGGGCCGACCCGAAGCTGGTCGAGGAGGTCCTGCAGACCGTTCTGCAGCCGACCGTCGACGAGATGCGCCGTCGTGGCACCCCGTTCTCCGGACTGCTGTACGCGGGGCTGGCGATCACCTCGCGGGGCGTCCGGGTCATCGAGTTCAACGCCCGCTTCGGCGACCCCGAGACCCAGGTCGTCCTCGCCCGTCTGAAGACCCCGCTGGCCGGCGTGCTGCTGGCCGCCGCGAACGGCACCCTCGCCGATCTGGAGCCCCTGCGCTGGAGCGACGACGCGGCCGTCACCGTGGTCGTCGCCTCCCACAACTACCCGGGGACCCCGCGCACCGGCGACCCGATCACCGGGCTCGACGAGGTGGCGGCCCAGGACGCCCCGCACGCATACGTCCTGCACGCCGGGACGAGGCGTGAGGGCGACGCGGTGGTGAGCGCGGGCGGCCGCGTGCTGTCGATCACCGCGACCGGCGCGGACCTCGCCGAGGCGCGCAGCCGGGCGTACGCGGCCGTGGGCCGCATCGGACTCGAGGGTTCCCAGCACCGTACGGACATCGCGGCCAAGGCAGCGGGCGCCGGCGTCTGATCCGGCCGCCGGGCCCGGCGTGCGCCGCCGTGCCGGCCCGACGCACCGCGCAGTCCGGCGCACCGCCGCGTTCGGTACGCGAGGCACGGGCCCGATGCCCTGCGCCATGGCCCAGTGGCCCATGCCCCATGCCCCATGCCCCATGCCCCAGGCCCCGTGTCCTGTGCGGTGGTCGGGCACCCGCTGCCGTGGTCGGCGTCCCGTGCCGCGGCACGGCACGCCGACCGACGGCCCGGCCGGGTACGCGGCCCGTTACTCCGGCCGGGTACGCGGCCCGATGCACCGGCCGGGCGTCCCGCCCGGCGATCCGGCCGGGCGGTGAACCCCGTGGGCCCCGAATCCGTCTCCGGGGTCGGGATCCTCCGCTTGTGCCAGGGCATACGACCCTGGGCCTGCTCCTCGCCCTGCGTCATCCACCTCTCCCCAAAGCCATTCCATCGAGTGAGCGGTGACCCATCCGGCTGACGAGGGCCGGGGCCCCAACTAGGGTGCGGCGCAAGCGTTCCGGCACTTGGCCCACCGGCATTGCGATGTCGGTGACGGGTGCCACAGTGGGGGAGTGAGCAACGCACGGGCATCCACCGGCGACCTCTGTGACGTGCATCGTCACAGGGCGCGTCGCGTGGGTCGGAGGCGGGACAGAGGGGGTGACGTCCGATCGTGACCGGTATGGCCGTGGAAGCGGGCGCGCAGGCCGCGCGTTCCCGGGCTCTCGCCGTGCTGCGGATCCGCAGCAGGGCGCTGGCCGTCGCCCTGCTGCCCGCCGCCGTCGCCGTCGTGCTGCTCGCGGGGGGTGCCACCGGCCACATCAGCGGTGGACGCTGGGGGATCGCGCGCTGGGTGGTGACCGGCATCGCCGCGGTCGTCCTGCTCTGCGCCGCCGGCATCGCCCTCGTCGTCACCCGGGCCCGACCGGCCGTGAGCCCCACGGTCCCGATCAGCGAGACCGCGGCGCCCGACCTGTACCGAATGGTCCGGGACCTGGCCGACCGCCTCGACGTCCCCGCCCCCTCGGCGATAGCGCTCACGCCGGACTGCGACAGCTGGCTGGAGGACCGTACCCACCCCGCCCACGGCCCGCCGCCGTCCGGCTCCGGTGACGGGACCGGGGCACCGTGGGCGCGGGGGATACGGGGACTGCCCACCACCCGGCACCACCGGGCCTCCGTCGCGCCCGTGCTCGTCATCGGCTCGCCCTTCCTGTGGTGGATGCGGGTGGGTGAGCTGCGTGCGGTCCTCGCCCCGGTCGTCGCCGGTACGGGACCGTCGGCGCACCCGGACATAGCGGCGGCGCGCCGTTTCATACGAGGGCTGGACGCCGCGGTGGCGGTGACGTCCGCGCCAGCGCGCGGCCCCGTGACCCGTGCGGTGCTGGCCGGGACCGGTTGGGTGGCCCGCCTGCTGCTGCGGAGCTGCCGGGGGCACGCCGCGGAGATGGAACGGGGAGTGGCGGCGGCCGCGGCCGAGCGTGCACAGGCTGTGGACTACGGACTGCGAATCGTCGCCCAGGAGCAGGTGGGCCTGGCCTATGCGGGCTGGGACCGGCTCCTGACACGGGTTGCGCTGCCGGCCTGGCGGATGGGCCGCTGGCCCTCGCGTCTGGACGCCGGTGTGGTCGCGGCGCTCACGGAGCTGTCCCGCCGGGACCGTCTGGCCGAAGGCTTCACCTCCCGGCTGGGTGAGCGCCCGGCCTGTGACCTGCTCGAAGAGCCCGGCGTGGTGGACGAGGCCGCGTCGCTGCTCGCCGCCCGTCTCTTCCACGGGAGCCGGGCCGAGTCCGGCCCCGACTGGGCCCCGGTGAACTGGCAGGAGTATCCGGACGAGGTCGTCGACCGCAAATGGCGCACGGACGCGGCACGCCTCCACCGTGTCCTCAACGCCCTGGGCGCCCGCCACACCCGCCGCAGGACGGCACCGGGCGCGGACGGGCCGACGCTGGAGCGCGTGCTGGAGTACCTGACGGTCCGGGCGGCCGAGGGCGAGGGCGGCGTGCGGGAGGGTGGCGTGCGGGAGGGCGTGGCCGTCCTTGACGACGACGGCGCCGTCGCGAGCGCGCGCACGGCGGTTCTCGCCGCCGGGCTCAGCGCCGAACTGGCCCGGGAGGAGGTGACCGAGGAGGCGATACCGGGCGGAGCCTCCGCGGGACAGCCGCCGGCGGACGGCACGCTGTGGGACGACGCCACGCTCCCGCTGTTCCCGCTCCAGCCGCCCCGCACCGGCCGGGAACTGCTCATCGACCACGTCACCGCGATGGTGTGCTGCGCCGCGATGGACACCGCGGGGGCGGTGCCGGGGCTCGACTGGCTGGACGGTCCGTCCCTCCTGGTCAGGGGCGAACGGGCGACCGACCTGGCGCCCCAGGTCCTCTCGCTCGTCGAGGAGGGCGACCCGGCCCCGCTGCGCACCTGGCTCCTTCAGCTGGGCATACGCCCGGACAAGCCGGTCCGGCTGGTATGACACCGGCTGCCCCGCCGGGCGGCAACGCCCCGGTCCGGCCCCTGGACCGGCCCTGATCCGGCCCCTGGACCGGCCCCTGGACCGGCCCTGGACCGGCCCTGGACCGGCCCTGGACCGGCCCCTGGTCCGGTGCCCCGGTCCGGCGCCCGGGACCGGCTCCTCCCCGCAGGCCCGGCGCGGGTGCGCCGGACGCCCGCCAGCCCCGGTCCGCCCCGGTCGGCCCTCGGAGAGGGTGCGCCGGACGCCCGCCAGCCCCGGTCCGCCCCGGTCGGCCCTCGACGAGGGTCCGGCGACAGCCGCTCCCCTTTCCCTCCCCCACCTGCGACAACACCCTGTATCGCGCCGCCGCAACCCCGACTGCTGGCCGGAGGCTCCCACTCCGTTCACGTCAATTCGCGACGAACGGTGACGGAGTGCGTGCGTAATGTGATGTGCTGGGACCGATCGCGCACAAGGCGAGGCACACGAGGCACACGAAGGACGCCGATACCGCTCGCGGGGGATGAGGGAGGGGAATCATGGGGTCGGAACACATTCGCCGCTGGGAGTCGGGCGCCCTCGCGCACGCCGTGTCGGACCCCTTCGGCCTGGGCCCGGTGCCCTGGCTCCGGGGCAGCGAGACCTACTTCGACGACACGGGCCATGTGGTCCCCTGGTACGTGGACCCGGCCCCGCCCCACGTCCCCGCCCAGGGCCCCGCAGGGGCGCGCATCCCGGCCCCCCGCAGCAGCGGCCCGCGCTCCGCAGACGACGTCCACCGGCAGATCAAGGGCTTCACCTCCACCGGAGCGGTCGCCCCCGGCGAGGCCATCGACTTCCGCATCACGGTCGACCCGCCCCAGGAGTTCGCCGTCGACATCTACCGGATCGGTCACTACGGCGGCGACGGAGCGGCCAAGATCACCACCAGTCCGCGTCTCTCCGGCATCGTGCAGCCGCCCGCGCTCACCGCCGACCGGACGGTGTCCTGCCACCACTGGTGGCTCTCCTGGCGACTGCAGGTTCCCTCGTACTGGAACATCGGCGCCTACGTCGCCGTCCTCACCACCGCCGACGGCTACCGCTCCCACGTGCCCTTCACGGTGCGCGACAACCGTCCGGCGGACCTCCTCCTGCTGCTCCCGGACATCACGTGGCAGGCGTACAACCTGTACCCGGAGGACGGCCGTACCGGCGCCAGCCTGTACCACGCCTGGGACGAGCACGGCCGGTTGCTCGGCGAGGCGGACGCCGCCACCACGGTCTCCTTCGACCGCCCGTACGCCGGCGCGGGACTTCCCCTGCACGTCGGCCACGCCTACGACGTCATCCGCTGGGCCGAGCGCTACGGCTACGACCTCGCCTACGCCGACGCGTGCGATCTGCACGCCGGCCGCGTCGACCCCACCCGCTACCGCGGCCTCGTCTTCCCGGGCCACGACGAGTACTGGTCGGCCGCGATGCGCCGCACCGTGGAGCTCGCCCGCGATCACGGCACCTCGCTCGTCTTCCTCTCCGCCAACACCATGTACTGGCAGGTGGAGCTGGGCCCGTCCCCGTCCGGCGTCCCCGACCGGCTGCTCACCTGCCGCAAGCGGCGGGGCCCCGGCAGGCCCGTGCTGTGGCGGGAGATCGACCGTCCCGAGCAGGAACTGGTCGGCATCCAGTACGCGGGCCGGGTGCCCGAGCCCCACCCTCTGGTCGTGCGCAACGCCGGCCACTGGCTGTGGGAGTCGACGGGAGCCCACGAGGGCGACGAACTGGAGGGCATGGTCGCCGGAGAGGCGGACCGTTACTTCCCGCGCGCGCCGCTGCCCGAGCACCAGGGCCGCATCCTGCTCGCCCACTCCCCCTACCGCGACGGCGACGGCGCCCTGCGCCACCAGGAGTCCTCTCTCTACCGCGCTCCCTCCGGCGCACTGGTCTTCGCGGCCGGAACGTTCGCCTGGTCCCCCGCGCTGGACCGCCCCGGCCACGTGGACGCCCGTGTCCAGCAGGCGACCGCGAACCTTCTGGACCGCATCTGCAAACGGGACTGAGTCCCTCCGTACCGGCCCCCCTGCACGGGTTCTCCGCCCGCATACGGGAGAATCGAGGCAAGAGAAAGAACCACGGGGAGGAACCGTGTCCGGATTCGTCGAAAAGCCCGAGCCCGTGCAGGTGCCGGGTCTGGTGCATCTGCACACCGGAAAGGTGCGCGATCTGTACCAGAACGATGCGGGCGACCTCGTCATGGTCGCCAGCGACCGCACGTCGGCGTTCGACTGGGTGCTGCCGACCGAGATCCCGGACAAGGGCCGGATCCTCACCCAGCTGTCGCTGTGGTGGTTCGACCAGCTCACCGACCTGGTCCCGAGCCATGTCCTGAGCAGCGAGCTCCCGCCCGGCGCGCCCGCCGACTGGGCCGGCCGCACCCTGGTCTGCAAGTCGCTGCGCATGGTCCCGGTGGAGTGCGTGGCCCGCGGCTACCTCACCGGTTCGGGTCTCGCCGAGTACAAGGAATCCCGCACCGTCTGCGGCCTCGCCCTGCCCGAGGGCCTGGTCGACGGCTCGGAACTGCCCGCGCCGATCTTCACCCCCGCGACCAAGGCCGCGGTCGGGGAGCACGACGAGAACGTCTCCTACGAGGAGGTCGCCCGCCAGGTCGGCTCCGAGACCGCCGCCCTCCTGCGGCAGGCCACCCTCGCCGTCTACGGGCGCGCCCGCGACATCGCCCGCGACCGCGGGATCATCCTCGCGGACACCAAGTTCGAGTTCGGCTACGACGGCGACACCCTCGTCCTCGCCGACGAGGTCCTCACCCCGGACTCCTCGCGCTTCTGGCCGGCCGACCGGTGGCAGCCGGGCCGCGCCCAGCCGTCCTTCGACAAGCAGTTCGTGCGGGACTGGCTCACCTCCCCCGCCTCCGGCTGGGACCGCACGAGCGAGCAGCCCCCGCCGCCGCTGCCGCGGGAGATCGTGGAGGCGACCCGGGCGAAGTACGTGGAGGCGTACGAGCGCCTGACCGGCCTTCGCTGGTCGTAGCCGTCACCGGGTGGGGCCGGCGACCGGCCCTCCCGGTCGTGGGGCCCACCCGGTGACGGCCCCCACGGTCCGGACACACGAAGAAGCCCCCCGGCCCGGGCCGGGGGGCTTCTCTCACGAGCGGACGACGAGGCTCGAACTCGCGACCTCAACCTTGGCAAGGTTGCGCTCTACCAACTGAGCTACGTCCGCACTGCGCGCTGCGCGACAGCAACTATACCCAACCGCGCTGCCGGTGCGGGACACACTGCCGCACGACGGTCCGCCGCCCCGGGCGCGGAAGGCCGTTGGAAGGTCGTCGCGCGCGGTCCGGCACGACCGTGCGGTCCGCTCGGCGAGCTCCGCCACGGGCGTCCCGGCCGCGGCGGACACGGAGGCCCCGGCCGTCCGCCGCGGCCGCCCGGGAACCCCGGACGGAGAGGGCCGGCGCGGCCAACTCGGCTGTCCTGCGGCGGTTTCCGCCCGCACCGTACGGAGGTCTCCGCGCGCCGCCGGGCACGGACGGTCTCGGCCCCGACGCCGCGCGCACCCGCCTCCCGCGCCCGCTCCGGATGCGCCGGCCGCCCGTGGCGGGGCACGATCCACAGGTGCTTCCCGGGCAGTTCGGCGCCCGAGGATGTGGTGACCCTCACATGGGCCGCCCCGGCCGACGAGGGTCCGGCGCAGCCGCGCGCCGGTATGCAGCGCCCGCAACGGTATGGCGGTGGCGGCGCGTTGCGGGCGGGGCGCGCGAGAAGGGCCCCGGTCGTCCGACCGGGGCCCTTCTTCCTGGAGCGGACGACGAGGCTCGAACTCGCGACCTCAACCTTGGCAAGGTTGCGCTCTACCAACTGAGCTACGTCCGCATGGCCCCCGACCGGCTTTCACCGATCGGTGCGGGCACCAGCCTACCTGATCGTCTCCCCGGCTCTCGACAAGCTCGAGCAGGGGGACCCCATGAATGGTGGGACCGGTGCCGTGGAGCGGGTGACAGGGATTGCACACTGCGCCTCCCCCTTGGAAAGGGGGTGTTCTACTACTGAACTACACCCGCACGATTCCTCGGGTCTCGGCCTTCCGGCCTTGCCCCTCGGCGTGCTCCAGACTCTAGCTGATCAGCAGGGGTGCTGTGCAAGTCGGTTGCGTGCGGGGCCCGGTGGGGCGTCCGGGGCCGACGCGGCCGGCCGCCGAACCAGGGGCCCGGCGGCCGGCCGCCGCACGGCTCAGTGGGCCTGCGCGAACGCCTCGTACACCTTCTTCGGGATGCGGCCCCGCGGCGGCACGTCCATCTGGTGGGAGCGTGCCCAGGCCCGGACCGCGGCCGGGTCGGGGGTCAGTGCCGTGTGCGTGTACGTCTTCCCGGACTTGGCCTTCTTGCGGCCGGCCTCGACGTAGGGTGCCAGCGCCTTACGCAGTTTCTTGGCATTGGCTTGATTGAGGTCGATCTCGTACGACTTGCCGTCCAGTCCGAAGACGATCGTTTCCGCCGCTTCTGAGCCGTCGATGTCGTCAAAGAGAGTGACCACGACACGCTGCGCCACGAATATCGGTCCCTTCGTGCGGCACCTCAGCGATCACACCATGACGTGCACAGACGTCCGGGGTATGTCGAGGAGATGTCGACTGTCCGGCAGTAATTGAGCAAAGTATCGGCTATTGCCTTTTCCTTTGTACAGTGCTCGGCAATGCATTGGGAAGCCCGGAGGAATACTTCCGCGTGTCCACGGGCAATGACCGACTGTCGCCCTTCTGCGATTTTTCCGAGGATTTTCCGTGTGAGGGCCCGCGCCGATGCCGGATCGTGATGGTGGTCACGTAGGATACTACGAATCTACGCGAGTAGAAATTCCGTGCGGGTAGTCTGAAGGGACCTGCTCAGCACCACACACCGGGAGTGCCAGTGGCACGCGTCGTAGTCGACGTCATGCTCAAGCCGGAGATCCTCGACCCCCAGGGCCAGGCGGTGCAGCGCGCACTGCCGCGGCTGGGTTTCGAAGGCATCTCCGACGTACGTCAGGGAAAGCGGTTCGAACTCGAGGTGGACGGGCCCGTCGACGACGCCGCCCTCGCCCGCATCCATGATCTCGCGGAATCCTTCCTCGCCAACACCGTGATCGAGGACTTCACCGTCAAGGTGGAGGAAGTCGCGGAGGCCGCAAAGTGACCGCTCGTATTGGCGTCGTCACTTTCCCCGGCAGCCTGGACGACCGGGACACGCAGCGCGCGATCCGTCTCGCCGGTGCGGAACCCGTCGCGCTCTGGCACAAGGACAAGGACCTCAAGCAGGTCGACGCCGTGGTGCTGCCGGGCGGATTCTCCTACGGCGACTATCTGCGCGCCGGCGCCATCTCGCGCTTCTCGCCGGTGATGGAGACCGTCATCGAGCAGGCGAAGGCCGGCCTCCCCGTACTCGGCATCTGCAACGGCTTCCAGATCCTCACCGAGGCCCACCTCCTCCCGGGCGGGATGCTCGGCAACAACCACCTCCACTTCATCTGCCGCGACCAGAAGCTGCGGGTGGAGAACGCGGGGACCACCTGGACCGGCGACTACACGCCCGGCCAGGAGATCCACATTCCGCTGAAGAACATGGACGGCCGGTACGTCGCCGACGAGTACACGCTCGACAAGCTGGAGGCCGAGGGGCGGGTCGCCTTCCGCTACGTCGACTTCAACCCCAACGGCTCGCTCCGCGACATCGCCGGCATCACCAACGAGGCCGGCAACGTCGTGGGCCTCATGCCGCACCCCGAGCACGCCGTCGAGCCGCTGATCGGCACCGGCCGCAGCGACGGCCTCCCGTTCTTCACCTCGATCCTCAAGAAGCTGGTCACCACATGAGCCGGACGCCTCTGGACACGGTCGAGCACGCGGCCGCGACCCCCGACGCCGAGCTGCCCTGGGCCGAACTCGGTCTGAAGAAGGACGAGTACGAGCGGATCGTGGAGATCCTGGGCCGCCGCCCCACCGGCGCCGAGCTCGCCATGTACTCGGTCATGTGGTCCGAGCACTGCTCGTACAAGTCCTCCAAGGTCCACCTCCGCCAGTTCGGCGAGAAGGCCCCCGAGAACGACGCCCTGCTCGTCGGCATCGGCGAGAACGCCGGTGTCGTGGACGTCGGCCAGGGCTATGCCGTCACCTTCAAGGTCGAGTCGCACAACCACCCGTCGTACGTCGAGCCCTACCAGGGCGCCGCGACCGGCGTCGGCGGCATCGTGCGCGACATCATCGCGATGGGTGCCCGCCCGGTCGCCGTCGTGGACCCGCTCCGCTTCGGCGCGGCCGACCACCCCGACACCAAGCGCGTGCTGCCGGGCGTCGTCGCGGGCATCGGCGGCTACGGCAACTGCCTGGGCCTGCCCAACATCGGCGGCGAGGTCGTCTTCGACGCCTGCTACCAGGGCAACCCGCTGGTCAACGCCGGCTGTGTCGGGGTGATGCGGCACGAGGACATCCACCTCGCGAAGGCGTCCGGCGCGGGCAACAAGGTCGTCCTGTACGGCGCCCGCACGGGCGGCGACGGCATCGGCGGTGCCTCGATCCTCGCCTCCGAGACCTTCGACGACGCCAAGCCGTCCAAGCGCCCCGCCGTCCAGGTCGGCGACCCCTTCCAGGAGAAGCTGCTCATCGAGTGCACCCTGGAGGCGTTCCGGGAGAAGCTGGTCGTGGGCATCCAGGACCTGGGCGCGGCCGGTCTGTCGTGTGCCACCTCCGAGCTGGCCTCCAACGGCTCCGGCGGCATGCGCGTGACCCTGGACGACGTGCCCCTGCGCGACTCGACGCTCTCGCCCGAGGAGATCCTCATGAGCGAGTCGCAGGAACGGATGTGCGCGGTCGTCGAGCCGGACAAGGTCGACCGCTTCCTCGAGATCTGCGACAAGTGGGACGTCATCGCCACCGTGATCGGCGAGGTGACGGACGGCGACCGGCTGGAGATCTACTGGCACGGCGGGAAGATCGTCGACGTCGACCCGCGGACGGTCGCGCACGAGGGCCCGGTGTACGAGCGCCCGTACGCCCGTCCGGAGTGGCAGGACGCCCTTCAGGCCGACGACGCGAACGAGCTTCCGCGCCCGCAGACCGGCGAGGAGCTGCGCGAGCAGGTCCTGAAGCTGGTCGGCTCCCCCAACCAGGCGTCCAAGGCGTGGATCACCTCCCAGTACGACCGCTTCGTGCAGGGCAACACGGTGCTCGCCCAGCCCGAGGACTCGGGGATGATCCGCATCGACGAGGCGTCGGGGCTCGGTGTCGCCCTCGCGACCGACGGCAACGGCCGGTACGCGAAGCTCGACCCGTACGCGGGCGCGCAGCTCGCGCTCGCCGAGGCGTACCGCAACGTGGCGACCACCGGGGCCAAGCCGCTCGCCGTCTCCGACTGCCTGAACTTCGGCTCGCCCGAGGACCCGGCCGTGATGTGGCAGTTCGCGGAGGCCGTCCGCGGGCTCGCGGACGGCTGCCTGCAGCTGGGCACCCCGGTGACCGGTGGCAACGTCTCCCTCTACAACCAGACCGGTGAGGCGGCCATCCACCCCACGCCGGTCGTGGCGGTCCTGGGCGTCATCGACGACGTCGCCCGGCGCACGCCCGTCGCCTTCCAGGAGGAGGGCCAGCTGCTCTACCTCCTCGGCGACACGCGGGAGGAGTTCGGCGGCTCGGCCTGGTCGCAGGTGATCCACGACCACCTCGGCGGTCTGCCCCCGAAGGTCGACCTGGAGCGCGAGCGGCTGCTGGCCGAGATCCTCATCTCGGCCTCCCGCGACGGCATGATCGACTCGGCGCACGACCTGTCCGACGGCGGCCTGATCCAGGCGGTCGTGGAGTCGGCGCTGCTCGGCGGCAAGGGCGCGCGGCTGGTCGTGCCGGACGGGCTCGACGCCTTCACCTTCCTCTTCTCGGAATCGGCCGGCCGCGCGGTCGTGGCCGTGCCGCGCTCCGAGGAGATCCGCTTCAACGACATGTGCGGCGCGCGGGGGCTGCCCGCCGCCCGCATCGGTGTCGTGGACGGTGCCTCGGTGGAGGTGCAGGGCGAGTTCGAGCTGTCCCTGGAGGAGCTGCGCGAGGCGCACGAGGGCACCATCCCGGCGCTGCTCGGGTAACCCCACGGCAAGCGGGCGGCAGGTACGTGCCGAAGGCCCCGCCCGGTTCGCCGGGCGGGGCCTTCCGCCGTCCATGCCGCCGTCCATGCCGCCGTCCATGCCGTCGGCCTGGTGGGCGCCGGCCTGTCCGGCAGGGGCCTGAAGGACCGCGCCGTGACGGCATAGGCTCGCCCCATGCCACCGGCGAAGAAGCGCACCCGGACCTACGACCCCGCCACGATCCGTTCCGCGATCCTCACCCAGTTCGGGAACGTGCGGAAGGCGGTCGGCACGCTCACCCCCGAGCAGCTCGCGCGCCCCACGCGGCTCGGGGAGTGGACCGTGCGGGAGCTGGCCGCGCACGTGACCATGGCCGTGGAGACGGTCAGCCGCAACCTCGACCGGGACGAGCCGCCGAAGCCGGAGCTCGCCCTGCTGGACTGGCCCTTCGCCACCGCCGTCCGGGCCGCCGACATCGCCGAGGGCACGCGCGGGCTCGCCGCGGACACCCCGGACCTCGACGCCCTCTACGCCCGCACCGAGGAGCGGTTCACCGAGCGCCTGGCCGCCGCGCCGGGCACGCGCCTGCTCGCCGCCCGGACGGGTGCCATGACCCTCGCCGACTACCTGGTCACCCGCACCGTCGAGCTCGTCGTCCACACCGACGACCTCAACGCCGCCGTCCCGGGGCTGGACATCCCGTACGACCGCCAGGCCCTCGCCGCCTGCACCCGGCTGCTGGCCGACGCCCTCGCCGTGAAGGCACCCGGCGCCTCGACCGAGGTCCGCATCCCGCCGTACGCGGTCGTGCAGTGCATCGAGGGCCCCCGCCACACCCGCGGCACACCGCCGAACGTCGTCGAGACCGACCCGCTGACCTGGATCCGGCTGGCGACCGGTCGCACGGACTGGCGCTCCGCCCTCGCCGACGCCAAGGTCGGCGCGAGCGGCGAACGAGCCGACCTCAGCGGGCTCCTGCCCCTCATGGCATGACGTCCCGGACCCACCGACACGACCACGGAGCGGCGCCCGCGCGCGGCCGCCCGTCCGACACGCGTCCGGGCTGACCGTCCGGCCTGGCAGCCCGGCTCTCTTCCGGGCCGGCGGTCCGGGCTCGGCGGGGGTCGACCGTCCGGGCTCGGCCGGGGCCGGCGGTTTCCGGCGCCCCTCCGGGGCCGGTGGATCGGTGCCCAGGTCGGGGCGACGGGGCCGACCCTGCGGGGTCGGCGGTCCGGCTCCTGCGTGGGGTCGCCTGTCCGGCTCCTGTGCGGGGGTGGTGGTCCGGCTCCTGTGCGGGGGCGGCGGTCCGGCGGTCGGTCGGGATCGGGCGTCCTGTTGCCCGTCGGGGAACCGGCCCCGAGTGCCGGCCGTCCCACCGCCATGGACAAGCACCGACTGACCCTCACCGTTCTGACGCTCCTCCCGCTCGCCGTGGCCTGCGGAACGCAAGCGGGCCCCGGTGGCGGCAGCGGCTCCGGCGGCTCGACCTCGGGCACTCCGGCCGTCATGGGCGTCCACTGGCGCGTCGACAGCCTTACCAGCGGCGGCACCACCAAGGCCGCCCCCACCGGTGCCTACCTCCAGATCGACGACCACGGGCAGGTCCACGGCAACTACGGCTGCAACAGCTTCGGCGCCTCCGCCACCGTCCGGGGCGACCGCATCGACTTCGGCCCCGCGCAGTCCACCGAGATGGCCTGCGAGAAGGCGCCGATGGCGTTCGAGGCGGCCTTCTCCCGCACGCTCGCCGGACGTTCCCTCACCGCGGCCGTCGAGCGGGACCGGCTGACCCTCACCACCGAGGACGGCGACCGGGTGCGCCTGACCAAGGAGAGCGACGCGCCGCTGTACGGCACGCGCTGGCAGGTCACGTCGCTGGTCGACGGCGACGTCGCCTCCTCGCTGCCCGCGGCGGCCGCCGGCAAGGCGTGGTTCAGCCTCGACGCGAAGACCCGCACGGCGTCGGGCAGCCTCGGCTGCAACCGGTTCACGGCGAAGGCGACGGTACGCGACGGTCACCTCACCCTGGGCGCCCTCCGCACCACTCGCAGGATGTGCGACGGCTCACTCATGGACACCGAGAAGACGCTGGGCAAGCTCCTCCACGGGACCCTCGCCTACCGGATCGATCACCGCGGCATCTCGCTGACCAGCGCAAACGGCAAGGGGATCAGTGCGATCGCGGAGCGGTGACCCCGAAGGCACCGCGATCCGGGGCGCCGTACGAGCCGGATGACCGGATTCGGACCACTGCGCGATCTCGCCTACACTCGGTGGCGTGCCACGTGGTGACGGTCGACTCAATCACGATCTGCTCCCCGGCGAGAAAGGCCCCCAGGACGCGTGTGGCGTCTTCGGTGTCTGGGCTCCGGGTGAAGAGGTCGCAAAGCTCACGTACTTCGGGCTGTACGCCCTCCAGCATCGGGGCCAGGAATCCGCGGGTATCGCGGTCAGCAACGGCTCCCAGATCCTCGTCTTCAAGGACATGGGCCTGGTCTCCCAGGTCTTCGACGAGACCTCGCTCGGCTCGCTCCAGGGTCACATCGCGGTCGGTCACGCCCGCTACTCGACCACCGGGGCCTCCGTATGGGAGAACGCCCAGCCGACGTTCCGCGCCACGGCGACCGGCTCCATAGCGCTCGGCCACAACGGCAACCTCGTCAACACGGCGCAGCTCGCCGAGATGGTCGCCGACCTCCCCAAGGAGAACGGCCGCGCGCCCCAGGTGGCCGCCACCAACGACACCGACCTCGTCACCGCCCTCCTCGCCGGCCAGACCGACGAGGACGGCAGGCCGCTGACCGTGGAGGAGGCGGCCATCACGGTCCTGCCCCAGGTCAGGGGCGCCTTCTCGCTCGTCTTCATGGACGAGGGCACGCTGTATGCCGCCCGCGATCCGCAGGGCATCCGTCCGCTGGTCCTCGGCCGCCTGGAGCGCGGCTGGGTGGTCGCGTCCGAGAGCGCCGCGCTCGACATCACCAGCGCCAGCTTCGTGCGCGAGATCGAGCCGGGCGAGTTCATCGCGATAGACGAGAACGGCCTGCGGACGTCCCGGTTCGCGGAAGCGAAGCCCCGCGGCTGTGTCTTCGAGTATGTGTACCTGGCCCGCCCGGACACCGACATCGCCGGCCGGAACGTGTACCTCTCGCGGGTCGAGATGGGCCGCCGCCTCGCCAAGGAAGCGCCCGTGGACGCCGACCTCGTCATAGCGACGCCCGAGTCCGGCACGCCCGCCGCGATCGGCTACGCGGAGGCCTCCGGCATCCCGTTCGGCGCCGGACTGGTCAAGAACGCGTACGTCGGCCGCACGTTCATCCAGCCCTCGCAGACCATCCGGCAGCTCGGCATCCGCCTGAAGCTGAACCCCTTGAAGGAAGTCATCAAGGGCAAGCGACTGGTCGTCGTCGACGACTCCATCGTCCGCGGCAACACACAGCGGGCGCTGGTGCGGATGCTGCGTGAGGCGGGCGCGGCGGAGGTGCACATCCGGATCTCCTCGCCGCCGGTGAAGTGGCCCTGCTTCTTCGGCATCGACTTCGCCACCCGGGCCGAGCTGATCGCCAACGGCATGAGCATCGAGGAGATCGGCACCTCGCTGGGCGCCGACTCCCTCTCATACATCTCCATCGACGGCATGATCGAGGCGACCACCATCGCCAAGCCGAACCTGTGCCGCGCCTGCTTCGACGGCGAGTACCCGATGGAACTGCCCGACCCGGAGCTGCTGGGCAAGCAACTGCTGGAGACCGAGCTGGCGGCCGGTCCGGCCGCCACGGCCGCGACCGACGCGATCCGTCGCCCGTAGCCAGCCCGTAAGACCTGCCGTACGACACGAAAGTTTTCAGCCATGCCTGAGACCACAGGTGCCAGCTACGCAGCCGCGGGCGTCGACATCGAAGCGGGCGACCGCGCCGTCGAGCTGATGAAGGAGTGGGTGAAGAAGACCCAGCGCCCCGAGGTCCTCGGCGGCCTCGGCGGCTTCGCCGGCCTCTTCGACGCCTCCGCCCTGAAGCGCTACGAGCGTCCGCTCCTCGCCTCCGCCACCGACGGCGTCGGCACGAAGGTGGACATCGCGCGCCGGATGGGCGTCTACGACACCATCGGCCACGACCTGGTCGCCATGGTCATGGACGACATCGTGGTGTGCGGTGCCGAGCCGCTGTTCATGACCGACTACATCTGCGTCGGCAAGGTCCACCCGGAGCGCGTCGCCGCGATGGTGAAGGGCATCGCGGAGGGCTGTGTCCTGGCCGGCTGCGCCCTGGTGGGCGGCGAGACGGCCGAACACCCCGGACTGCTCGCTCCGGACGACTTCGACGTCGCCGGGGCCGGTACGGGCGTCGTGGAGGCCGACCGGCTGCTCGGCGCGGAACGCATCCGTGAGGGTGACGCGGTGATCGCCATGGCGGCCTCCGGGCTTCACTCGAACGGGTACTCCCTCGTCCGGCACGTCCTCCTCGACCGGGCGAAGCTCGGCCTCGACCGGCACATCGAGGAACTGGGCCGCACCCTCGGCGAGGAACTGCTGGAGCCCACGAAGATCT
This sequence comes from Streptomyces sp. NPDC007264, assembly GCF_042869095.1. Classification (NCBI taxonomy): domain Bacteria; kingdom Bacillati; phylum Actinomycetota; class Actinomycetes; order Kitasatosporales; family Streptomycetaceae; genus Streptomyces; species Streptomyces sp. NPDC007264. The sequence goes on from NZ_JBIAFD010000019.1 coordinate 75,753, forward strand.
ACTCGCTGGACTGTCTGGCCCTCGTCCGCACCGCCGAGGTGCACGCGTTCAGCCACATCACGGGCGGCGGACTCGCCGCCAACCTGGCCCGCGTGATCCCGGACGACCTGCACGCGGTCGTCGACCGCTCCACCTGGACTCCCGCGCCGGTGTTCGAACTCGTCGGGAGGACGGGCGACGTCGAGCGGCTGGAGCTGGAGAAGACGCTGAACATGGGCGTCGGCATGATCGCCGTCGTGCCCGAGGAATCGGCGCAGGTCGCTCTTGACGCCCTCGCCGACCGCGGGGTCGAGGCATGGGTCGCCGGCGAGATCACCGCCCGGGGTGAGCACGGCACGGGTGCCGCACTGGTCGGTGACTACGCGGGCTGAGCCCGGCGGACAGCACAGAAGCCGGTCCGTGGCCGGGGCCACGGACCGGGTGAAAGCTCAGCGCAGGGTCAAGCGCCGCGACGGTGCTGCGAGGACTGGTCGTCCTCGTCCTCCTCGTCGTCCTCATAAAGGTCGGCGTACCGTGCGTACACGTCGTCGTCCTGCTCATCGTCCTCGAACCGGTCGCCGTTCGGCGACGTGTTCGACGTCGATGCGCCCAGCTCCTCGGCCAGGCGTGAGAGATCCGTCCCACCGCTGTTGTACTTCAGCTGGCGGGCGACCTTCGTCTGCTTGGCCTTGGCCCGGCCGCGCCCCATGGCTCGACCCCCTCAACGACGGGGCTCAACGGCCCCAGAGTCTGACACGCGTTCATGATCCGGAACGGACTCTCCGTGGAGAGGCCGGTCCGTAGGGCTTCCACGGTACCTGAGCCCGCGCCCATACGGTACGTCGCCCGCAGGACGGGCGTGTGCCCAAGACCACCGAGGCGCCCCGTCCTCGCTGGTCACGGCCGATTTTAACCACTTATCCGCGGACGACCCGCCGATAAGAGTGAGAGTTCTCTCTAACTGCCCATCGGCGGGTACCGGTCAAACCCGGACGGCCGGGCCGGGAGGGTCAGCGACCACGGGCCTCCGCCATCCGCTGCTCGGCGATCCGGTCGGCCGCGGCGGCCGGCGGAATACCGTCCGCCTTCGCACGTGCGAATATGGCCAGCGTGGTGTCGAAGATCTTCGCCGCCTTCGCCTTGCACCGCTCGAAGTCGAAGCCGTGCAGCTCGTCGGCGACCTGGATGACGCCGCCCGCGTTGACGACGTAGTCCGGCGCGTACAGGATCCCGCGGTCGGCGAGGTCCTTCTCCACGCCCGGGTGTGCGAGCTGGTTGTTGGCCGCGCCGCACACGACCGCCGCCGTCAGCACCGGCACGGAGTTGTCGTCCAGCGCCCCGCCCAGCGCGCACGGGGCGTAGATGTCCAGCGCCCCGAAGGAGTGGTCGCCCCGGATCAGGGCTTCGGTGTCGGCGGCCACGGCGACCTCGGGGTGCGCGTCGGTGACCCGGCGCACGGCGTCGGGCCGCACGTCCGTGATCACGACCCGGGCACCGTCCTCCAGCAGGTGTTCCACCAGGTAGTGCCCGACCTTGCCGACACCGGCGACACCGACCGTGCGGCCGCGCAGCGTCGGGTCGCCCCACAGGTGCTGGGCCGAGGCCCGCATGCCCTGGAAGACACCGAAGGCGGTCAGGACGGACGAGTCGCCCGCCCCGCCGTTCTCCGGGGAGCGGCCGGTGGTCCAGGGGCACACCCGCGCCACGACGTCCATGTCGGCCACATAGGTGCCGACGTCGCACGCGGTGACGTAGCGCCCGCCCAGCGAGGCCACGAAACGGCCGTACGCCAGCAGCAGCTCCTCGGTCTTGATCCGCTCGGGGTCACCGATGATCACGGCCTTGCCACCGCCGTGGTCGAGTCCGGCCATGGCGTTCTTGTACGACATCCCGCGCGCGAGGTTCAGCGCGTCGGCGACGGCCGCCTCCTCGGTCGCGTACGGGTAGAAGCGGGTACCGCCCAGGGCGGGGCCCAGCGCGGTGGAGTGGATCGCGATGACGGCCTTGAGGCCACTGGCCCGGTCCTGGCAGAGCACAACCTGCTCGTGACCTCCCTGATCCGAGCGGAACAGGGTGTGCAGGACGCCGTCGGTTACGTCGGTCACTGTGGTGACTCCCGGTGGTGTAGCGGCGGTTGAAGGGCGGGTCCCGTGCGGGTGGCGGGGCCCGTGGGCATGAGGGTAGAGCGTGAGCGCGCCCGCCAGCCGCGCAGTGCCGAGGATCACCCTCCCTCGGAGTACGCCGCGGCGGGTTCGTGGGACGATTTGCAGTGGTTTTCCACCCTGCCCGGGCCCTGCTCGGGCGGGTTTCGGGTCCGGTCCGATGGGGAGGGAGCAGGCGTGCCCAAGGTGTCCTCGGTGATCGTCCCGTACGCGTCCTACTTGCGCGTGTACGAGCCGCTGGCCGCCTTCCCCGAGCCGGAACGCAGCCACTGGACGCGCTACGCCCGGCGCCCCGACCGCCCCTCGTACCAGGACGAACTGCGGCGGTCCCTGGCGGACTTGTTGCCCACCCCGCCGATCCCGGTGCCGGTGCACGAGAGCAGCGACGCCTTCGTGACCGAGGTCGAGGCGGTGCTGTACGTCTGCCCCTGGCGCACCCGGCTGCGCGGCTGGCAGGCGCTGGGGGAGCTGGCGGAGGAGCTGCCGCCGCCGGTGCTGGACGCGGTGCTGCCGCCCGTCGTGCGCGGCCAGGCCGCCCAGGACTACGAGCGCTGGCTCGCGAGCAACCCGGATGCCCGTCCGTGGATCCGCACCGCGACCTGGCAGGTGCCGCTGAACTGGTTCGTGCTGGTCTCCGACGCCGAGCGGCGCTACGACAAGGGCTCCGGCGAGGTTCCTCCGATGCTGCGCTACCGCACGCCCATGGTGCAGGCGCGGCGGCGCACCGCACGGGCGCTGCGGACGCTGCGGGAGACGATCGACGAGGGGCCGCTCATCGACGGCCTGGTGGACGTGGGGCGCTGGCTGGAGGAGTTCCATCCGCGGTCGCTGGTCGAGCTGGACTACGGCGGCCTCGTCCATGTCCTGCCGGCCGCGGAGCTGGACGGGGACCATTCGGCCGCGGACGTCGCCAAGGGCATCGAGGCCCTGCGGCAGGGGGACGGCGCGGCGGCCGGGGAGGCGTACGGGCGGCTGGTGGAGCGCTGGCGGGCCGTGCGGGACCGCCGGTCGGCGAACTGAGCCCCGGGCTCCGGCGAACCGGTGCGCGAATTGTGACCCGCGTGACATGGTGAAGTGACAACCCTTGGCCCATGGTTGACGTATCACAGGTCCTACGGGGGACGTAGGGTCCGATCCGGGCTTATGCCGTCAAGCGTGACGGACGGCACTTACAAGGACCTTGCGTCGTACGGCCCTCCTCGTGCCAAAATAGGACAAGGAGCCCGGGGAATGCTCTCTCTGTCCATTTATGGGCGGAAAGTCGACATCCGAAGGCTTTGGGGGGTCTGGTGCCTCCTGATCGCGCTGTGACTGATCGTCACAGTGGCGTGACTGTCCGTTATGGCATGGTCCATCGGCTTCCGTCGCTGATGAACACCTGGGAGGGCAATTCCATCGGTTTGGCCGACGCGGCTGGACAGATGGTGTAGTTGTAGTGCCGAGGACAAGCCGTTCGTCCTATAACCGACTCGACTCGCGTCCGCCATTTCGGGCAACGCGGGTCAAGGTGCAGAATTTAGAGGAAAGAACCGAGAAGGTTCGGTTCTCCCGAGGAGGCCGCTCATGACCGCTCGCACCCCTGATGCCGAGCCGCTGCTGACCCCGGCTGAGGTCGCCACGATGTTCCGCGTCGACCCGAAGACGGTCACGCGGTGGGCGAAGGCCGGCAAGCTCACGTCGATCCGTACGCTCGGCGGACACCGCCGTTACCGCGAGGCCGAGGTCCGCGCCCTGCTGGCGGGTATCCCGCAGCAGCGCAGCGAGGCCTGAACAATCGCATAGCCGGGCACACCGGCAGGTTCCCCCAATCTGCCGCGACGTCCGGACAACAGCTCCAAGCGACGCGGGTCCTGCCCCAACAGGGCTCTCGCCCGGGCTCATCAGAGGCACGACATGGGTGCGTCGTCGATCGCGCTGGACTCCGCCGGGTCCAGCGCGATCTTTTTTGTGCCCCGGTCCGTGGGGCGGGGGCCGGTCGGTGAGCGGCCTTGTCGGAGTCTGGGGAGGGGTGTCGGATCTGCTGTGGGCGACCTCGGACCAGAGGTGCAATTGCACATATTAAATTGACTGGGCATAGGGGGGCGGTAAGGGGGGTGTCCTCTGATACTTCTACAGTGACACCCGTCACAGTGCAGGGTGCTTGTCGCGCCGGTGCTGTCTTTGTTAGAGGAACACGCCGGTGCGGGGCGGGTGTTGGGCGGACGTACGTCCAGGAGTGCCCACACGGAGGCGGTGCGAACCTCCCGGGCCGCCGCTTCACACGGTGGAGGGACTGTCGTCCTCGGACGGCGTCTCGGTGTGCTCCTCGCCGGATTGCTGGGAGGGTTCCATGGCCAGGCGCAGCAGTTGGTGGCAGACCGGGCAGTGCCGGGTCAGATGGCGGTACCCGGAAGCGGCCGACAGATGGGCACGGAGCAGAGCACGCGTCTCGTGCCGAGCGGACGCCGCCATACGCCACCTCCCGGAGACCGGGCAGTCGGTGCCCTGCATTACGGGGTACCGGTGGAATGTGACGCCGTCAAGACGCCCCGAAAGGCATACGCCACCCGGCCGGGCCCCGGCTCGCCCCGGCGAGGGGGTCTTGACGGGTACCACTGGTGGGGGTGACGCCCGAGGGGCCCCTGGTGCGGGGCGGTGCGGGGCGGCCGGCCCCGCGGCCGGACGGCCGCCGACGGCCGAGGGGCGCCCGGAGCGCGGCAGGGTGCCCGGTGGGGTGTCGTGAGCGCCCGGCCCCGCGAGAAGGCGAGGGGCGTGGCACGAAAAAGCCCCGCATCGCGTGGATGCGGGGCTTCCTGGTGCGGTCCTGACGGGATTTGAACCCGCGGCCTCCACCTTGACAGGGTGGCGAGCACTCCAAACTGCTCCACAGGACCTCGTGTCGCGGCACCCGCCCACCGGATCCGGAGGCCCGGCCCTGCGTGCGGTGCGCTGCGAGAAGAGACTGTACAGGAGGGTGAGCGCCTGGTCGAACTGACCGGGTGTGACCGGACCGTCACGGAACCGCGGCGTCGATCGCCTTCACGATCCGCTTGTCGGAGACTGGATACGCGGTGCCCAGCGCGTGTGCGAAGTAGCTGACGCGCAGCTCCTCGATCATCCAGCGGATGTCCAGCACCGGTGCGGGAACGGGCCGTCCCTGCGGCAACTGCTCCAGCAGCCACGCGTACTCGTCGCGCATCTCGTGCACCTTCGCCATGCGCGTCGTGTCCCGCTGCACGTTCGTCGGCATCTGCTGCAGACGGCGGTCGGCGGCGACCAGATAGCGCATCAGGTCCGGCAGCCGCCGTACGCCCGCCTCCGTGACGAAGCCGGGCTTCACGAGGGCGTCCAGCTGTGTCCGCACGTCCGCCAGGTTCGGCAGCAGCGCCGGGCTGCGTACCGCCTTCAGACGGCGCTCGCACGCCTGCCACGCGGCCAGCACCTGCTGCACCTGCCCGACCGTACGGACCGTCGTGTCGACGATCTCCGCGCGGACCCTGTCGTACAGCTTGCGGTACGACTCCTCGTCCCACGCCGGTCCGCCCAGGTCCGCGATCAGCTTGTCCGCGGCCGCCGTCGCACAGTCGTCGAACAGGGCCTGGATCGAGCCGTGCGGGTTCGCGGAGAGGGCGAGCTTCTGGGCGTTCGTCAGCTTCTCGGACGCGAACTTCGCCGGATTCACCGGGATGTTCCGCAGGATCAGCCGCCGTGTGCCCTTCCACATCGCCTCGGCCTGCTCCTCCTCCGTGTCGAAGAGCCGCACCGAGACGGTGTCGCCGTCGTCGACCAGGGCCGGGTACGCCTTGACCGGCTGGCCGGCGCGCCGGGTCTCGAAGATGCGTGTGAGCGAGCCGATCGTCCAGTCCGTGAGCCCCCTACGCTCCAGGGACTCCCCGCCCGACCGCTCGGCGGTGGCCGCGGCCGCCTGCGAGAGCGCTTGGCGCGCCTTCGGCTTCAGCCGGAGCTTCAGCGCCTCGAGGTCCTTGTCCTCGGCGAGTCTGCGGCGCCGTTCGTCGACGATCCGGAAGGTGATCTTGAGGTGGTCGGGGACCTTGGACCGGTCGAAGTCCTCCGGCCCGAACGGCACGCCGACCATGCGCCTCAGCTCCCGGGCCATGGTCACGGTCAGCGGCTCCTGGAGGGGGACCGACCTCTCCAGGAACGCCTTCGCGTAGTTGGGCGCCGGGACGTAGTTGCGGCGGATCGGCTTGGGCAGGGAGCGGATCAGCTCGGTGACCAGTTCCTCCCGCAGCCCCGGGATCTGCCAGTCGAAGCCCTCGTCCGTGACCTGGTTGAGGACCTGCAGCGGGACGTGGACGGTCACACCGTCCGCGTCCGCACCCGGCTCGAACTGGTAGGTGACCCTGAACTTGAGGCCGCCCTGGCGCCAGGTGTCGGGGTAGTCGTCCTTGGTGACCGCGCCCGCCTTCTCGTTGATGAGCATCTCGCGCTCGAAGTCGAGATGGTCGGGCTGTTCGTGCCGCTTGTGCTTCCACCAGGAGTCGAAGTGGGCACCCGACACGACGTGTTCGGGCACCCGCTGGTCGTAGAAGTCGAACAGCGTCTCGTCGTCGACGAGGATGCCGCGGCGCCGCGCGCGGTGCTCCAGCTCCTCGACCTCGGTGAGGAGCCGGCGGTTGTCGGCGAAGAACTTGTGGTGCGTGCGCCAGTCGCCCTCGACGAGCGCGTTGCGGATGAACAGCTCGCGGCTCGTCTCCGGGTCGATGCGGCCGTAGTTCACCTTCCGCTGGGCGACGATCGGGACGCCGTACAGCGTGACCTTCTCGTACGCCATCACGGCCGCCTGGTCCTTCTCCCAGTGCGGTTCGCTGTACGTCCGCTTGAGGAGGTGGCCGGCGAGGGGCTCCACCCACTCCGGTTCGATCTTCGCGTTGACGCGGGCCCAGAGCCGGGAGGTCTCGACGAGTTCCGCGGACATCACGAAGCGCGGGGGCTTCTTGAAGAGGGCCGAGCCGGGGAAGATCGCGAACTTGGCGTTGCGGGCGCCGATGTACTCGCCCCGTCCGCCGCCGTCCCTGCGGGCGCCGGCGCCGGAGTCCTTGGACTCCCGCACGTCCTTCATCCCGATGTGCGAGAGCAGGCCGGCGAGGAGCGAGACATGGATGTGGTCGGCGGGGGCGTCCTGCTCGTTGAGGTGGATGCCCATCTGCTTGGCGACGGTCCGCAGCTGCGCGTAGATGTCCTGCCACTCGCGGATGCGCAGGAAGTTGAGGAACTCCTGCTTGCACATCCGGCGGAACGACGACGAGCCGCGCTCCTTCTGCTGCTCGCGGATGTACCGCCACAGGTTGAGGTAGGCGAGGAAGTCGCTGGACTCGTCCTTGAAGCGGGCGTGCTGCTGGTCGGCCTGGGCCTGCTTGTCGGCGGGGCGCTCGCGCGGGTCCTGGATGGACAGCGCGGCGGCGATCACCATGACCTCGCGCACACAGCCGTTGCGGTCCGCCTCCAGGACCATGCGCGCGAGACGGGGGTCGACCGGCAGCTGGGCGAGCTTGCGGCCGGTGTCCGTCAGGCGCTTGCGCGGGTCCTTCTGGGCCGGGTCCAGCGCGCCCAGTTCCTGGAGGAGCTGCACGCCGTCGCGGATGTTGCGGTGGTCCGGCGGGTCGATGAAGGGGAACCTCTCGATGTCGCCGAGGCCGGCGGCGGTCATCTGGAGGATGACGGAGGCGAGGTTGGTGCGGAGGATCTCGGCGTCGGTGAACTCCGGGCGGGCCTCGAAGTCCTCTTCCGAGTAGAGGCGGATGCAGATGCCGTCGCTGGTGCGGCCGCAGCGGCCCTTGCGCTGGTTGGCGCTCGCCTGCGAGATCGGCTCGATGGGCAGGCGCTGGACCTTGGTGCGGTGGCTGTAGCGGGAGATGCGGGCGAAGCCGGGGTCGATGACGTACTTGATGCCCGGAACGGTGAGCGAGGTCTCGGCGACGTTGGTGGCGAGGACGATCCTGCGGCCCGTGTGCGGCTGGAAGACCCGGTGCTGCTCGGCGTGGGAGAGCCGGGCGTACAGCGGAAGGATCTCCGTGCCCTGCCAATGAGCGCCTGCGGCGCGGGGGTACTGCTTCTTGGCGAGCGCGTCCGCGGTGTCGCGGATCTCGCGTTCACCGGAGAGGAAGACCAGGATGTCGCCCCGGCCCTCGGTCATCAGCTCCTCCACGGCGTCCGTGATCGCCGTGATCTGGTCGCGGTCGGCGTCCTCGGAGTCCTCTTCGAGGAGCGGGCGGTAGCGGACCTCCACCGGATACGTGCGGCCGCTGACCTCGACGATCGGCGCGTCGCCGAAGTGGCGTGAGAAGCGCTCCGGGTCGATGGTCGCCGAGGTGATGACGACCTTGAGGTCCGGGCGCCGGGGCAGCAGCTGGGCGAGGTAGCCGAGCAGGAAGTCGATGTTGAGGGACCGCTCGTGCGCCTCGTCGATGATGATCGTGTCGTAGGCGCGCAGCTCGCGGTCCGTCTGGATCTCGGCGAGCAGGATGCCGTCCGTCATCAGCTTGACGAAGGTGGCGTCCTGGTTCACCTGGTCCGTGAAGCGGACCTTCCAGCCGACGGCCTCCCCCAGCGGGGTGTCGAGCTCCTCGGCGACGCGTTCGGCGACGGTGCGGGCGGCGATGCGGCGGGGCTGGGTGTGGCCGATCATGCCGCGGACACCGCGGCCCAGCTCCAGGCAGATCTTGGGGATCTGGGTGGTCTTGCCGGAGCCCGTCTCGCCGGCCACGATCACGACCTGGTGGTCGCGTATGGCATCGGCGATCTCGTCCCTCTTCTGGCTGACGGGGAGTTGCTCCGGGTAGGTCACGGAGGGCACGCGGGCGGTGCGCGCGGCGATCCTGTCCTCGGCCTTGGCGACCTCCGCCTCGATCTCGGCGAGTACGGCGGCCCGGGCCTCGGGCTTGCGGATCTTGCGCGCGCCTTCGAGCCTGCGGCCGAGCCGGTGCGCGTCGCGCAGGGACAGCTCGGTCAGGCGGGGGGCGAGGGTGCCGAGTGCGGGGGCAGGATGCGTAGACATACGCGGTCCAGGATCTCATCCCGGCGAAATGCGTGGCTAACGATTTGTCCTCGACGGCCCGGCCGGGCGCCCGGGCGTGTGCCACGGCCCCGGGCGGCCGGCCCGCGCCGCCGTCGTTCCCGCTCCCGCCGCACCCATGCGGGGCGCGTCGTCTCCGCCCGGCTCAGCGGCCGTCCGGCTGCCGGGGCACCGGTGCCTGGCCCGGGGCCGGTGCCTGGCCCGGGGTGTGCGGTGTTCTCGCCCGGGCCATCGACTTGGCGGTGTTGGAGACGGCCTTGATGCCCAGATACGCGGTCGTCACCCCGCTGACCGCGGTGAAGGCGGCGGTGAGCACCCCCACGATCACCGACTTGTCGCCGCCCAGCCGCCAGACCCCGAAGATCGCGACGCCGGCGATCGCGAGGTTCGTGACGACCACCGCGAGCAGTCCGTAGCGGGCCCGGTTCCTCTCCAGCTCGAGATCCCAGTCGATGCCCGCCTCGTCGTGGCTCATGATTCCCCCGTGTCTCCGTGGCCGCCCCGGACGGGCCGAACGTAGCGCCCGGAAGGGGACATGCCAAGCAGGCGTGAGCGGTGACGGCGACGGGGGCCGGCCCGCCTGCGGCTCCTGCCCGCCCGGACTCCCCCGGCCACCAGCCATGCGGCCACCGCCGCGGCGCCCGCCCGCAAGGCATCGACCCATGGCAGCCCCACCCAGATGTGCAAGAGGGCGGCGCCGCCTGCGTAGAGGAGCACCACCGAGCCCGACATCACCGAGTGGTGTACCCACCGGGACCGCGCCCGTCCAGCCGTCCGCGGTCCTTCTGCCACGCCATCCGTCCTGACATCCGTCCTGACATCCGTCACGCCATCCGTCATGTACGGACCACTACCCGAAAGGACGGGTGTCTGCTCGTCGTGTGCGGCTGCGGCCCGGCCGTGGCCGCGGATTCATCGTCGTGGACGAGCGCTTGCTGCGGGTACCGGCTCAGGTGTCGTCGCCGAGCCCGGGCGTGACGGCCGCGGGTCCTTGCCGGCCTTGCGGGCTTCTCGCACCGCTCGTATGTAGAGCTCGAGCGGCAGGTACAGGCATTCGGGCGAGCCGACGCCCTCGTCCTCCGTCCGTTCGGCCTCCTTGCTGCATGCTGGAATCAGCGCCTCGCACTCCGATCCGTGTCGGTGGTCCCGAGCCTTGGCGCACGCTTCGATGAGTTCGGAGTTGCCGCTCGGCGATGCCGTGGACCCGGAGTGGCCGCCGCCGGACGAACAGCCCGTGAGCAGGAGGCCGGCGATGAGCGGGACTGCGAGCGTGATCATGACACGACGGCGCATCTGACGTCCCTTCGGCGAACGGTGGATGAGAGAGCGTTCCGCGTGAGGGTACGTCAGGTGCCCGCCAGTCACTGATGCGCCGGTGAAGACGCTCCGGAGGCCGGCCGACATGAAAGAGCCCCTCTCCGGTGGTGACGGAGAGGGGCTCGTGCCCTGGTGGGGGCGGTTGTGGCTGGGGCCGGGGTCGAACCGGCGACCTTCCGCTTTTCAGGCGGACGCTCGTACCAACTGAGCTACCCAGCCACGAGGTTTCACGTGAAACCTCAGCGGTCCTGACGGGATTTGAACCCGCGGCCTCCACCTTGACAGGGTGGCGAGCACTCCAAACTGCTCCACAGGACCAAGCGTGGTGTACGACAGTGTCGCACATGGTGGTGCGTGCCCCCAACGGGATTCGAACCCGTGCTACCGCCTTGAAAGGGCGGCGTCCTAGGCCGCTAGACGATGAGGGCTATCGGCCCGCCTGGGCGCTTCTCAGCGCGTCGGGGACGTGAGAAGCATATGGGATGGGGGGAGGGTTCGCCAAAACGGTTTACGGGGTGGTCGGCGCGGGGGTCGCGCGGGCGCGGGCCGGGCCGGTCGAGGGCCCGGTGCCGGGGGAGGCGGCGCTGGGGGAGGGGGAGGTGGCGCTGGGGGCGGGGCGTGCGCCCGGCTGGTTCTCCTCGGGCAGGTGGCGGGTCACCTCCGCGGTCGTGCGGCCCAGGCCGCCGAGCCTGATCTCGTCCCATGCCTGGAGGCGGCGGGTGCCCCGGTCCAGGTAGAGGATGGACGCCTCGATGGGGGCCGGGTACCTGCCCTCGACCGCGCGCAGCCCGCTGCCGCCCGTCGATCCCTCCAGCCGCAGCCGGGTGCCGTACCTCATGACCTCCATGTGCTGGTGGTGCAGATGGCCGGCCAGGACCAGCGGTACCTCGCCGTCTGCCTGGCGGGCCGCCGTCGGCTCGTGGGCGATCGCGACGTCGACGGGCGTCCCGGCGGCCCTCTGGTCGCGCAGGGCGGAGGCCAGGCGCGCGCCCGCCAGCTCCTCGGCACGGTCGCCGCCCGGCGCGACCGAGCGGTCGGGGGTGAACTGCGGATCGCCGATCCCGGCGAAGCGCAGGCCCGCGACCGTGATCGCCCTGCCGTCGTCCAGGACGCGGACGTTCTTGATGCGCTCCAGGTGGCGCTGGGTGATGAGGGAGTCGTGGTTGCCGCGGACCCAGAGGTACGGGGCGCCGAGGTCCGCGACGGGGTCCAGGAAGCCGTTCTCCGCCGCCGTGCCGTGGTCCATGGTGTCGCCGGAGTCGACGATCACATTGACGTCGTACTGGCGCACCAGTGAGGCGATGATCTTCCAGCTCGCCGGGTTGAGGTGGATGTCGGAGACGTGCAGGACCCGGATGGTCGTCGGGTCGGGCTCGTACGCCGGGAGGGTGGACGTGACGTCGTACAGCTTCGTCACGTTCGTCACCAGGCGCGCCAGCTCCTTCTGGTAGACGTCGAATTCCGTGACGATGCTGCGTGCGTTGCCGACCAGGGACGGAGCGGAGGAGAGCAGACCCGAGAACTTCGGCTCCAGGACCGACTTCGGGTTCCAGGTGGCGTACGCGCTCGCCCCGGAGGCGGCGAGGAGGCTGAGCGCCAGGCCGCCCGCGGCCACCGCCCGGCGGGGGCGGCGGTAGACGGCCAGGCCGAGGGCGGTGGCGCCGGAGACCACCGCCACGCAGGAGCGTGCGGCGAGGTCCAGGGTGCCGTGCTCGACGTCCTGGGTGATCTCCTGCTGGAGGCCGGAGATCCGCTCGGGGTGGTCGACCAGGGCCTGGGCGCGGACCGGGTCGAGCTGGTCGACGTTGACGTCGAGGCGGACGGGGGCCTTGTGGCTGTCCAGCTCCAGGGCGCCGAGCGGGGACACGCTGATCTTCGTGCCGCCGGTGACGGAGGGGTGCAGGGTCATGGTGGTGTTCATGGGACCCACCGGGACGCGCACGTCGCCCACGATCAGCAGGCCGAGCCAGGCACCCAGGAGCACGACCGCGACCATGCCGAGCGCCCGGAGCCAGGGGTGGGGCTGCGGGACGAGTTCGGCGGACGGGTGCGGGCGGAGCGAGCGGTAGTGCCGGGTGAACGTGCCTGACGCCCTTCGTATGCGGTGCAGAGCTGTGGCGGGGACACGGGCCATTGATCCCATATGCCCAGGTACGGCGGTTGGTATGCGGGACGGTTCACGCGTCTCCTTCGGGGGCGCGGTGCCGGACAATGGGCCTGTGCTGGAGATGACGCGCGAGGAGTTCGAGGAACTGGTCGCCGAGGCGCTCGACCGGATCCCGCCGGAGCTGACGCGGCTGATGGACAACGTGGCGGTGTTCGTCGAGGACGAGCCGCCCGCCGGCGACTCGGAGCTGCTCGGACTGTACGAGGGCACTCCGCTGACGGACCGGGGTGAGTGGTACGCGGGAGTGCTGCCGGACCGCATCACCATCTACCGGGGGCCGACCCTGCGGATGTGTGAGACGCGTGAGGACGTGGTGGCCGAGACCGAGGTGACGGTGGTGCACGAGATCGCGCACCACTTCGGGATCGACGACGCCCGGCTGCACGCGCTCGGATACGGGTGACCTCGGTTTCCGGATCGCGTGACGTTCTCCGTGCGGGCCGCGTGTCCTCGCACGGACGGCGGGAGTTGGGCAGGGGGACTTTCCGAACCTTCCCCAAGCTCTCGGCCGTGCTCGAGCGGGAGAGCCCCATCGGAGGTGGCTGCCCGTGCGCGCCTGCTACGTACTCGTCCGTCTGGCCGCCACGGTCCTGGGCGCCGCCGCGGCCGTCGGCTGCATGAGCGTGGGGGACGACGCGGGCAGCCCCTCCCCGTCCCACTCGGCGGGCCGGCACGGCAGGGCCCCGCGGGACGGGGCGCCGGGGGCGTCCGGGCGCGTCATCGGGAACCCGGACGGCACGGCACCCAAGGGGGGCTCGCCCGAGCCGGACGCGTCCGGGACCTCCGGATCGCCCTCCGTGTCGGCGTCCGGGCCCGGCGCCGAGGGCGGGAAGGGGCGGCCGACGGACAAGGGGCCGTCGCGGAACGGCAAGGGGGGCGGCGGGACGGTGCCGCCGCCCGCGCCGACGGATCAGGAGCCGACCCCCACGCAGACGTCGGCGGATCCCTCGCCGACACAGGAGCCGGATCCGTCGTCGCCGCCCCCGACGACCGCGGAGCCGTCGTCCTCCGCCCACGAGCAGGCAGCCCAGATGGTGGGCACGCGGGTGCCGGCGCCCCGGGCGGGCGAGCCGGTCCGCGGCCGCCGGTGGCCCGTCCGCCGCTCCGCCTCCCGCTGACGGACGGGCCGTGGCGGCGCTGCGCGGGACGGCCGCCCCGCGGGCCGTCCTGTGGTGAGGGTCACCCGCCGGTGGGCGGGCTCGGTTTGCGCCGGGCGGGGTCAGGTGCGTATGGTGGTAGATCGTTTGATCCCATTTGCCCGGCGCCGGTAATGACGCGCCGCGTGTGGCGCGTACTCTCCCTTGCCGTGGCCGGACCGCATAGAGGCGGTCGATTGCGACTTCACGGATGTTTGGGCGCGTGCCGTGAACTCCGGAAGGTTCGCATTTCGCATGTCTGTCGTCAGTAGTGAGCACGTCGTCCTGACCGAGACCACAGAGGCCGTCGAGACCACGGAGGCCGTCGAAGCCGCCGAGGCCGTCGAGGCCGGAACCGAGGCAGCCGACGCCGCTCCCCAGGTCACCTTCGCCGATCTCGGACTGCCCGAGGGCGTCGTCCGCAAGCTCGCGCAGAACGGCGTGACCGTCCCCTTCCCGATCCAGGCCGCGACCATCCCGGACGCCCTGGCCGGCAAGGACATCCTCGGCCGTGGCCGGACCGGGTCCGGCAAGACGCTGTCCTTCGGACTGCCGGCCCTGGCCACGCTGGCCGGCGGTCACACCGAGAAGAAGCGGCCGCGGGCCGTGATCCTCACGCCGACCCGCGAGCTGGCCATGCAGGTCGCGGACGCGCTGCAGCCGTACGGCGACGTGCTCGGCCTGAAGATGAAGGTCGTCTGCGGCGGCACGTCGATGGGGAACCAGATCTACGCCCTCGAGCGCGGGGTGGACGTCCTGGTCGCCACGCCGGGCCGGCTGCGCGACATCATCAACCGCGGCGCCTGCTCCCTCGAGGACGTGCAGATCGCCGTGCTCGACGAGGCCGACCAGATGTCCGACCTGGGCTTCATGCCCGAGGTCACCGAACTGCTCGACCAGGTGCCGGCCGGTGGCCAGCGGATGCTCTTCTCCGCCACCATGGAGAACGAGATCCGCACACTCGTCGACCGGTACCTGAACGCGCCGGTGAGCCACGAGGTGGACGCGGCCCAGGGGGCCGTGACCACGATGTCGCACCACATCCTCATCGTGAAGCCGAAGGACAAGGCGCCGGTCACCGCCGCGATCGCCTCCCGCAAGGGGCGCACCATCATCTTCGTCCGCACGCAGCTCGGCGCGGACCGCGTCGCCGAGCAGCTGCGCGACGCCGGTGTGCGGGCGGACGCGCTGCACGGCGGCATGACCCAGGGCGCGCGCACCCGGACGCTGGCCGACTTCAAGGACGGCTATGTCGGCGTGCTCGTCGCCACGGACGTCGCGGCGCGCGGCATCCACGTCGACGGCATCGACCTCGTGCTCAACGTGGACCCCGCCGGGGACCACAAGGACTATCTGCACCGCGCCGGGCGTACGGCGCGTGCGGGCCGTACGGGCACGGTCGTCTCCCTCGCCCTGCCGCACCAGCGGCGGCAGATCTTCCGGCTGATGGAGGACGCGGGCGTGGACGCCTCGCGCCACATCATCCAGGGCGGCGCCGCGTTCGACCCCGAGGTCGCCGAGATCACCGGGGCCCGCTCCATGACGGAGGTCCAGGCCGAGTCCGCCGGGAACGCCGCACAGCAGGCCGAACGCGAGGTCGCCCAGCTCACGAAGCAGCTGGAGCGCGCCACCCGGCGCGCCGCCGAACTGCGCGAGGAGGCCGACCGGTTGGTCGCGCGGGCCGCGCGGGAGCGCGGTGAGGACCCGGAGGCGGCGGTCGCGGCGGCTTCGACGGCCGCCGAACCGGGTCACACGGACCCGGTCGCCGACGCGGCGCCGGTCTCCGCGGTCTCCCTGCCGGAGCAGCCGACGGCGCAGGACGCCGAGCGGGCGGAGCGGACCGGCCGGGGCGAGCGCGAGGAGCGCACGGCCGGATCGTGGTCGTACGAGCGCCGTGAGCGGCGTGACGAGCGGGGCGGTTTCGACCGGGACCGTGACCGTGACCGTGACCGTCGCCCCTTCGACCGGGACCGCGACCGCGATCGGGACCGTGACCGTGGCGACCGTGGCGACCGCGGGTTCGAGCGCCGGGACGGTGACCGTGATCGTGGCGGTCGTTCGTTCGAGCGGCGTGACGACCGTGGCGGTTTCCGCCGCGACGGCGACCGTGACCGTGACCGCCGTCCCTTCGACCGTGAGCGTCGTGACGGCGACCGGCCGCGCCCGTTCGAGCGGCGTGACGACCGTGGTGGCTTCCGCCGCGACGGCGACCGTGACCGTGACCGCCGTCCCTTCGACCGGGACCGCGATCGGGACCGTGACCGTGACCGTGGCGACCGCGGGTTCGAGCGCCGGGACGGTGACCGCGATCGTGGCGGACGTTCGTTCGAGCGGCGTGACGACCGTGGCGGTTTCCGCCGCGACGGCGACCGTGACCGTCGCCCCTTCGAGCGGCGCGACGAGCGCGGCGGGCACCGGGGCAGCGACCGCCCGTTCAACCGTGACCGCCAGGGCGACCGCCCCGGCTTCCGCGGTACCCATGACCGCCCCTACGGCCGCCGTGACGACCACCGCGGCACGGGCACGTTCGGCCGCCGCGAGGACAAGCCGCGCTGGAAGCGCAACGGCTGACGCCTGACGCAGGCCGGGCCGACCGCTCAGGCGGCAGCACGGCACCCGAGGACACGAGCGCCGCGGCCCCCGATTCGGCGGGGCCGCGGCGCTCGTGTCCGCGACGGCGGGCGGGCCGCTCGGGCACGCCCCGGACGAGGGCCCCTGCGCAGGGTCTCGGCCGTTGGTGTGGCCGGGACACCGATACCCGATCGGCCTCCGGCCCTCCTCCGGCTATGCTCGGGGAGGCACCAACGCCAGGGCCCTTAGCTCAATTGGCAGAGCAGTGGACTTTTAATCCATTGGTTGTGGGTTCGAGTCCCACAGGGCCTACGGCTGCGGGGGAGGGTTCATCCCCTCCGACCTGCTACGCAGCGCCCGGGTCGGCTTCGGCCGACTCGGGCGCCGTGGCGTTTTCGGGGGCCTCCTGCACCCTGCGCGACGGGGCTGACGGTTCCCCGCGCCCACCGGGCCCCGGTGGAATACCGCTCCGTCGGCCAGGGCGCGGACCGGGCGTCGTAGCCGCGCGTCGAGTCCGCGTGTCAGGCGGTGAAGCCGCCGTCGACGTGGATCGAGGCTCCGGTGACGTATCCGCCGTCCGCACTCGCCAGATGGGCGACGGTGGCCGCGATCTCGGCCGCTTCCGCAAAGCGGCCGAGGGCGGTGAAGCCGGCGATCGTCTCGGCGTTCGGCCCGTCGGCGGGGTTGGCCTCCGTGTCGGTGGGACCGGGGTGCACCAGGTTGACGGTGATTCCCCGCGGGCCGAGTTCCCTGGCCAGGCCCTTGGTCATCCCGACGAGAGCCGTCTTGCTCATCGAGTACAGCGCCAGTCCCGGGAAGACCGCGCGCTCGGCGACATTGCTGCCGATGCTGATGATGCGGCCGCCTCGGCCCATGTGACGCACTGCCGCCCGGGATGCCGTGAACGGTGCCCGGACGTTCACCGCCAGGGTGCGATCGATCTCTGTCGGCCCCAGGTCCTCGAGCGGGCCGACGAGGAAGACGCCGGCGTTGTTGACCAGGATGTCGAGTCTGCCGGCCATCGCGGCGGCCTCGTCCACCGCGGCGGTGAGTTCCTCGGGGACCGCGCTGTCGGCCCGGACGGCCAGCGCCCGGCGCCCCCTGGCATGGATCTGCTCCACCACCTCGGTGGCGCGTTCCGCGTTGTGCTCATAGGTCACGACGACGTCGGCGCCCTCTTCGGCGAGCCGTACCGCCACAGCCGCACCGATGCCCCGGCTTCCGCCCGTGACCAAGGCCACGTTTCCTTCGAGTTGGTTCATGGCGTCGAGCATTGCGGGCCCCCTCGTCGGCGGCTGGCGGGAATCCGACCTCGCGTTTGACCTTCGGCAGGGCAGTACCATCGTGAACCGCTCGCGAACGGCGAGCTGTTCCGGAGATCGGCGAGTGGGTCCGTGACCCCAGCTCAGACGGCGGCGTTCCGGAGCAGCGGTCCGGGGCGGGACCGCCGGTGGGCCGCCGTCGCGTTCAGCGGCGCGTTTCCTTCGGCTTGTCCTCCGTCGGCAGGAACGCGTCCGGATTGACGTAGCGGACCCGGCGCAGCCACAGGGCTCCGCCGCCGATGCCGGCCATCGCGAATCCGGCGATGGTCAGCAGCAGGAGGAGGCTGCGCAGGAAGGTGACATCAACCCGTTCGCGGACCGCCCAGCTCACCGTGCAGACGACGACACCGGCGACGAAGAGCGCCAGGGAACGCCAGGACATCCAGGTGCGCAGCGCCTGCACCGGGTCACCGTCGATCCACAGGAGCTGTGAACGGCTCTTCTTCACGGTGGCCTTGAGCACCGAGTGGGCGTCGTGCGGCTCTCCTTCGGGGGTCAGGTCGAGGTACTCCCAGAGGTCGGCGAGGGCCTCGTACGCCTGCTGGTCGTCGTAGTGCATGGGGTCGTCGCCGTCGCCCTGGCCGAGCGCGGCGTCCTCTTCGGCGCGCCGCCGGAACTCCCGGTTGATGACGCCGGTCGGCACCGCCACCTCACCGGCGAGGATCTGCCGCAACTCCTGGCAGAACGCGCCGATGACCGGCTTGCGACTGCGGGAGTGCACCGCCTCCTTCAGGTCTGCCATGCCGCTCTCGCCGTACGAGAGGTAGTCGCGCATCACCACGGCGAGCGCATGGGCGGAGGGGGTGGGAGGCGGCGGCTGTTCGGTCACGGGTCGGTCCCTTCCCAGTCAATGCCGTCAGTACCCAAGGCAATTGGCAGTATAGACACTAGCTCGTAAGGTATATACACAGGGGCGCTCGCGCAGGGTGTCACAGACGGGGGGCACGTCAAGCTGTGGACAAGAAGACGGTCATAGGCATCATCCTGGTCTGCGCGTTCTTGTTCAGCGGTGGCGGCCTGTTCTTCATCGCGGGGACCGGAACGGTGGTGGGCCTGGCGGGGATGCTGGGAGCCGCCGTGGGCGGGGGCGGTGACGACGGTGGGGCCGGTGTGCCGGGCGGGACCGTGTGCGACCCGGGCGGCGAGACCCTGCACGCCAACGTGCCCGGTGTGGGCCCGTACCGGGTCACCGACGAGCAGATGGGCAACGCCGCCATCATCGTTCACGTCGGGGAGAAGGAGAAGGTTCCCGATGACGGGCTCGTCATCGCCATCATGACGTCCCTTCAGGAAAGCCAGCTGCGGAACATCGACTACGGCGACCGGGACAGCATCGGCCTGTTCCAGCAGCGTCCCGCCGCCGGCTGGGGCACACACGACCAGATCATGGACCCCGACTACTCGTCCATGGCGTTCTACGGCGGCCCCAGCCACCCCAGCCCGCCCCACCCCCGCGGTCTTCTCGGCGTGCCCGGCTGGCAGCAGTTGGAGAAGGGTGCCGCCGCCCAGGCCGTCCAGGTCTCCGCCTACCCCGACGCATACACCAAGTGGGAGGGGATAGCCGGCCAGATCGTCGGCCGGGCCAAGGACATCAAGTGCGAGGACGTCGGTCTGAGCGGGGACGTCGGCAAGGTGATCCAGGCGGCTAAGGCGCAGCTCGGCGTGGACTACTGCTGGGCCGGCGGTGACGCGAACGGCCCGACTCACACCTCCTACTGCCCCCAGGGCGTCTCCAAGGGCTTCGACTGCTCGGGACTCACCCTCTACGCCTACGCCAAGGTCGGCATCACTCTGGGCCACTACACGGGCGACCAGTGGGAGGCGGGCAGCCGGGTACGCGACTATTCGGACCTCAAACCGGGAGACCTGATGTTCTGGAGCAGTGACGGCACGGTGGGTGGTATCCATCATGTGAGCATGTATCTCGGCAATGACGAGATGATCCATGCGCCCCGGACCGGGAAGACGGTGGAGATCGTCCAGAACGTCAGCAGGAACAGGTACTGGATGGACCAGTGGATCGGTGGTTCGCGGCTGCTGAAGGACAACGGCGGGTCCGCTCAGGACGCCGCCGGTACGGGCTTCGCCGGGGGGACGCTGTGACCGCGGTCGCGCGCCGTGCGGCGGCCCTGTGCCTGGCGGTGGCGGCGGCCGCCGTGCTCACCGCGGGGTGCACGAAGGGCGCCGGGAAGCCCGCTGCCCCTCCGTCCTCCTCCGCCCCGCCGGTGAACGCCGCCCCCGGCCCCGGCAAGGTGACGGCGACCCCGGCCGGGGAAGCCTCGGCGAGTCCCGGTGGCGAACGGTTCGACTACACCGACCCCGAGGCGGTGGCCGCCGCGTACGTCCAGGCGTACGTCCGGCACAGCTGGCAGGACCCGAGCCCGCGTGCGTACCTCGAGCGGATCGGGCCGTACGCCACCGCCGCCTATGTGAAGCGGCTGCGGGACTCCAGCAGTGACCGCTGTGACGTGACGTGCGAGACCGCCAGGAAGAGCCGTGTCGAGGTCAGCGCCGACGAGATCCACACGGTGATTCCGGACGAGGCGCCGCGCTCCGGCAGCGAGGTGTGGGTGCAGGTCTCGTACGCGGAGCGGACCAGTTGGAGCAACGGCGGCGAGTCGTCGCAGACCGGCATGGTCCTGAAGCTCACTCGGAGCGGCGGGAAGTGGCTCGTGGACGGGCGCCAGGGGACCTGAGCGCCCGGATGTCCGGGGCACCCCGCCCGCAGAGGTGGTGACCGCGCCACGAAGCGCCGGTCACCGGCCCGGCAGCACGTTCCCGAAACCGTCCGCCAGCAGGGCCGCCAGGTCCATGTAGGCGCCCCGGGTGGTCGGGGAGACCCGGTCGTACTGGATCGTGCCGCCCGCGTACAGATGCTGGTCGTAGGGGACCCGCACCACGTGGGTGCACAACTGCTGGAAGTAGTCCACCAGCGTGTTCATGTTGATGCCGACGGCTTTCGGCGCGTCCATCGTGATCACCACCACGGCGTCGCGCACCAGGTGCGGATAGCCCTGCGCGTACACCTCGTCGAGCGTCTTGGCGGCGCGGCGTGCGGCGTCGAAGCGCGGGGCCGCGACGACGATGAGGCGGTCGGTGGTGGCCAGCGTCCCCTTCATGGCGGAGTGCTTCATGCCCGTGCCGCTGTCGGTGACGACGATGTCGAAGGCCCGGGTGAGGACGTCCTGGGCGGTGCGGTACTGCTCCTCGTCGAACAACTCGCTGATGTCCGGGCTCTGTTCGCTCGCCGCCACCATCAGCCGGTCGGCCTGGCCGAGGTACTGGTGGATGTGCAGCGGGTCGGTCAGGCCCTGCCCGCCGAGGGCCCGGCGGTGTCGCTCGGCGCCGACCAGGTCGCGGACGGTCGGCATGATCCGCTCACCCAGCAGCCGGTCTGCGAGGGTTCCGGCGTGCGGGTTGGCGTCGATGACGACGGTCCGGTCGGCGCGGTAGTGCGCGAAGGTCAGGCCCAGCATGGCCGACGTCGTCGTCTTGCCCACGCCGCCCTTGATGCTGGTGACACTGATCCGGTACGGACGCGGCACGGGTGTCTGCAGCCGGGCGAGCCGCTGCTGCTCGGGGCCGGAGGAGCGTGCGCCGCCGCGGCCGACGAGCCGCAGCAGCCCGGAGCGCTGGGCGTCCGTCGAGATCGCCGAGACCGCCGGGGAGGGCGGCTGGTACTGGCCCGCGTACGGGTTGACGTATGGGTTGGGTGAGGAGCCGTTGGGGAGCGGGGCGGGCGCGGGCGCCGGGGCGCCGGCCGGCCCGGGCAGCGGCGCGGGCGCAGGTGTGGCGGCCGGTCCCGGGGCCGGTTCACGCCCGGACGGCGGCCGTTGAACCGGTGCGGGCCCGGGCGCCGGGGAAGGAGCATGAGCAGGGGACGGTGCCGGCCCCGCTGGGTGCACAGTCGCCTGCTGTGCCGATGACGGCTGCGTGCCCGAGGCCGGAAGGGTGCGCGCGTGGCTCGGGGGCAGTTCGTCCTCGTCCTGGTCGGCGGCCGACGACGCGCCGAAGGCGCTGTTCTCGGACACGCTTGTTCTCCCCCACCGTTTCGAGCCCGGCCGGGCCGCAAGCCGTCAACCGAACCGACTGGCTAGTCCTTGGGAGTGTACAAGGACAGCAGTCGCCGGCTGACGGCCTGAGGCCGGGTGGGCTTGCCTGTTGCGTACTTGACCAGCATCTCTTCGAGGATGGCCGTCAGATTGGTGCCCTCGACCTCGGCACGCGCGTGAGCCATGGCCAGGTAGCGCGCCGGGAAGCGGTTGACGACCGGCACCTTGCGGGCGTTCTCGGGCGGCAGCTCCGAGGGGATCTCCGGGCGCTTGGCGCCCTCGCGCTTGGGCGCCTGGCTCAGCTCGTTGCGGCGGCGCCTGCGCAGCACGCCCAGGGCCTCCTCCTCGGTGATGGGGCCCCGGTTGGGGGTCCACACCAGAGGCTCGAGCTCGCCCGGCAGCGCGGTGTCCTCGTCCACTCCGTCCGGTCGTCGGGTCAGAGCCGCCTTCGCGGTCACCATGCGACGCCGATGGGACCGAGTCCGCTGGGGAATGTCCGAAGTGCTCATGGCTCCTCCAGTAACGTCATCGACGACCCGGCCGGACTGTCCGCGCACGAGGTCTACACGTTGTGTACAGACGTTACCTCATGACATTCGGTCCAGGTGGATCGTCCCCCGCTTACAGCTTCGTCACGGTTTTCACTTGTCCCAAAACCGCGCCTCCGTCGGCGAGTTCGTACAGAAAACGCTCACCGGCGTCCGGTGCCTCGAGATCCACGCCGAAGCAGATTCCCAGCAGGCACCAGCGATCGGTGCCCGGCTGGCGCCATTCCTCGGGCAGGGTGAGCGGTCCCCGGCCCAGCAGCCAGGGGCAGTCGGCCAGGTCCACGGCCAGACGGTCACTGGCCAACCGTACCCTGACCAGTGGAATCTCACTTATCTCAAGCACATCGTCCCGGTCGGCGCGGGTGAAGCCCCACACCTCGGACACGTACTCGGCGTCGCTCCGTACGGCCGGTCCGCTGCGCGCGCCGACCCTGCGCATCTCCCGGTCGTGGGCGAGAAACAGGCCCCGCGGGAGTGACAGCAGCAAAGAGGGCTCGGTTTGATCAAGATCGCTGGTTAGCCGCGCGGACCATTCCCATTCCTGGACGTCGAGTGTGAGAGAACCCCGGGTGATTCCGTGTACGACATTCCGCTTCACAGTACAGCTCCCCCGACAGCAGCCCTTGGAGAAGCGGCAATTGAGCCCGCAACTCCCGTAGCAGGAACATCATGGCAGCGAATCGGACTCATTGCGTCACCGTTCAGACACAGTGAGATCCTCTCTGTGCATCAATGAAAGGTGTCAAGCGTGAGACGCCGGTTGCGGGTCGCAAACGGTCAGATGCCGAGGCTCAGCCGGTGCCTCAGAGCGTTGCAGCGCCGCCGGGCTGCGGCCGACTCCCGCTCGGCGCCCCGCACGTCCAGCCACATACGGACCACGGCCTCGCCGATGCGCTCGCTCTCGGCCGCGTCGGTGACCTGGCACCAGCAGTGATGGGCGTTGGCTGCGTTCCGCCGGACCTGCGGACCGCGGTCGTCGGACATGCGCCGCCAGGCCGTGGCGATCCCGAGGTAGAGATCGGCGGCGCGGGCCCAGTCCCGCGCGAGGGTGCTCACATGCGCCCGTACGGCACGGGCGTGCAGCACGTGGGGGTGCGTGGCCCCGTAGAGCAGGGCCGCCTCCCGTTCCAGGTCCGCGGCGAGCGTGATCGCGGCCTCGAGCCGCCCGCCCTCCCCGGCCTCGGCGATCCGCGCCAGTCGCTCCCGCAACTGCTCGGGCGGCGGCGGGGTCTCCACCGGCTCCTGGACCTCCACGGTGAGCACGAGCGTCTCGGTGCGCGGGTTGCGCGGGTTGCGGGGGGCGGCCGGGGGTGTCGGCTCCGCCGGACGTCCGCTCTCGCCGGTACCGTCGGCGGCGGGTCCGGGGTCGCCCGGGCCCACCCCGGTGTCCTCCTCCACGCGTCCGTCCGGATGGATGACCAACGGCCATGTGGTGCCGTCCGGTTCGAGAGCGAGGGCATGGACGGGCCGGTCCTGCCGTACGGCCATGTCGACGGCGGTTCGCATGGCGGCGGCGCGTACGTCGGCCAGGTCCCCGCCGTCGGGGACGACCACAGGGATGCCGCCGACGCTCGCCCGCCCGTTCGCGTACACCACGATGGTCAGCCGGGGCGGTTCCCAAGTCCCGGCTTCCGAGGCGGTATTGGTGTCCATGAGCCCCCTTCGCGGCTCGTCCCGCAGCGCGGGCGGTTGGGCGTGGACGGTCCGGTACGGGGTTGGTGAAGGCTGTTTCCCGGCCATGGTACGGGGGCCCTTCGACAGTACACTGTGTATTGACACTCACGAGGGGGCTTCATGAGCAACACGAGCAGCGCGGGCATGACGGCCTGGGTCGGCATGGCCGTTCAGGCGGTGGGCGCCATGGGCGACCGGGCCTACGACGCCTGGCTCGCCGAGGTCGAGCGCACGGCCGTCGACCTGTGGCTGATGTCCGCTCCCGGCGGTTCCACCGCCCGGCTGGCGGCCGACCTCTCCTCGTGCACACCGGTCAACGGCGTGCTGGCGCACGCGCACGTCGACGGGGACCGGGGCCGGGCCCGGCTCGTGGTGCGCACGGTGAACGGGGAGGGTGTCAGCGAGGAACGCTCCTTCCACACCGAGGAGTTGACGCGCCGCAGAGCGCGGGACGTGCTGGAGCGGGCCCAGTCGCTGGTCGGACACGGGGTGCGGCTGCTGCTGACCGCGAGCGGTTCCGGTGAGCAGCGCGTGCTGCACATCAGCGACTCCGGGGAGCGTGAGCGGGGGAGCGCCGGGATGCGCGCGGAGCGGACCGCGCGGGATCACGCGGCGGCCGTGCCGGAAGCGGTGGCGCCTGTTGCGGCAGCCCCGGCGCCCGCGTCGACGGCTCCGGCGCCCGACCCGGCACCGCAGCCGGTCTCGGCACCGGCCCCGGTGCCCCCACGGGCGCCGGCACCGGTGGTGCCTGCCGAGGCCCCTGCTCCGCCTCCCGCGGGCGGCGTCACCTGGGAGGAAGGCTCCCTGTCGGTGTGGCGGAACATCAATCGCGGCTGGCCCAAGGCGTACCGCACCTCCTGCCTGCTCGCGTTGCGGGACCGGGTGATGGTGGACGACAAGGGCGTCGTCCTGAACCTGGACGAACTCATCGCCCTGGCCCAGGAGTCCCCGGACCCCGACACGCCTCGGGGCAAGGACATCGCCGCACGCTATCCGGCCTGAGGCGACGCACTGGGACGGTGCGTCGCCTCGGCGACGCCTGCCCCAAAGGGAGAGCTCGATCGCCGCCCGGGACCTCGCGTGTCTCCCGGTGGCGACGCCTCCGTCGCCGACGGCGCCCCTGCGATCACCGGGCCCGCAGTCGGCGTACCGCGCGCCGGCCGCGTTCCTCGGCGCGCGCCCACAGCACCACCGCGCCGCTGAGCAGGGCGCCGAACAGGCCCGCACGGCCGCCGAGCGCGGCGTACACGAGCGCGCCGCCCGCGGACGACGCGAAGAACGTCCACACGATCGTGCGCCAGCGTGCCGTCCGCGGCGGATACGTGTACACCACCACGACGCTGCCGACCGCCAGCGCGGCCGTGGCCACCAGCGCGTGGGCGTAGTACATCTGCCAGTTCACGATCGCGGACGCCTGCTGTCGTACGAGGGCGATCCAGACCAGGAACGCGAACGCGACCTTCAGGTGCTCCAGTACCTTGGCGGCCCCGGACGGGGCGCGCCAGCTCGGCTTGCCCCGGGCGGCCTTGCCCGCCTTGTCGTTCGTCGTCCTCGCCTTCTTCACGGCCTTCGCCGTCTTCGTCGTTCCCACGGGCCTCACCCCTCTTCCAGCTTCACCGACGTGACGACCCAGCCGTCGTCTCCCTGTTCGAGACCGAGAGTGACGTGGAGCAGTTCCGAGGAGTTCTCGCCCTTGCCGAAGTCCACGGTGACCTCGGTCTTCCCGCTCTGCTCCGCGCTCGTGTCCGGAGCGCTGAGGGTCCCTGTCGCGGTGGCGCCGGAGAGCTTCGACAGATGGTCCTGCCAGTCCTGGGCCATCTGCTGGCGCAACTGCGCGCGGGCGGCGGGGGCGACCCGTGGCAGCCGGTCGACGAAGGTCTGCGGCGTGGTGCGGTCCGGGTCGTACTTGACGTACGCCCCGGCGACCGCCCGTGCCACCTCCTGTGGCGTCGCCTCGCTGGTCAGCGATCCGCCGTAGCCGCCGGAGATGAGCGATGCCGGACGGGGCACGTAGAGCGGGGCGAGCGGACGGGCGCCCGGAGCCGCCGTCTCGCCGCCGCCCGCCTGCCCCTGGCCGGAACGCGCCCTGCCGGCGATGTTGTTGAGGGCGAGTCCGAGGACGACCAGCGTGATGAAGAGGACCGCGAGCCTTCTGCCCCGGTGGGTCATGCGCCACCACTCCCGTTCCGCGCCACGTTGTCCAGGCCGGCCGCCTGACGGACGTTCTGCAGCGCCTGCTCGACCTGGGTGGCGGGCGCCTTCATGTTGGCGAGGGTCTCCCGCAGGTCGTTCAGGGCCGTGGACATCGATGTGGCCACCGGTATCTGCAGGGCAAGTGCCTCGACGCGGTTGAGGAACTCCATGCGCCCGCGCGGCGAGAGCGCCTCGTCCGAGGGCGTGACCGGCAGCTCGTTGGCCACGCGGGAGATCACCTCGAAGGTGACGTGCGCGTTGGCCGGCAGGCCCACGGCGTCGATCTTGTCCGGCAGGCCGTACTGCGCGACGGCCTGCGCGGCGGTCAACCGGGCCGCCTCGGTGTGCGGCCCGCCGGAGTCGATCTGGACGGCGAGGCTTCGCAGGGCGACGCCCGCGTGGTGGTTGTGGTCGATGTGCGCCGGATTGCCGTACAGGGACAGCACGCGGTCCAGGTTGGCCGCCGCCTGCTGGACGTTCGAGAAATTGCCGGACAGTATCTCGTCGCCGCGGTCGGTGGCCCGCACCCGCCGGCTGGGGTCGACCCCACCGGTCGCGCTGCGCCGCAGGTTGCTGTGGTGCAGCGGGTCGTCGGGATGCCGGGCGCCGGTGCGCGGATCGCGCAGCGAGTCGTAGTGCTGGCGCTCCAGGGCGTCGGCCCCGGCCGGGTCGCCCTGACGCCGCCGTTCCTGGATCGCATCCAGCGCGGCGCTGTGCGCCGGTTCCTGGGTGCGGTTGAAGCGACGCCTGGCCAGGCCCTCGCGAGCGGCCTCGCTCCGCTTGATCGCCTCGCCGGCCGCCTTCTCCTCCTGGCGGTTCTGCGTGTTCTCGTAGTTCTCCTTGCCCGCTTCCTTGGCGGCGCCGAACTTGCCGAACGCCGAGCGGGTGCGCCGGCCGAGGTTCGGTGCGTTCTTCAGCACGCCCAGCCCGGCCGCCTTGAACCCCTCGGCCGCCGACAGGCGCTGTCCGGAGGCGGCGGCCGCGGTGGATGCGCCCTTGACGGCCGCGCCCGCGGACACACCGGCCATCGCGAGGCTGGCGCCCCCGCTCGCCACCGCGACGCCCGCCTGCACGGTGGTCTGCGCGGCCTTCTTGGCGAAGTCGGCGCCGACGCCCACGATGGCGTCGCCGGCGCTCTTGTCGCCCATCGCCATGCCGGACAGGGCACGCATCGCCGGCTTGGCGTAGACGCCGAGCAGGACGGTCATCAGAGCGCAGGTGAGGATCTTCAGCACCCAGTTCTGGTCGCCGCCGGGGGCGAGGATGAGCGTGTCCAGGTAGGTGACGATCACCAGGCCGAGACCCCAGCCGACCTGCCGGAACAGATTGGTGAGGAGCAGCTCGCCCAGTTTGATCGCGGCCACCCTGGAGGGCCCTGGGAAGATGCCCAGGAGGAGGTAGAAGGGCGCGAAGATCATCAGGACGAACACGCCCAGCTTGGCGGCCAGGAGCATGGCGCAGATGAAGTAGACGGAGGCGTTGATGACGATGCCGCCCATGACGCTCATGGCGGCCGCGGAGAGCCGGGCCATGTAGTCGCTGCCGCCCGCGATGGCGATGGCGTTCTCGTCCTCGGCCTTCACCTTCCGCTTGTCGTCCGAGAACCAGCCCGAGTCCTCACCGCCGAAGCAGATGCGGAGGTTCTTGTCACCGTCCTCATGGCACAGGTCGTTGGCCCACAGCTTCAGGTAGGGCACCTTGTCGACGAAGCCGTCCCAAGCCTTGGAGCCGGACTTCGAGTCGCCGCCCACCTCGTCGTCGGTGCCGTTCCATTCGACGGAGCCACTGACGACCTTCGCGCCCTTCTCGTCGATCCTCCCCTGTGCGGTCACGCCCACGAACTGGGCGTTGAGCATCTCGGGGCCCCACTTCTTGGCCGCAGCGGCGTCGTTGCCGACCTGGCCGTAGAGCCAGGGGTCGTACACCAGCGGCACCCAGAGGGCGTCCTGGACGCACGATGCAGCGGACGCGGAGCCGTCCCCCGCGGCCCTGTTGCACAGCGAGGTGTTGTCGGCTCCTCCGGTGGTCGGCAACTCCGCGAGGGACTGGAAGCCGGTGGACGTCACGTCGCCCACGACGCTGTTGATCTTGGTGCCGGCGGCCGTGGGATTGGCCTGGAACCAGAAGAAGAGCCCCGTGATCAGGAGCATCCAGCCGAAGCCTTTCAGCACGGCGGTGATCCGCCCGTTGGGGCCCCAGTTCTTGATGCCCAGATAGATGCCGCCCAGCGCCCCGACCAGCCCGAGGAACGGCGTGGCGATGTTCGACACGGCCCCTGCCACGTTGCCGATGGGCCCCTCCAGGAAGCTGAACGGGTCCTTGCCGAAGGACCAGCCGAGCAGCGCCATGGTGAAGGCGGCGAAGGTCTTGGAGACGTTGAAGATCGTGTTCGGGACGAAGTTGATGAACCGGCCGACCGAGAAGCAGCCGGGGTTCCAGCCGAAGACGTTCCAGGTGAGACCCGACATCCCGTAGCGGTGGAAGGAGGGCGCCGGCCCGTCGTACGGCTTGTCCGCCTTGGGGATGTAGGTCTCGAACTCCGACGGCGGGATGGACGTATCCGGCTTGTTCGTGCCGAAGAACGCCTCGATGCCCGAGCTGCGGTTCTCGGGTATGGGGACGTTCATCGGGCCGCAGATCGAGATCAGGTCGTCGGTGATCGCCTGCGCGGGAGTGGCCATCGTGAACCACAGTGTGAACGTGGACAGCACAGTGAGCAGGACGGCCCCGGCCCGTCGGCGGAGGACGCGCCTGCGGGCACGTCCTCCGCCACCGGATCGGGGCCGCCGCACGGCAGGGACGTCACGGAACGACGTCATCCTGGTGCGGGCCTCGGCTGTCGAGGCGATGGCCATATGGATCCCCCGTGACTCCTAGGACTTTCTCTTCATGTGTATATACGCTAGAGACGTTAGCACGCGGATCGGACACAACTGCCGTGTCCGCACGGCAGGATGACGGCACATCACGGCGCACGAGGCACATGCGGCGAAGGGGGCGAGCGATGCGGTACGACGACCGGGGGCGTGAGGGGACCCCGTCGATCCATCGGGCCGCCCTCGACAATCTGCGGCGCGGCACCAAGCCGGTGCTGATCTTCTTCGGCGCGGTGTTCGGCCTGATGACCCTGTTCGTGGTGGGCGGCTTCGTCTTCGTCCAGCAGAACATGCCGAGCCGGCCCGCGGTCGCCGAGGGCACGTCCGGCGCGGGCGGTTCCCCGTCGCCCGGATCCTCCGTCGGCGGTGCCGCCGTATGGCGGGACCGGCTCGCCGCCTTCCTCGGCGATGCGGCCCGGGGCCACGGCGACGCGTGGTTCCCAGGGGCGGCCGCAGCGAGGGACGGCCTGACCTACACGCCGCTCTCCTCCCGGGACCCCGGTGCGGACCGGCCGGACGGCCTGGCCCATGTGCCCTACCACGACCTGTCGGCGCGGGACACGGCTGCGGTGCTCAGTGCCGTGTCCCGCCGCGGCGCGGTGCAGCCGTCCAGCCTCGCGGTGGCCGAGTCCGCAGGCAGCGACCGTAGCTGGAGCGTGGACTTCGTCGTCAAGACCCGAGCGGCGAAGGGCGACGCATGGCTGGAGGGCCGGGCCGAGGGCTACACCAAGCCGTCCGGTGCGACGGTGATCCTGCGCCTGGTGTACCCGGCGGCGGACGCGTCCTCCCACGGCTGACCCGCGCCCCTGCAGCAAACCCGAGAACAGAACGGAGACGGTGTGCTCAAGGCAAGCCGAACCAAAGGTGCGCTGGCCGTGACGGCAGCGCTGCTGGCGCTCGCAGGGTGCGGGAGCGGCGACGCGTCCGGTTCGAAGGACACGGCGTCCGCCTCCCCGACCGCGCAGGCGGACCCGTACCGGAAAGCCCCCTGGCGCTTGCAGGTCGTCAACCTCCTCAACGCGCTGCGCACTCCACAGGACGGGCGGTACCGCTCCTGGATGTCGGACAGTGCCACTTACTGGAACCACGACTTCACCTACACCCCACGCAGAGCCGGTGATCCCGGCTGGGCGGACCGCACCGGCGAGGGCTACGTGCCGGTCTATCCGGGCAAGCTCGGCAAGGCGGAAAAGACCGCCTTCTTCAAGGCGATCACCAGGGACGACACGGTGATCGCCTCGACCCTGACCGTCACCCGTGCCGACTCGGTACCCCATGCGGACGATGCCGACTACAAGTTCGCGTTCAAAGTGAGGACCACGGACGGCAAGTGGCTCACCGGCCAGGCCGTCGGCAACGGCACCCAGGCGTCGAGGGGCCGGATCACCCGCCTCGTCTACGACGTGCCGGCGTCCTAGTGCCCCGGCACAGAGGCTGGCCGTCCCGGCGACGGGGCGGCCTCACACTCCGAGCAACGCCTCCGGCGGCACCGGGTCGTCGTCCTCCCTCCCCGGTGCGCCCCGGCCCTCCTCCTTCCCCTCCTCCTGCGCCTCGTCCTCCGCCTCCTTCTTCGCGCCGTCCCGCTTCGCCTCGAGCTCCCGCCGCGCCCCGGCCGCCTCCTCGCCGAAGATCTCGGCGATGATGCGGGTCATCTTCTCGGGGTCCTTCTCCGGGTTCGTGTCGAAGATGTCGAGCGCGAAGTCGTGGACGAACTCGACCTTGACGCGGGCGAGTTTGCCCGTGCGGTCCTTGAACACGCACACGCCCTTCCCGCTGCCGCCGAGCGACAGGACCGTGCCGACGTTCGCGCCGTTCGGCTCGACGCCGAGGAACTCGCACGTCTTCACGGCCTCGTCCTTCGACGTCGTGCCGAAGGCCCAGACGCCGGTGACGAAGCTGGAGTCGAAGTCACCGGCGGACTGCGAGATGAGCCGCAGGAAGGTGTTGCGGGAGCGGCCCAGGCGCTTGATGCGGTCCACCAGCGTGCGGGCGCGCGGATTGTCCTTGCTGGTGTGCCACTCGTCCCAGGTGATCGCCTTGGGGATCGCCGGGTCGAGGGTGGCCATGATGTTCCAGGTGTTGTCGGCCATCAGGCCCGAGATCACGTCCGACAGCAGTTCGCGCTCCGACATCATCTCCGGCGGCTTGCCCGGGTCCGGCATCTGCAGGCCCAGGGTGCAGAAGATCACCGTGTAGCCGACGGGGATGCGGAACGGCCGCGGCGCCCGGCCGAAGACCAGCTGGCCCAGCTTGGTGCGGGAGACCTCGCGGTAGCGGCGGCCGGGCGGGCCCGAGAACTGGCGGCAGCGCTCCTGGTTGATGTTGTGGGGCGAGGGCGGCAGCTTCTCCCAGGCCTCCAGGATCTCCACCACGCGCATGAGGTAGGTCGAACCGTGCCCCTCCGCGATGGCCGCGCCCACCGCCTGCCGGATGACGTCGCCGAAGTCGCTGCCGTTCTGGCCCGCGAGCAGGTCGGGGACCAGCCGCAGCAGCGTCTCGCGCATCAGCTGCGCGGCGTCCTCCGGGGTCTCCGCCTGGGCGGCCGGGTCGAGCATGCCCGGCTCGGCGTCGTAGACGTTGACACAGATGATCTTGTCGGGGTTGAGGCCGAGTTCACCCGCGTACTTCTTGAGGACCAGGTAGTCGCCCTTGGGATCCCACACCACCTGGGTGATGCCGCGCAGGGCGTCCTCCCAGACCGGCTTGAGGCCGCGGCTGACGGTCTTGCCGCCGCCGGGGTCGCCCGGCACGCCCTCGGTCGGGGCGAGCTGCGACTGGGTGGCGTAGAGCATGTGGTCGACGAAGACCGGCTCGGCCGGCAGGCCGCCCGCACCGATGGTGTAGCCCTGGTAGAGGCCCTCGCCGTCACCCACCGACGGTGAGATGTGCGGCATGCCGGAGGCCAGGTAGTCCAGCGGCACACGCCGGATGTAGTCGCTGTCCGTGGGGCGGCCGCCGGGCAGCGACTCGTAGAAGAAGAACTTCTGGTGGGTGGGCGGCGCGTCCACCGTGTAGCCGGCCTCCCGCATCGACCGGACGAAATCCCGTGCGTGCTCCCGCAGCCGCTCCTTGTCCGTGGCGGCGACACCGAACAGCGCGCGCATCCGCACGAAGGGCGTGCGGTGGTGGTCCACCAGGTACTTCATCTGCGTGGCCAGTTCGCGCTTCTGGTGGTAGGTCAGGTCGGTGGCGACGCCCGCTTCCTTGTCGTTGAAGAACTGCTCCTCGACGTTGCGCAGCGCCTTGTCCGCGTCCTTGCGGGTGTCGGCCAGCTCCTGCACCTCGAATCCGATGGACTGCACGACGGGGAAGGGCAGCGCGTCCGATCGGTGCAGCCACAGCGTGCCGGGGAAGTTGATCTCTTCGGGGCCGAGCGAGAAGGCGAACCAGATCTGGTACGAGGTACCGGTCACCGTCTCGTGGCGCAGGCACTTGTAGTCGTACTTGCCGATGCGTCCGAGCGGCTCCCGGGTGAGCTCCCCGCCGCACAGCGCCTGCAGTTCGCCCGGGCCGTAGCGCTGCGGCGTCACGGCGGCGGGGTCGGGGGCGGGCAGTCCCGGGTGGGTGAGGTGCAGCAGGAGCATCTCCGCCTCCTGCCGGCCCACGGGCTGGCAGCGCAGCGGGGATCCGGCCAGGGTGGTGCGGACGTCGCCGGCCAGGTCGTGCCACACCTCGATCTCGTCGAGGGCCGGCATCTGGTCGTCGAGGTCGAGCGGCTTGCGCACCTGCTCCCACAGGCGCTGGACCCGCCCCCAGGCTCCGTTGTACGAGGCCCGGTCGCCCAGCCGGACCGCCAGGTAGACCCGCTTGATGGGCCAGGCGGCGTCATTGATGCGGTCGCGGGTGTCGGACAGCAGCGTGGACCAGCCGGGTGCCGGGATGCCGTGCTTCTGCGTGCGCTCGTTCAGGCGCTCGGCCCAGCTGTCGGCGTTGAAGGGGAACTCGGTGGTGATCAGCCGGGTCTGCTGGGCCGCCCCGCGGGGCAGTCCGGACAGTCCGGCGTACACCTGGGCGAGCCCGGCCCGCTTGTCGAGCGGGCTCATCAGCTCCCAGCTCCGGGTGGGCACGCTCACCAGTGTGTACGCCCCGTCGGCGTCCAGCAGGATCACATCGTCGAGGTAGCGGTAGCCGATGCGGGACGGTGCCTGGTAGCCGTCCGGGATGAGACGGGAGACGACGTTCTTCACCTGTCACGCCTTCCATGCGCTCGTGGACTGCGGCTGCGGCTGCGGCTGCGGCTGCGACTTCGTCTGCGGCTGCGTCCCGGAAGCCGGCCGCACCGTCCCGAAGCCGTTCGGCAGCGGTGTCCTGGGCGCCAGCCCGGGGAGCAGGTCCGGCCGGGCCCGCCACAGCACGAT
The DNA here is from genome assembly GCF_042869095.1 of Streptomyces sp. NPDC007264. Lineage (NCBI taxonomy): Bacteria > Bacillati > Actinomycetota > Actinomycetes > Kitasatosporales > Streptomycetaceae > Streptomyces > Streptomyces sp. NPDC007264. The sequence continues at coordinate 109,123 of NZ_JBIAFD010000019.1, forward strand.
GCGGTACGCCGCCGGCCCGTGCCCCTTGCGGACCGGCACCCCCTTGCGGTGCACGGGGTCGTCCATCCAGTCCCGCACCACCGCCCGGACCAGGCCGAAGATGCCGAGGTTGTGGCGGACGGGGCGGCGGGAGAGGGCCACCGCGAAGACCGGCGGCACGAACAGGACGAACAGATAGGGGATGCCGACCGGTGCGCTCGCCCCGAAGAGATGGGCGACCACCTTGATCGGCGGGGCGAGGATCATGTTGTACGCCGTGATCCACAGGAAGAGGGTGAGGGCGAAGACCTTGATGTCGTCGACGAACAGACCCTCCTTCAGCGGGATGTTCGCCTTGCCGACCTTGCGCAGCGCCTTCTTGACCTTGAACGCCTCGGTGTAGTCCCGCAGCGTCACTGTCTCGTCGTCGCTCAACTCCCCCACCCTTCCCGTTGGTTACTGCCGAGGGACCCGGGACGTCAGGAGCTGAGGATCGGGTCCCAGACGTTGGTCTTGATGAAGTTGCCGCCGTCCTGGAGCAGCGCGGTCGGGCTGTCGACGATCATGAAGGTGAAGCTGCCGATCAGCAGGATCGTCACGACGACCATCCACTTGCGCTGCGCCTGCGTGAAGAAGGCGGCGACGACGGCGAAGACGACGGTGGCGGCGAGGATGGCCTTGCCGATGGTGCTCGTCTTGGTGGTGATCTGGTTGGCGGCCGCGAGGTAGACGTGCGTGTCGGCCGGCATGGCCTGGAGCGCGTGGCTGAGCATGTGGGTGTCCGTTCCTCTTCTGCTGGGCGCGCATGGAGCTGCGTACTCGCGCGAGCTGATCGTATATACACAAGCTGGATGCGGCAGCCGGATTTCCCCCGTCGGGACCGCCGGTGCGCGATCACATCGCTATGTATAGACGGTGTTCACGGTGTGGTGGATGCGCCGGGCGTCGGCTGTTGCACGTCTGTCGATGTTGTTGCACCGGGATAAGGAGCGGGACTGTGCGAATACATTCCGCCCGTGCCCTGCGAGGGCTGCACGTCCGGGAGCTGGTCGCCGCCCGCCGAGCCCACGGCGGGCGTCGGGTCGGACGCGAAGTACCACTGGCCGTTCTTCTGCACCACGGCGACCTGGTACGTGGACGTCTGCGCCGCCTTGCCGTCGGTGCTCAGCAGGGTCGTGGTGAAGGTGACCGTGCGGTGTGCGGCGTCCCCGCCCTTGCCGACCTGCGGGATGTAGACGTTGTCGACCTTCGGGCGCCCGCCGTCGTCGGAGCCGGTGTAGGCGCCACCCAGCCCGAACGAGACGGTCCCGGGCAGCAGATAGCGGTTCAGGTTGTCGGTGTCGCTCTGCGCCCACGCCGCCAGGAACGGCGGCAGCAGGTCGTCCTTGAAGGTCCCGGCCAGGTCGGTGTCGTTCGACGTGCTCTCGGAACTGCCGCGCGGGGGCGTGGTCAGCCCCGCGCACGGCACGTACACCGGAGCCGAGGTCAGCCCGAACGCGGTCGAGCCGCCGCGTTCCACGGTGTACACGGGCACGGCCACACAGCGCCAGGAGCCGTCCTGCACCTGGACGGTCGCCCGCACGACGCCCTGGCTCCGCCCGGTCACCTGGACGTCGTCGCTCACCACCATGTCGATGACCGACTGCGCGCCCTGGCCGTTCCAGCCGAGTTGCGCGTCCAGGCCGTTGATGGCGTACGGCTCCAGCGCGCGCGAACGGTCGTCGGCGTGGTCCGGGTCGTACGTGGTGAAGAGCTTCACCAGCGGCGCCGCCCACAGTTGGGCCGCGCCGCGCGGGAACGTCCTCGCGGACGACCGGACGCGCGCGTCCACCTCGGCCCGCACGTCCGCCTTGCTGGCCTTGCCGTTCACCTTGGCGAACAGGAACAGCAGGAGCAGGACGGCGAAGGCGCCCAGCAGCCGGCGGACCAGGATGCCGCGGCGCGGGCCCGCCCACATCTGGGCGGAGGAGACGCCGGACCGGTCCCCGGCCGCGGTGGCGGTCCCGGGCCTGGCGAAGGGGTTGTGGAACCAGCCGTTGCCGGCGGAGGCGTCGGCCTGCCCGGCCTTGTCCCCGCCCTTGTCCCCGCCCTTCTTCCCGCCCTTCTTCCTGCCCTTTTCCCCGGCCTTCCCTTTGCCTTTCCCGGCCTCCGCCTCTCCGGCGGCCTCCTGTGCGGCGGCCTCCTGTGCGGCGGCGGGCGCAGCCGGCGGCCAGGCGTCGGGCGGCGCCGGCTCGGCGGCCTTGCCGCGCCGGAACGCACTGCGTGAGCGCCCGCCGGAGCGGGCGCTCTGCCGGATGAGCATGTCCTCCGTCAGCGCCGGTGCCGGCCGGCGTCCGTGCGGAGCATCACCCTGCGGTGGCACTGCCACGATTCCCCCGATTGCTGTATAGACGAGCAATCGTCATCCCGATTGCCGTATAGACACAAGTACTATACCGGGGGACGGGCGTGAACGGCGGTGCCTTGCGGAGGGGTTGGGCAGACGAAAGCGGCGGCCCACACAGGTGGACCGCCGTGCCGTCGGGGGCGCCGCCCCGTCTGCCGCCGTGCTACTGCGAGAAGCGGCGCATCGTGCGGCGATAGGTGCTCATGCCCACGAGCAGCGGGCCCTGACGGGAGGCCGCGCGGCCCTCGTCGTCCCGTCGCCGCTCCCCCTCCCCCTCCCGCTCCCCCTCCCGCTCCGTCCGGCCGTCGGAGGGGCGCCCGCCCACGAAGACCGTGGCCGGGTGGCCGTTCACGAGGATCTCGTGGGTCGCCTCGACGGCGAGCCCCGCCGCCTCCAGGCTCGTGCGGTAGTCGGGGGCGCCGCGGCGCGCGCACAGCAGCACGAACCGGCCCGTTTCCGCGTCCAGCACCCGGGCGAACGACTCGGAAACGGCGCGCGTGAATTCCGCGTAGGGCAGGGGAAGCTCTTCGTACTCCCCCCACGGCGGATCCGTGACGATGACGTCGACCTCCCCGTCCGCAAGGGAGGGAAGGGTCAGGGCGTCCTCCGAGAGAAGGCGCACCCGCTGGTCCCCGGTCAGCTCGGCCGGGAAATCGTCCCGATGGGATTTCAGATCCGTGTCGGAATAGATGATCCGGTGCGCCGGCATGTCCAGCCGGGCCAGGACGAAGGAGCCGCTGCCCGCGAAGGGGTCGAGATACACGTCCCGGTCGCCGGGCCGGGAGGCGAGAACCAGCATCGAGGACAGCTCGTGGGACACGGCGCCGCGTCCCTTCTTCGCCCGGGCGGGCTTGGGCAGCCGGGCGCAGAACATCAGCTCCCGCAGGTCGAGACGGCCGATGAGCCAGTACTCCTGGCACTTGCCCCGGGGCTCCACCCGCCGGCCGGTGCTCGCGGACACCGCCCTCTCCAGATCCCGGCGAGCCGCCGGGTCGAGGGAGGTGAGCTCGCCGTCCACGTGCGCCATGACACGGAAACCGGGAGTGCGGCCGGGCAGTGCGGGAAAATGCTCCCGGCCGAGCATTCCGGAGAACTGGCGGGCGCTCTGGTCGATTCCCTTGCGGGGGGTCGTCGCCAGCACCACGAACGCGTTCTTGGCGAAGGGGATCTGCGCCACCTGCTCCGCGCTCGACGTGGAGTCGAAAATCATGGCGCTGTCGTCGCTGTAATGCACGCTGAAATCATCGACGAAATGCGAGAGGGCATCGGCCACCAGATCGGTGGTTCCGGCCGGATACTGGATGAAATAGCGCACTCGACGAGACTACCGGACCCGCCCGGGGCCGTGCCGTCCGCGTGCCGGCCGGACGGCACGGCACGGCCCCGCTCAGCGCCGGACGAGGCACTCCGGCGTGACCAGCAGATCGACCTCCGGGCACTCCGCCATGAGCGCGACCGCCTGGTCCGCGTGCAGCACCATGGGCTCGCCGCGGGTGTTCAGCGAGGTGTTGATCAGGGCGGGGGCCGCACCCGTGGTCGCCGCGAACTCGCTCAGCAGCCGGCCGAAGGAGGTCTCCGACGGCACGAGCTGCGCCCGGGTCGTGCCGTCGACGTGCACGCCGGCCGCGGCGGCCCGCCGGCCCTGCTCCGCCACGGGGTGGGCACAGAGCATGTACTCGCTCAGCCCGGTGACCGGCGGCGTCAGACCCAGCGCGGTGAAGCCGTCGGCGGTCAGGGACAACGCCGCCGGCCGCCAAGGGGCCCGGCCCTTGATGTGGTTGACACGGTCCAGGGTCTCGCGACGGGTCGGGTCGGCCAGCAGGCTGCGGGCCCCGAGCGCCCGGGGACCGAACTCGGCCGGGCCGTCGAACCAGGCCACGACCCCACCCCGGGCCAGCACCTCCACCGCCTCGGACCGGGCCTTGTCCGGATCGGTCCGCAGGGCGGCCACACCCGGAGCGGTGGCCGTCGCCGCCGGGAAGGGAGCCGGCCGAGGTCCCAGCATGACCGGCAGGGCGGCCTCCGGGGACCACGGCCGAACCGGCTCGCCGAGGGTCGCCGCGGCCAGCATCGCCGCACCCACCGCCGTGCCGCCGTCGTGCGGGGCGACCGTCCCGGCCACGCCCCGGTACCAGCCCGTCTCGGCGATCCTCCGGTTCATGTGGGCGTTCAGCGCCACGCCCCCGGACAGCAGCAACTGGTCCGCGCCGGAGATCCTCTTCAGCCGTTCGGCGAGCGCCAGTCCGAGTTCCTCCAGGGTGAGCTGCACATCGGCGGCGAAGCCCGCGTAGTCGAAGACGTTGCCGGAGCGCCCGGAGTAGGGGAAGACCCGCTCCTCGAACATGCTCAGCCAGGCGTTCGCGATCTCGCCGCCGTCCTCGGAGGCCAGCCGGGCCGGCATGGGGCTGCCGGGCTCGAAGCCGAACGCGCCGACGGCCGGGTCGAAGGTCATCAGCCGCCGTCCGCTCGGGGCGGCGTAGGAGGCCAGCCCCATCAGCTTGCCCGCGGCGTTCCAGCCCATGGCGGCGTAGTAGGCGGCGGCCTCGTAGAGGATCCCCAGCGAGTGCTTGGCCGGGTACCGCTCCAGCAGCCGGAAACCGCCGTCCTGCACGTGGTAGAGCGAGGTCGAGCAGGCGCCGCCGGAACCGTCCAGCACCAGGACGTCCGCCGTGGCGTGCGGGTTCATCCAGTACGCCTGGGCGGCATGGCACAGATGGTGGTCGAAGAACATCACCTCCCGGGAGCGCAGTCGGCCCGCCAGCGCGGGAAGCAGCGCGTCGGTGTGGTCCGCGGAGACGGCGACGTCTCCTGGCAGCGGCGAGCCCAGCCGCCGGATGTCCTCCTCGGGAGGCGCACCCCAGGCGTAGCCCACGGCGTCCACGTCGGCGGGCGTCAGCCCGTGGGCGGCCAGCAGGGCCAGGGCGGCGTCGTCGGCCGCCTCGCCCGGGGAGTGGCGGCGACGGCTGATGCGCTCCTGTTCGAGCGCTCCTACCAGGACGCCGTCCACCACGAGGCAGGCGGCGGCGTCGTGCGACCAGTCGCGATCGCTCCGGCCGATGAGCCCCAGCACGATCACGGGCGCTCCTCCTTGGCGTCGGTGTCGCCGCTCTCCAGCGAGAACGCGCCCCGGGCGGCGGCGACGGCGGCCGCCCCGAGCGCCGTGAACGTCTCCTCGGCACCGAGGGTGTCGTCCGTGCAGACGAACAGCGCGGCAGCCCGCAGCGAACGCACCGTGGCCAGCGCGAAGAGCGGGGCCGCCTCCATCTCGGTGGCCAGCACCCGGGCCGCGCGCAGCCCGGCCCAGCGGGCCCGCCACTGCTCGGCGAGCGGGAAGCCCTCCGGTTTCTCCGCGTAGTAGGCGTCCTTGCAGTGCGTCGGGCCCACGAAGTGGGTGAAGCCGGCGTCCTCCGCGGCGCCCACGATCGCCCTCAGCAGACCGAAGTCCGGCACCGCCGGGTACTCTGCGGGCAGGTACTGATGGCTGGTGCCCTCGTCCCTGACGCACCCGGTGGAGATCACCACGTGCCCGGCGTCGATGTGCCGCTGGATGGAGCCGCAGGTGCCGACGCGCACGAACCGGGTGACGCCGAGCAGGGCCAGCTCCTCGACCGCGATGGCGGTGCCGGGGCCGCCGATGCCGGTCGAGCAGACGAGCAGGGGCCGGCCCTCGAACTCGGTCTCGGCCACCACGTAGCCGCGCTTGCGCCACTCGCCGGTCACCGTGCCCAGGTGCGCGGCGAGCCGGGGCACCCGGTCGGGGTCGCCGGTGAGGACGGCCGTGGTGGCGGCGGAGTCGATCTCTCCGAGGTGGTGCAGTCGCATCAGGCGCTCCTGGACTCGCGGTGGGGGCTCTCCCGGGGAGAGGCGTAGGGACCAACCATGGCAAGGGCGGCGTTCTCCAGGACGCTCCACGGGTAGGAGGCCGCGTTGGCGAGTCCGGCCGTGCGCAGGGCCGCGCCGCGCACCGGGTCGTCGAGCACTTCCGCCAGCGCCACGCCGATGACGTGCGCGGAGACATGGTGCAGCCGCTGGCCGATCCGTCCGGTGCCCACGTCGGCGGCGGGCAGCAGAATGCCGCCGGGGCCCACGGCGTCGCTCATGACGGCCTCGTCGTCCGTGTGCAGCAGGGGCACCCCGCACGCCTGGCCCTCGATGATCACCTGTTCCACGTCGCCGCTGTGCGGCACGTTCACCAGCACGTCGCAGACGTTGATCCGGTCGACGTAGGAGAACTCCGGCGGCAGGGACGGAAGTCCGGCCGTCTTGCGTGCGCCGGAGCGTGCGCCGGTGCCGGTGGTGAGCACCCCGCGGTGTTCCTCGAAGTCGTCGGCCGAGGGGAAGATCAGCCGGCCGCCCACGTCGTGCCGGTCCGCCAGCTCCCGCAGGTCCCAGTGGCCGCGCGGACGGCAGTGCAGATACAGCCGCAGGTCCCGGCCGGGCAGCAGCCGCACCGCCGCCGCGAAACCGGCGACGGCGCGGGCCACCTGCTTGCGTTCGGTGTTGGTGGCGAACACCCCCACCACCGAGGCACCGGCCAGGCCCGCCCGCGCCCGCAGCGCCTCGCGGTCCGGGTCCGGGCGGAACTCCTCGGGGTCCACGCCCGGCGGGGCGTGGCCGGCCACGGCGATGCCCTCGCTCTCCAGGTAGGCGGCACCCGTGCGGGAGGTGGCCCACACCGCGGCGCAGGACCGCTGCGCCTCCAGGTAGGTGCGGCTCACCGGCAGACCGTCGAAGCACACGTAGCTGACCGTGGGGCCGTCCCAGCCGGCCCGTGCGCACACCTCGACACATTCCAGGGCGTTGTAGGCGTCCATGTTGAGCAGCAGCACGTCCGGGCGGACCGTGGCGAAGAACTCGGGCAGGGTGTCGGTCCAGTGCCCGCCCTGCTCGGCCGGCCAGACGGAGTAGGGCAGCCCGGGGCGCAGGTCACCGGGGCGGGCCTTGATGCCGAAGCAGGCCACGTCGTGCCCCGCCCGGGCCAGGGCGCCCGCGATGTGTCCGGTGGTACGGCCGAACCCGCTGGTCAGCGTGGGCGAGTCGGCGAGGACGGCGACGGTCATCCGGTCACCACCGGGGGAGGGCGTCGAGCCCGTGCTTGGCCAGTACGTACCGCTCGTTCCGGTCGGCGCCGGCCGCCTTCTGGCGGGCGTGGTCCAGGCCGCGGCCCCGGTCGTTGACCGGTGTGTGGTTCTGGTGGAAGACGCCGACCGCCGGGTCGTAGACGAGCCGTGCGCCCGCCTTCGCGGCGCGGCAGGCGAACTCGACCTCGTGGAAGCCCCACCCGGTCATCCGGGCGTCGAACGGCTGGTCGTGCTCGTCGGTGCTCACCGCCGCCACCAGGTCGCGGCTGTAGCTGAGGCTCGCGCCCCAGAAGGCGGTCCACAGATCGGTCTCCCGGGCCTCGCCGCCGGGTCCGGCCAGATGGGCGCGGCGGCAGGAGGCCGTCTCCCAGGTGGGCTCGTCCCCTTCGAACTTGGCGCCCGTCACCAGGGTCAGTCCCCTCCCGGAGTGCCAGGCGGCGTGCCGGCGCACGAAGTCGGGGCGCAGCCGCACGTCGTCCACCTGGACGAAGACGGAGGTCCGCGGGTCGGAGGCGGCGATGCACTCGTTCCAGCGCCGGGCGCTGAGGTAGTCGGCCTCGTGCTCGCGGCGCAGCACCCGGACCCGGTACGGCAGCGTGCCGGCGGCCTCCTCCAGGGCGTCGGCGGTGCCGTCCGTGCCGCCGTCGTCGAGCACGGTGAACTCCAGGCGGTCCGCGGGCCAGTCCTGGGCGGCCAGGTCGCCGGCCAGCGCGAGGATCTTGGCCCGCTGGTTGTAGGTCATGGTGAAGACGGTGACGAGGGGCAGGGTGGTCACGGGCGTCGGTCGCTTCCTCTGTGGGGTGCGTCGTACAGGGCGCGGACGAACCGGCGGGCGGGATGTGCCGCGTCACGCCGTACCGGGTGGACGAAGGGCACGTCGCCGCGCCGGTGGGCGTGCGCCACGGACGAGGCGGCGTGGTAGGGCCGGTAGCGGTTGCACGCGGTCATGTGGGCCGGGTAGTCGGCGGCGCGCAGCCCCAGCACGTCGACGAGGGTGGGCAGCAGCACCTCCTGAAGGGTGAAGGACCTGCCGGGCTCCTGGTTGCGCGCGACGAACTCGCGCAGACGCGGGTACCAGGGGCTGTCGAGCAGTGCGTGGACGTAGCGGGGGGTGAAGACCTGCCCCGGACTGAACGCCTCGTTCGTGCAGTCGGTGCCGAGGATGTCGAAGAGCTCCGGCAGCTCGGGGCGCAGACTGCGGTACGGGCGCCAGCGCGAGGTCCTCGGGGTCTTCCGGGCGAAGCGCGGGGCGAGGTAGTCGCTGTCGGCCATGGCCGAGGAGAGGAAGTCCTCGAACCCGTCGTTGAGGAAGGCCATGTCGGACTCGGCGTTGACGACGTAGTCGTAGCCGCGGTCGGCCGCCCACTCCAGCATGTCGAAGAAGAAGGGGGTGACCTTGGCGTACGCCAGGGGGCGGCTGCACTCCAGCCGCGGGACGTCCACGGTCGGCCGCGGCGCAGGCAGGCCGGCCGGTCCGGAGTCGTACCAGTGCACGTCCGCGCCCGGGCAGAACCGGCGGATGCCGCGGACCAGGTCCTCGAAGTACTCGTCCGGCGCGTGGTCCAGGACGACGAAACACAGGCGGGCGCCCATCTCAGCCCCGTCCCGGGGCCGTCGCGCGGACGGGCGCCATCAGCCGGGTCGCGGTGACGAGTTCGGCGAGCCCGCTGTCGAGGGTGTGCCGTGTGGTGAAGCCGCGGCTGCGGATCTTCTCGTACGACACGCCGTAGTCGCGCCGGTCCGCGTCGCTGCCGACCTCCTCGAACCGCAGCTCGAAGGGGACCAGCCGCCGGATGCGCTCGGCGAGTTCGGCCTTGGTGCAGTTCATGCTCTCGTGGCCGACGTTGAAGACGTCGTCGGCCAGGGTGTCCCAGGAGCCGAGCGCGAAGGCGATGGAACGGGCCATGTCCTGGACGTGGATGAAGGTACGGCGGAAGCCGCCCTCGTAGACCGTGATGCCGCCCTCGCGCACGGCCTGCCGCACGAAATCGTTGGGCAGGAGGTCGAAGCGCATCCGGGGGCTGGGCCCGAACGCGGTGGCGTAGCGGTAGACGACGCAGTTGCCCGCCTCCAGCACCAGCTGCTCGGCCTCCAGCTTGGTGCTGCCGTACAGGCTCAGCGGTGTGCTCGGCGTGTCCTCCGTGCACATCTCGGACGGGATCGCGCCGTAGACGCTGCCGGTGGAGGCGAACACCAGCCGCTGGTCGGGCCGGCGCAGGTCGAGCAGCAGCTTGGTGGCGTTGACGTTGGTGTTCAGTGCGCGTTCCGGCTCCCGCAGGCACGCCGGATAGCCGACGACGGCCGCCAGGTGGACGATGGCGTCCACGCCCTCCAGGGCCGTGGAGAGCGTCTCCGCGTCGCCCACGTCGCCGCGGACGAACTCGAAGCCCGGGCGGGCCACGCAGGGCAGCAGCCCCTGGCCGCCGGTGTACAGGTCGTCGAGCACCCGCACCCGGTGGCCGAGGCCGAGCAGGACCGGTGACAGCGCGGAACCGACGTATCCCGCGCCCCCCGTGACAAGTATGTGCATGGATCCCCTCTTCGTCCGATTCCCTACTCGCCCGACAGCGGTGCCTCGGGGTGCTCCAGCAGCACCGTCCTGATCAGCTCCCCGCTGGGAATCCGGTACTCCTGCACCACGTCGAGGCGCACGTCGAAGGGCTCCAGCTCCAGGTAGAAGCCGTTGCCGTACAGGTCGCGCGGTGTGTATTTGCCGGTGGGCTTGTCGATGTTGCGGCGTTCGGCGGCCGGGATGTCGGCCTGCCCGTCGGTGATCAGCACATAGCGGTACCGGCGCAGCTTGGGCAGCACGGCCCGCACATGCTCGAACGACATCAGGTACAGGGCCATCGAGATCAGGCACAGGTCGCCCGCGGGCAGTTCGTCCTCGACGAGGTCCCGGACCAGGAACTCGTGCCGCTCGTCGCCGTACCGCCGCCGGTCGTGCTCGATCAGCCGGTCGTAGATGTCCACGCCGGTGTAGTGGGTGTCCCCGAGGTCGGTCTCCGCCGCCAGTCTGTGGTCGCCGCAGGCCAGGTCCACGACGCGGCGGACCTCCGGGTGGTCGCGGACGAAGGAGGCGATGTACTCGCGCAGGGGGCGGGTCAGCTCGGAGGGCGAGTCGGACCAGTAGCGGTCGCCGTCGGGGGAGCGCCCCCACTGGTTGTTCTCGTAGACCCAGCCGTAGAGCCTCTCCCGGGAGGCCCGGTCGGCCCCGGCGGGGGGTGCGGAGGGGGCGGCGGTCTCATCCATGGAGCACCTCGTACAGGGCGTCGGCCACGTGGGCGGCGTCGCTCGGGGACATGTCGGGGTAGATCGGCGGGCAGATGTGCGCCGGGCACATCCGGTCGGCGCCGGGGAACGGCCCGGTCGCGTACGACCGGAACGCGTCCTGGAGATGGCACGGGGTCTGGTAGACGTAGCCGCCCAGTGCGACGCCGTACTTCTCGCGCAGCCGTTCCTGCACGTCCCGCGGGCGGTGCCGCTCCAGTTCGACGATGTACTTGTAGCGGTTGTGGACCGCGCCGGCGGGCGGGGTGAGCAGCCGGACGCCCTCGATGCCGGAGAGCCGCTCGTCGTACACCGCGGCCACCGCGGCGCGGCCCTCGATCATCTCGTCCAGCCGGCGCAGCTGGGCGCGGCCGACCACGGCCTGCATCTCCGTGAGGCGCCAGTTGTACCCGGTCGTGGACATGGTTCCGTCCGGGTTCTTGGCGTGGTCGCGCAGCAGCCGGGCGGTGTCGCGGATCCGTTCGTCGTCGGTGACGAGGAGCCCGCCCTCGCCGCTGGTCATCACCTTGGTGCTGAACAGCGAGAAGGCCGCCGCCACCCCGAAGGAGCCGGCCCGGCGTCCCCGATGGGAGGCGCCGGCGGCGTGGGCCGCGTCCTCCACCAGCGGTATGCCGCGCTCCTCGCACAGCCGTGCCAGTTCCACGGTGTGCGGTGAGACCAGGCCCCCGATGTGCACGGTGACCACGGCGCGCACCCGCGGCCCGAGCCTGGCGGCCACGTCCTGCACGCTCACCGACATGTCGTCGGCCGTGTCGGCGAACACCGGGACGGCGCCCGCCCGCAGGACGGCCACGACGGTGGCGCCGAAGGTGTTGGTGGGGACCACCACTTCGCCGCCGGCCACGCCCACGGCGCGCAGCGCGATCTCCAGGGCGGCGGTGCCGCTGGCGACCGAGACGGCGTGCCGCGTGCCGGCGTGGGCCGCGAACTCCGCCTCCAGCGCCTCGCCGTGCGCCCCCATCGTCAGATGGCGCCGGTCGCGGAAGAGCCGGCCGATCTCGTCGGTGATGTACTGGACGTCGGACTCGCGGAAGCTGTAGCTGAAGGACGGTATGCGGATCTCTGACACGGCGGACGGGTCCTTTGGGAGCCTTGCGGAAGGGGATGCCGGCAGCGGCGTCGAGGGCGGGTTCACAGGACGTCGAGCATCGCGCCGACGGTGGGGTTGACCTGTTCCTGGAGCGAGAGGTAGCGGTGGAAGACCTCCTCGTCGATGCCCCATTCCTTCAGGCGCAGCGGCGAGAACTGGGTGTCGTACCGGTAGTCGCCGGACAGGTCGTAGGCCCAGACGGCCACCGGCACGAACTCCGGTTGCAGCGTGGCGATGTAGTCGCGGGTCGCCTCGTAGTCCGCCAGCTCGGTGACACCGCCGATGAGCAGGTAGGTGACGACCTTGATGCCGCGCTCGCGCAGCAGCCCCACGGCCCGTTCGATCTTCCGCAGGTCGGTGCGCTTGTTGAAGGACTTCAGCAGGTCCCGGGTGATGCCCTCGACGCCGATCTTCACCCGCTCGACGCCCAGTTCGGCGAGCTGGTCGGCGATCTGCGGGGTGATCATGTCGACCCTGGTGTCGATGGTGTACGACTTGTGCACCCCGGCCTCGCGCAGGGCCTCCGTCAGGGCCGCAAGACGCTTGCGGGGGGCGTAGGTGAAGGTCAGGTCGGTGAGGTAGACCCCCTGTTCGGGGCGTTGCGCGATGTCCGCCACCGCGGTGTCGAGGTCCACGAACCGCACCCGCTCGTCGAGTTCCCCGTAGAACTGCTGGACGAGGCAGAACGAGCAGGGGAAGCGGCAGCCGAACGACGTCATGACGAAGTCGGTCTGCTGGTCGGCCGGGAAGAGCCGGCCGAGGTTGGGCAGCGTGGTCAGCGGGATCGGCCGCGGCGGCACATAGCCGGTGCGCCGTTCGCGCAGGATGTCGACGATCTGCTCGGAGGGCTCGCCGCCGAGCACGCAGTCGAAGTCGTCCTGGAAGCGCTGCCGGTCGAGGGTGAAGAAGTGGCCCACGCCGACGGTGTAGACGCCGAGCCTGCGCAGCAGTGTGGAGTAGTGCGCCGCGATGAACGGATTGCCCCAGTCCTTGGTGGCGATCAGGGGCTCGCCGCCGAGGATGACGACGGCCTTCGGGTTGAACGACATGACGATCTCGGCGACCTCGCCGTAGAGGCTGCCCCTGCCGTCCACCGCGTCCACGAAGGGCTGGTAGTTCTGGAACATCCACTTCATGGACCAGAACCGCCGGCCGGGCGTGTGGTCGGCGTTGTAGACGACGTGCGAGATGCCGGCCTCCTCCAGGAAGGCCGAGAGGTAGGTCAGCGACGGGGCGGCGCGGTTGTTGTGGCTGCCGCAGAAGCGGTAGTACGGCGGTGCGAGGAGGACGACGTCGACCTCGTCCATGGAGGCTCCCTTCGGCTGGGGTGGGTGGCGCTACCGGCCGAGCTTGTGCTCGAGACGCAGCCAGTCGGCCATCTCGGCGATGCCCTCGCGCGGCGCGCAGGTGGGCCGCCACGCCAGCCGGCTGCGGGCCCGCCGGATGTCGCTGATGTAGACGTCCTGGTCCCCGGTGCGCCGCGGCTCGTAGGTCACCGGTGTCTCCCGGTCGGTGAGTTCGGCGAGCAGGGCACCGAACTCGGCCCACACGGACAGGGAGAAGTCGGGGCCGCCGCCGATGTTGAACACCTCGCCGAGCCCCCGTCCGTCCTGCAGCACGCGGAGTTGGGCCGCGACCAGGTCGTCGACGTGCAGCAGGTCGCGCACCTGGAGTCCGTCGCCGTAGATGGTGACCGGGGTGCCGAGCAGCGCCGACTTGACGAGCCAGCTGACCCAGCCCTGGTCCACGGTGCCGTTCTGCCACTTGCCGTAGATGCAGGACATCCGGAAGACGGTGGTGGCCAGGCCGTACGTGGCGGCGTAGTCCCGCACGTACAGGTCCGCGGTGAGCTTGGAGACGCCGTAGGGGGTGGCGGCGAGGGCGGGGAAGTCCTCGGAGATGCCGTCGGGGTGGTCCGGGAGGACGTACCGGGTCGCGGTCCGCTCCGTGCGCAGCTGCTCCATGCTGCCGTACACCTTGTTCGTGGAGGTGAACAGCACGCGCGCGTCGGGGGCGTGCCGGCGCACGGCCTCCAGCACGTTGAGGGTGCCGCGGGCGTTGATGTCGAAGTCCACCGTCGGACGGGTCACCGAGTCGGTGACCGCGACCTGCGCGGCCAGGTGGGCCACCGCGTCGGGGCGGTGCTCGGCCACCACCGCGGCCAGCGCGTCGGCGTCGCGCACGTCCACCGGGTGGAAGCTGACCCGCTCGGCGGCGACCGGGTCCTCCAGCAGCGCCTGGAGGTTGCGCAGACTCCCCCGCCGGGAGAGGTTGTCCACCACGGCCACCTCATGACCGCCGCGTACCAGCGCCGCGGTGAGGTTGCAGCCGATGAATCCGGCTCCGCCGGTGACAAGTGCCCGCATGACCGTCACTCCTTGTCCTGGATGGTGGCGAGCACCAGCTCGCGTTCGAAGAGCACGCCGAAGTCGTCGTCGTCCGTGTGCCGCGCGGCCGCCTCCGCGGCGATCCCGGGCGTCCCGGCCGCCGCCGCGAGCCGCAGGCTCTGTATCGCCGCGTACCGCACCCGCCCGGCCCCGTCGGTGCGCAGGCAGCGGGCGACCTCGCCCAGCGCGCCGGCGCTGCGGCGGGCGAGGCCCACGCGGCCCAGGGCCGCCACCGCCTCGGCCCGGACCACGTCCTGGGGGTGCTGCCGGGACGCCTGGACCACGTCGTCGGTGGCGGCGTCGAGCCGGTCCGCGTCGGCGCCGTGCTCGGCGAGCATGCCCCAGCACCACACGGCCGCGCGCGCCGTCTCGTAGTCGGCGTCGGCGATCCGCTCCCGGACGGCCCGCAGCAGGGCGGGGCGTCCGGCGGCGCTGCCGATCTCGCCGAGGAAGTAGACGGCGTCGCGGGCCGCTTCGGGATCGCCGCCGGCCAGGCACCGCTCCAGCAGGTCCAGTGCGTGCTCGCGGCCGTCGGGGGTGCCGGACAGGCCGAGCGCGAGGGCCGCGAACGGCAGCGCCCCGTCGGGGACCGCGCCGGGCCGGTCCAGGGCCGCGACGAGTTCCGGTACCGCCCTCGCCCCGAGCCGGGCCAGCGACCAGGCGCACTCGTCGCGCGCGTAGAAGGACGGGTCGGCCAGGCCGCGGACCAGGTAGGGGACCGACTCCGGGTAGTCGAGCCGGCCGAGCGCTCCGGCCATCCGCCAGCGCACGTCGAAGTCCCAGTACTCCAGCAGATAGCGGCCGAGCAGCGGCACGGTGGCCCGTACCTGCGGCTCGCGCCACAGGCTGCCCAGCGTCATGCCGGCGGACATCGCGGCCGGCCAGGACACGAACTCGCCCTCCAGGACGCCCACCGCCTCCCGGACGCGTTCACCGGCGGTGCGGCCGTCGGGCGCGAGGAACTGCCGGTCGTTGCGGGTCTCGTGGCCGTAGTGGTAGACGCGCGCCTCCGGCTCGAAGCGGATCCAACGGTTTCCCTCGGGCAGGATCTGCTTGGTCCAGTGGTGGTCCTCCAGTTCGATGACCGTCTCGTCGAAGGGCTGCTTCTCCCAGGCGTTGCGGCCGAAGGCGGAGTTGGCGTTCCAGAAGTCGGAGTCCCGGGTCTCGGTGCGCGGCCGGATGTCGGAGAAGATGTCGAGGTCGCGCTTGTCGAGGAACTTCGCGTTGATCGGATAGATCTGCCCGCCGTACACGCCGAGCACGTCCGGGCTGCGCAGCGGGCGGATCAGGTTCTCCAGCCAGCGCTCGTCGGAGGGGACGGCGTGGGCGCTGACGACGACCACGTGGTCGCCGGAGCACGCCTCGATGGAGCGGTTGAGGGCGGCGCCCGGCCGGTAGTCGGTGATCTGGACGAGGGTGTCGGCGTACGGTTCGGCGATGTCCCGGGAGCCGTCGGTGGAGGCGTTGTCGACGGCGACGATCTCGACGGGCACCGAACAGCGCTGGGCGCGGATGGCGCGCAGTACGGCCCCCAGGTGCACGGCCTCGTTGCGGAACCGGACGATGACGCTCAGCTTCTGCATGGTCGCGCTCACTTCCTGACCGTCGCCTCGGCGAGAGCGGCAGCCACGAGATCGATGTCGGTGTCGGGCATCCCGGCGTACGTGGGCAGCCAGAAGGCGCGCTGTGCGATGTCCCGCGCGACGGGGCAGTCGGTGCCCGGGCGGCCGAGCACCGGCTGCTCGTGCAGTGGCGGCCAGACGGCGCGGGCGTCGATGCCGCGGGCCCTGAGGTGGGCGAGGACGGCGGCCCTCCGCTCGGCGGGCGCGGTGACGGTGTGCAGCCAGCAGGAGTACTCGGCCCACGGCGCGACGGGGCGCGGCGCGTACTCGGAGGGGTCGAGCCGCTCGGCATAGCGGCGGGCGACGTCGTTGCGGGCCCCGATCAGCTCGTCCCAGCGTTCGAGCTGGCCGAGTCCGAGGGCGGCGGTGAGGTTGGTCATGCGGAAGTTGCGGCCCACCACCTCGTGGACGTAGGGCTGTTGCGGTGTCATGCCGTGGTTGGCCAGCAGTCGCATCCGCTCGGCGAGGTGCGGGGAGTCGGTGCTGACGCTGCCGCCCTCCCCCGTGGTGATCGCCTTGTTGGCGTGGAAGCTGAAGACGGACAGGTCGCCCTGGCCGCCGACGGGCCGGCCCCGGTAGCGGGCGCCGTGCGCCTCGGCGGCGTCCTGGATCACCGGCAGGTCCAGGGCGCGCAGGGCGTCGTAGTCGGCGGGGTGGCCGAGCACGTCCACCGCGATGACCGCGCGGGTGCGGGGGGTGCGGGCGGCGCGGGCGGCGCGGGGACAGATCGTCCAGGTGTCCGGGTCGACGTCGGCCGGCACGGGTCGGGCCCCCACCGCGAGGACGGTGGTCGCCGGTGCGGCGAAGGTGAACGCCGGTACGACGACCTCGTCGCCGGGGCCGATGCCGAGGCCCCGCAGGGCCAGTTCGAGGCCCATGGTGCCGTTGGCGACGGCGATGGTGTGGCCGCGCCCGATGCGCCGTGAGAGGGCCTCCTCGAAGCGGGTGACGAGGCCGCCCGTGCCCGAGATCCACCCGTCCTCCAGGGCTCCTTGGACGTGGGAGCGTTCGAGGGCGGAGAGGCTCGGGCGGGACAGCGGGACGGTGACGGGCGCGGGGCCGGGCCGTTGATCGGCGGCCGCCTGGACTCCGGTACGGGTCGTCATCGGACGGCCCCTTTCACGCGCGGGTGGTCGGGTGCTGTTCGGCGAACCAGGCGACGGTCTCCTTGAGCCCTTCGTCCACGGGGATCCGGGGCGCCCAGCCGAGCAGTTCGGCGGCCAGCGAGATGTCGGGGCGGCGCTGCTCGGGATCGTCCTCGGGGCGCGGCACATGGGTGATCGGGGCGCCGGACCCGCAGATCTGCCGGACGAGTTCGGCGATCTCCAGGACCGTCATCTCGTGCGGGTTGCCCACGTTGACGGGGCCGGTGCGGCCGGACTCCAGGAGCCGGACGACGCCCTCCACCAGGTCGGACACGTAGCAGACGGACCGGGTCTGGCCTCCGCTGCCGGTGACCGTGATGGGTTCGTCGTGCAGGGCCTGCCGGATGAAGGTGGGAATGGCCCGCCCGTCGTGGGCGCGCATGCGCGGACCGTAGGTGTTGAAGATGCGGACGATGGCCGTGTCCAGGCCGAACGTGCGGTGGTAGGCCATGACGGACGCTTCGGCGAAACGTTTGGCCTCGTCATAGACGGAGCGGGGTCCGACGGGGTTCACATTGCCCCAGTAGCCCTCGTGCTGCGGGTGGACCAGCGGGTCCCCGTAGACCTCGCTGGTGGAGGCCAGCAGATAGCGGGCCCCCTTCTCGCGCGCCAGTTCGAGTGTGTGGAAGGTGCCGAGCGATCCGGCGCGCAGGGTGTTCAGCGGAAGCCTGAGATAGTCCGCCGGGCTGGCCGGCGACGCGAAGTGGAGGACCGCGTGCACGTCGCCGTCGACGGTGAAGGGCTCCGTGACGTCCTGCCGGACCAGGGTGAAGGGGCCGAGCGAGGGCAGGTGGGCGACGTTCTCCGCCCGTCCCGTGGAGAAGTCGTCGAGGCAGACGACCGCGTATCCGTCCGTCAGGAGCCGCTCGCAGAGATGGGAACCCAGAAAGCCGGCGCCTCCGGCGACAACGGCACGCTTCGTCACGCATCCCCCTGGTGCGAACGTAGTGTCTATACACGGCTAGTGTCTAGACACGTACTGTCGCATCGGCGCGCAGTCGGTGTCAACGGTGATCCCGGTGCGGGCCATGAGGTGTGTGCGGTCTGTGACGCGGCTGAAGCGATCCATACCCAGAGGTGCGGAGCTCGGGGAGCCGGGCCATCCGCTCCGGTGCGAGGCGGTCGAAGACGGCCGTGCGGACCGTCTCGGCACGGCCCGGCGCCGTGCGCGTTATTGTTCAAAAGTTGAACCAAAGGTGCGTGCCGGGGCGCACCGGATCAGACTGCTGTGTCCCGGCGCAGCGAACCCCGACCACTGGAGCGCACCTCATGGCCCACCCCTACGTCCTGTTGTCCGCCGCCGTCTCCCTCGACGGCTTTCTGGACGACACCGGCCCCGAGCGGCTGCTGCTGTCCGGGCCGGAGGACTTCGACCGGGTCGACGAGGTCCGGGCGGGCAGCGACGCGATCCTGGTCGGCGCGGGCACCGTGCGCACCGACAACCCCCGGCTGCTGGTCAACTCCGCGCGGAGGCGTGCGGCCCGGGTCGCCGCGGGACTGCCGGAGTACCCGCTGAAGGTCACGGTCAGCGTGTCCGGCGACCTCGACCCGGAGGCCCTCTTCTGGCACACGGGCGGCGCGAAGGTCGTCTACTCGACGGACAAGGGCGCCGAGCGGCTGCGCGAGCTGCTGCCGGCCGGCGTGGAGGTGGTCGCGCTCGGCCCGGACATGCAGTGGCGGGACGTGCTGGACCACCTGGGGGACGTGAAGGGCGTGCGGCGGCTGATGGTCGAGGGCGGCGGGCAGGTGCACACCCAGCTGCTGCGGCAGGGGCTCGCGGACGAACTCCAGCTGGCGCTCGCACCGATGTTCGTGGGGGAGCCCGAGGCGCCGCGGATGTTCGGGCCGGGACCCTATCCGCCGGGGCGGATGCGGCTGGTGGAGACGCGGGCCGTCGGGGACGTCGTCCTGATGCGCTATGTGTCCACGGCACCCGGGACCGGGCGGCTGGCCTCCGCCGCGGACCGGCGGTGGCTGGAGACCGCCTGTGCGCTGGCCGCGCAGTGCCCGCCGTCCCGGACGGCCTTCAGCGTGGGGGCGGTGATCGTCGCGGCCGACGGCACGGAACTGGCCCGGGCGCACTCCCGGGAGGGCGACCCCGTGGTCCACGCGGAGGAGGCGGCGCTGGCCAAGCTCGACCCGGCGGACCCCCGGCTGACCGAAGCCACGGTGTACAGCAGCCTGGAGCCGTGCGCCCGCCGCGCCTCCCGGCCCGCGCCGTGCGCTCGGCTGATCATCGACGCCGGGGTGCGACGGGTGGTCACCGCCTGGCGCGAACCGGACACCTTCGTGGCGTCCGCGGACGGGACCGCGCTGCTGGCGGCCCAGGGGGTGGAGGTGGTGCTCCTGCCGGAGTACGAGGACCTGGCGAAGGCCCCGAACGCCCATCTGCTGCCGCCGGAGGGACCGTCGGATTGAGGAGCCGTGCTTCGGCGTGAGCCACGAGGCGACTGCCGATGACTACGTACCGTTAATTTGCGATTACTCCCTGTATAAGTGTGGAGGTGTCGCCGACCTGGAAGGCGGCCTCGACAAGGGAGATCACTGTGAAGGCACTCCGACGCGTGTTCACCATCGGCCTGTGCACCCTGGTGGGCGGCGGGACGATGCTGGCCGCCGGCTCCGCCGCGCCGGCCGCGACCGCCGGCGTCGACCGGGCCATGGACGGCGGCACGTTCAGCCCGAAGCTGATGGTCAACCACAGCGGCAAGTGCCTGGACGTCGCGGTGGCGAGTCAGGCGGACGGGGCGTTCGTCCAGCAGTGGCACTGCTACAACGCGCCGGACAACCAGACCTGGAATTTCGTGGCTGTCGGTGACAACGACCTCACCGATGGCTACCTCGCGGACGGCTACTACACCCTCCGGGCCAAGCACAGCGGCAAGTGCCTGGAAGTCGCAGGCGGGAGCACTGCCGACAGCGCGCAGGTGTACCAGATGACGTGCGCCACCGACAATCTCAGGACGTACCAGCAATGGAAGCTCGTTCAGCGGTCCGACGGTTTCTTCGGCCTGGTCGCCCGCCACAGCGGGAAGTGCCTGACGGTGCCCGGCGGGAACCTCAATGACGGGGTCGGTGTGATCCAGGAGACGTGCGACGACGACAAGCCCTACCAGGAGTGGAAGCTCCTCTGAGCCTCCGGTCACGGCCGGACGCCACGGGTGGGCGCAGCCGCCCCCGGGTGCGGGACCGACGCGTGTGCCTCCTGTCGCGCGCATGGCGTACACTGGTCTCACCGACGCGGGGTGGAGCAGCTCGGTAGCTCGCTGGGCTCATAACCCAGAGGTCGCAGGTTCAAATCCTGTCCCCGCTACTGAAGGCCGAGGGCCGGAGTCCGAAAGGGCTCCGGCCCTCGGCCTGTCTCAGGCCCGCCCACCCCGCCGCCGCCCCGCTCCTCCGCGAACCGTCGTCACGCGGCGTGAACGAATGACGCCCCTCCGCATAACAACTGACACACCGTCAACACTCATGGGATGGCTGAGGCGCGGCCAAGTCGCCCCATTTGCCCCGTTCCTGGGGTGAAAGTCCAGGTCAAAAGCATCAGCGATCTCGTGGAACGGCTTGGAATCCGGGCCCCGTGTCTATTAACGTTCGATAACGCAGCGCGGTCGTCACAGCCGTCACCAGAGGCGGCTCCGTGCGCGTGTGCCGAATCCCGCAAGGGAGCCGGGGAACCACCACCTTGGGGTGAATCGGGCGGAAGCCGCCGTGGCAGCACGGCCGGTGACGCCCGTAGGAGACCTTCCTGCTCCGAACCCGTCAGCTAACCCGGTAGGCCAGTAGGAAGGAAGGAGTGCGCCCACGTGGCGTCCAACGGGCCTGCCCAGAGCACCTCGTTCGCCCCGAACGGCACTCAGACGTTCGGTTTCGCACCCCGTACCGGCGAGGGCCCCTGGGAGGAGTGGAACCCCACCGAGGAGTCCCTCCGTCCCGTACGCGGTCGGCATCGTGTCGGCAAGCAGCGCGGAGGCGGGCTCGCGCGCAGCTCCGCCGTGCTCGGCGTCGGCGTGATCGCAGCCGTCGGTGCGGGAGGCATGGCCACCGCGCAGTCCGGCAAGCCCCCCGTGTCGATATCCATGCCGGACCTGTCCTCGGTCGCGGACTCCGCCAAGGCGCTCATCGGCGAGGACTCCGGCGGCCCCAAGGGTTCCGCCACCGCCCTCAGCTCCGCGGGCCTGACCACGGCCGACGCCGCCGCCGGCAACGCGGACGCGGGCGAGGCACTGCGCGCCCGGATCCTTCAGCAGGCCGAGTTCCAGCAGGACCAGGTCGACGGCGCGGCCGCACGGGCCGCGCAGGACGCCGCCGCGAAGCAGGCCGCCGAGGCCGCCGCCAAGGCGCAGGACGCCGCGGAGGCCAAGGCCGCGGCCGAGAAGCAGCAGGCGATCGAGGAGGCCAAGAAGAAGGCCGAGGCCGCGCGGCTGGCCGAGCTCGCCAAGCAGTACGCGCTGCCCACCTCCTCGTACACCCTGACCTCCCGCTTCGGCGACGCCGGCTCCATGTGGTCCTCCGGCTACCACACCGGCCTCGACTTCGCGGCGCCGACGGGGACGCTCATCAAGGCGGTCCACAGCGGCACCATCACCGAGGCGGGCTGGGCCGGCTCGTACGGGTACCGCACCATCCTCACCCTCGACGACGGCACCGAGCTGTGGTTCTGCCACCAGTCGTCGATCAGCGTCAGCGTGGGACAGAAGGTGGCCACGGGCGACGTCATCGGCCGCGTGGGCGCGACCGGCAACGTGACCGGGCCGCACCTGCACCTGGAGGTGCACCCCGGCGGCGGCGACGCCATCGACCCGCTGGCGTGGCTGCGCAGCAAAGGCCTCAACCCCTGACGTCCCCCGAGCCACCGGGCCGGGCCGTTCCCGGGCCCGGGGCCCCGTCCCCCCGACCCCGGCAGCCCTGACGACACCCCCCCGACGGCAGGGCTGCCGGCCGGACGAACGCAGGGATGTCCACGGACGTGGGTGCGGCCGCTCGGGCGAGGCGTCCTGACGTGGCGCCAGGGCCGCTCACGCGGGGGTCCCGCGCCTCTCGTCGTTCGGCTCGGACGTGATCTGGTAGGACAGCAACTGCTGGAACAGGCCCGGTTGCCGGGAGAGCTGGGCGTAGGTGCCCTCCTGGACGATCCTGCCTTCGTCGAGGACCACGATGCGGTCGGCGATGGCGACGTTGGTGATCCGGTGGGTCACCAGCAGTACGGCCCGGTCCTGGGCGAGGTTTCGCAGCCGCTGGAAGATGCGGTACTCGGCGCGGGGATCCAGGTTGGCCGTCGGCTCGTCGAGGACGAGCAGACCGGCCTGGCGGAAGAACGCCCTCGCCAGGGCGATACGCTGCCACTGGCCGCCGCTGAGTTCCTCCCCGTTGAGCCACTCGCGGGCCAGGAGGGTGTCCAGGCCGGCCCCGAGTGTGTCGACGACTTCGTCGGCGTCCGCCGCCTTGCACGCCTCGCGGACCGCCGCGTCGCCGCGCGCGGTGGGCTGTCCCTGGGTCACGTTCTCGCGCACGGTCAGCGGCCAGTGCGCGTAGTTCTGCGGCACGAGGGCGACCTGCTGCCACAGCGCCTGCGGATCGGCGTCGCCGGTGGGGACGCCGTCCCACAACACCTGTCCGTCCGTGGGTAAATACAGACCGCTGACCAGCTTCGACAGCGTCGACTTGCCCGAGCCGTTGAAGCCCACCAGCGCGGTGACCTCGCCGCGGCGCAAGGTGAGGGAGACGTCGGACAGCGCGTCGCGGTCCTTGCCGGCGTACCGGTGGGTGACCGACTTGACCTCGATCGTCCTCGGTGGCCCGGAGCGGTGCGGACCCCGGCGCATACGGAAGCCACCGGCCTTGTCCAGGAAGCCGCTCCAGTCGTCCATGTACAGCCCCGTACGTACGGCGCGCGCCCCGACGGACACCAGACCGCGGATCGACGTGCCCACCGTCTGCAGCGCGAAGACGGCCGTCCCGGCATGCCCGACGGTGATACGGCCGGTCGCGAGCAGCCACACGACCGCCGCCCACACCATCGCCGAGCCCAGTCCTCCACACAGCGCACCGAGCAGGGACATCCGGGCGCCCTTGTCGGCCGCAGCCCGGTCCTCGCGGTTGATCCGGGCGACCGTGTCCCGGTATCGGCCGGACAGAAACGGGGCCATGGTGCCGGCACGGATCTGGTCGGCGGCTTCCTTGGTGTAGATGTGCCAGCGCAGCACCGACAGCATTCGGTTGTCGCCGTTGCTGCGGAGGTTCGCCAGGTAGCGCACCCGGGCGGCGCTGACCTGGGCCAGGGCCTGCGGAAGGCTGGCCGCGACGAGAAGGGGGAGAAGAACCCAGTGCACGCCGGCCAGGACGAGCGCCCCCGCGAGGAAGCCGGCGCCCGAGGCGATCAGGTCCTGGCCCTCGTTGATCAGGTCGCCGGTGACCTGGGCCCCGCGGTCGGCGGCTTCCCGGTCGCGGTTGAAGTCGGGGTCGTCGTAGGCGCACAGCTCGACCTCGGCGCAGCCCGTGAGGAGCATCTGCTCGGCCTCGCGTGACATCAGCGGGCCGAGCCGGGAGGACAGCCAGTTGACGGTGATCCCGAGGAGCGCGCGCACGCCAGCGGCGCCGGCGAGCAGGGCGACGGAGGGCCATGCCTGAAGGAGCCGGTGGTACACGTCTCCGCTGTGCAGCAGGGCGGTCAGCGTGCCGGAGACGGCGACCAGGCCCAGAGCTTGCATCACACCGGTGACGGTCTGGCACAGCAGGAGGCCGGCGGTTGCTCGTCGGTCGACGCGCCAGGCGAGAGCCAGCGAGCGGCGTACCAGCTGCGGCAGGCGTCGGGCCATGTCGCGCATCCGGATCGAGCGGCCGGCGGCTTCGCGGCTGCCGGTCAGGTCGACGTACCGCATCTGCGACTCGGAGGCGGGCGGTCCGGCGGACGGCCCGGACGGGGACGTCGCGGAGGAGGTGCGCGGCCCCGGAACACGGTCGGTCGATGCATCGGTGGGCTCGCTCATGCCGCCCACCCCGTATCCGGACGTGCCGAGCCGAGCCTGCCGTCAACGTCGTGCGTGGTCACGCCGGGCCGCCGTTCGATTCCGGGAGGCTGATGCGAGGGTGCGGGGGTGGAGTGCATGGCGCGTCCTCCGTCTGGGCGTAGGTGTGGCACTGATGCTCTAAAAACGCGCTGGATCCGGCCCCGTCACGGCCCGTTCGGAGGGCATTCGGCGAACGTGAGTTCCCTTGCCGGTGGTGGGGCGTGCGGGCTCCGGGCGGTCGCGGCTCAAACTCGTTCGATCAGGGCAGTTCACTCCTTCAGGGGGTTGCGGACAGCCACGGACCGGGCCGCGCGGTGAGAGCGGCGGAGAAGTTCAGGGTGTCGCCGTCGCGGAGTTCGGTGCGCTCCGGGGTGTGCGGGGTGTGCGGGGTGTGCGCGACGGGCGCGACGTGGGCGTAGCCGAGGATGGCGTAGGCGAGCGGCCGGCCCTCCTTCGGCCGGCCGCGCAGGGCATCCCGGGCGGTGAACGCGAAGTGCTCGCCGGTCCCTACCGGCGATACGGGTTGTACCCGGGATACGGCGTGGCCGGCCCGTGCTGCGGCACCCCGTACAGCGGCGCATACCCGGGGCCCTGCCACACCGGCGGTGCCATCGCCGGTGCCATCGGCATGGTGACCCGCGCCGCGTGTTCCAGTGCCGGCCGCGCCACCGCCCGCCGCGCCCACAGCGCGGAGAGCAACTCCCGCTCCCGCACGACGAAATCGGCCCCCGCCCGCCCCCGGCGCCCCCGGTGGCGCAGGAACGCCACCGATGTCGCGAACGCCTCGTACTCCGCGACCGAGCGCGCCGCCGCCTGCCCGAAGTGGTGGCCCGCGTACTCCCGGGCCAGCCGCCGCGCCCGCAGGGAACCGAGGACGAACGGCTCCACCGGCCCCAGCCACCCCGCGGCCGCGTACGCCGGCAGCTCCTCCCGCACGGTCCTCAGCTCGCGCTGCCGGGTCCAGATCACCAGCCAGGTCAGCAGCCCGAACGCGGGCGCCATGAAGGACGCGTAGACCGCGAAGAACCCGTACTCGCCGAACGCCGACGAGCCGTTCCACATGGCGTGCATGCCCATCGCGAGCACCAGCCCGCCCAGCGGCGCCAGCAGCCGGCGTACACGCCGGTGCTCCGCCGACAGCGCGGCGACCCCGAATCCGATGCCCGTGAGCACCGTGAACAGCGGGTGCGCGAACGGCGACATCACCACGCGCACGAAGAAGGTCGCGGCCGTGACGGAGGCGAACCCGCGCCCCCCGCTCAGCTGGTCCGTCCCGAAGGCCGTGCCCAGGTACAGGATGTTCTCGGTGAAGGCGAAGCCGGTGGCGGTGACCCCCGCTATCACCACCCCGTCGACGATTCCGGTGAAGTCCCGTCTGCGGAAGAGGAAGACGAGCAGCACGGCCGCCGCCTTCGCGGACTCCTCGACGAACGGCGCTATGACCGTCGCGCCGAGCGTGTCGGCACCGTTCGGATCGGCGGTCGTGGTCGCTATCCACCGCGTCGCGAAACTGTTCGCGACGATCGCTATGAGAGCGGCCGCGCACGCGCCCCACGCGAAGGCGAAGACCAGATTCCACCAGGGGCCCGGCTCGACCCGGTCCAGCCAGCGGAAGGCCGCCACGAGCAGCGGCACGGGCAGCACCGCGAGGGCCAGCCCGACCAGGAAGCCCTCGGTGCCGGTCTGCTGCCGCACGAGGGCGAGGATGACGAGCCCGGACAGGGTGAGGAGCGTGATCAGCGCCCCGTACCGCACCCACCGCCTCTGCCACCAGTGCGGGTGACCGAGCACACCCCCGTCCGCGGGACCGCTGGGGTACGTCGGGTACGGCGGGAGGGTGGCCACGGCATCGACCCTAGCGAGACAGGGGCGCCGCCCGCGACGGTGCCCGGTGGACCCGCGGGGCGCTCAGCCGCCGACGGTCGGCTGGTCTCGGTGCCGTACGCGCCGGAACAACAGATCGTTCACGACATGCCCCTTGTCCAGTCCCTGGCCCTCGAAACGGGTCAGCGGCCGGAACGGAGGCCGTGCCGCGTATCCGCCGCCCGGCCGGGTGTTCTCGAACTCCGGGTGCGCGGTGAGCACTTCGAGCATCTGCTCGGCGTACGGCTCCCAGTCCGTGGCGCAGTGCACCAGCGCGCCCGGCTTCAGACGGGTGGCGGCGAGCGTGAGGAACTCCGGCTGGATGAGCCGCCGCTTGTGGTGGCGCTTCTTGGGCCAGGGGTCGGGGAAGTAGACGCGCAGCCCGTCCAGACAGTCCGGTGCGAGCATCTCGCGGAGCAGGATGATCGCGTCTCCGTTGCCGACCCGGACGTTGGACAGGGCGCCCCGCTCGGCGAGGCTGAGGAGGTTGCCCTGGCCGGGCGTGTGCACATCGACCGCGAGGATGTTGGTGTCCGGGTCGGCGGCGGCCATCTGCGCGGTGGCCTCGCCCATCCCGAACCCGATCTCCAGCACGACGGGCTTCGTGCCGCCGAACAGCTCGGCGAGATCGACCACCCGCCGGCCGTCGATGTCCAGCCCCCAGAGGGGCCACAGCCGCCGCAGGGCATCCGCCTGCCCGGTGGTCACCCGGCTGCGGCGGGGCTGGAAGCTGCGGATCCGCCGCTCGAAGTGCGACCCGGCGGGATCGGCCTTCGGCCCGCCGGGGAAGCGGGGCTCGCCCTTGGCCCGGTCGCGCGGGACGGATGCGCCGGGAGCGGCGGCCCGGCCGCGGGGCAGGGCCCGGGGGTCTTCGGGGGCGACATCGACATCGAGGGAGTCAGACACAGTGGAACCGATTTTACGGGGAGACCGACGCTGCCCGGCCGTCCGGTGGGCGGCGCCCCCTTCCGGCGGCCGGGGCGAGGACGGCCGGCGGGCGCTCAGCCCCGGGCCAGCGCCGCCAGCGCCAGCCGCGCCACCTCCCGGCCGATCGGCAGGGAGGCGGTCGCCGCGGGGGACGGGGCGTTCAGCACATGCACCGCCCGCGGGCCCTCCCGGATCAGGAAGTCGTCCACCAGCGTCCCGTCCCGCAGTACGGCCTGCGCCCGCACCCCGGCGGGGGCCGGCACGAGGTCCGCCGCCCCGACCTCCGGCAGCAGTCTGTGCACGGCCCGCGTGAACGCCCTCTTCGACACCGACCGCCGCAGCTCCCCGGCCCCGTACCGCCAGTGCCGGCGCGCTATCCGCCACGATCCCGGCCACGCCACCGTGGCCCCCAGCTCCCGCGGCCGCAGCGTCCCCCAGCCGTATCCCTCGCGGGCCAGGGCCGGCACCGCGTTCGGCCCGATGTGCACGTGCGCGTCGATCCCCCGCGTCAGATGCACCCCGAGGAACGGGAACGCCGGGTCCGGCACCGGATACACCAGCCCCCGCACCAGCTCGGGGCGCGCCAAGGTGTAGTACTCGCCCCGGAAGGGCACGATCCGCATGCCCGGGTCGTCGCCGGTCAGCCGGGCCACCTCGTCGCAGTGCAGCCCGGCGCAGTTGACCAGGGCCCGCGCCCGCAGCACCGCGCCGTCCGCGGTCCGCACCGCGACGCCGAGCGAGGGGCGCCGGTCGATCCGCACCACCCGCGCGCCGTACCGGATCTCCGCCCCCGACGCCTCGCCCAGCCGCCGGGCGACCGCCGTGAAGTCGCAGATCCCGGTGGTGCCCACGTGGATGGCCGCGAGGCCACGCACCTCCGGCTCGTACTCCGTGATCTGGGCCGGGCCCAGCTCCCTGACCGGGATGCCGTTCTCCCGGCCGCGCTGGACGAGCGCGTGCAGCCGCGGCAGCTCCTCCCGCTCCGTCGCGACGATCAGCTTGCCCGTGACGGCGTGCGCGATGCCGTACTCCGCGCAGAACTTGATCATCTCGGCGGCGCCCCGCACCGCGTACCGCGCCTTGAGCGAACCGGGGCGGTAGTAGATCCCGCTGTGGATGACCCCGCTGTTGCGCCCCGTCTGGTGGCGGGCCGGGCCGGACTCCTTCTCCAGGACCGTCACCCGCGTGCCCGGAGCGGCACGTGTGATCGCATACGCCGTCGACAGGCCGACGATTCCTCCGCCGACCACCAGCACGTCGCAGTCGTACGCGATCTCCCGCATCAGCTCCACCTCCCGGTTCGATAGTGCACTGCGCCACTGACAGTGCGCTCAAACCCGGGAGGTGCCCGAAGACCCGGGCGGCCGGCGCGGTCATGCCCGGGACCGTGCGCCGCGCGGGGCCGCGCGGCGCACGGACGCCAGAAGGCTCATGACCGTCCCGGCGAGCTCTCTAGGCGTGAGCCATCAGCAGCGGTCGTGCGCGTTCCCGCAGCTCCGCCACGCGCGGTTCGTCGCCGTACGGCTCCAGCCGGTGCATGAGGTCCCTCACGTACTCGGTGGTGCGCGCCGACGATATGCGCCCGGCGACCTCCACCGCCCGCACCCCCTGCTCGCACGCCGCGTCCAGGTTGCCCGACTCCAGCTCGGCGACCGCCGACACGACCAGGCGCAGCCCGTGGGAGCGCACGTACTCCTCCGTGGGCCGGGACAGGGCCTGCTCGGTGAAGCGGCGGACCTGGCGGGGGGCCTTGAGGTCGCGGTAGCACTCGGCTGCGTCGGCCGCGAAGCGGTCGTAGGAGTAGAAGCCGAGCCACGACGGGTCGTTGTCGCCGTCGCGGGCCCGCTCCAGCCAGCCCTCGGCCGCCTTCAGGGCCGCACCGGCCGCCTGGGCGTCACCCGCGCGCGCGTGCGCCCGTGCCTCGACGAGGCGGAAGAAGCTCATGGTGCGGGCCGTGGCCAGGCCGCGGTTGCGCTCCAGGGCGGCCTGGGCGAGGTCGACGCCCTCGTCGCCGAAACCGCGGTAGGTCGCCTGCAGCGACATGGAGGCCAGGACATAGCCCCCCAGGGGGACGTCGGCGGCCGCGCGCGCGAGCCGCAGCGCCTGGATGTAGTAACGCTGGGCGGCCTCCTGCTGCCCGGTGTCGAAGGCCATCCAGCCGGCGAGGCGCGTCAGTTCGGCGCTGGCCCCGAACAGGGCCCGGCCGACCTCGTCCGAGTACGAGCCGAGCAGCAGAGGCGCGGCCTCCACGCGTAAGCACTCGGGCACCATCGACGAGCGCCAGTCGCCGCCGCCGTACTTGGAGTCCCAGCGCCGGGCGTCCTCGGCGGCCTCGCGCAGCTTCTGCACATCGCTGTGGCCCACCTTCAGCGGCGCTCCGGGGCCCTCTCCGGGGCCGGGGTCGCGCGCCACCGAGCTGTCGGCCGGGGTGATCAGCCAGCGGGAGGCGGGGGTCGCATAGGCGCTCACCGCGAACGATCCGGCCAGCGACTGCCAGATGCCGCCGTTGCCGCCCCGGCGTCCGGCCAGGTCGAGGCGGTACAGCTCCGTCGCCGACTTCACCGCCTGTCCCACGTCCCGGGGGAAGGCGAGGCCCACTTCCGGCGCGGGGTCCGCGTCCGCCAGACCGATCTCGTGGAGCGGTACGGGGCGGCCGAGCTTCTGCGCGATGGCCGCGGCGATGAGGTGGGGCGCGGCGCCCTGCGGCACCATGCCCTTGGAGACCCACCGCGCCACCGACGTCTTGTCGTAGCGAAGAGTCAACCCGCGTTGGGCGCCAAGGTCGTTGACGCGCCGGGCGAGTCCTGCGTTGCTGATTCCCGCGAGGGCGAGAACGGCGCCGAGCTTTTCGTTCGGCCCGCGTTGCTCCCTGGACATGCGCCACCCCTCGACACAGACGGCTGCCGCAGTGGCATAACCGTGCGGCATTCGTAAACCCAGCGTAGTTCGCCGCATCCCAGCCGTTAAGGGGCGTAAATCCGGATGGCGGGATTGTGGCCCGCACCCCAGTACGGAGTGTCGCGGCGTGCTCCTGGTGTGTGGCCGTGCGCCCGTCCGTGCGCTCTTCTCCGGCCACCCCGGGAGAGGTTGCATGGCCGTGCGTGGGTCGGCCCGCTGTACTGGATCCAGTGGGCTGGGGGACACCGCCGCCTACATCCCCGCGGGCGGCGGACCGGTCCGGGGGGCGAACTCCGCCTCCCGGACCGTGCGTTGCGCGGAGCCCTGTACGGAGCGTGCGCAAGCCTGCCCACCGTCGGCCGATTTGGCCGAAAATCGATGGTGGATTCCGAAGGCGATCAAGCCTCCTACCACGACTGTTGAGGGCGCGAAGGGCGTTCTCGGGGAGCGTATCGGGGGCGCATTCGCGTCGCTGTCGCCTTCCTCCCGCCGCAGTCGAAGCCAGGGCTCACCGGTTCACGGGCCTCTTCACACGGGCGCATTCCCGGGCGCACAAGCGCGAACACACGCCCTCGGGGGCGCATGCTTCATGGCAGCATGGGAGCCGTTCGTCCGGTGCACTGGTTGTCCACAGCCTGTGGAGGCGTCGATGCGGTGGTTGGTGGGATGGAGCAGCGCCGCCGCCGGTGCCCTCGAGCCCGGCTCCGCGGGAGCCACCGGACTCGACGGCGAGACCGTCCACCCGGTGGGCTCCCAACTCCTGTGGGGCGACCCCGATCCGCTCTGGGCGGTCGGCGACTGGCGCCCCGACGAGGTGCGCGTCGTGCGGGCCGACCCGCAGACCCGGATCGCGGTCCTGGGCACCTGCGGGGCCTCCGACGAGGAACTGCGCGTCGGCCTGTTCGCCGCCCGCGGAGGCGCACTCCGCCATCTGACCGTGTGGCCCGGCAGTTACACCGCCGTCGTCCAGGTGGGGCGCAGGGTCACGGTGTGCGGCGACCTGGCGGGCGCGCGGCCGGTGTTCCACACGCCCTGGGCGGGCGGCACGGCGTACGCGACCGCCGCGCTGCCGCTCGCCGACCTCATCGAGGCCAACCTGGACTTCGGGCACCTGGCGGCCCTCCTCGCCGCCCCCGACGTACCGGCGGCGGTGCACGACTCGACCCCGTACGACGGCGTGCGGCGCATACCTCCGGGGCACGCCCTGATCCTGCGGGCGGGGGCCCGCGAGATCGCCGGGTACGAGCCGGTCGCGTCCCTCGCGGTCGCGGCGCCCCCGGCGGACCCCGCCGACGCGGTGGACGCGGTGCGCGACGCCCTCGTCGACGCCGTACGCGCCCGACTGGCGGCACCCCGGCACGTCCCGGGCGCCGACATCGACCCGGGGCCGGTGCCCGGGATGGGACCGGCGCAGCGGCGCGCCGCCCGCGGGATGCCCGTGCCCGGCATCGGCGCCGACCTCTCCGGAGGACCGGCCTCCGGCACGCTGGCGCTGCTCGCGGCCGGGCTCCCCGGCAGACCCGGAACGGTGCTCGGCCACGGCACGGGGGCCGGCGAACGCCTGCTGGCCGTCACCTTCAACGACCTCGCCGTCCAGGGCCGCGAGGCCGAACTGGAGCGGGCCGGCACCCTGGCCGCGAATCCCCGGCTGCACCACGTGGTGGTGACCGGCGGCGAGGAGGTGCTCCCCTACGCCGACCTGGAGGTCCCGCTGACCGACGAGCCCGGCCCGTCCCTGGTCACGGCGGCCAGGCACCGGGCGCGGCTGGCGTCGGGCAGTGCGGACCACTTCACCGGCTACGGCGCGCGGCAGGTCCTCGACGCGCACCCGGCCCGGCTCGCCGACCTCCTGATGGACCGCAAGAGACGCCATCTCGTACGCCCCGTGGCCGCCCTGGCGAAGGCCGACGGCTCCGTGTTGGTCCCCGCGCGCGTGTACGGCGCGGCACGGAAGCTGGCCCGCACCCCGTACCGGACCGGGGTCGACGCGCTCGCCGACCGGCTGATGCAGCGGCGGTTCGAGGAGCCCGGGGGCGCCGTCGGGGCCTCGCTCGCCGCGCTCACCTGGGCCAGACCCGGGCCCGCGGCGCGCTGGCTGACCGGTGAGGCCCTCGCTGAAGTATCGGTTCGCCTGCAAGGAGCCGCAGGTCGGACGGGGGTTGGTCCGGGGCAGCGCCCGGGCGACTTCCGCGCGCGTGCGGCCCTGGCCCGGCACGCGGCGGACCTCCGCGTCCTGGAACAGGCCGCCGAGGTCCGCTCCCAGCGGCTGCACGCGCCGTTCCTGGACAACCAGGTCGTCCGCGCGTGCCGCGCGCTTCCCGAGGCCCTGAGGGTGCAGCCCGGGGCGCGCGCCGCGATCCTGCGGACGGTCCTGGAGGGTGCGGGCGTCGGCGGCCTGCCGCCCGGCTGGGGCGCCCCCTCCCACGGCTCGACGGCGGCCGCGGCCCGCGCGGGTCTGCGGGTGGCCACACACTCCCTGATGGCCCTGTTCGACACACCGCTGCTCGCGGAGGCCGGCCTGGTGGAGGCCCGGGTGGTGCGCAAGGCGGTGCGGGCGGCGGCCGAGGGCGAACCGCTCCCGCTGGACGGCCTGGCGGACCTGGTCTCCCTGGAACTGTGGCTGCGCCGGCTGCTGGCCCGCCGGGGCACCTGCTGGACGGGCACCCCCGCCCGGGCCCGCGCGGTACCGGCGGGGATCGCCCCGCGGGGACGGGTGCTGGGAGCCGGGGCGTAACGGTTCCGCGGCAGGGGACGGCGACGCACGCCCCTGCTCACAAACCCCGTGCCATGCCACTCGCTCCCGGTGAGAATGGGGCGGTGCGGTACAGGATTCTCGGAGTTGCCCAGGCGGAGGACGACCGGGGGACCCCCGTACCCGTCGGCGGACCCCGCGTCCGCGCGCTGCTCACCGCGCTCGCCCTGCGCCCGGGCCGTACCGCCGACCCACGGACCCTGATCGACGAGGTCTGGGCCGACGACCGGCCGCTCGACGCCCCGGCCGCCCTCCAGGCGCTGGTCGGACGGCTCCGCCGTGCCGTCGGCCGGGACGCGGTCGTCTCCGGGCCCGGCGGCTACCGCCTCGCCGCCGCCCGCGACAGCGTGGACCTCTTCGTCTTCGAGGACCTCGTCGGGCGCGGCACCTCGGCCCTCGCCCGGGGCGACGCGCACGCCGCCGCCCGCGACCTGCGCGCCGCGCTCGCCCTGTGGCACGGGCCCGCCCTCGCCGACCTGCCCGACCGCGCGGCCGCCGCCCGCCCCGAGGCCCTGCGCCTGGAGGCGACCCGCGCCCGCGTCGAGGCCGACCTGTGCCTGGGCCGCGCCGCCGACGCCGTACCCGAGCTGACCGAACTGACCACCGCCCATCCGTACGACGAACGCCTCCACGCCCTCCTCGTCCGCGCCCTGCGCGCCACGGGACGGGGCGCGGACGCCCTGGCCGTGTACGAGGAGGTGCGCCGCGCCCTTGCCGAGGGGCTGGGCGCCGACCCCGGACCGGAACTGCGTGCGCTGCACGCCGAGTTGCTGGCCCCGGAACCGTCCGCGCCCCCGTCGGAGAGCCGTCGCGGGCCGGACACGCATCGCGGGCCGGACACCCGGCGCGGTGGCGGCCCCACGGGATCCCGTACGGCCCCCGCCCCCGCCCCCGCCCCCGCCACCGCCCCGGCCTCAGCCGCGCCCACCACCCGTAGCACCGCCCCCGCCGCCCGCACCGGCAACATCCGCCCCCGGCTCAACTCGTTCGTCGGCCGGGAACGCGAACTCGACGCCATCCGCGCCGATCTGCGAGGGGCCCGCCTGGTCACCCTCACCGGGCCGGGCGGCTCGGGGAAGACCCGTCTGGCCGAGCAGGCCGCCGCCGGGCTGCCGCAGGCGTGGCTGGCCGAGCTGGCCCCGCTCGACCGGCCGGAGGCGGTGCCCGCCGCGGTGGTCAGTGCCCTCGGACTGCGCGAGACCGTACTGATCACCAACGAGATGGCGGTGCCGCAGGACGACCCGGTCGCCCTCCTCATCGAGCACTGCGCGGCGCGCAGCGAACTCCTGATACTCGACAACTGCGAGCATGTGATCGGCGCCGCGGCCGAGCTCGCGGAGACCCTCCTGACGCACTGCCCCGGACTCACGATCCTCGCCACCAGCCGTGAGCCCCTGGGCGTGCCCGGCGAGTCGGTCCGCCCCGTCGACCCCCTGCCGCCCGATCCCGCGCGCCGCCTCTTCCTGGAGCGCGCGGCGGCCGTGCGCCCCGACGCGACCTGGCCGCCGTCGACGAGATCTGCCGCCGCCTCGACGGCCTGCCGCTGGCCATCGAGCTGGCCGCCGCCCGCCTCCGGCTGCTGACGCCCCGGCAGATCGCCGACCGCCTCGACGACCGGTTCCGGCTGCTCACCTCCGGGAGCCGCACCGCGCTGCCCCGCCAGCAGACCCTGCGCGCGGTCGTCGACTGGTCCTGGGACCTGCTCGACGAGCGCGAGCGCACCGTGCTGCGCGAGATCGCCGTCTTCGCCGGCGGCTGGGACCTCGCCGCGGCCGAGGCGGTGTGCACCGGGCCCGCCGCCGACCTCGTCGGGGCGCTCGTGGACAAGTCCCTGATCGTCGCGACTCCGGTCGAGGACGGCGACCGCGACGACTGCTGCGGTGAGGGCGGTGAGGGCGGTGACGCCGGTGAGGGCGGCGCCACGGGCATGCGTTACCGCATGCTGGAGACCATCCACGAGTACGCCACCGAGCGCGCCGCGGAGGTCCCCGAGCTGCGTGCGGCGGCGGAGCGCAGACACCGCGCATGGGTGCGGGCGCTCGTCGAGGAGGCCGAGCCGAAGCTGCGGTCGGGCGAGCAACTGCCCTGGATCCGGCGCCTGGAGAGGGAGCTGGACAACATCAGGGCCGGACTGTTCCGGGCCGTCGTCGCAGGCGCCGAGGAGGAGGCCGGCGCGATCGCTCTCGCGACGGGCTGGTTCTGGTGGCTGCGCAACTTCCGCCGTGAGGGCGCGGAGTGGGTGGACCGCGTGCTGCGCCTGGGAGCGGCGCTGGACGGACACGGCCGCCCGGCGGCCGTCTCGTCCGAGGCCGCCCCGGAGGCGTCCGCCTTCCGGCCGCGCGAGGCCACCGTCCCCGCCGCCTCCGCGGTGCGTCCCGCCGCCGACGTCCTCACGGAGCTCGCCGCGGTCGACCACGTCGAGGCGTTCCTCGCCCACGCGGACGCCGAGACGGGGCATCCGTTCCACCGGATGCGGATGAGACTGCGGGTGCTGCACATGTTCCTGGTCGCGGAGTCGCGCCCGGCGGCCTCGATGCGGGACGAACGGTGGCGGCGGTACGCCGCCCGGATTCGCCGGACCTTCGAGCGGGGCGGCCCGGAGGCTGCCCGGCTGCCCGGCATGGTCTGGCCGATGACCGTGTACTACCTGGACGAGCCGCACCAGGTACGGCACGCCATGGACGCGGTGCTGACCGAGTGCCGCAGACACGGCGGCGACTGGGAGACCGGCGTCGCCCTCATGATGCGCACGCACCTGCTCGTCGATTCCCCCGGCGGAGTGCACGACGTGGACGGCGACCTGGCCGAGCTGCGCGCGCTCGGCCTTCGTGTCGGCGACCGCTGGATGCGCGCCCAGGTGTGCAGCGCGGCGGGCGAGGCGGCGATGGCGCGCGGCTCCTTCGAGGAGGCGAAGAGCGAGTACGAGGCGGCACTGAGGCTCGCGCACGAGGTGGGGGCGCACGCGGAGGCGCCGTTCCTGCTCGCCCGGCTCGGGGAGATCGCCTACCGCGAGGGCAAGCGGACGGACGCCTGCACCACGCTGGACGAGGCGAGCGCCGCCGCCGACCGGTACGCCGTGCAGGACGCGCACGCGTACGTGTCCCTGCTGCGCGCGCAGATGGCGCTGGACGAGGGGGAGACGGCCCGGGCGCGGGCATGGTGGGAGCACGCCCGGGCGGAGACCCACCGGGGCACGCCGCCCCCGCACTTCATCGCCGCGCTGAACGGCATGGAAGCGCTCGTCACGGTCGCCGAGTCCGGTCCGGAACCGGGGCTGCCCAAGCTGGCCGAGGCGCTGCGCCAGGCCGTGGCGAGCCGGTGCGCGGAGTCGGTGACGGCAGGGCTCGCGGACATCGCCGCGAACGTCCTGGCGACCGTCGGCGAACTCGCCGGTGCGGTCCGGCTGCTGGCGGCCGCCGACCGCTGGCGCGGGCGCTCTGTACGCCCCGAACCGGAGCGCACCCGGGCCGGGCGGACGGAGCGGGTCGCGCTGGAGGCCCTGGGCCGGGCCCGCTTCGATGCCGAGCGCGCGAAGGGGTCGGCCTTCACCCCTGACGACGTGCTGCGGGACCTGGCGCGCGTGTGCCGGGGCCTCTCCTCCGGGCTGAGCCCGACCCGTCGCCCGCCGACGGGCGAACCGCGACTCGCGCAGTCCGCGAGCGCGGCCGACTCGAACGGGCCTCCGTCTGCGGAAGATCACCGAAACGGGTGACGCACGACCACGGCGGCAGCCGGCCGGCGGACGTGGCCCGGGGACACGGCGAACCGGTGGGCCGCCGCGCCCGGATCCGTGCGCGGGCGACGCGGCACCCGCGCACGGACCGCGGACGGCCGCGAGGGCCCGGACCTCGGGAGCCCGGCCCTCGGCAGCACGTTCCTCAGGAGCCCGTTCCAGGCCCGCCCGCTCGCCGCATGGCCGCTCGCCTCAGGGCCGGGCGTCTCACGCCGGTCGTGACCGCAGGCCTTCCAGGAGGATGTCGAGCAGCCGCGCCGAGGCCGCCGCCTGATGGGCGGGGTCCGGCAGCGAGGGAGCCGCGGTCGCGATCACGAGCAGGACGTCCGACACGGTGACGTCGGCCCGCAGCTCGCCCGCCGCACGCGCCCGCTCCACTAGCTGCCCGACGACCTCCAGCAGTGTCGTGGCACCCGCGTCCTCCAGCAGCGCCGCGGTCCGCTGCTCGACGAGCCGCAGTTCGGCACTCTGCTGGGGCCGCTGCTGCGGCACCCGCGGCTCTTCGGCCGGCACCGCGCCGGACCTCTCGGCCCCTTCCTCGACCACCCCCACGCGCAACACCTGCGGCGGCAGCAGCCGGCCTGCGCCCGACGCCACCGACGTGCGCAGGAAGCGGGCGAGCGCCGACCACGGCTCGTGCTCCTCGCCCAGCGCCGCCCGGGCCTGGTCGGTCAGCCGGGCGGTCTCCTCCTCGGCTATCCGGCGGACGAGGACGTCCTTGCTCGGAAAGCGCCGGTAGACCGTGCCGACGCCGACCCTCGCGCGCCGCGCCACGTCCTCCATCGGCGCTCCGTACCCCAGCTCGCCGAAGACCTCGCGCGCCGCCCGCAGTACATGCTCCAGATTGCGCTGTGCGTCCACGCGCAGCGGCGCCGTCCGCGCGCCGTTCCCGCGGACGTTGCCCGCCGTGCTCACCGCGCCCGCCGGCGCGACGGCGGATGCGGACGACCAATGAGAGTCCTGAATGTGCATAAGCGTTCCCCCGGTAATGACGTCTCCCCCCGGAGACACTCCCCGTCATCGGAAGCCGGAGCATACGGAAAAGCGTCGTATCCGGTCGGGCCACCCGTCGCGGACCCGCCGAACACATCCCCCACACCCCGTCGACACACGAACATAGTTGAGCGGGAGTCAATTCAGAAGGGGCAGGTTCCGCACGGAGCGCCCCCCGATCGGAGTACGCGCCGGATATATCCTGTTTGCACCCCTTGAAATCGCCCCCCTCACACCCGCCGACCTGCGTCTTTTCTCCACACCCCGACAATTCGGTCAACTCCGGCCGGAGCCTGTGTCCGGTCACACAATTTGCTGAGGCTGTGGACAAACCCCGGCGCCGGGTGCGTCATGGGATGGTGACGGCTGCATCCCAACGGGCGACACCTCCCGAACCCTCGAAGTGCGTGCGCATCCTCGTCGTCGGCGGTGGCTCCGTCGGTCTGTACACGGCCCTGCGCCTGCAGCAGAAACTCAAGGCGGAGCTCGGGCGGGGCGAGGCGGAGATCGTGCTGGTCTCGCCCGACCCGTACATGACGTACCAGCCGTTCCTGCCGGAGGCGGCCGCCGGCGCCATCTCACCGCGCCACCTCGTGGTGCCGCTGCGCCGGGTGCTGGACGGCTGCCGGATCGTCGTCGGCGAGGTCACGGCCGTCGACCACGCGAAGCGCACCGCGACCGTCGCCACCCTCGCCACCCAGGAGACCGGGGAGACGGAACAGGTCTCCTACGACGAACTCGTCCTGGCCCCCGGCTCCATCTCGCGCACCCTCCCGATCCCCGGTCTCGCCGACCACGGCATCGGCTTCAGGACCGTCGAGGAGGCCATCGGCCTGCGCAACCACGTCATCGAGCAGATGGACATCGCCTCCTCCACCCGCGACCCCGCCGTCCGCGAAGCGGCCCTCACCTTCGTCTTCGTGGGGGGCGGCTTCGCCGGCGTGGAGGCGCTCGGCGAACTGCAGGACATGGCCCGCTACGCCTCGCGCTACTACCACAACGTGAGGCCCGAGGACATGAAGTGGATCCTCGTGGAGGCGTCCGACCGCATCCTGCCCGAGGTCGGCGAGGAGATGGGCCGGTACACGGTCACCGAACTGCGCCGCCGCAACATCGACGTGCGCCTCCACACCCGCCTGGAGTCGTGCGTCGACCGCGTCGCCGTGCTCAGCGACGGCACGCGCTTCCGCACCCGTACGGTCGTGTGGACCGCCGGGGTGAAGCCGAGCCCGGTGCTCGCGGCCACCGACCTGCCGCTGAACGAGCGCGGGCGCCTCAAGTGCACCCCCCAGCTCACCGTGGACGGCGTCACGCACGCCTGGGGCGCGGGGGACGCCGCCGCCGTACCGGACGTCACCGTCGCCGAACCGGGCAGGGAGACCGCCCCCACTGCCCAGCACGCCGTGCGCCAGGCGAGGGTGCTCGGCGACAACATCGTGCACGCGTTGCGCGGCGAGCCCCTGGAGACGTACGCGCACAAATACGTCGGCTCCGTCGCCTCCCTCGGGCTGCACAAGGGCGTTGCGCACGTCTACGGGCGCAAGGTGAAGGGCTACCCTGCCTGGCTGATGCACCGCATGTACCACCTCGGCAGGATCCCCACCTTCAACCGCAAGGTCCGCGTGCTCGCCGAATGGACGCTCGCGGGACTGTTCAAGAGGGAGATCGTCTCCCTCGGTTCACTCGAACATCCCCGTGCGGAGTTCGAACTCGCGGCCGGTGGAAAGCCTTCAGGAAACCCGAAGGGGTCGTCCTGAGCGGATCCAGGAACTCCGCCGGACAGGCGGGCGTCTGACGGATGTCGGTCCGGTCGGCCAGACTGGTCCCCGACCATGGGCGGGCCGACCCCCGCCCCGACCCATCCACCAGGCTCTCCCCACCGCGCTGCACACCCCCGGGGGCAGGCACCCGGATCCCCGACCGGCTCCGGAGCCGGCCGGAGACGACAACGACGAGGCAAGGAATCGGTGAACTTCACGCGCTGGAGCGCCCGGCTCCCCGGAACGCAGCGCCGCGCGGCAGCGCGGACCGGGCACGCGGTCCCCCCGGACCGGCGGGGGGACGGCTCCGTGCCCGCGGCCCGCGCCGAGCGGCTCACCGACGACGACACGCCGAGCGTGCCCGCGGTCGACGAACTGCCGGTGCGCGAGGTCCTCGACCGCGTCCCGGCCCTGGTCGCCCTGCTGCACGGCTCCGACCACCGCGTCGCGTACGTCAACGACGCCTACGTGGCGGCCTTCGGCCCCCGCCCGGCCGGCGGACCCGCGCGCGAGGCACTGCCCGAGCTGGACGAGCTCGGTCTCCTGCCGCTCCTGGACCAGGTGCTGCGCAGTTGCAGGCCGCGCACGGTCAAGTCCCGCAAGGCGCCCGGCGGCCGCTCGTACACGTTCACGTGCACGCCGGTCGACGTGCGCGACGACAAGGCCAGGGGCGTGCTCGTCTTCGCGGCCGACGTCACCGACCACGCCGAGGCCGCCGAGCGGCTGCGGGCCAGCGAACGCGAACAGCGCGAGACCGCCGTGACCCTCCAGCGCTCCCTGCTGCCCCAGGAGCTGGAGCAGCCCGACGACCTGCGCATCGCCGCGACCTACCAGCCCGGCGGCACGGAGGCCGCGGTCGGCGGCGACTGGTACGACGTGATCACCCTCGGCGGCGGCCGTACGGCCCTCGTCATCGGCGACGTCATGGGCAGGGGAGTCCGGGCGGCCGCGGTGATGGGCCAGCTCCGTACCGCCGTCCGCGCCTACGCCCGCCTGGACCTGCCCCCGCACGAGGTCCTGCAGCTCCTGGACGGCCTCGCCGCGGAGATCGACGCCAACCAGATCGCGACGTGCGTGTACGCCGTCCACGACCCGAACGAGGGCCGACTGGTGTACGCCTCGGCGGGCCACCTGCCGATCCTGGTCCGCGACGAGCACGGCGACGTGCTGCGCGCCGACGAACCCACCGGCCCGCCGCTCGGCACGGGCGGCTGGATCCACGCGTCGGGCTCGGTGCCGCTGGGCCCCGGCTCCACGGCCGTGCTCTACACCGACGGCCTGGTCGAGCGCCGGGACGCGGACCTGGACGAGGGCATCGCGGCCCTGGAGGGCGCCCTCGCGGGCGCCACGGGCACGCCCCAGGTGATCTGCGACCGCCTGTTCCGCTCGGCGGGCGTCACCGCCGGTCACGACGACGACGTGGCGGTGCTCGTGCTCCAGCACCCGGCGCGCACGGGCCCGGACGGCGACCTCTTCCGGAACGCCGCGCTGGAGCTGCTCGGCGGAGTGGAGGCGGCTCCACGCGCGCGTGCCTTCGCCTCCGGGGTGCTGACGAGCTGGCGGTTCCCGGTCGACCTGCACGATCTGGGGGTGCTGGCGGCGAGCGAGCTGGTCGCGAACTCGTTGCAGCATGGGGTTCCGCCGATGCGGCTGCGGCTGCGGCGTACGGACCGGCGGCTGATCATCGAGGTGACGGACGGCGACGAGCACCTGCCCCGCCGCCGTCGGGCGGAGCCGGCGGACGAGGCGGGGCGGGGGATCGCGATCGTGGCGACCATCGCCTCCAGCTGGGGGTCGAGGCGGACGCCGGGGGGCGGTAAGGCGGTCTGGTGCGAGTTCGCACTGCCGCGCGGGGCGAGCTGACCGCCCGAGGCGTCCGGGCCGGTCGGCCCGGACGCGCTCCGGTCAGGCGCGCGCCGGCGCGTGTCCCGCCGCCGCACTCCCCTGCGCCACCACCCGGCTCCTCACCGGCGGCTGGTTCTGCACCGGGGTGAGCAGCCGCCCGAGCCTGAGCGCGAGGAACGTGATGCCCAGGGAGCACAGCAGGAACGTCACGATGTACGGCGCGGGCAGCGACGCGGCCAGCGGTCCCCCCACCGCCGGGCCCAGCGCGAGCGCGAGCTGCTTCACCAGGGCGAAGGCCGCGTTGTACCGGCCGGCCAGGCCCGTCGGCGCGAGGTCGGCGACCAGCGGTGCGACCGTCGGCGCCAGCATCGCCTCGCCGAGACCGAAGAGCCCGTACGTCGTGACGAACGCGGCGGTCGCCATGGCCCGGCTCCCGTTCCCCAGGCCCGCGTACCCCGCCACGGCCCACGCCGCGGCCCAGATGAGCCCCACGGCCGCGATCACCCGCGTCCGCTTCCGCCGTTCCACGAACCTGAGCACCGCGAACTGCGCGATCACGATCACCGCCGTGTTCGCCGCCAGTGCCGTACCCAGCGCGGACGTCGAGATTCCGGCCGTCTCGACGCCGTATGCGCTCAGACCCGACTCGAACTGCCCGTAGCAGGCGAA
This sequence comes from Streptomyces sp. NPDC007264, assembly GCF_042869095.1. Lineage (NCBI taxonomy): Bacteria > Bacillati > Actinomycetota > Actinomycetes > Kitasatosporales > Streptomycetaceae > Streptomyces > Streptomyces sp. NPDC007264. The sequence continues at coordinate 150,551 of NZ_JBIAFD010000019.1, forward strand.
GAACAGCACGAAACCCAGCACGGACAACCGCACCATGGCCGGGTCGCCCAGCAGCCGCCTCCGGCTCGCCCTGCCGCCCTGGTGGGTCGTGGCGGTCGCCGGCGCGTGCGGCACCCGTACGGTCGTCATGATCACGACGAGCAGCAGGAACATCACCGCCTCGATCGAGAACAGCAGAGTGAAGGACGAGGCACGCGAGACGTCGACGAGATGGCCGCCGATCAGCCCGCCCACGCCGAGCCCCAGGTTCTGCAGGAAGAACTGCACGGCGAAGGCCCGTGACCGCGTCTGCGCCGTCGAGCAGTCCACGATCATCGTGGCCAGCGCCGGCTGCATCACGGCCTGCCCCGCGCCGAGCACGGCCGCCGACAGCAGCACGGTCGGCGCGTCGGCGGCCAGTCCCAGGCTCAGCGCCCCGGCCGCGGTGGTGAGCAGGGCGGTGAGCAGCACCGGAAGCGGGCCGCGCCGGACGATCGCCCGCCCGGCGAACGGCAGCACGACGAGTGCGGCCACGGCGAAGACCGCGAGCACGAGACCCGCCGTCACGGCACCGAGCTCCCGCACCCGCGCCACATAGAGGTACAGGTACGGGACGGTGAAGCCGAGGCCGAACGCGCTGAGTGCGTTGCCCACATGGATCCGGCGCATCGCTGCGCCCCTTGCCCTGGTCACGTTCACCTGCCTTGGGAAGAGGGAACCACCGGCGTCCGACCCACAGGCCTTACTCCTGAAGCGATTAACCCTGAAGACTTCGAAGCTAAAGTTCGATACTAAAGAGTACACCTCGAAGGACTTCGACGCCAAGCGTCACATGCCATACTGCGGACCATGGGCGACACCCACGGCGTCAGTGAGCCGACCCTCGACGAGCAGATCGCCGCCTACCAGCGCGAGTTCAGGGACCTGGATCCCCAGGTCGAGCAGATCGTCTCGGCCCTGTCCCGCCTCAACCGCCGGATGAACGTGGCCTACGGCCGTCAGACCGCAGGGCTCGGCATCAGCAACGCCGAGTGGGAGGTCCTCAAGGCCCTCGTCCTGTCCGGCGCCCCCTACCGCCTGGGCCCCGGCGAGCTGGCCAAGCGGCTCGGGCTGACTCCGGCCGCCATGACCCATCGCATCGACCGCATGGTGAGCGAAGGACTGGTCACCCGGGAGCGCGACGAGGCCAACCGCGTCCGTGTGATCGTCGAACTGACCGCCGAGGGGCGCGAGAAGTGGCTGGAGGCCATGCGCCTGGCCTCCGTCTTCGAGGAGGACCTCCTCCAGGACCTGTCCCCCCAGGAGCGCACCGTCCTCGGCGAAGTGCTCACCCGCCTGCTGCGCCGGGTGGAGCACGCCCAGCCGGACGCCGGCGGCCGCCTCACCGACCTGGGCTGATGCCCACCTGGGTTTGGCGTCGCACCGCCGTGGGGAGACTTGACAGTCCACCCCCTGGTCCGTAAAGTTCTTCGGGTTGCCACGGAGCCGTAACGGTTCTGGGACAGCACCTCCCGCCGCAGCAGCGGCACCCAAACCATCCAGTTCGATCTCCCAACGGGGTTGAATTTCGGCGTGCCCGAATTCAAATCCATTTGGGCTCGACGACTCCCGGTCCGACCGGATTGGGAATCGCCGGACGGATCCGCTAGAGTTTGGGACGTCGGAACGGCCAACGGCCGCGAAGACAAACCCGGTTGACAGGGATCGGGCCCGAAAGGGTCTGGTAGAGTCGACACCGCCGGAAGGCCGAAAGGCCGGAAAGCACCGAGGAAATCGGGTCGAGAAAGATCTGATAGAGTCGGAAACACCGAAGGGAAGCGCCCGGAGGAAAGCCGCGAGAGTGTTCTTGCGGTGAGTACGAAGGAAGCGTCCGTTCCTTGAGAACTCAACAGCGTGCCAAAAGTCAACGCCAGATATGTTGATACCCCGTCCGTCGGTTTTTTCCGATGGTCGAGGTTCCTTTGAAACAACACAGCGAGGACGCTGTGTGCGAGGGGATCATTCCTCCTCTCGCACCGCTCTCGTGGTGTCATCCCGATCACGGGAAAACATTCACGGAGAGT